>JAZLLP010000033.1:0-140910 GCA_045598225.1 Acutalibacteraceae bacterium | reverse complement strand
GGATACATTTTACCATAAACTCGAACTTTTTTCCACTGTACGGTTTTCGGGGTTTTGAGTTTATTTTTCTGTCCGCTTTTCAGGGACGTTACCTCATTACCCTAAAATCACTGTGTCCGTTTTTATGGGTACAGTTTAACTGACAACTGATAACTGACAACTGATAACTAACAACCGGCAACCGGCAACTGGCAACCGGCAACTGGCAACTAACAACCGTCCACTGAACTCATACTCCCGAATATGCCGAGAAACCGCCGTCAACGGGGATAATAACGCCCGTAACGAATTTTGAATATGTTTCATCGGAAAGGAATAAAAGTGTGCCTGTAATGTCTTCGGGAACACCGAATCTGCCTAAGGGCGTATGACCGAGAATTTTTTCACTTCTTGCCGTCAGAGAGCCGTCTTCGTTGTAAAGAAGCGTTTTGTTCTGGTTGGTTGAGAAAAAGCCGGGAGCGATTGCGTTTACACGGATGCCGACATCTGAAAAATGAACAGCCATAAACTGTGTAAAGTTTGAAACAGCCGCTTTTGCCGCCGAATAAGCGGGAATTCTTGTAAGCGGTTTGTAGGAGTTCATTGAGGAAACGTTGATAATTGTTGCGTTTTCTTTACCTACCATATCTTTTGCAAAACATTGTGTTGTAAGAAGCGTTCCGAGGAAATTAAGATTGAAAACGAACTCAATTCCTTTTGCGTCAAGGTCAAAAAATGTTTTAACGCCTTCTGCTTTTTCCGCTATATCGGAAAGTTCAAGTTTATCCTTTGTTGTTGTTCCCGAAGGATGGTTTCCGCCTGCGCCGTTAAGAAGTAAATCGCATGTGCCGTATGTATCATTGATGATTTTTCTTGCGTTTTCAAGGCTTTCTTTTTCAAGCACGTTGCACGCAACGCCGATTGCTTCAAAACCTTCCGCTTTTATTTCATCGGCAACCTTTTTTGCCGCTTCTTCTCTTAAATCAAGAACTGCAACTTTCATGCCCTGTCTTGCAAGGTCTTTTGAAAAGCCGCTGCATAAAACTCCGCCGCCGCCCGTTACGACTGCAACTCTGCCTTTTAACGTTTCGTGTATATACATTTAAAAACACTCCTTAAAATTTCTTTGTTACAAAGTTATAAACATCCGCTTCTTTAAGGCAAACGTCAAGTGCGTCTGCCGCAGCATCAAATGCCGCACGGTTTGTGGGATATGTGTAATCGTCTTTTAACTGTTCAGCCGTACCGTTTTCGTTTTCAAGGTCTTTCAAACCGTCAAATACTTTAAGGTGCGGTTCAAGTGTAAGAAAATGGTCGCCCGTATGGTCAAGACTGAATTTTTTGAGAAGTTCGACAATCTGTCCGTCGCCTTTTCCGGCAGGGCAAACTTTTCCGCCTTCAAAGAAACAGTCTTTAACGTGAATGTAATCTATGTATTCTTTGAGTTTTTCGTATGCGGGGAGTATCTGTACTCCGCACTGTATGAAATTTGACGGGTCAAATATTCCGCCGAGTTTGCCTTTGAATGTTTTCAAAAGGTCAAGGCATCTGTCGTCAATGTCGCCGTAAATTTCTTTTTCGTTTT
Source organism: Acutalibacteraceae bacterium (assembly GCA_045598225.1). Classification (GTDB taxonomy): domain Bacteria; phylum Bacillota; class Clostridia; order Oscillospirales; family Acutalibacteraceae; genus DTU089. The sequence continues at coordinate 139,346 of JAZLLP010000033.1, read as the reverse complement.
CGTGACAGCACAAAATACCGTTTGCAAGCGAATAATCACACATTTTTTCAACACGTTCAAAAACTTCGTCACGGTACTCATTATGATTTTCGCCTTTGGTGAAAAAGAAACTGAACATTCTTATTCTTTTTGTTTCAAGAATATTTGCTACTTCAACACAGTTTTTGAAAGAGTCAAAATGCGGTGCGAAATCATCTGTAATTTCAATTTTACCGAAAGGTGAACCGATTGAGGAAATACCTATTCCGTTTGCGTCAAGAATTTTTTTCAGTTCTTTTGCCTGTGCGGGAGTATAGGTTGAAATATTGCCTTCATCAAGACCTCTCGGTTCAAGGTGAGTGTAGCCGTGCGCTTTAAGTGCGGCTATCTGGTTTTCAATGCCTCCGCCGGCTTCGTCGGCGAATGCAGACAAATGAAATGTTGCCATAGTAAAAACTCCTTTTATTTCAGGAAAATTTCTTTGTTTTGTTTTATATAATCAGCGGCTTTGAAAAGCAGTTCTTCCGAATTGTAAATTGCGGAAAATTTTTCGTCGCAGATTTTTATTTTTTCTCTGTCAATTGAAACATCGCTGTTTTCATTGTACATCGGATAAAGTTCGCTTACAAGTTTTGAAATATTCGTAAGACCAAGTGACGAAAGAGCAGGGGAAGCAAGGCTTAAAAGCGGCTCGCCGTTGTTTTTGAAAAACTCCGAAAGTGATTTTTTTGAATCTTCATCAAAGTATTCGAGCGTGTAAACGAACTGTTTTTCTTTCGGCAGATTTTTAAATGCTTCGTCCATATTCTGCTCGTTTTCAAGCGCAACCTGAATATTCATTGCAACACCGTGCAAAAGTTCGTTTTTGTCGGCATTCTCGATTATTTCATCGTTAAGCGTTTTGTAATTCTGCCTTAATTCGTAGTCACGTCTCCATATTTCGGCTTCTTTTCTTAAACGTTCACGGCGTTCGCGTGAGGCTTTCAATGCTTTACTCCACGCAAAAATCGCAACTATTATAAGTACCGCAAGAAGCGCCCATAAATACCATTTGACACCCCAAAGCATATTTTATTCCCCGCTTTGTAAATATTTATAAATATCACTTTTTTTAAGTCCCGTAAGTTTTGCCGTCTCTTTAGCGGCTTCGTTTAAAGATTTGCCCGACTCAATAAGTTTTTTCGCTTTTAATGCTGCTTGTTCAACCGTAATTTCTTCTTTTTCATCTTCGGGCTTTCCCGCAATTATGAGAACGTACTCGCCTTTGAGATTGGCATCTTTATATTTTTCAGCCGCCTGAAAAAGCGTTGTTCTTTCAACGTTTTCGTATATTTTGGTAATTTCTTTGACAATGGCGATTTCTCTGTCACCGAAATATTCCGACATATCTTTAAGGGTAGAGGGAAGTTTGTGCGGTGCTTCGTAAAATACCATTGTTCTTTTTTCGTCAACAAGGCTCAAAAGGTGCTCTCTGCGGTTCGGCTTTGCTCTTGTAAGAAAACCTTCAAAAGTAAACCTGCCCGCAGGCATACCCGCAATGCTGAGTGCCGTGACAAAAGCGCACGGACCGGGAACGGCTTTTATCGGTATGTTGTTTTCGTAGCAAAGCGTTGTAAGATCTTCGCCGGGATCTGAAATAATAGGCATTCCCGCATCGGAAACAAGCGCACAGTTTTCGCCGTTCAACAGTTTTTCAAGTATTTTTACACCGCGTTCCGTTTTATTATGCTCATAATAACTCATCATAGGCTTTTTTATGCCGAAATGGTTAAGAAGTTTTACGGTAACACGGGTATCTTCAGCCGCAATAAAGTCGCAGTTTGAAAGCACTTCAACGGCTCTCGGTGAAAAATCGCCGAGATTGCCGATTGGTGTGCCTACAACGTAAAGTGTTCCCGTCATATTATTCTAAAACCGAACCGTCGGCATTGAAAAGCGGAAGAGGTTCAAGGTAGAGTATATCTTTTCTGTCTTTTGCGTCGCCCTCGGCAAGTATAGCCATATTGCCGGCAATTTCTGCACCTGCTTTGTTGACGAGTGTCTGAATCGCTTTAAGAGATTCGCCTGTTGAAATAACGTCGTCAATGATAAGAACTTTTTTGCCTTTCATTTCGTCGGCTTCTGCGGTGTCGAGGTAAAGATGCTGTTCACCCTCGGTTGTAATTGAGTTTACAACAACGTCAAAAACGCCGGTCATATAAAGTTTTTGTTTTTTTCTTGCAACAAAATATTTTTTACCGCTCTGGCGTGACATTTCGTGTGCAAGCGGAATACCCTTTGATTCGGCTGTAATAATGTAGTCGAATTCGGGCGCTTTTTTAAGAAGGTCACGGGCGCACGCAACCGTAAGTTCGGCGTCACCGAAAATAACGAAAGCGGCGATTTTAAGTTTTTCGTTAAGGGGGCAGAGAGGGAGGTCTCTGTCAAGTCCTGCAATGTTCATTGAATAAACCATAATTTATTACTCCTTTTCGGTATTATTATCCATATATGATTATATCCTTATAATGTAAAAAGTCAACCCGACAGGCGATAAATAATACATACGTTTTATTTTTTTATTGAAAAAGCAGAGTGCGGGAGTTATAATCTAATCATTAAAAGAACAGGTGCGGTGAATTTATGCATATTCCTCTTTGCGAAACAAATAAACTTGATATTCTCTCGTTTCATGAAGCACTTGAAATTGAGAAAAAAGGCTCAACCGAATATGATGTTGACAAGTGGCTGTACGTTCCGAATACATATTCCGAATACCGATATATTCTTGGAACAAAAGGTGAAAATCCGCTTATATGTATCGGCATAAACCCGTCAACGGCACGGCCGGGTGACCTTGACAACACCTTGAAATCGGTTGAAAGAGCCGCCGCATATAACGGGTACGACAGTTTTATTATGTTTAACGTTTATGCCCAGCGTGCAACAAATCCCGAAGATATGGACTCCGCTTTCAATGATATGCTTCATAATGAAAATATGAAAGCGTTCCGGTACGTTCTCTCGTCATATAAAAACGGTAACACGCCTGCAATATGGGCGGCTTGGGGGACAATAATCGAAAAACGCCCGTATCTTATTGAGTGTTTAAAGGATATGGCACAAATCGGTTGTGAATTCGGTGCGAAATGGTACAGCATAGGAAAACGCTCGAAAAAAGGTCATCCGCACCACCCGCTTTATTTAAGTAACGGACTTTTAACAGAAAATTTTGATATTGATTTATATCTTTCTTCAATAAAATAATAAACATTTACTCACTTTCTCCATATAATAAAAATGCGGCAACATCTGTTGCCGCAGTAAAGAAAGTGAGTTTTTTATGTGTTTTCGTAAATAAGAGCACCTATTTTTGTGTTCTTTAAGATGTTAATGAGTTTTATAAGAATTTCGATAATCTCAGGGTATTGGGTGGGAGTGAAAACTGTTCCGTCTTTTTCCGAAAGCGTACCGTCATCAACAACAAACGGCTGGCTGAAAGTCATTCCGCCTTCACCTTTGAGTTGGAAACGTACATAGCAACCGATTTCGTTTGCGTGTTCGTTTAAGTCAATGGTTTCACCTGTTGCAATGATTTTACCGTCCGAAATCCATTCGATTTCGTCATAATCATTTGCGGTAACACTTATAGTGTCTTTGTCGTCATCAACAACAATGTTTGTTACAATGGGGTAAGGGGTTTCGTAACCGCCGAAAAAGTCGTCGCCGAGTTCTGCACGTGCTCTTCTGCCGACTGCGAAGAATGTTCCTGTTTCCATTGCAGTTCTTATTGTTTCGTCATTTACTTCGGGAAGCATAAACTGTTCAAATGAAACGCCTATAGTGTCAAGGGCGTGTGCGTCATCGTTTGAATATGCAAAAACATTTCTGCCCGAGGGAATTACAACCTGAAGAATGTTGTCCCAAAGAACGCGGTCATGTTTTGTTGTTGTGTCACGTTCGTTGATTATTTCCATTCCCACGCAGGAGGGGTATTTAATGAAAATGTCGGAGAAATACTGAATTGTTTCGGGGTCATCATTTTTGCCGTCTGTCCAGTCACCGAGGTGGTTGAGGAAAGTGATGCCGCCGGTCTTCGCATTTTCTTTTACTGCTGTTTCATAGTCGTTTTCAGTTCCCCAAATATCATATCCGTAGTCGCTGAAAAAGCCGTTAACGTGGTTTTTGCGAATAACAAGCGCATTGAGTTCAATACCGCTTTTAAGGTTGTACATACCTCTGCCGTCTCTGCCGACACCGGTTGCAATTTCTTCGTTGCGTTCGGGGGTGAGTGTGTCATATTTTCCTATATAAGCGTTATAACCGATAATATGGCACATTTTTGCGGGTTTTGTCCATTCTACACCGTGAACACCGTGGTCGGTAATTGCAAGAATGTCAAAGTTCATTTTGTAGTACTGTTCAACTGTTTCAGAAAGAGTCAGAGTGCTGTCACTGTAAGTTGTGTGAGTGTGAAGTTGGGTTTTGTATGAACCCCATTCGCCCCATTTAACAGTTTCATAAGGGTTTGTGATTGTGTATTTTGACTGTGTTGTTGCCGCAAAAGTGGGTGTAATGCAAATAGCGAACATTAAAACAGCCATTATAACCGAAAGAATTTTTTTCAAAAAATCTCCTCCTTAATTTTTCTTAATATATTTTATAACATACTTTTGTTTTTTTCAACCGTTTTTTTGATATGTATGAAAGATTTTTTCAAAGAAGGCGGAAAAATGCGAAAATATAATTGCTTTAATTTACGTTTTTTCAAAATACACCGTGCAAAAACGCCGTTTTTCCTTTCTGTGGGAAAACGAAAATTTTTTATGTTTAAAATTATTATTGCGGTGCTTTTGATATGCTCTTTTATGCTCTTTTCCGATGCGAAAATAAGACCGATAATAAAAGAAACGGCAGGAAACTTAATAAAAAACAAACTTGAAAATATACTTAATACCGCAGCAGGCGACTATTTTTCAGAGAAAGGCGTAACGTATGATGAAATTGTCACGCTTGAAAAGACAACCGACGGCAATATAAGTGCAATTACGGCGAATACCGTTTATATGAATACGCTCAAAAGCGGCATAAGTAAATATATTGACGAAACGCTGTCAAATGAAAATGAGGTAACCGTCAGAGTTCCGTTCGGTACTCTTATAGGGAGTGATATTTTAAACGGCAGGGGTACGGATATTAAAATAAAAGTTCATTTATACGGCTTCGCGGTTACGGATTTTGAAAGCAGTTTCGAAAGTGCGGGGCTTAATCAGACAAGGCACAGTATATATATCTGTGTGAAAATTTCTTCATTTTCTTATGTGGGCGCAGTAAAAATCAATGAAACAGTTGAATCGAAAATACTTGTAGCGGAAACGGTAATTGTCGGAACAACGCCCGAATTCTATTCAACAAAAAATTAAGCGGAATTCCTTTTGAAAAGAAATTCTGCTTAAAAAGTAAATTTAATCGTTTATAAAATGATTTATAAGAGTGTTTCCTATTTCAACATATTTGCCGGAAATTTTTGCCGTATTCTCTGTAAAACTTTCTATTCCGCTGTCTTTTTCAGATGTTTTTCTGTAAATCATATAGGGAACAGGGTCGCTTGCGTGAGTCATTGTTTTAATGGGTGTCGGATGGTCGGGAAGTACCATTATTTTGTAATCTTCGTATTTTTCAAGTGCCGGAAGAAGAACTCCGAGAACTTTTTCGTCAATAAGTTCGATTGCTTTAACTTTGTTTTCGGGTTCGTTTCTGTGACCGCATTCATCGGGCGCTTCAAGGTGAATATAAACGAAATCTTTTGTTTCGAGTTCTTTTATTGCACATTCCGCTTTTCCTACAAAGTTTGTGTCGATGTAACCGGTTGCGCCCTCAACTTCGGGAGCGTCCATACCGGCGCATTTTGCAATGCCTTTGAGCAGGTCGACGGCTGAAATAACCGAACCTTTAAGACCGAATTTTTCATAGAAATCGGGGAGTGACGGCTTTGTGCCTTCGCCCCAGAGCCAAATTGAGTTTGCGGGGCGTTTGCCTTCGGCGACTCTTTTTTTGTTTACGGGGTGTTCAGAAAGGAAAGCGTAACTTTCTCTCATCATTTTAATGAGTTCCTGCGCATTTTCGCTTTTTGAAAGATGTTCACCTATAACTCTGCCGGAAATGTCGTGCGGAGGAGTCATTTTGCCGAGGTCGAGTGTGCCGTTGTGCCGGACAAGGCAATGTCTGTAAGATACGCCGTTGTAGAATTTGAAAATATCGTTTCCGAAATGCTCCTGAACGGCTTTTATAATTTCAGCGGATTCTGCGGAGGAAATGTCGCCTGCGCTGTAATCGACCATGGTTTTGTTTTCATATTCGGGCTCATCGGAAAGTGTTACGGTGTTGCACCTGAAAATAATGTCTGTGTCGAGCATATTAACACCTATACTAACCGCTTCAAGCGGAGAACGGCCCGTGTAACATTCTTTGGGGTCATAACCCATAACGCTCATATTCGCTATGTCACTTCCGGGTTTAAGACCGTCACCTACTGTTTTTACAATGCCTGTTTCACCGAATCTCGCAAGTCTGTCAAGATTCGGTTTTTTTGCGACTTCCATAGGTGTTTTGCCGCCGAGAGCGTCAACGGGATAGTCAGCCATACCGTCATAAAGAACAACAATGTATTTCATAATGTCTGCCTCTTTTCACAAAATAAAACGTTATTACCTTAAATAATACAACCTTTAAATAATGATGTCAATTAAAAATGTGTTCAAATGTATTGCTTTTTTCGGAATACCGTTATAAAATACAAATATAATTTTTTAACAGGGGGAGAACAATATGAAATTTCCTATAGCAATACAACTTTATTCCGTACGTGACGATATGGAAAAAGATTTTTACGGCACGCTTAAAAGAGTAAAAGAACTGGGTTATGACGGCGTTGAATTTGCAGGTCTTTTCGGTGAAAAAGCCTGTGACGTTAAAAAAGCACTTGAAGAACTCGAACTTGTTCCGGTTTCCGCTCACGTTCCTTATTACGATATGCTTGGTGACCCCGAAGCGGTGCTTGCGGATTATAAAGAAATCGGCTGTAAATATGTTGCCGTTCCTTATCTTACCGAGGAATGCCGCCCGGGTACAGACGGTTTTGACGATACCGTTAAGGGAATAAGAAAAATAGGCGAAGCCGCAAAAAAACTCGGCTTGCAACTTCTTTATCACAATCACGATTTTGAATTTATAAAAATTGACGGCAAATATGCGCTTGATATTCTTTACGATACAATTCCCGACGAATTTTTGCAGACCGAACTTGACACCTGCTGGGTAAACGTAGGCGGTGAAAATCCGGCAAATTACATTGTAAAATACACAGGCAAATCACCCGTTGTTCACCTTAAAGATTTTGCAGGCAGTAAAGGTAACGGACCGCTTTACAAACTTATAGGTATTGATGACGGCGAAGAAGAAGCACCCGCTTCAACGTTTGAGTTCCGCCCCGTAGGTTACGGCGTTCAGGATTTTTATTCGATTCTTAACGCTTCCGAAAAAGCAGGCGCAGAATGGGTTGTTGTAGAGCAGGATGAACCCTCAATGGACAAAACTCCGTTTGAATGTGCAGAACTCAGTATCAATTATCTCAAAACACTTTGATAGTTGTCGGTTGCTAGTTGCTAGTTGCTAGTTGCTAGTTGTCAGTTGACAGTTGACAGTTATTAAGTATTAAGTTTAATACTTTGTTTAATATTTTAAAGAAAAGCAAGTTTTCTCGAAAAAATCGGGAAAGCCTGCTTTTCTGTTATCTGAGATTTATTATTTGAAAACATTCGCTTTAATTGTTTTTTACTTATTATTTTTTAATATTGGTTAAACATCAACTGGCAACTAGCAACTGGCAACCGGCAACTGGCAACTGGCAACTGACAACTGACAACTAACAACCGGCAACTGACACCTGACACCCGATAACAAAATAATCTTGCTAAAAAAAACATAGTGTGGTATACTGTAATTTAATTAAAATGGTTTAGTATGCTATGGGGGAGAAATATGACAAGAAGTGAAGCAAGAGAACAGGCTTTTCTCGTAATGTTTGAAAAAATATTTGATACAGAATCGACAATCGGTGAAATAATTGAAAAGGCTGAAGAAAATGACCTTATTAAGTTAAATACTTTTGCAAAAAATCTTTTGTCGAAATACGAGCCGAATGAAGAAGAAATTGACGCTCTTATTGATGAAAAAACAACGGGATGGGCACTTTCAAGGCTTCCTAAAGTTTCACTTGCGGTTTTGAGACTTGCCGTGACTGAAATAAAATACTGTGACGATATTCCCGCAGGCGTTGCAATAAACGAGGCAGTTGAATTAACTAAAAAATACGGCACACCCGAAGATGCTTCTTATGTAAACGGCGTTCTCGGCTCTGTTGCAAGGGATTAACCATGGCAGTTCTCGGAATAGATACAAGCAATTACACAACTTCCGTTGCACTTGTTTTAAATGACGGTACGGTTATACAGAAAAAACGCCTTTTGCCCGTAAAAGAGGGTGAAAGGGGAATAAGGCAGAGCGATGCTGTTTTTCATCACACAAAAGCGTACAGCGAACTTGTAAATGAACTTTTTTCGGAAGCGGGACACAGTGAAGAAATAACCGCTGTCGGTGCTTCCGTAACGCCGACAACCGAAAAAGGCTCTTATATGCCGTGCTTTCTTGTCGGTGAAGGTTTTGCAAAATCGCTTGCTTCTGTTTTGAATGTTCCTTTTTACTCTTTTTCTCATCAGCAGGGGCATATTGCCGCCGCACTTTATTCTGCGAATAAACTTGAATATATGAAAAAGAGTTTTGTTGCGTTTCACGTTTCCGGCGGAACGACAGACGCTGTTCTTTGTGAACATTCCGACAGTAAACCTTTTAAAGTTACTCCGCTTGCATCTTCAAATGACCTTAAAGCAGGGCAGGCAGTTGACCGCATCGGAGTTAAAATGGGTCTTTCTTTTCCCTGCGGAAAAGAACTTGAAAAACTCGCTCTTTCATCTTCCGAAGAATATAAAAACAAAATCAGACTTTATGACGGCAACTGCTCGCTTTCGGGGCTTGAAAACAAATGTCTTAAAATGCTTTCCGACGGTGAAAGTAAAGAGAATACTTCAAAATTTCTTCTCACATACATTGCGGATACAATTTGTGCCATGACAGAAAATATACTTGAAAAATATCCTGACGTACCGCTTGTTTTTGCAGGTGGCGTAATGTCAAATTCAATAATAAAAAATATAATAACATCCCGTTTTGACGCATCTTTTGCAGAACCCGAATTTTCGTGCGACAATGCGGCGGGAGTTGCAATTCTTACATTTTCAGAGGTAAACAAATGACACCTGCGGTCTATACTGTTTCACAACTGAATAATTATGTTAAATCGCTTCTTGACAATAACGAAGCGCTTGCACACGTTTTTGTGACGGGTGAAATTTCAAATTTTAAGGCTCATTACACAGGTCATCTTTATATGTCCGTAAAGGATGAAAACTCGTCAATAAAGGCGGTAATGTTTGCAGGCAACGCTTCACGTTTGCGTTTTAAACCCGAAAACGGTATGAGAATAATCGCATTCGGAAGTGTCAGTCTTTTTCCCCGTGACGGCTCATATCAACTTTACATTAACGATATGCAGCCTGACGGAATCGGCAGTTTAAATCTTGCTTTTGAACAGTTGAAAAAGAAACTTGAAGCCGAGGGGCTTTTTGATAAACGGTACAAAAAAGATATTCCGTTTTTTCCGAAGCGTGTCGGCGTTGTGACATCCGAAACGGGCGCCGCCGTAAGAGATATAATTAACGTTATAAGCAGAAGATGTCCCGGTACGGAAATTATTTTAAAACCCGTTCTCGTTCAGGGTGACGGTGCGTCAAAAGATATTGCCGATGCCGTTAATCTTTTTAACGAGTTTAACGCCGCAGATGTGCTTATTGTGGGCAGAGGCGGCGGCTCAATAGAAGATTTGTGGGCGTTTAACGAAGAAATTGTCGCCCGTGCGGTTTTCGCTTCTCACATTCCCGTTATTTCCGCAGTAGGTCACGAAACCGATTATACAATATGCGATTTCGTTGCCGATTTACGAGCCCCCACACCGTCGGCGGCGGCTGAACTTGCCGTACCCGACGTATTTGCTTTGAAGTCGGAACTTTCTTTGAAAAAAAGTAAAATGTTTTCGGCACAACTTCATTTCATCAATTATCAGCGTGAACGTCTTTTGAGAATTGAAAGCAGCGGTGCATTAAAAAATCCTCTTTTGAAAATAAATGAGGACAGAAAAAAGATTGCGGGCATTTCCGAAAGAATGAATTTATCCGCAAAAAGGCTTGTAGAAAACGAGCGTGGAACGCTTTCAAATTATGCGGGAAAACTGAACGCTTTAAGTCCGCTTAATGTTATAGCAAGGGGATATTCGCTTGCTTTTAAAAACGGTAATCCGGTTACCGATGTGAATACGCTCTCTGTCGGTGACGAATTGAAAATAAAAATAAAAAACGGCACTGTGCTTGCCGGTGTTAAAAGTATAAACGGTGAAACAATATGAAAAAAACTTATGAAGAATCTGTAAAAAGACTTGAAGAAATAACTGCAATTCTTGAAAACGGCGGTATATCTGTTGAAGAGTCGCTGAAACTTTTTACCGAAGGAACAGAACTTCTTTGTGAATGCGAGAAGTATCTCGATTCCGCCGAATGTAAAATAAAAAAACTTCTTGATAACGGTGAAACAGATGAACAGTAATAAAACAGACGAATATATTTCACTTGTGAATTCATATATGAACAATGAACTTACGCCGATTTTTTCCGAAGTCGGCGGAGTTTACGATGCGATGTATTACAGCGTAAAAAACGGCGGTAAACGTGTAAGACCGCTTCTTTGTATGCTGTTTTGCGAAGCGGCGGGCGGCAATGCCGAAAATGCCGTTCCGCTTGCGTGCGCCGTTGAATTTATTCACACTTATTCACTTATTCATGATGATTTGCCCTGTATGGATAATGACGATTTCAGGCGGGGAAAGCCGTCAAATCACAAAGTGTTCGGTGAAGCGAATGCACTTCTTGCAGGTGACGGACTTTTAACTGCCGCATTCGGCATTATTGCCGACGGAGCGAAAAAAGGCAAATATCCGCCTGAAGTTGCCGTTGAAGCGGTGTCCGCACTTTCACATTATGCCGGTGCTTCCGGTATGGTCGGCGGTCAGTATATTGACCTCGCGGGCGAAAATGAAAAACTTTCCGCCGAAAAACTTGAACTTATGGAAAAACTGAAAACAGGATGCCTTATTTCAGCCGCCTGCGTTATGGGTTGTATTTCGGCAAAAGCAAACTATGAAAAAATAGAAGCGGCGAAAACGTTTGCAACGAATATCGGACTTGCTTTTCAGATTAAAGATGACATTCTCGATGTAACAAGTACAGCGGAGAAACTCGGAAAACCGATAGGCAGTGATGAGGAAAACAACAAATCGACTTATGTCAGTATTTTCGGTCTTGAAAAGTGCCGTGAACTTATAGAAGAACTTACGAATACTGCTATGGCAAGCCTCGATGTTTTTGAAAATAATGCTGAATTGAAACAGTATGCGGAATATCTTTCAAAGAGGGACAACTGATTTTTATGGAGCACAAACTTCTTGAAAATATAAAATCACCCGCCGATGTTAAAGCGTTGAGCGAAAATGAACTTCCGCTTCTTGCAGAAGAAATTCGAGATACCGTTATCGGTACGGTATCCGAAAACGGCGGTCATCTTGCATCAAATCTCGGTGTAGTCGAACTTACTATTGCCCTTCACAGAGTTTTTGATTCGCCGGACGATAAAATAATATGGGATGTCGGTCATCAGGTTTATACGCATAAACTGCTTACGGGGCGTTATGACGAATTCTCCGGTCTTCGTAAAAAAGACGGTATTTCGGGCTTTTCACGTCCTAATGAAAGCAAACATGACATTGTGTACAGCGGTCACAGCAGTACATCCGTTTCGACTGCTTTGGGTATTGCTTCGGCAAACCTTGTAAACGGCAAAAAGAATTATGCTGTTGCGGTGCTCGGTGACGGTGCGCTTACGGGCGGACTGATTTATGAAGCAATAAACAATGCCGGCAGAATGAAAAATGCAAGGCTTATAGTAATACTTAACGATAACGGTATGTCTATTTCAAAAAATGTGGGACACCTTGCAAAAAGCCTTGCGGTTATGCGTTCAAGAACAGGCTATTTTAAACTTAAAGCCGCAACCGAAAAGGTAATTTCAAAAATACCTCTAATCGGAAAGTCTGTTGCAGATAAACTTTTTAAGATAAAAACCGATGTTAAAAATATGCTCTATCAAAGTAATTTCTTTGAAGATTTCGGCGTGCGTTATATGGGGCCTATTGACGGGCACAACATAGAGCAGTTATGTAATGCGCTTGAGGGTGCAAAATCGGTTAAATCACCCGTTCTTTTACATATAAACACGGTAAAGGGCAAAGGTTATAAACCGGCAGAAGAAAACCCGTCTTTGTTTCACGGAGTAGGACCTTTCAACAGAGAAACGGGAGAAGTAAAACAGTCCGATGACAGTTTTTCGGAAAAATTCGGTGAATTTTTATATAATCAGGCGGCTAAAGATAAGCGTATATGCGCCATTACCGCCGCAATGTCTTTGGGAACGGGGCTTAAACGCTTTTCAGAAGAATATGAAAACAGATTTTTTGATGTAGGTATAGCGGAGGAGCACGCAATTCCCTATGCGCTCGGTCTTTCAAAAAGCGGAATGCTTCCGGTATTTGTTGTGTATTCCACTTTTTTACAGCGGTGTTTTGACCAGATAATGCACGATTGTGCTTTGCAGAAATCAAAAATGATAATTGCCGTTGACAGAGCCGGTATAGTCGGAAGTGACGGAGAAACGCATAACGGTATTTACGATGTTTCGTTTTTTAACGGTATTCCCGATATTACCGTATATTCACCGGCGTATTATTCGGAACTCAATAAAGATTTTGTAAATGCGCTTTATCATATTGACGGTCCTGTTGCGGTAAGGTATCCGAGAGGGCGTGAGTGCGAACTCCCCGAAGGCTTTGAAGTAACCGGAGCGGATTTTGACGTGTACGGTGACAAAAATGCCGATACCGTACTTATTACATACGGCAGACTGTTTTGTGAAGCAGTAAAAGCATACGAAAAACTCAAAGAAAACGGTACGTTAATTAAAATAATCAAACTTAACAAGATAATACCATTTTCTTCGGAAGTGTTTTCCGAATTTGAAGGTGTAAAGCGGGTATTCTTTTTTGAAGAGGGCGTAAGAAGCGGCGGTATCGGTGAAAAATTCGGAAGCGTGCTTCTTGAAAACTCGGTAAAATGCGACTATTCTCTTCACGCTTTTCCTGACTGTTTCGTAAAACAGGGGCAGTTATCGGAAATACTTAACGAATACGAACTTGACTGTAACGGAATGTGCAAAGCGATTGGAGTGCGAGAAACGATTGAGCGATAAAATAAGGCTCGATACCGCTGTTTTTGAACAGGGGTTTACCGAGAGCCGTGAAAAAGCGAAAGCGCTTATAATGAGCGGAATCGTTTATGTGAACGGACAAAAAGAGATGAAAGCGGGCAGAGATATAAAACCCGATGACAAAATAGAGGTGCGTGGAAGCACTTTGAAATACGTAAGCCGCGGCGGACTGAAACTTGAAAAAGCAATGCAGAGTTTCCCGATAAAACTTGACGGATGCGTCTGTATGGATATAGGCGCTTCAACCGGCGGATTTACGGATTGTATGCTTCAAAACGGTGCGTCAAAAGTGTATTCCATAGATGTCGGATACGGTCAACTTGCATGGAAACTGCGGAGTGATGAACGGGTTGTCAATCTTGAAAGAACAAATTTCAGATATGTCACCCGTGAACAGATACCCGAAGAAATTGATTTTGCATCGGTTGATGTTTCGTTTATTTCACTTAAACTTATATTACCCGTAATGCACGAATTACTTAAAAGTAACGCACAGGCCGTGTGCCTTATAAAGCCGCAGTTTGAAGCGGGGCGTGAAAAAGTCGGTAAAAAGGGCGTGGTGCGTGACCCTGCCGTTCATGCCGAAGTAATAGAAAATACCGTTTCTTTTGCCGCACAGAATAAATTTAAAGTACTCGGTCTTGAACATTCACCTGTAAAAGGTCCCGAGGGAAATATAGAATACCTTATGTACATTGAAAAAAGTGATGAAATATCCGATTGTTCCGAAATTCTTTCGGGTGTTTTCGAACTCGTTAAACTGTCGCACGACATTCTTGATAAGGGGTGAGAATTGTGAAATTTGCGGTTATTCCCAATATGACCCGTAAAAATGCGTTATGTGTTACCGAAAAATTTCTTGACACAATAGAAAAGTTGAACTGCACCGCCTTGATTGAAGAAAAAAACAAATCGTTTTTCGGTGAGAAAAATTTTATTCAATACGGCACGCTTGACTGTATTCTTGAAAACGCCGATATCGTTATTTCAATCGGCGGAGACGGAACTTTTATTAACGCCGCAAAACTTTCGGTGAAATATAAAAAACCGCTTCTTTGCGTGAATGCGGGGAAACTTGCGTTTCTTGCCTGCCTTGAAGCGGATGAATCGTCACTTCTCAAAAATGTTGTTGACGGAAATTATACAACTGAAAAAAGAATGATGCTTGAAGCGTCGATTATTGACAAAAACGGAAAAATATTATATCATTCAAATTGCATCAACGATGCGGTTGTTTCAAGAAGCGGAAGTATACGCATTATGAAACTTTCCGTTTCCTGTAACGGCGAACCGCTTATTCAGTATATGGCTGACGGTGTAATTGTTTCCACACCGACGGGTTCAACGGCGTATTCGCTTTCGGCAGGCGGGCCTGTAATAGAGCCTCAGGTTGAAAGTTTAATGCTTACACCGGTATGCTGTCACACCGTTTTTTCACGCTCGGTTGTTTTAAGAGATTCGTCATTTCTTGAAATAACGCACGACAATTCAGGTGAATCAATCCTTTCGTGCGACGGAGAAACAGCGGTACAGATTCCGGAAGATGCTACCGTTACCGTTAAACGTTCCGAAGACACGGCGGAGTTTATAAAAATAAAAAATTATACATTTATTGATGTATTAAGAAAGAAAATATCAACGTAAAGGACGAAAGAAATGAAAAGAAACAGACACAAACTGATACTTGACCTTATCGCCCGGTATGATATAGGCACGCAGGACGAATTGCTTCTTTTACTTCGGGAAAAAGGTTACGATGTTACTCAGGCAACCGTTTCAAGGGATGTTAAGGAACTCAGGCTTCTTAAAACTCTCGGACCGAACGGAGTTTACCGTTATACTGTTGAACAGAATAAAAAAACAGGCTATACCGGTATGCTTGAAACTCTTTTTTCGGGTTCTCTTACAAAAGTTGACTATGCGGGGAATATTTGTGTTATAAAATGTTCACCGGGACTTGCAAATGCCGCCTGCGCCGCCATTGATAATATGGATGTAGCGGATATTGTCGGCACAATAGCGGGTGATGACACAATATTCCTGCTTTGCAGAACACCCGAAGCAGCAGCATTTGTTGCAGAAGATCTTGAAAAATTGATGAAGAAATAAGGATATTATATGCTCGCAGTTTTAAAAATAAAAAACATTGCGATTATTGAAAGCGCCGAGATAGAGTTTTCGCGGGGCTTTAACGTGTTGACCGGTGAAACCGGTGCGGGCAAATCAATAATACTTGATTCAATTAACGCCGTACTTGGCTTTCGTACTTCCCGTGAACTTATTCGCACGGGCGAAACGGATGCCGAGGTAACGGCGCTTTTTTCGGATATTGACAAATCAACCGTGTCATGCCTTGAATCACTCGGGCTTCCCGTGAACGATGACAATTCTCTTGTAATTTCAAGAGTAATCAGTGCCGACAAAAACGTGTGCAGGGTGAATTTTTCGTTAACTACTGTTTCCTCATTAAAGGAACTCGGCTCAACCTTAATAAATATACACGGTCAGCAGGACAGCCGTGAACTTCTTGATTCAGACACACATTTGTCATATATAGATTCTGTTGCGGATGACGGCGATTTGCTTGAAAACTTCAAAAACAGGTATGTGCTTCTGTCTGATACTGACTTAAAAATCAAAAAAATGTCTGCCGATAAAGCGGAGCGTGCGAGAAAAATCGATATGCTGACATATCAGATTGATGAACTTGAAAAGGCGGATATTTGTCCCGGTGAATGGGAAGAACTTAAAAATCGCCGTTCCGTGTTGCAGAATTTTGAAAAAATACAGTCTGCGTTTTTTTCATCTTATGATGCGATTTCGGGCAGTGACGGGTTTGAAGGCGCTTTACAACTTGTTTCGGGTGCGCTTCGTGAAATAGAATCCGTTTCAAAATTTTCCGCAGATGCCGAAAAACTTTCTTCCGCTCTTTCGGAAGTGTATTACAGTCTTTCGGATATTTCCGACACTTTGCGGTACGGTGCGGGCGAAGATGATTTTTCACCGAATGAACTTTCACAAATTGAAGACCGACTCGATTTGCTTTACAGACTTTCAAAAAAATACGGTGATACGGAGCAGGAAATGCTTTCATATCTTAAAAATGCAAAAGAAGAACTTGAAAACATTTCACTTTCCGACGAAACTCTCGAAAAACTTGTATCTCAACGTGATAATTTATATGAAGAAGCGTACAAATCAGCACTTTCGCTTTCTTCGTCACGGCGCAGGTCGGCGAAAATTTTCGCTGAAAAAGTTTGTGATGAACTGCGTTTTCTCGATATGCCTTATGTAAAGTTTTCGGCGGAATTTACAGATGTGCCGCTATGTGAAAGCGGAATTGACAGTGCTCAGTTTCTTATCAGTGCAAATATCGGTGAAGACCCGAAGCCCATTGCAAAAATTGCAAGCGGCGGCGAACTTTCGAGAATTATGCTTGCATTCAAAAACGTTCTTTCCGACAAGGACAAAATCGCTACAATGATTTTTGATGAAATAGATTCGGGTGTAAGCGGCAGAGCCGCTGTGAAAATTGCTTCTAAATTATGCGAAGTATCACGGGGCAGGCAGGTAATCTGCGTAACGCATCTTGCACAAATCGCCTCAAAAGCAGACAGTCATTACCTTATTGAAAAGTCTGCTCACGAAGGAAAAACATACACGAGTATAAAAGAACTTGACCGTGAAGGCAGAAAACTTGAAATTTCCCGTATTATCGGCGGCGGTGAAATAACCGAAACACAGTTAAAAAACGCCGAAGAAATGCTCGGTTTTTAATTTAAAAATAAAAATCGACAAAGTTTTTTTATCCGGTTGACAAGTTTCAAATAAAAAACTATAATATTTTAAGTAAAAAAAGAAAGGGAAGTTGATTATGGGCAAAATTTTAGTAATGGATCATCCGCTTATTCAGCATAAACTCTCTATTCTCCGTGACGTTTCCACAGGTTCAAAAGAATTCAGAGCACTCATTTCCGAAATAGCAAATCTTATTTGCTATGAGGCAACAAGAGATCTTCCTCTTGAAGAAGTTGAGATAGAAACACCTATCTGCAAAACAAAAGCAAAAGTTCTTTCCGGCAAAAAACTTGCCGTTGTTCCGATTCTCCGTGCAGGTCTCGGCATGGTTGACGGTATGCTTACACTCGTTCCGTCTGCAAAAGTAGGTCACATCGGTCTTTACCGTGACCCCGAAACATTGCAGCCGGTTGAATATTACTGCAAATTACCCGCAGATATTGAAGAACGTGAAGTTTTCGTTGTAGACCCCATGCTTGCAACGGGCGGCTCTGCAATCGACGCTATTACACAGATTAAAAAACGCGGTCCCAAACACATTAAATTCCTCGGAATTATCGCTGCTCCCGAAGGACTTAAAGCACTTTCGGAAGCACATCCCGATGTAGATATTTTCGTTGCGGCACTTGATGAAAAACTCAATGACCACGGTTATATCATTCCCGGTCTCGGTGATGCGGGCGACCGTATTTTCGGTACGAAGTGATTAGTTGCCGGTTGTTAGTTGCCAGTTGTTAGTTGTCAGTTGCCAGTTGTTAGTTATTAGTTATCAGTTATCAGTTATCAGTTGTCAGTTATCAGTTGACACTTTTAACGGGATTTAAGATTTATATTTTATGAAAAAAGCAAGTTTTCCCAATTTCGAGAAAACTTGCTTTTGCTTTTTTATCTTAAATCTCATTTGATAAAATCAGTCGCACTTATTACATCTTAACTATTAGTTAAGTTAACTAACTGCCAACTGACAGCCGGCAACTAACAACTAACAACCGGCAACTAGCAACAACTAACAACTGACAACTGACAACTGACAACTAGCAACTGACAACTGGCAACCGGCAACTGACAACTAACAACTAACAACCGGCACTACGGCTGAACGGGACAGTACGTTTTTTCTTCTTCACATTCAATGGAAATGAAGTTGTTTTCGGGGAAATACATCGGGTGCATATTAAACGCTTTGCAAAAATCATCAACCGGAACAAACAGTTGACCGTTATCAAGCCGCAAACATTTGCCCTGCATTTTAAAGTTTCCGTCACCTGTTTCCGCAACATCGCTGTTTTCCGTAAAATCCGCTTTTTTTCCGTATATTTCAAGGTGTATTCTGCCCTGTGTTCTCAAAACTTCACCGCCGATAAAACTTACAAGTTGACCGGGCGAAATATACCATACGCCGTCAATATTTTTCGGCAACGTGTTCTCGTTTATTATACCGATATCGTATCCCTTGAATTTAAGTCGGGTTTTACGGTGAACGGGTGCGCACGAATACGGCAAAATAACGTCATTTTCTTTATCAATAACGCAACTGTCAACAATTCTGCCGTCTTCAAGATATGACGTCAAAGTGCATTTTCCGCCGTCTACCGTTACAAGCGCAAACATTGAAAGTTCCTGTTCGTGACCGTATGTTACGCAGTTCCACGCTTTTGAAACAATTCCCCTGCTTGACGGGTTTCTGTTGCCGCTTCCGAGATTATAATGAACCGTTCCCTGCGACGGTCTGTCGTAAAGAACGTTGTTAAGGCGTGGAAAAGAACGTGCAAAACAATGCTCGTGCCCCGAAAATACAATATCAAAAGATTCAAGTCCGTCTTTAAGCGCAGGATATGTATCTTCAATTTCAAGACAAACGGTAGAATAACAGACAGGAAAATGATGAACGCTGAATTTCCATTTTTTATCGGAATTTTTCGCATCCTTTTTCAGCCACTCGTTCATTATTTCGTATCCGGTTACACTTGCAACAGCAAAATGAGCGTCACCGTAATCAAACGAATAATTTGCCGTTTTTCTGCCTTCAGGTCCGTTCTGCGGATAAGAATATTTAAGCATATTTGAAAAATACTCCGTAAATTCGGAATAATATTTGCCTTTTCCCGTGTAATAATCTTCGTACCCGAAATCATCGTGATTCCCCATACTCATCATAAAAGGAACAGTTTCGATAATACCTTTCAGTCCCTCAAACAGACCGCACCACTGCAAATCGGTCTGACCGCAGTTAGTGTTGTCACCTGCGGTAAGAATAAATTCAATTTCGGGATGTTCTTTAAGAACACCTTTTATGAACTGACCTAAAAATGTATAATCGGGCGGCGGCTCGGGTCCTCCCGTCTGTATATCGGAAAGAGCAAGAAAAGTGAATTTATCAATATTTTCTCTCGATGTTCTGAACGTGAAAACATCGCTTGAAAAGACCTCATTACCGCAGATATACTCATACTGTGTATCTGCTTCAAGGTCTTTCATATCCGCAAAAAAATAGTTACTGCTGTCCATATCGGTATCAAACGCATTTTTCTTCGCATCCGACTTCATCCACTCACTCTGTGAGCCTTTTTTGCGATACAGTATATATCCGTTTTCAACATTTCGTGAGGTGCGCCATGAAACTGTTCTGCTGCTTTCGGCAGGACCGTTCAATGACAGCATTATGTGATCGGGCTTTTCGGCAGAGCCTCTGAATTTTTTCCATTCCTGTTTTGTCATTATATATCCTCGTTTACTTATTCTTATTAAAAACCGTCAACAAAAAACGTATTCTGCACGGGGAACGCACGGTAAAAATCGGGATTATCTTTATTCACTTTTACGCCGTTCATATACGGAATTTCATATTCATTCGCACCGCAGAGGAAAATTTTTGACATTCCCTCGGGTTCAAGAACAACATCTGTTTCACCGTCAAAACTTGTTATATTACATTCTTCGTTTTCGTATTCTATTTTGAATTTTCCGTTATTATTTTTAATTACATCGTGTATTTCGACTGTGAAAGAGCCTTTTTCAACAGGAAACTTTTTCATTTTAAGCACGTTTTTCATATTAAGAACTCTTACTGCGCCCATATTGCCGACTTTGCGTTCAAAATGTTTTTCGTTCTGAACAAGGTTCACTATCGGGGAATCAACGGGAATTTTTTCAAAACATATTTTCTGCTGATTGCTGTCAAATGTACGCAAAAAGCCTAATATACCAAGCAACGCTTCTTTATTTTCATACATTATTTCATTTACGGTAATAAGTTCGTCAAGACGGTCGATTGTCAAAGAAACATATCCGCCGTATTTTCCCTCTTTATTTTTCCATAAATACGTATACCTCAATGAATAATACGGCTTACAGTTAAAATAATTTCCGTTTGTGCGTTCAAAACAAAGATTGTATTTTTTTGCAATTCTGTTGTAAAGTTCAAGTATCTGCGGAAGTTTTGACTCATCAAACAACTCAACGTCGGTGTTGCGTTCAATGTACGAAAACTCCGTAAAACGTGCAGTTGCGTTCATACACGGCGCAGATGTTTCATAGCCGAACTGTCTGTAATATGACGTGGAAAACGGGTAAAGAATGCTTATATCATAATCATACTCACCGTTTGTGAAAAACTCGTTAAACAAAGCACGGACAGCACCTTTTCTGCGATGTTCCGCCCTTGTTGCCACACCGCCTATTCCGGCGCATTTAAGTTTGCCTTTACCGAAGAAATTATTAAAATCAATTATTTCAAACTGACCGAAAAGAGTTTCGTTATCATCATCAAATGCGGCAAGCATTTTTGTTTCGGGCATTTCAAGGTCCTGCGGCTCAATATTGCCGCCGAAAGCCTGCGCGGCACACCCCGCCGACTGATAAAGGTCTTTTGGGGTAAGTTTCCTTATTATCATAGTAAATCCTCCGGTTTTTAAATTAAAACAAGTATAAATTATTATTTTTATGCCGTCAAGACGATTATTTTAAATAAATGAATTGAAACAAATTTTTAAATATGATAGAATGAATTAAAATATAATTAAAGAGGTGTATTTATGCATACTTCAAATCCGAGAGTTCTCGAAAACCTTATCAACAAATACCTTGAACCGTACATTACAGAAAAAAGATTTGTTATTTCCGATTGGAAATGTTACAGAGGTACACATGTTGAACCCGGCAAAATAGTTCTTGACGGCGAGCCTGCTTACACGACGCATCTCGGCGACACCTATAAAACCGGTTATCACGATACAGTATATTTTGAAGCGGATTTCACAGTTCCCGCAGAATGTGAAGGCAGAAAAGTTTACTTCACGGTTGATTTCGGCGGCGAAGCAATAATAAGAATAAACGAAAAAATCGTCGGCGCAGTTTCTTCCCGTGCAAATGAAGGCTGGGTAAGCCGTGACGATATTCTTTTCCCGCGCGGACTTAAAGCGGGCGAAAAACTCTTTATTCAATGCGAAAATGCGGCTGATAACGGCGGGCTTTTCAATATGCAGTTCCCGAATATCACAAAAATGCCGTACACTTTGAAAACTTCCGAATTCAGAATAATAAATGAAGATGCCGAAGCACTTTATTACGATATGATTTGTGCGTGGGACGTATATAAACACACCGAAGACAAATACGTCGCAAAAAGGCTTTACAACGCTATTGACACCTGCATGCACAAACTCTGCTTTGACCTCGGAAATGAAAAATTCTATGCATCTGTCCCCTCTGCAAGAAAAGAATTCTGGGAAGAAGTTGCTACAATTAAATCAGCAACTCCGGGCGAAGTTATTCTTTCCGGTCACTCTCACCTCGACATTGCATGGCTTTGGACTGTAAGAGAACTTAACAGAAAAACCGCAAGAACGTTTTCAAACAACCTTGCTCTTATGGACACATACGAAGATTTCAGATTCACACAGTCACAGGCTATCGTTTACTGGTTTATGAAAGAGAGATACCCCGAAATTTTCGAGCGTGTAAAAGAAAAAGTTAAAAACGGACAGTGGGAAATTACAGGTAACACATGGGTTGAAGCGGACACAAACATCGCTTCGGGCGAAAGTCTTGTAAGACAACTTCTTTACGGCAGAGAATTCTTTATGAAAGAATTCGGCGTTTCTTCCGACATTTATTGGCTCCCCGACTGCTTCGGTTTTACAGCGGCGCTTCCGCAGATTATTAAAAAATCGGGTATGAAGTATTTCTTTACTTCAAAACTTCAGTACAACGACACAAACGAATTCCCCGTAAGCGTATTCAAATGGCGCTCACCGTCGGGTGATGAAGTTCTTTCATATATGCAGAAAGTCAGTTACAACGGCGAAGGCGATGCCGATTACATACTCACCGCAAGAAGAAAAAATCTTCAGAACGACCTTGTTGATGCCACAATGGGCAACTTCGGTTACGGTGACGGCGGCGGCGGATGCACTCACACTATGGTTGAACGCATCAGAAGAATGGAAAAACTTCCCGGTATGCCCGAAGTCAGAATGGGACAGGCAGAAGATTTTTACAACGCCATTGACAAAAATACAGAGGAACTCCCCGTTTGGGACGGCGAAATGTATTACGAAAACCACAGAGGCACATTCACTTCACAGGCATTCGTTAAACAGAACAACCGCCGTGGCGAATATATGATGCGTGAAATTGAAATGATTTCACTTCTCGCAGGTAAATATCCCGTTGAAAGAATTGAAAACGCATGGAAAATTCTTTTACAGAACCAGTTCCACGACATTCTTCCCGGCACATCAATTCACGAAGTATTTGAGGACACACGCAGAGAATACGAAGAACTCAAAGAAAAAGGCGCAGAACTTAAAAATGAAGCGTTCACAGTTCTCAACGACAAGTATTCAAAAGACAATTCCGTTATTGTATGGAACATGCACACACACAAACTCACTTCATCTGTTTGCGCCGAAATTCCTTTTGCAGAAGCAACCGTTAAAGACAGCGACGGCAAAGCAATGAACTGCACCGTCAAAGAAACCGACGGCAAATTTGTTCTTGAATTTATTGCAGAGGATGTTCCCGGCATAGGTTACAAAGTTTTCACCGTTGAAGAAAAGAAAGCAGACTGCACATCATCCGTCAAAGCGGAAAAATCTCCGTTTGCTCTTGAAAATGAATTCATTCGTGCCGAATTTGATAATGACGGTCTTATTTCCGCAATTTTCGACAAAAAAGCAAACAGACAGATTTTAACGGGTAAAGGCAATCTTCTTACACTTTCACACGACAAACCCATTCACGAAAGCGCATGGAACCTTGAAAATGACTATAAGATGCAGATGGTTAAAGTTCTTGACCTCACATCAATGGAAATTGCAGAGCAAACGCCCGTAAAAGCCGTTATAAAGCAGGTCAGAAAAATAAACAACTCTGTTATCACCCAGTACATAACTCTTAAAGCAGAAAGCCGTACGCTCGATTTTGTTACAGAGGTTGACTGGCACGAAAAAGAGAAAATTCTCAAAGCAGAATTCCCGCTTGACATTCGTTCAAGATATTCAACATTTGAAATCGCTCACGGCGCAATTGAAAGACCGACATTCGCCAACAACTCTTATGAAAAAGCAATGTTTGAGTGCTGTGCTCACAAATGGACAGACCTTTCCGAACGTGATTACGGTGTCAGCCTTCTTAACGATTGCAAGTACGGTTATGACATTACCGATAACGTTATGAGAATTACTCTTATGCGTGCTCCCGTACTTCCCGACGCAACTGCAGATATAGGAATTAACACTTTCACATATTCACTTTATCCGCACGAAGGCACTTATGCTGATGCCGAAACGGTTAATGAAGCATTCGCTCTTAACATTCCGTTTGAAGCGTTCTACACCGCAAAAGCAAACGGCGAAAAGAAAGAAAATACATTTATTTGTGTTGAAGCAAAAGACGTTATTCTTGATGCTGTTAAAAAAGCGCAGGACGGCAACGGTCTTATTATAAGAATGTATGAAGCAGAAGGTAAACATACACATGTCAACGTTAAACTTCCCTGCAATTACAACATTACCGAATGTAATCTTATGGAAGAAGCAATCGAAAATCCCGTTTTAGAAAACGGAAATGAATTCACATTTAACATTAAACCGTTTGAAGTAAGAACATTCAGATTAGTTTAACAGTATTAAATTAACAAGAAAACCGGACGAAAAGAGATTTAATTTCTCTCTTCGCCCGGTTATTTCTTGTTTTATTCTTCTGCAAGAGCATCGGCAGGTGCATTTTCAGGAAGAAATGTGCTGAATCCGATTTCCGGATACTCAATAAGAGTTTTCATATCCTCATCGCTGATAACGAAATCAAACACTTGAGAATTCTTCACCATTCTGTCGGCGTTTGTTGATTTCGGAAGAGGAAGAACACCGCATTGAAGTGCGAATCTAACACAAATCTGTGCAACGGATTTGCCGTACTTTGAGGCGATTTTTTTAAGTCCCCCGTCATTTAGAACTGCTCCGCTTCCGAGTGGGCTCCATGCTTCAACAAGAACTCCGTTTTCCTGATTGAATTTTACATTATCAAACTGTGTGTAACCCGGATGGAACTCCAGTTGATTGACCATAGGTCTGACGGTGCAGTTTTTGAAAAGTGATTCGAGGTGCTTAGGCTGAAAATTGCTTACGCCGATAGCCTTCAATTTTCCGTCGTTATACATTTTTTCAAATCCTCGCCATGTTTCGGCGTTTATTTCTTCCCAGTCCTTTGAGCACTTTTCAACACACGGCCAATGAATAAGATACAAATCAAGATAATCTACGCCGAGGTTTTTAAGTGAAGTTTCAACGGCGGCTATTGTTTTTTCATAGCCACGCTCTGTTACCCAATGCTTTGAGGTAAGAAAAATGTTATCCCTTGCAACTCCGGACGATTTTATTCCTGCGCCTACCTCAACTTCATTACCGTACACCCATGCAGTATCAATATGTGTGTAGCCGTTCTTAATAGCCGTCTTTACGCAGTTTTCGGTAACACCGCCGTTCGGTGTCTGCCATGTTCCGTAGCCGATACACGGAATTTCAACTCCGTTTGAAAGTTTAAAACAATCTGTAAGTTTTGTTTTTGTATTAAGATTCATAATTATTTCCTTTCCGAAACAAATATATTCGTTTAATTATATCAATTTTCACAGAAAATATCAAGCGAATAATAAACGGTGAACAACAATGATATTATTTAATGTAAAAATGGACATTGGGAATTTTGTATGCTATAATTTAAAAAACGACGGTTTTCAAGGAGGATGCGTTATGGATATAAGAAAAATCGAGCCGTTTGCCTTCGGATTCAAGGAAGCGGATGTAAGCGGTGTTTCACCCGAATACGAGCGCAATTACCGCATTGCCTGCGGAATGAAAAGACAGGCGGAAACGGTTGAACTGTCAATCAATCCCGATGACTGGTTCGCAGGTCCCGGCTGTACATATCCCAACCTTGGCATTCATTACAGCCGAGGCGCCGGAATGTTCTCTCACCCACATTTAAGAGACGCTCAAAAGGAAAGATTCCCCGAACTTTCACAGGAAATTGACGCACTCTACGAAGAATTTGAACCTATCAGAACCCATTTTTTGACAGGGTCTTCATTCACGGAGCATCAGCATAAAATGCGTGAAGCAGATTGCTGCTGGGGCGAGGGCGGCGGCCATGCCAATCCCGACTATGAGATGCTGTTAAGAATAGGTACAGACGGTATAAGAGAGAAATTAAACCTGTTCAGAAAAATCCATACCGACAAAAAAAGTTTTTACGATTCGCTTGAAATTGCACTTTCCACTATTGAAATTCTTGCCGACAGATACAAGACACTTGCAGAAGAAATGATTGTCACCGCCGAAAACGAGGACAAAACCGTACTTTCAAGAATCATATCCGCTTTTGAAAACGTTCCGAAAAAACAGCCGAGAAATTTCTTTGAAGCATGTCAGTTTTTCTGGCTTGCATACAGTTTTATCGAAAACGATTCTCCCGGACTTTTTGACTACGCAATGGGCGCATACTACGAAAACGATGACCCCGAGGACAGATATGAATGTCTCAAAAAACTCTGGCATCTTTTCCACCGATGCCGTGCGTGGAATCTTTGTATCGGCAGAAGCGACGAATTCTGGAACGATAAGAGTTGTGAACTGACATTTGACGTACTTCGGGTCGCAAGGGAACTTCACTACAACACACCGAATATTACAATGCGACTGCACCGCAACAGCCCCGAAAGAGCATGGCGTGAAGCCGCCGAAACAATCGCAACGGGTATCGGTATGCCTGCAATTTACAATGATGAATGCGTCTGTCCCGCACTTGAAGCAATTGGTATTCCGGCATCCGACGCACACCTTTACTGTATGAACGGCTGTAACCAGATTGACATTTTCGGCAAGTCGCACATGGGTCTTGAAGACGGTGAAATCAGCATTATCAAGGCTCTTGAGTTTGCCCTTTTTGACGGTGAATGTCAGAAAAGTTTTCAAACGCTCGGTCTGAATACAGGCAGCGCCGAAAACTTCAAAACGTTTGACGAACTTTTAGGCGCATACAAAAAACAAGTTGAATACCTTGCCGATAATGTTATTGATATGTCAAACAAATGTCAGCGCATCTTTGCCGAGGAAGCGCCGAATCCGTGGCATTCGCTCGTAATTCAGGGCTGTATTGAGAAAGGTCTTGACTATAAAAACCGAGGTCCGTACTACGGTCACGGACAGATATTAACCGAAGGTCTGCCCGATACAGCGGACAGCCTTGCGGCGATTAAACATTTCATATACGATACAGAAAAATACACAATGAAACAACTCCTTGATGCATTGAGAAATGATTTTGACGGTTACGATGAACTTTACAGGGACTTTTCAACGTATCATAAATTCGGAAACGACTGCGAGGATGTTGACGAAATTTATTCGCAAATTACCGACCATATTTACCGCTATGTCAGAACAAAGGATACTTTCCGCGGCGGTCAATTCGGAATGGGATGCAGTACCTTCCAGCGTGCGGCAAGATACGGCGAAAGCGTCGGTGCGCTTCCGAACGGAAAACACCGTGACGACACAACACTTGCCGACAGCATCGGTGCCGTTCCGGGATGTGATACAAACGGTCCCACTGCCCTGCTCAATTCGGTGCTTAAAGCCAACCAGTACCTTGCGACAAGCGGAAACGTACTTCAAATGAAGTTTTCAAAACAGCAGTTCAACACCGAAAGAGGCATTTCAACGTTTATCGCCCTTGCAAAAACATATTTCCGCATGGGCGGGCAGACTTTACAGGTAAATGTACTGAATGCAGATGAACTTAAAGCAGCACGTAAGAATCCCGAACTTTACAAGGGTCTTATTGTCCGTGTCGGCGGATACAGCACATATTTTGTTGAACTTGAGGAAGGACTTCAGGACAATATAATCAAACGTACGGAGCAGGCAATGTAATATGAACGGTAATATTTTTGATATTCAGCGATTCAGCATTTATGACGGCCCCGGCATAAGGACAAACGTGTTTTTAAAGGGTTGCAACCTGCGTTGTCTGTGGTGTCATAACCCCGAATCTCAAAGTGCAAAAAAGCAACTGCTGTTTTACAAAAACAAGTGCGTCGGCTGCAAAAAATGCAGTGAAATCTGCGACAAAACATTTACAGACAAATGCATTGCCTGCGGTAAATGCGCCAATGTGTGTTTGTACGGTGCAAGAAAAATTTCGGGTGAAACTGTTTCCTCTGACGAGGTTGTTGACATTGTTTTAAAAGATATTGAATATTACAGAACATCAGGCGGAGGAGTTACCCTTTCAGGTGGCGAACCCCTTCTTCAACCTGAATTTGCCGCAGAAATTCTGAAAAAATGTAAAGAAAAAGGTGTTCACACCGCTATTGAAACTGCGGCAAACGTTTCGTGGAAAAACTTTGAATATGTTCTCCCCTATCTCGACCTTATACTCTGCGATATTAAAGGAATAGATGAAGAACTGCATATAAAAAATACAGGCGTTTCAAACAGACGTATTCTTGAAAATGCAAAAAAACTGAAAGAATCTTCGACAAAAGTCATTTTCAGAACGCCTGTTATTCCGGGTTACAACGATGGTGAAGTTGAAAAAATCGCAAAATTCTGTTCACCCTCTGAACACGAACTTCTCGCTTACCACAACACCGCACTCGGAAAATATGACGCTTTGAATTTGCCTTACGAACTCGAATCGGTCGAAACTCCGACCCGTGAATTTATGGAAAAACTCGCAGAAAATGTAAACGCAAAGTATAACTTTACGGGAATATAAAACATTGTAAGTCCATCTCGACACTCTGCCTGCGGCAAACCGTGTCGAGATGGACAATGGGGTTCGAATCCCCGCTCAAATTTGTCTTTTTTCAAAAAAATAAAAGACACCGGCTTTTGCCGATGTCCTTTGGCAGTTTCGGGGACTCGCGGCTTCGCCGCAAGAGTTTGCTTCGCAAACTATCCTATTGTGTTCCGCTTCGCGGAGGGGGTTCGAATCCCCGTTTAAATATATCTTTTTCTAAAAAAGAAAAGACACCGGCTTTTGCCGATGTCCTTTGGTGAGTTATCGGGGATTCGAACCCCGGACACCCTGCTTAAAAGGCAGGTGCTCTGCCTACTGAGCTAATAACTCATATATAAAACCCTTTTAACGGGATTTATATTTATTTTAAGAATGCGAAAACGATAACTGCCGCAAGAGAGATAACAAAGAAAACAATAGCAATTATTTTTGTGTACTTTGCAAGTTTTGCTTCAATTGTTCTGCCTTTGTTTTTACCGAAGAATGTGTCTGCACCGCCGGCAATGGCACCTGAAAGACCTGCCTGTTTGCTCTGCTGAAGCATAACAAGAATTACTATAATGATTGATGATATAAAAAGTACTGCACCGATTACATAGTGGTACCAAAGTAAAGCGTCCATATTAACATTCCTTTCTTTTCGGAATAGCGTTGTCGCTCAACGCCCGATTATAATATCACAACGTATTGAAAAAAGCAAGTCTTTTTTTGAAATTTTTTCAATTTTTTCAAAAAAGTTTATATTTTTTTATTTTTAATAAAAAAAGCGTATTAAAAGTGTTTTTTAGGGTATCATACTGTCAGCGGATAAACATTTTTTGTTTGCGTTTGAAACGGTATTTTCACCGTATACAGTTTTGCAGAGGCGACAGAAAAAGATTTATCTTTTGAAAACCTTATGTGCCATACTGTAAGTTTATTCGCTCTGCCCTTTTGTGTTTTCACAAAAGGGCAGCATTTGTTTTTTGCAGTAACCTGTTAAATCAATGAAAGTTGTTCGGCTGTATCGTCAGCACTTAACGTAGCGCCTGCAGCCGGAAGCGTTTTTGTTTTATAACGGTGCGGTTTTGAAAATTCACCTTCGTTATAAAGCCTCATCGACTGAACTTTATGATACTTTTTCAGCGTCATAACGTTTACGCCTGCCGTATCTTTCATAGCCTTGGGCGATATTGCACCCGTGTTGACAAGAAGAACTCTGCCTGCTGTTGATGTGAGAACTATGTCTGCATCCTCTTTAATATAAAGCAGACTTATAAGCGGAGATTTGTCCGAATATGCTTTTATAAGTTTTTTTCTGTTTGTTTTTGTTTCATATCCGTTCATACTTACTTTTGCAAGTTTACCGTTTTCGTAAGCAAAAAGCATATATCCCGAATAGTCGGAAGTAACAGCCATATAAACAGGTTTTTCATCCGGCTCAAACCCGAGTTTAGACGGAACAAAATCACCGAGAACGCTTGCTTTACTGTCTTCAAAATCAGAGGCTTTTGCCTTGTAAACCTGACATTTATCGGTAAAGAAAAGAAGTTCCGAACTGTTTGATGCTTCAACACAAAGCATAAGGCTGTCGCCCTCTTTGTATTTTTGCTCGCCGCTCATACGAAGTGAAAGCGGAGTTATTTTTTTGAAATAACCGGCATTTGTGTAGAAAAGCGTAACGGGATAATCAGGTACTTCTTCGACAATTTCATCTTCAATATCGGTTTCATAAATAATTTCGCTTCGTCTGTCTTTGCCGTATTTTTTTGAAACTTCTTCAAGTTCCTTTATTATTATCTTCTTAACTCTCGATTTACTCGAAAGTATATCTTCCATATCCTCAATATCTTCTTTAAGTTTGTCAACATCTTCAACACGTTTGAGAATATATTCTTTATTGAGGTGACGGAGTTTTATTTCCGCTACATACTCAGCCTGCACTTCGTCAATTCCGAAACCTATCATCAAATTCGGAACAACTTCCGATTCCTCTTCGGTATTGCGTATAATTTTTATTGCTTTGTCTATATCAAGAAGAATCTTTTTAAGACCGAGAAGCAGATGAAGTTTATCTTTAGCCTTAGTCAAATCAAAATAAACACGTCTGTTTACACATTCCGTTCTGAATGCAACCCATTCATTGAGTATTTCGGCTACGCCCATAACTCTCGGAACGCCTGCGACAAGAATATTGAAATTCGCACCGAAACTGTCTTCAAGTGAAGTCATTTTATAAAGTTTTTTCATCAGTTTGTCGGGGTCCGTGCCTCGTTTGAGGTCTATTGTAATTTTAAGACCGCTTTTATCCGTTTCGTCACGAACATCGCTGACTTCTTTGAGTACACCGGCTTTTGCCTTTTCGATTATTTTTTCAATAATCGCTTCACTTGTGGTTGTAGGCGGAATTTCGGTAACGTCTATGCAGTTGTCTGTTTTGTCATAGGTATATTTAGCTCTGACTTTTACAGAGCCTCTGCCTGTATTATACACTTCTTCAAGTGAAGTTCTGTCATATATTATCTGCCCGCCGCCGATAAAATCGGGTGCTTTGAGCGTTTCAAAAACGTCAAAATCGGGGTCTTTAATAAGTCCTATTGTCGTATTGCATATTTCACGAAGATTAAACGAGCAGATATTACTTGCCATACCGACAGCAATACCGCTGTTCATATTCACAAGAACACTCGGGAAAGAAACCGGCAGAAGCGTCGGCTCTTTCATTGTCGAATCGTAGTTATCGACAAAATCAACCGTATCTTTATCAATATCGCCGAAAAGTTCGGAACATATACTTTCAAGTTTCGCTTCCGTATACCTTGAAGCGGCGTAAACCATATTTTTTGAATATGCTTTACCGAAGTTGCCCTTACTGTCAACATAGGGGTGAAGAAGTGTTTCGTTTCCCTTTGAAAGACGAACCATTGTATCGTAAATTGCGGCATCGCCGTGCGGATTCAGTTGCATTGTTCTGCCCACGATGTTTGCCGATTTTATTCTGCCGCCGCTTATAAGACCCATTTTATACATTGTATAAAGCAGTTTTCTGTGCGACGGTTTAAATCCGTCAATTTCCGGAATGGCACGTGACACAATAACGCTCATGGCATAGGGCATAAAATTAGTTTCAAGCGTATCGGTAATATACTGTTCAACTACCTCGCCCGCACCGAGAATATGTGCATTGCTGTTTTCCTCTTTCGGTACTTCGGGAGCATCTTTTTTCTTTCTTGCCATAATATATTATGAAATATCCGCAAGTTCGAGATACATATATCCGTTCTCTGCGATATAATCCTTTCTGCCCTGAAGATTGTCGCCAAGCCACAGGTCGAATTTTTCGGAAATGAGTTCTTCAACATCATCCGGATTTATTTTTATAAGTCTTCTTGTCTGCGGATTCATAGTGGTAAGCCACATCATATCCGCATCGTTTTCACCGAGACCCTTTGAACGCTGAATTGTGTACTTTGCGTCACCGATTTTTTCAAGCACATCGGTTTTTTCTTTTTCGGTATAGGCAAACCACGTTTCACCTTTTGAGTTGATTTCGTAAAGCGGTGATTCCGCAATAAACACCTTACCTGCGTGTATGAGCGACGGCATAAGCCTGTATATCATTGTGAGAATGAGCGTTCTTATGTGGAAGCCGTCAACGTCGGCATCGGTACATATTATTATTTTACTCCATCTGAGGTTGTCCATATTGAAAAGCGAAAGTTCCTTGTTCGACTTTGATGACACTTCAACGCCGCAACCCAGAACTTTTACAAGGTCTACAATAATTTCGCTTTTGAATATTTTGTCATACTCAACTTTAAGACAGTTAAGTATTTTACCTCTTACGGGCATAACCGCCTGAAATGAGGAATCACGAGCCTGCTTGCAGGCACCGAGAGCAGAATCGCCCTCAACTATAAAAATTTCACGTTCGTTGACATCTTTACTTCTGCAATCAACAAACTTTTCAACACGGCTTGCCATATCGTTTGACGAGGCAAGTGTTTTTTTGAGGTTGAGCCTTGTTGATTCCGCTTTAACACGTGAACGCATATTGACAAGAACCTGTTCGCAAATTCTGTCTGCGTCAAGTTTATTTTCAATAAAATAAACTTCAAGCTGGTGGCGGATAAACTCGGTCATTGCTTCCTGAATAAACTTATTTGTAATTGCCTTTTTCGTCTGGTTTTCATAAGATGTCTGCGTTGAAAAAGAAGAAACAACAAGAATAAGGCAGTCCTCAACATCCTGAAAACTGATTTTCGGGTCTGTTTTGAGATATTTGTTATTCTGCTTTATATATGCGTCAATCTGTGACACAAAAGCACTTTTAGCCGCCTTTTCGGGCGCACCGCCGTGTTCAAGAAAACTTGAATTGTGATAATACTCTTTCAACTGCTTTTTGTTTGAAAAACAAAGAGCAATATTCATTTTAAGTTTGTAATCGTCTTTATCTTCACGGTCACGGCCTTTTCTGTCAGCCTGCCAGAACTGAACGGATGTAAGAGAGTCTTCACCCGCAAATTCTTTAACATAATCGCTTATGCCGTTTTCGTAGCAATATTCGTATGTTTCAAATTTTGTTTCGGTAAGTTGGTCTTTAAGAATGAATTTTATGCCGTTATTTACAACAGACTGCCTTTTGAGTGTTTCCTGAAGAAATTCAAGGGAAACATCAATGTCGGTAAATACATCAAGGTCGGGCCGCCATTTAATTCTTGACCCCGTATCTTTTTTCTCATAAGGCGTTTTTTTCATTTCACCGATTTTTTCGCCTTTTTTAAACGAAAGTTCGTAACAAAAACCGCCTGTGTGTATTTCCGCTTCCATATACTCCGAAGCGTACTGCGTGGCGCAAAGTCCGAGACCGTTCAAACCGAGCGAATATTCATAACTGCCGCCGTTATTTGTGTCGTATTTTCCGCCTGCGTACAAATCGCAGAAAACAAGTTCCCAGTTATAGCAGTTTTCCTTTGTGTTGAAATCGACAGGTATTCC
Organism: Acutalibacteraceae bacterium; assembly: GCA_045598225.1. Taxonomy (GTDB): domain Bacteria; phylum Bacillota; class Clostridia; order Oscillospirales; family Acutalibacteraceae; genus DTU089. Next base: position 105,767 of record JAZLLP010000033.1, on the reverse strand, counting down.
CCTGCCGTAATCACGCACCTCAACAGATTTGTCAAGAAAGCGTGTTACGATAATTTTGTCGCCGTAGCCTTCACGGGCTTCATCTATTGAGTTTGAAATTATTTCAAAAACGGAATGTTCACAGCCTTCAATACCGTCAGAACCGAAAATAACAGCAGGGCGTTTACGAACCCTGTCGGCGCCTTTAAGTTTTGAAATACTGTCATTACCGTATTCTTTCGGTTTACTTTGAGTGGTTTTTGCCATTTAATTTCCTGTCCTTTCATGCAAATGAGAACATACAACTCTTTGTTGACATACATTATATATTATACAACATATTGTGATTTAGTCAAGTTTTTATTTAAACGCTGATTTTATAACGATATATACAACGTTCTATCCACGTCACAAAAATAATAAGTATATATCGGAAGTGGTATAAATTGATGAATTATATTTGGGTTGTACTGATAGTGTTTTCATTTTTCTGTGCTGTTGCCACGGGAAATATGAACGCACTTTCATCATCTGTTATTTCAGGCGGAACCGACGCAATAACGCTTGCTTTAAAACTTGTGGGAATAATCTGCTTCTGGAACGGACTTATGGCTGTTGCCGAAAAAAGCGGTCTTACAAAACTTTTATGTAAAGCGCTGTCCCCTGTTTTGAAAATACTGTTTCCGACACTCAAAGATGAAAAAGCGAAAAATGCCATCGCAATGAACATTACGGCAAACTTTCTCGGTCTCGGAAACGCCGCAACGCCGTTCGGTCTTGAAGCAATGAACAGGTTAAAAAAAATTGAATGTAAAGGCGACACCGCAAGCGACAATATGGTACGTTTTGTTGTAATAAACTCGGCGGCAATTCACCTTGTGCCGACAACGGTTGCACTTTTAAGGCAGGAATACGGCAGTAAATCGCCTATGGATATAATTGTTCCTGCACTTATTACATCGTTGATTGCGCTGTCGTGCGGAGTAATTTTAACCGCAATACTAAAAAAAGTTTTTAAAGAGGGTTAGACAATGGCTTTTACTGATTTTCTTCTGCCCGTTATTGTTACAGGCACCGTTGTTTTCGGCGCTGTCAAAGGTGTTAAAGTATTTGACGTTTTTATTGAGGGTGCAAAAACAGGGTTTAAAACCGCACTTTCAATAACTCCGCCGCTTATTGCGCTTATTATGGCTGTCAGCATGCTTAAAAATTCCGGCGGACTTGACGTTTTGTGTTCTATTCTGTCACCAGTTTCAAAATTAACCGGCATACCTGCTGAAATTATGCCGCTTACAATACTTTCGCCCGTTTCGGGAAGCGGTGCTGTCAGTATGTTTGAAAGTATTCTTAAAGATTACGGTGCTGACTCATTTATCGGCAGATGCGCTTCCGTTATGATGGGTTCAACCGAAACTACATTTTATGCCATTACGCTTTATTACGGCTCTGCGGAAATAAAAAAAACACGGCACACTCTGCCGTGCGCCGTATGTGCCGATTGGGTAAGTTATTTGCTTTCACCTGTAATGGTAGCCCTGTTTTAATACAAAACCTTGCTGTACTGTTCATCTTCGCTTATTGCGTAATAATCACCGTCACAGCCGACTATGATGTGGTCGCAAAGTACCGATTCAAGTTTACGGAGCATAACCGCTACATTTCTTGTTGTGTCAATATCGTACACAGACGGTGAAGCGTCACAAAACGGGTGGTTATGAACAAGAACAACCCGAGATGCATTTGTCGAAACAACCGCTTCGGTTACTTTTCTGATGCTTATTTCGGTAGAACTGCTGTCACCTTCACCTATAAGAACTTTTTTAATTAAACGCATTCCCGAATCAAAGCACAAAACATATATTCTTTCAACCGTTACGTTTACATACAACGAACGGACAAGTTCCGCCATATCTTCCGATTTTTTGTATGATTTGCGTTTTTTGTGCGGATATGTCGAAACACGGAAAACAAGTTCCGAAAGCGAATTAAGGTAAATCGCAGTACTCTGACCGACACCGTTCACCGTCATAAGTTCTTCGGGCGAAGCGGATATTACACCGCCGAGCGAACCGAATCTGTCAAGCAAATCGTGAGCGATACCGTTTGTATCACCCTGCGGAACGGAATAAAAGAGCAACAGCTCGAGGAGTCTGTGATCTTCAAGCTGTGAAAAACCGTTATTCATAACATTTTCACGCACTCTTTTTCTGTGCCCTGCGTGAACATTTTTATTTTCGGATTTTGTACTGCTCATTCACTTAAACCTTTTCAGATGTTTTTTGCCGCGTCCTTAAGAGTTTCTGCCATATCTGTTTTTTCCCACGCAACGTCAAGGTCTGTTCTGCCCATGTGACCGTATGCGGCAAGTGCTCTGTACTGAGGTTTGCGAAGGTCGAGTTTTTCAATTATTGCTGCCGGACGAAGATCAAAATATTTGTTTACGAGTTCTTCGAGTTTTACGTCTGCGATTTTGCCTGTGCCGAATGTATCAACACGGACAGAAAGCGGATGTGCAACGCCGATAGCATAAGCAAGTTGAATTTCACACTTATCTGCAAGTCCTGCCGCAACAATGTTTTTTGCAACATATCTTGAAGCATAAGCGGCACTTCTGTCAACTTTTGTCGGGTCTTTACCCGAAAAAGCACCGCCGCCGTGACGTGAATAACCGCCGTATGTGTCAACGATTATTTTCCTGCCGGTAAGTCCGCTGTCACCCGTGGGACCGCCGATTACAAAATTACCTGTGGGGTTGACGTAGAACTTCGTTTCTGCGTCTATATACTGTGCCGGAATAACCGGTTTAATAACGTTTTCTATAATATCTTTTCTTAAAATCTCAATATCCATAGGATCGTGCTGAGAAGAAATAACAACCGCTTCAACTCTTACGGGTTTGTCGTTGTCGTCATATTCTATTGTAACCTGACTTTTGCCGTCGGGACGAAGATATTTAAGAGTACCGTTCTTTCTGACTTCCGTAAGACGTTTTGCAAGTTTGTGTGCAAATGAAATCGGAAGCGGCATAAGTTCTTCGGTATCGTTGCACGCAAAACCGAACATCATACCCTGGTCGCCCGCACCGTGAAGATTGTAAGGGTCTTCCTCACCGTCTTTAAGTTCAAGCGATTTGTCAACACCCATAGAAATGTCAGACGACTGTTTATCAATAGTAGTAATAACAGCACAGGTATTTCCGTCAAAGCCGTATGCCGGGTCATTGAAACCGATGTCAAGAACAACGTCACGGACTACCTGCGGAATATCAACATAACAAGATGTGGAAATTTCACCCATAACCGTAACTACACCCGTTGTACATGTGGTCTCGCATGCTACACGGGCATTTTTGTCGTTTTTAAGTATTTCATCAAGAACAGCATCTGAAACCTGGTCGCAAATTTTATCGGGATGTCCTTCTGTTACAGATTCTGAAGTAAAATATCTTTTAGCCATTTTTCATCCTCCGGTCAACACCGTTATTTTCCGATTTATATTACATCATTAAGTGGAAATTGTCAAGTGACAAGCAAACCATTAACATTATTTTAACAAGGTTTTAATAATAAAAAACATATTATCTCCCCTGCACACTCAGGACAAAATATGTATATATTGTAACAGGGGCTCCTCTTAATTTTTATCTTTTTGATTATTCTTTGAATTTCGGACAAAAATATAGTTGAAATGAAAACGGAGAGTGATACCATTGACCGTAAAAAGAGGAGATATTTATTACGCAGACCTCAGTCCCGTAGTCGGTTCGGAGCAGGGCGGAATGAGACCTGTTCTCATAGTTCAGAATGATGTCGGAAACAAATACAGCCCGACGGTTATTGCCGCCGCTATTACAAGCCAGAAATTCAAAGCAAATTTGCCGACTCACATAAACGTCAACGCCGATGAGTGCGGTCTGTCAAAAGATTCCGTCGTGCTTTTAGAACAAATACGGACTATTGACAAACAGCGTCTCAAAGAAAAGATGGGCAACCTGCCGAATGACGATATGGACCGCATAAACAGAGCCCTTTCCGTCAGTTTCGGATTGGGAACTGACTTATAAAAACAATTGGTTTTGAACACACAACAACTTAACACGAAACAAACTGAATACATCAAAAGGGGCTGTCTTGACAACAGCCCCTTTCGTATTGTTTTTAACTTAATTCATATTTTAAATCGTATTTGAGCGCAACCTGATGAGCAACCGACGCTTCAACACATTTTATTGTCAAGTTTCCCGAACAGCCGTTAAACGGATTAACGCCTATTGTTTTTACACTCTCGGGTATATAAATTGATTTGAGTGCGGTACAACCTGCAAAACAATTATCACCAAGTTCGGTAGTACCTTTTGAAAGATACACTTTTGAAAGTGACGTGCAATCTTCAAATGCGGAATCGCCTATTGCTACCGCTCCGCTTCCCATAAAGTAAACTATTTCAAGTTTTTTACAGTTGTAAAACGCTTTTCCGGCTACAACTTTAACATTTTTTGAAATGTAAACACATTCAACCGATTTGCCGTTAAAGCAGTTGCTTCCGATTTTTGTAACGGGATAACCGTTTACCGTGTCGGGTATTTTAACAGTTGCGTCACTGCCCGTATATCTGTCAAGCGTAATTGTCTTTTTCGATTCGTCAAGAGTGTATGTATACTCAACCATTTCATTCTTTGCAGATTCGGTTGTCTCTGTCATTTTCGCCTCGGTAGTCTGCGGAGGAACGGTAGGTGCTTGTGTACTCCCGAAAACCTGACCGTTGTACGGGTCAATATAGACGTAACTTACCGAAACCTGAACAGAATCCGATGACGGAACGGGAACGACCGCAGACGGGTCTGAAGATGCGTCGGACAAACCGGAAACATCGGAAACCGCAGATTCGCTTGTTGAAAGGTCAAGTTCGCTTATATAGGCGTTCCAGTCAAACCACGTCTGACTTTCGGTAACGTTCGGCACTGTGCTCGGCTCTGTTGTGGGTATAGTTGTGCTTTCGACGGGTTCAACCGTTTGATTTTTTGAAATATAACCGAGAACAATTATTACCGCTATAAGAATAAGGGCGACTGCCGCAGAAATTATTATTTTAAATGAGTTTTTCATTACTGATACCTCTGATAACGAATATTACTGTTTTTCAATTTATGATTATACATTATTCCGACAAAAAAGTACATAGTTATTTTTTGACGAAAATGTTAATTTTTTTTATGAATTAATTTACAAATACAAAAACAATATGATATACTTAATAAAAAAAATACAAGAGGTCGAAATATGGCTGTAAAACTTGAACTGTACCTTGTAAGGCACGGCGAATCAAAAGGAAACACGGGCGAAACCGACGGTCTGTCGGAAGAACTCAAAGCAGATGCTCCGCTTACCGAAAAAGGTATAAAAGAAGCAGAACTGCTCGGCGAATATTTAAAAGATTTGAAAATTGACGCTTTATTTTCAAGTGGGCTCAGAAGAGCATTGAGGACTGCTCACGAAATTGCCGTTCGTCAACCCGAAGACGGTGCAAAAAAAATTGAAGTACATAAAATATTCACGGAATGTAACACCGGTGAAGAATGTAAAGGCAGAACAATTAAAGAAATACAAAAAGAAAACCCGTTTACAATAAGCGCCGTAGGAACAGAAGAAGACGAAAAAATTGTTTTTCACGGTGCAGATGACACCGATGAAATGCTTCTTAAAAGAGGGAAAGAAGCAATAAACTATTTACTTGAACGCTTTCATAACGGTGAAAAAGTTACGGTTGTGGCGCACGCCGCATTTATCACTTTTATGATGTACGCCGCACTGGGTCTTTCGCACGAACAGATTTTTGACCCGCAATTTTTCAACACAAGCATAACAAAAATTGTATTTTTTGAAGAAGGAACAGGCAAATTCGGCGACGTTCACCTCATTTACCAAAACGCCACACCTCACCTTTGCGGTGAATTTAAGGAGTTCAGGTATTAACGGGGTATTGTAAATATATGTAATTTATGGTAACATATTCTCAAAAATATAAAGCGAGGTTTTGAAAATGACAAAAGCATGGTACAAGGAAATGTCCGTATACCAGATATGGACCCGTTCATTCTGCGACGGCAACGGTGACGGCATCGGTGACCTTAAAGGTGTTTACTCAAAACTTGATTACATAAAATCCCTCGGCGTTGACGGAATATGGTTCTCCCCTATTTATCCGACACCGAACGCCGACTACGGTTATGATATTTCCGATTATAAAAACATCAACCCCGAATTCGGCACACTTGACGATTTCAAAAAAATACTCGAATGGGCGCACGCTCACGATATGAAAGTATTTATGGACCTTGTTGTAAATCACACGTCCGACGAGCACGAATGGTTTAAAGAAAGTGCAAAAAGTGCCGACAATCCTTACAGCGATTATTATATATGGCGCAAAGGTAAAGGCAAAAAACTTCCCAACAACTGGTTATCCGTTTTTGAGGGAAAAGCGTGGGAGTATAATGAAGAACGTGAAGAATACTATCTCCACGTTTTTGCGAAAAAACAGCCCGACCTCAATATGGATAATCCGAAAGTCCGTGAAGAAGTTAAAAGCATACTCCGTTTCTGGCTCGATATGGGTGTTGACGGTTTCCGTGAAGACGTAATAACATTCATTTCAAAAAAAGAAGGTCTTCCCAACGGATTCCCGCTTCCGCTTGCTACCGGTGTGGAGCATTACAAACACGGTCCGCATCTTGAAGAATATCTCAGAGAATTCAGAGACGTTCAAAATGAGTATGACTGCTTCGCCGTCGGTGAAGGTCCTATGACAAGCGTAAAAGATGCAGTAAATTTCTGCACGGAAGGGCCGAACAAACTTCTTGATATGCTCATTTCATTCGACCACATGAACGCCGACTGTCTTTTCGTTGACTGGATAAAAGTTCCTTTCAGTCTCAAAAAACTTAAATCCACAATGACGAAATGGCAGAATAAAATGAATGATAAAGGCTGGAACTGCCTTTACATTGAAAATCACGACCACGCAAGAATCATTGACAGATACGGCGACCTCAAATACAGAGTTGCAAGCGGTAAAATGCTTGCCGCAATGTATATTCTTCAATGCGGCACACCGTTTATTTATCAGGGACAGGAAATCGGAATGACAAACATCAAAGTCAACTCCGTGAACGATTACAAAGACGTTATGACATTTAACAACTGGCGTCTTTTCAAAATGCTCGGTATGAGCGAGAAAAAATTCCTTGACCTTTCAAGCAAAGTAAACCGGGAAAACGCAAGAACACCCGTTCAATGGTCGGCAGAAAAGAACGCAGGCTTTACAACCGCAGACAAACCGTGGTTCTTTATTAACCCGAACTACAAGGAAATAAACGTTGAAGATGCCGAAAAAGACCCGGATTCTATTTTGAATTTTTACAGAAAAGTAATTAAATTCAGAAAAGAAAACGAAATCTGCATTTACGGCGATTACAAAGAACTTTACAAAAACAGCAGTAAACTTTTTGTTTATGAAAGAAATTACGAAGGCAAAAAACTGCTTGTAATAAATTCATTCTCTTCAAAACCCGTTGAATTTAAAGCCCCTGCCGGATATGACCTCAAAAAAGGTAAACTTGTAATCAACAACTACAATTATCCTGCAACTACAAGTAATACGTTCAAAACAAAGCCGTATGAAACAAGAGTTTATCTTTTTGAATAATCAAAAAATACAGACACAAAAAACACCTGCCGAAATTTTCGGCGGGTGTTTTTTTATAGTTTAATGTGTGATTAACCGGCACGGCTCTCTTTAATTGCGTAAAGTTTTGTATCGGCAAGTTTAATAAAATCGGGAATGTTTGTAACATTTTCTCGTCTTTGAGCATACCCTATACTCACCGAAATATTATAAGGTTTTTCAGCGCTTGCTTCGAGAAGTTTTTTTCTGACGGTTTCACAGTATACGCCTGCTTCATCATTATTTACAGCATCGCCCACTGCAATAAATTCGTCGCCTCCGTACCTGCCTATAACATAATCTTTCGGGAACGACTCTTTAAGTGCATTCGCTATTATTTTAAGAGCCTCATCACCCTCAAGGTGCCCGAATTTATCGTTTATGCCTTTAAATTTATCAGCATCAATCATATAAATATAAAGCTTTTTGTTTCCGAAACGCTGATTCATTCTATGTGAAAGAAAGCGCATTACTTCATCTCTCGTTTTAAGTTGAGTAAGAGCGTCAACCGTTATTTTCGAGTCTTGAAGTTGCATATAAACAAGAAGTATCGAAACTGTATAACCTATACACTGGAACGGAAGTGAACCTCCCGTAATAAGTTGAATTACGGTAAAAATCGTAGGAAGTATTATTACAGACGAAACAGAAAGAAAATATCTTTTCCTGTGGTAATACTCTTTCATGTGTCCCTTAATATATATTTTAACGGAAGCAAAAAAAGGATATAAATAAATGAGAATTGTGTGAAGAAGATGAAGCGGACCTCTGTGATAAACGCCGTCACTGTCTATTGTAAATATAAGACCTGTGGTATTTGATGTTATTGTTAAAAATAAAAGTACACACATCGGAATTGCGCTTATCATTTCATACTTTCTGCTCGTGCAGATTTTTGAATCCTGATAATATTCAATATACAAATACCAATAGAACGAACCGAGTGAAGCGCTGATAAAGAAAATGTCATTTATAAGGTAACTTGCAATAAGACCTGCATCTGTTCCTGTTTTGGAAATGGCATACCATACAGCATCTGTAATAAAGGTAAGTATGAAAAACGAAATGATTACGCAAAACAATCTCGGCAGACGGCGTTTGTCGACACTCCCCACCGATTTTACGAGAACTATGCCCGATACAAGCGTGCAAACAAGATTAACTTCAATATACAGCCACATTTCATCAGTCATAATCCTCACCTCTTTTATAAAAAAATTACAGGAGTATATAAAAACCCCTGTAAAAACACAATAATTACATAAACAAGCCGTATTATACAATACGGCTTTGTCTATGAATGCAACTGGCTGACCTCCGGATAACCGGTTAGGCCCCTATAGCTTTGCGTCACTGTCTTTTGACAGGTTTGCCGAAAAATATTCAAATTTCTTATGTAAATATATTATCACTAACACAAACCAATTGCAATGTGCAAAATAAACAACTTTTACGGGAATATTTCGTACAATTTTATGTATTTACCCCCAAATCGCCCACAGCATAAGGTAACCTGTTATTACTGCGGCAAGTGTAAACGGTACGCCGTATTTCATAAATGTTGTGCTTTTTACTTCATAGCCTTCCTTGCGGAGAATTCCTATACCCGCAATGTTGGCACTTGCGCCTATGGGTGTCAGGTTGCCGCCGAGTGTTGCGCCGCAAAGAAGTCCGTAATAAAGAAGTTTCGGCTCAACCGCAACGCCGCCTGCCGTTATGTCAGCCGCAATAGCGGGAACAAGTGCAAGCATTGTGGCTGTGTAAGGAATATTGTCAATAAACGCCGAAAGAAGTACGCTCATCCAAACAATAATTGTATAAACAACAAATACCGATCCCGAGCCGATACTTGCAATTTTGCCGCCGAGAAAATCGACTACGCCGGCACTCTTTACACCGCCTATTACAACGAAAAGACCTGTAAGTAAAATGATTGTGTAATAGTCTATTTCTTTAAAAGCATCCTTAACCACTTCTTTGTTTTTCTTGAAAACAAGTTCACGGATTATACCGATAAGGAAAAATGTTATACAGATTATTCCGTTTGTTATGTCGGGTTTATAAAACTGCCCCTCGCCTGCGGCATCTTTATACGGAATAAACGAAACCGCAATAAGCATTACTACTGTTCCGACAAGTAAAAACGTCGGGAATTTGTCTTCAACTTTTGTTCTGCCCGAAAAATCAATCGGCTGTTTTTCTTTACGCAACATAAACAGAATTATAAGTGCGCTGACAACAGCACCTGCTTCAACAACCCAGAACATACCGGGTTTGCCGTCATCCACAAAGAAATCGGAAAAGTCGAGGTTTGCGGCTTTTGCAAGCAAAATTGATGTTGTGTCACCTACAAGCGTTGCAGCACCCTGAAGGTTTGATGAAACGGCAATACATATAATTGACGCAACGGGTGAAATGTTAAGTTTTTTGCAAAATGCAAGCGCAACGGGAGCAATCATAAGAACTGTTGCAACGTTGTCAACAAATGCCGAAACTATACCCGCAAAAAGCGAAAGTGCAACAACAACCCATTTGACATTCGGCATTCTTGCTATAAGAATGTCACTCATAAGTTGCGGCATTTTAGATTCAATAAACAGGTAAACCGTTCCCATTGTACCCGCTATCATCATAATAACGTTCCAGTCAATTTCTTTAAGCGCATCAATCGGCGTATAGGAAAAATCGCCGAATATGCCGGGATTAACTTTCGACACTATGCCGAGGCCGACAAAAATAAGTGCGCTGACTACGGCGACATAGGGTCTTATTTTCTGGAAAGCCATCATAACAACATACGTCACCGCAAAAATAATGAGTGCTACAAGTGTGATTGTGTTCATTTTTACATCTCCTGTCGGGTTTTTCAATCGTATGGAGCAAAAAAACAGAACCCGCATTAAAAAGCGAATTCTGTCGATTTTCAATATAACGAGATTACGCAACATTAAAAATACAACCCTTCTAAATAGAACAGTATTTGTTCTATGACAGACTCCACCGCTTATTGGGATTGCAATGTGTATTATACAGGAAGCAGCACCGCAAGTCAAGAGTTATATTTATTATTTTTTATTTATAAAAACAAGACCGACAACGCAGATTACCATACCGACAACCTTGTTCCACGTAATTTGCTCTTTATAAAGAAGCGCACCGACAATAATAAGTGCAACTGCGAGGAAAGAAGACTGAACTATTGAAGCGGTACTCACCTGCCACCCTGCTTTATAGGCGTATATAAAGCCGACTTCAAGACCGACAATAACAAGTCCGAGTACAAACGGAGCCCAGTTGAGTTTTGAGTATTCTTTAATCAAATCGGCATTTTTGTTATTTAATATAAAATAAAGAATACCGGAAAAAACCGCTCCGACAGCATATGTAACCGTCAATGAAGCGAGCGGGTCAATTTCAGACGAAACCGATTTTGTACATATCTGATATAAAATGTTAGATAAAATAACAAGCGCCAACGGCCAAATATATGAAATCATTGTTACATTTTCTCCAAATCAAAATCGTTAATATTTTCAAGATATACCGAAGATAATTTTTTGATTTTTTCGGCGTTACATTCGGATGCTTCGTCATAAACCGCCGCAACTTTGTAACCGGCATTTACCGCCGTTTCAATGCAATATAAAGAATCTTCGAAAATGAGCACTTCATCCTTACCAAGTTCGAGCATTTCTGCCGAACGGTCAAAAATCAACGGCTCGTGTTTTGTTGTTGCAAGTTCGTCGGTTGTAATAATAAATGAAAAGTATTCGAGTATTCCGGCACGTTTTAATACGGCGGCGGCAAGCGTCTTGTCGGTTACGGTAGCAACGCACATTTTAATATTCTTTTTACCTGCCCGTTCAAGAAATTCTTTTACGCCGTCTTTTGCGGGAATATTATTAAGATATTCGTAAACAATCTGCTCTTTAAGTTCCGAAAAAATCTGTTCCGGTGATTTTTCGGGCTCTACGTTTTCGTGAAAATACGAAACCGCTTCAGCATAATTCATCGTCATAAGTTTTCTCAATATTTCCGGTTTCGGCTCAACGCCGTGTTCACGCAGATATTTTTCATCTACCGTATTTATGACCGGAACGGAATCAATGAGCGTTCCGTCCATATCAAATATAAATCCTTTAATCATATAACACACTCTTTTTCTTTATCTTTACGATTTTACATTTTAGTATTATATATAAAACAATCTCTTTTTTCAATATAAACATTAAATAAAAAATCGGTTGCATAAAATCTTGACAAAAGGATTATATTTGATATAATTGTTGAAGTCAAAAGAATATTTGCCTCCTTAGTTAAATGGATATAATAAACCCCTCCTAAGGGTTAGTTGTGGGTTCGATTCCCGCAGGGGGTGCCAACAAAAAAGTCTCTTTTGTCGTATGACAAAAGACACTTTTTTGAACGATGTGTTCCTCAAGCGGAACGTGATGTGCCTTACGGCGTGATGTTCGCCTGCGGCGAGTGATGTGCCCTGAGGGCGTGGATGGAACACATCACATCACTTTGCGGCAACGCCGCAAAACATCACTGCGAACGTAGTGAGCAACATAACTGTGCCGCAGGCGCAACATCATTTGCCATATTTCATTGTTATTTTATTTCTCTTAATTCGCCGTATTATGCTAAGCAAGTTCTTTTTCAATAATGCGTTCTACTGCGTGAAATGTGATATAAACTTTAAACCTCAAACCTAAAATTGCTTGAATTTTACAAACAGATGTGCTATATTTTTTTGGTAAAAAAATTAAAATGGAAGGTAAATTTATATGGGAAATATTTTCTTTTTCAACTGGGAAATTTCGCTCATGGAAATGTTCCAGTCTGTAAGCAACAGTATCCTTACTGCCGTCGCAACGGTTTTCACATTGTTCGGTGACGAATACCTTGTAATACTTGTTCTCGGTCTGCTGTATTGGTGTATAGACAAAGAATTAGGTCGCCGGGCTGCTCTTGCGCTCTCGGGTACGATGATTTTCGGCACACTCATTAAAGGTGCTTTTCAAAGACGGCGACCTTATATGGACAATAAAAGTGTTAAATGTATTCGTGCGGCACATCCCGATGAAGATATTATGTCACCTGCGGCGCAGGGCTTTTCCATGCCGAGTCTTCATGCAGCTATGTCCGTTTCCGTTTACGGCACACTTGCACGCGAAAAAAGAAAGCCGCTTTTTATCGCACTCGGTATTCTGCTGCCGTTCTTTATCGGTCTTTCACGAGTATACCTCGGTGTTCACTACCCCACAGACGTTATGCTCGGTTGGGGTCTCGGTCTGATTTTCGTATTCGTCCTTAACGGCGTTGAGCACAAATTCGGCTACAAAACCGGCTTTATAGCTATTCTTATTATCGGCGCTGCGGGATTTTTCTTCTGCCGTGACGATGAATTCTTCTCATCCTACGGTATAGCGCTCGGCTTGCTTTTCGGCTTTATGTACGAAGAAAAGTATGTCAATTTCGAAAAATCAACAAAATGGTGGAGTTACATTGTTCGCCCCGTTTTAGGTGTTCTGATTTTTGTGATTGTGAGCGTTATATTCAAAATACCGGCAAAAGCCATAAGCGCAGAATGGTTGTCCTTTGTTTTCAGACTTGTAAGATACGCCGTTGCTACATTTGTTATTATAGGGCCGTATCCGCATTTGTTTAAAAAGCTGAAAATATAACACTTTCACACGATAAAAAAGGTTATGTATATGAAATATAATTTTTCAAAAGGTGTTTTATGAAAAAAACTTTAAGTGTTGTTTTGGCGTTATTGATGATTTTAACGTTTATTCCCGTTTTTTCGTATGCAGAAAACTCTGTTACTGCAAACGGCATTGTTGAGATATCAAAATACGGAAATGTCAAAATAAACCTTTCTCACGCTGTTATTACCGAGAATTTTAAACTCGGAGATATTGTAACGGTAACATTCGGCGAAGTAAGCATAGATGTTCCGCTTTGCATAACATTCTCGGATGTTGACTCAGGTAAAGCCGGTCTGTTCTGCCAGGTTTCCGGTGGTGTTGAGGAAACCGAACTCGCAATAAATATGGGCAATTTCGCCGAAACTTACGGGATTGCCAAAAAGACGACTTTCCCCGACAAAACTTACACATGGGAATACCAAAACGGCTTTTCAAACAACACACTGTTCACCGTAACTTTAAAGCAGGCTGCAGGTTACCTTGACGAATTCACTGTCAGAAATCTCATTTACACCGACGCAAGAGAAGATTACCCGAACCTCAGTGATGAACAGTTTGCAAATTTCAGAGCCGTAACGGCAGGCAGTATTGCGAACGGCGTTCTTTACCGTTCGGCATCCCCTGTTGACCCCACAAGAAACAGAAATAAATACGCCGACAAAGTCAGCGAAAAAAACGGAATCACCCATTTTATAAATCTCGGAGATTCCGACGAGGCTCTTGTTAAATACGAAGGCTATTCAGAAAGTTATTACAAAACCGTTAACCATATAGCCGTGGACGCAAGTTTAAACCCTGCGTCAGAAGAAAACAAAGAAAAATTTGCAGAATGTTTCCGTTATATAATTAATAATCCCGCCGGTAAATTTGACGTACATTGCCGTGAAGGAAAAGACCGCACCGGTATGTTTATAGCAATAACAGAGTGCCTTATGGGTGCTTCATACAACGAAATTTCTTCGGACTATATGAAAACCTACGCAAATTACTACGGACTTTCAAGAAAAGATGAAGCGTATAAAATAATAGAAAACGGAGTATTCAAAAAATCGCTTTCCGATGTTTTCGGTGCCGACCCCGAAAACGCCGACCTTGAAAAAGAAGCAAAAGAATACCTTAAAGATATCGGGTTTTCAAACAAAGAAATTTCCGAACTCAAATTTATTCTTTCGGGTCACGGCTTGGTTTTAAACCTTTTAAGAGTTATTGCAAACATTATTTCCCTTTTGGTTAATTTTAAATAGGTTTATTAAAAAGGTAATGTAAAACAGAAAAGAACTATGAACGAATTATCTGAAATTTTTAAATCAGTCAAAGACGGCGACTGCATAGCGTGGCACGAATTATGTCAATGAACTGCTTCGGAATTCTTGCACAGAACAGCCGTAACATACTTTACAACGGGCTTGACTGTACGCCGAAAGAAGGCAGAACGGTAGTGTCCGATGCGGACTTCTTCCATTTTTCGGGATGCTCGGGAGAAGTGAAGGTTATAAACTGCGCTGCGAGGTACTCTTCCTGCGGCGATGATGTTATACGGTATGAACCTGTGGTTATGGATAAATCCTCTGTGACACCCGTGCACAAAAAACTTATTCTGCGAAACAACCGTTTCATCAGCGGTACGGGCAGAAAATATACTGTCAATCTGAGTTATCTCGGAGAAGCGGTTATTGAGAAAAACACCTCGGATGTTGAGTTGGTAATAACAAAAATCAAATAAATATAAAACGCACCGAAAGCACTTTATCGTACTTTCGGCGCGTTTTTACTTTACTGTTTAAAAACTTTAAAGATTACATATTTATTATTCTTTCAAGATACATACAGTCTATAACATCCACCACGCCGTCGCCGTCAATATCGGCAACTTTTTTCTGATATTCGCTGTCGGCAGTCTGGTCGCTGTTTACCGCATTATCTGTGCCGAGTGCAAGGTTTACACAAAGCGAATAGTCGGCAATATCCGTATCGCCGTTGCCGTTTACATCATTAATTTTGTAAAGCGATGTCGAAAGCGTTGTATCTCTTGTTACCGAAACAACAATGTTGCGGTCAATATGTTCGGTTTTTGAAACCGTAATTTTGTATTTCGCAAATCCGATTTCACGCAGACAATAGCTTATTGACTTTCGTGCGCCGGTGTAATTGTTATATTCGTCTGCGGTTGAGAATTCCTTTGTAACCGTCTGACCGCCCGTGCTTCGTTTATAGTTGAAAACAACGGGGGAATCATCCCAACCGAAATAGCTTACCATGCCGTATATGCTGTTGCCTGCGTTCCCGGTAAGCGGCATATAAATATTCTGTTCGGTATCGCCTGTAATATCAACCGTCTGCGTGTAGCTTGCGCTGCCGGCGTGTTCGGCTTTAAGGGTGTAAATTCCGGGCGTGATATTGCTTATCCTGTAAGTCTGCGCATCAAAGCCGACAAAATTCTGAGTGATAACGGGCTCGGTCTCCCCTTGCGGCGTAAGCGTTACGGTTATAAGTTCCATATAGTCGTAATCGTCTTTATTTTCAACCTCAAGTTCAATTATGCCCGAAAGGTAGTTCCAATCGCGGTCTTCAACATTTATGCCGAAGGTGAACTGTATCGGCTCGCCGCCGTCGTAATTCAGTTCATACCGCCCAAGATACGCTCCGCCCGTAAGGTTGTGCTTCGGCACCACCGTGAAGCTCGTTTGCTCGTATGCGCCGAGCGTTCTCTTTGCCGGCTGATTGATTGTGAAGCAGTCGCCGTCACCGTCTTTAAAATCCACAATCAGATTTGTGAAAGTTTCTGCGGTGTGATTTATAACCGTTACCGTGTATGCGTTCACGGCTGCCTCGGATGCGCTGAAGCAGCCCTCTTTATAGTTCCACGTTCTTTGCGTGCTGCCCGTGGTGCAAAGCCCGGTTATCTCACCCGTTGCAGGGAATGTGACCTCAACATAGCCCTTCGTCTGCGCGCCGTTCACATAGGCTGTTGCGTAATACTGCCCGGCAACCTTCAGCCACGGCGTTGAATTGACTTTATAAAGTCTGTAAGTCGGGTAATCGTCAGTATTCACCTCAACCCAGATTCTCGCCTTGTAAGCGGTATTCGGCTTGAAATAGCTGCCGTCAAGAAAATCGTTCCAATCGGTACCGTTTGAATACCATTCCACTTTGGTTACAAACAATTTATCGGTATCAGCGGATATCGTGCTATCGTGAACATTATCAAGCAGGGGAGCTTCCGCCCCCGCAGCAGGTGTTTCAACGCCGGATAACTTCACATTGTCAATATAATCATATTCCTTAACGCCGCAGGTGAATGTCAGATTTTCGGTAAGTTCAATAGTATCCGGTGTTAACGAGTTGTATGAGAGTTGTGCGCCGAACGGCTGACCGTTTATTGCAACGGCAGGTGAATCGTCAAAATACATATCCTCACCGGTCGTTGAGAACCAGAGTGAAGCCGAATAGGTGTGACCCTCGATAAACGTGTTTGAACGCTCAACAAGCACGCTGCCTGCGGTTTCATCCCATATAACAGCGGCGCTTTGACGGAAGTTTGATGAATTGAATATAAAACGACTGCCCAGGGCGTTTGCCGGCGTGCCTGCATCCGGCGAAATAAAGCGGCATTCCACCTCTTCAAAATACGCGCACGATTTATCTTTTACCGTATCAAAATCAAAAATTTCATAGATATAGTATGATGTTCCGCTTGAGGGGCCGTCATAAATGCGCTCGATGTATTTTGAAGTGTTTTCGGCATCGGTATGCCAGCGTATTTTGATGCAGTCAGTTGTACCAACCGCATCCGATTGCGGATTCGCCGTTTTGGCGTTCTTTGTCGGCAGATAATAGCCGTTCTTTAATGTGAGATTAACACTTGCGGTATAGCGGTTATTTGCCTGAATTACGGTGCCGTCTGCAAGCGGCGAGCCGACGCTGCCGCCCATATGCCAACTTCTGTTAATAGCGGATAAATAAGTGCTGTCAACGGTTATATCGCTTTTTTCAAGCGTGCCGCCCTTAACCATGGGCTGATTTACATAAACATCAAAAACCGAAACGGGCACAACAACCGTAATTGTTGAAGTCGCCATATTATTGCCGCTCTGGTTTTTTATATAAACCTTGATTTTTGATGTACCGGGGTGAACGGGTGTAATTACCGCGCAGGATTTTGCATCGGCGGTTACCGTAACGGAATTACCCTCATAAAGCTGATAAGAAATATTATAGCCGTCGGTTATTTCACGCGGATACGGTGCCGAGAATACCGTAATGCTCTTTTCCTGCGAGGGCATATACAGCGTATCGCCATCCGTGAAGCAGGTACCGTTATAATAGGTTTCGATTCTTTCGGGCGTTTTAATAAGCTGAACCTTTACCGGAACGGATGTATATTCTTTACCGTCATTCATGATTTTGCAGGTGATTTCGTAGTTACCCGGCGGATATGCCGACAAATCGCCCGAAAACGGGAATGTGCGGGTTGTAAGGTTTATGTTTGAGCCAATCGTGCACGGCAGTGTGTAACCGAAGCCGTCGGGCGCTTTGGTTACATTCCATTGGTAAGTAACGGATTTTGCCGTATTTACATTATACGGCGTTGCGGTGAGAGTAGCGGGCGCTGTTTTGCTGCATGTAACGGCACTTGATTCTACCGTAACACACAAAGCCGAGGTGGATTGCGGTGTATCTACGGTGATAACATTCGAACGCCCGTAATAGCCGCCCTCATAAATTCTGAGATAATACTCGCCGGGCTCGGTTACCGTGAGCGTATCTGCTGCGGAACCCGCAACAGCCCCGGCATATTCTGCAAAAGTGCCGTTTGAATACCTTGTGCGTTTGTACCACTTATAACTGACATCGCCTGCGAGTGTGTTTTCGGATTTAAGTACCAGCGATGTGCCGCTCATTATATAACGCTGACCGTCTTTAAGCGGTTTGTTATAACCCGAGGTCGAAACATATATCCACGGCGCCGTTGCTCCGTCAAAGGTCTGCTTTGAAGAAAATGTCGGGCAGCCGTTCTTGTCATACATCCTTATTTCATATGCGTATGTTTCCAAGCCGTTTGCAGTACTTTGAAAATTGAAAGTATATTTACCGTCACCGGTTATGGGCTGCGAAAGTGTAAAGTTTACCGATGCTTTAGGGTAAAACAGCAATTCGTAGCTGCCGCCGTCAAAATCGCCGCAGTCGCTTACGGTAAGTGTCGCCGAAGCCCGCTTTCTGTCCTGAGTTGACTCGCGGTAATAGGTCCCTTCTACGCTGTGCGCAGTAACCGCAGGCAAAACAGCGTTGCTTATATGTATAAGTATTTCATTTATGCTTTCTGCCGAAAGGTCAAATTCACGGGTACCCTGATAATAATCGTTATAGGTACATTTTACCGAGTAGGTATGCCCTTTTTGGAATGTAAACTGCGAACTCGAAATACTGCCGAGGTCAAAGGTGGCGGCGGATGTATTCGTTGTGTAGGTTACGGCGGGATTTGCGATGTCTGTTACCGTATATTCATAAATTTGATGTTCAAGTTCACTGCAAACACCGTCTGTATAGAATTTACCGAACGCGGTGGGTGTGATTACAAACGAGGAATTCTGAGCATAGTAATATTCGCCGTTGTACTGCTTGGCGTTTTCGGGTGCGGAAATCGTAAGCGCGCCGTTGATTTTCGGTTTAATTTCAAATGTGCCGCGCTTATTCAGCAAATCGTCGGTGTATTCGGTTATCTGCCTGCCGTTGTAAAAATAATCGGCATTGTCTTTGAAATCGAAATATTCTTCACCGATATGAAGCTCTGCTTCGTTGTGATTCGTTGCGCCATTGGGATCGTTCGTTCCGAGTTTTTCACTGACGAATTTACCGCCGTTGAGCGTTATATGATTATAGTCACTTTCTGTCATATCAGCAATCTCGTAACCGACATAGTTAAAGAACAAACCTCTGGAATCGTGGCTTTTGCAGGTAAATATACCGTCATTGATTATTATTTTATTGTTTTCGTCGGTGGATTCAAAAGCATTCGCAGCATTGAATGTATAAATGCCGCCATTGGATGTGAACGCTCCCTCTCCGTGTACAATACACCCTAAAAAAAGTGCATCCACATACTTCGCTTTTCTGGCAAAATACTGTACTTTTTTTCTGCCGGCTTTAAATATGCCGCTATTGATAGTCAGTTCGGCGCCTTCACCGGCAAGAGAAAATAAATTCCGCCTGGTTGAACCTCGTTCAAATCCGTAGTGAGATGAATAGAACGCATGTAATCCCACACCGTCTGCCAATATACTGGAATAATCATCATCCAAATCCGGTATATAACAGTCATAAAAAACTTCTCCGTTATTTCCGGTTGAGTCTTCGACAGTAAGGTGTGAAAATTTTTGAATACGAAACATATTTTTGGAGGATGAACCCAAAGTGTATTCAAGCTTGTTGCCGTAACCGTTTTTTTCGCTGGTATGAGGCAGATGACCGTATATATCAAATCCGTTCAAATCAACTGTTTTTGTGCCCCGCACATCAACAGTATTCCACATATTATTGCTGATGTCGTTTGCGAGTTGCAAATACATAGGCATATCGGTCGGTGTGCAAAGCAAAAACGCCAATTCTTCCGCAGTATATACCCGCCACAGATTTTCTTTTGATGCTTCAAACCCCGGGAAAGCTGAAAAGAACGAGCTACCGGTGTCGGAATCGTAATACTTAAAAACTTCACAGTTCAGCACTTCATCAACACGGCATAAAAATGAAGCAAAATAATAACTGACTGCACTTATAAAGAATGACTGATAGGGGTTGGAGGTATCTCCAACATACTTCAGCTCATTACATTTTACACCGTATGCACTGTCACTGTTCACGATTATTCGAGCCTCACTGAATGTAACAGTTCCGCCTGCAAAAACAGAGTAAGCCTCACAACTTTTTTTTAAATATGTGCCGTAAGCAACAAACAATTTACCGTTTCCGCAAAAAGCAAGATCGCCGTCCGAATAAATTGCGGCATTTATTGTCTCGCTTTTACAATGCTCGGATACGATCAGTCTGTTAATACCTTCGAGTTCGACGGTAAGGTCCGCTTCACCGATAATCGCCGCATAAGCTGCAGTACCGTCAATTTCTGAAGCGACACACTTTTTAATCGTGCAATTTTCAAGATGCAGCGTATTTGTTGCGGCATCGAAATCAGCGTACCCATCACCGCATTTTATGCGTGTTGCACTGCCGGTCATCTTTTTGCCGTTTACATAGACGAAATTGCCCGTATCTGCCGCAAGCACTTCAACAGTACCAAACGGAATAACACCTGCAAGCATTACAAGAGTGATTACTATACTGAAAAACCTTTTCATACATAAACCTCCGTATACATCCGCAATATTTTGACAATTTACTATTTGAAGACATTTTTAAAAATACAAGCGCAAAAGGTTATAAAATCCCTATTAAATAGTATACACCGAAAAAAATATTTGTCAACGGACAAGATAAAAACGAACACAAGGACAATCTAAAAACGGACAATCAAAGCAGCATACCAAAAAATGCAAAAACCGGGATATTCTTATAAAAAAAGGTTTTCACTACACATAATGAATGTAGGAAAACCGTTTTTATTTTATATGAAAATACCTTTGCCTGCCGATTTTTTTAAAAAACAAATCACCTTCGGCTAAAATCGTTTGCAATCGTATTATAGCCGAAACGAGGCAAAATAGCAAGACTTTTTAAAACATTTGAAAAACCCGGAAATATGTTTGTGAAATGTATTACTCCGTTATAATCTCTCTTCGTCCTGTTTACGCTGTTTTGCAGAATAAATTCCTATCGGTATTGCGGCACCGACACCCCCGCCTATTGCGAGACCGCCCAAAAGGAACGCCCACCAGAGAGGGTATTTCTTCTCATCTTTTTCTTCAATATCGGCAATTTCCGCTTTTTCGTCAACAAGCGTTGAAACGTTCTGTTCAACAGAATATTTTTCGCCATAAACGTCTTCATAACTTATTGTTATTTTGCCCGATGTATCTCCCGTAAAATCAGGTGAAACAAGGAAATTCACATTGGTTGTCTTGTTTTCGCCGGCAGGTATTTCACCGACGAATACGCATCCGCCGGTTTTGAGATTTTCAACCGAACTTTCTATTTTTACGTTATAAAGCGTACTTTTGCCCGTATTCATAAGGTTTAATGACAGTGAAACAGTTTCATCCTGTACGACTTTTGCGGGAAGCACCGCACCGTCAAAATCAAGACTTACGTGCTGTTTTACGTTGACGAATAAATTGTCGGAAGAAGAATAAGAAGAAAAATACGAATCCTCATATTCCGCAGAAAGTGTTAATTGATGCCTGCCCTCTGTCGCAGTATTAACGGCTGAAAGCGAAGTTTCCCACACATACAGTTCCCCTGCTCCGACGTAATTTGTAAAAGTTGTACCCATACCGTCGGGAATAATTTCCCCCGTACTGTCCGAAAGCGTAAGTTTTAAATTCCTGACGCTTTTGTATGAGTTTGTATTTTTTAAACTTACCGTAATTTTACTGCTTTTGCCCGGAACAATACTTTCTTTTTCAAGTTTGTAATCGGTTACCATAAGTTTCGGGGCTGACATATTCACGGTAGTTTCTTCCGGTGCGGATGTTGTTTCGCGTGCCGATTCTTTTTCTGTTACGGAAGTTTTTTCCGTGACCGTTTCCGTCTTTTTTGCGGTTTCGCTTTTTTTGTCAGCCGAAAACACTTGAACGGAAAACGCCGAAACAAGCATAAGCACAAGTGCAAATATAATAATTCTCTTCACTTTTTTATAACTCCCTTATATTGTCGACTATTGAGTACTTCATCTGTTTTTTCACCTGTCGCCAAAGGTTTACGGAACAAATTGCGAATACAACGGCACACATAATAACCGACGGAATCACGAAGTAATCAACAGGCATATCGTTTCCTGTTTTCTTTGACCAGATAAACAGAATGAGATAAACAATATTATATATTCCGAAACCGCCGACAGTACCGTAAATGAACATTGAAATCATCTGCCTTATATATGAACCTGTAAGTTCCTTTGCAGAAGCGCCGACAGCACGCAGAGTTCCGATTTGGCGTTTGTTTTCCCTTATTCGTGCGCTCATTGCGTTGTTGACAAGCGAAGCACACAGTGTAAAGAACAGAAGTATTACTGAAATAAGTGCAATAATCATAGTCTTTCGGGAATTGTCAAGTTCCTGCAAAGAAGTAAATGTTGACACAACTTCAACACTTCTGCCGGAAACAAGCGACTGAATTAAAGCGGTGAGGTTTTCATCGGTTTTTTCGTCACATTCTTTTTTCAGATTAACGAATGCCGTTGTCGGACGTGACATTTCGCCGAAACTTTCATAACCTTTGTGAGTTGTTAGAAATGAAGCATCATAAGCGTAGGTTTCGCTGCCTATTTCACCGGGCGTTATTATTGCGCCGATTTTAACGGTTTTGCGGTGTTCTTTTGATTTTTCAAATGTGTTTTCGATGTCGTAACCCTCGGCTGAACTTTCCGTATCCATAAGAAGCGAAAGTTCAATTTCATCACCTGCGTGAATATCTCTTTCAGCAGTAGAAAGTACTACCTGCTTTTCAATTTGTCTACCGTAAGATTTATAGTTTATTGAATTATCTAAAATCGAAAAATCATACATTCTGTAATCATCAAATTTATAAACATTTGTTAAATAAGTAATTTCCTGCGGTATGCAAAGAATTATTTCCTCACCGGAATTAAGTTTGTCAACATCTATTTTTCCGTCAATGACTTTTTTCTTTGCTTCCTCTATTACAATTTCATCTTCACTCAACAAATTGCAGTTAAGAACATTTTCACCGTAACCGAATTTTTTCTGAACCTGCTCATCAATAGAGGTCCCGTATTCATCTTTCTTTTTTTGTTTGGCAAGAACCTGCATATAATTTTCGGGAGTAATATCCGAAAAACCGTTTTCCTCTAAATCCTCGGTTGCGAACGAGTAAAGGTCACCGCACATATATATCTGTTGCATTTTTGTAGGTTCGTCAATAAGCCAGTTTACCTTGCGCAGTTCTTCAAAGCGTACACCTTTTACATATGGCGAAGCAAGAATTCCGTTTAAAATGTTTAAGTTCAACCCTGTGGTATCACGCTGATTGTTTCCGTAATAGGCAAACCCCAATCCGAAATTGCCGTGCAAATAATAATCGTAATTAAGAGGATAATCCCTATATTCAACCTGCACCCACGAAAAGCCGAGCGTGCCGAGAAGAACGGAAACGGTAAGAATAATGCTGACGGCAATTATTCTGCCTTTTGAAAATGAATTTTCACGCTTTGAAATGAGTTTCGGCACATCAAAGTTTTTGTTCGTTTTTATGTGCTTTTTGCGAAGTTTACGGGTATATTCGGTGTTGCGTATTGCAAGCATAGGCGACACTCTTGAAATTCTCAAAAGCGGAATGAGAGCCGCAGCCATTACGCACAAAAGACCTGCGACTGCGCAAATTGCAAGAATCCATATTTTCGGCTTAAACACATAAAGTTCGCCCATCAAAGAAATTATTATTTTTGTTGCAAAATATGAAATAAGCACGGAAACGGGCGTACAAACAAGCGCAATAATAAACGCTTCCCTGCCGAAAACCTTAATTATCTGTCTTCTTGTCGCACCGACTGCACGCAAAAGTCCTATCTGTTTTTTTCTGTCCTGAAGATTTGAGTTAAAAGTATTTACTATGCCTATTGAAGAAGCGAGCATAAGAACTGCGGCAAGCGTTATTGCAAGTGCGGATGTATCCGTGATTTGGCTGACTCCCGCAACATCTCCTGAGAACCACCAATGTGTTACCGTTGAATTATAATCGGGGTATTCGGCTTTACAGTAATTATGTATTTTGCTTACCGAATCACCGAAACTACCGTCAGCATCTTTACCGATGACATTGCAAAAGAAAACATACCTGCATTTTCCACCCGCATCGATTTTTTCATTTGATGAAACAACTGCGGCGGGAAAACTTTCGGTTCTGTCATAATAATTTTCAAAATATGTACGTTTGTCGGAAAGAACGCCTACAAGCGTATATGTTTTTTTATACCTTTCGGCTAAATATTCATTGCCGTCCGAAATTTTAAAATTGCATTCAAACGAATCACCGACTGAAATATCAAGACCGAGGCGCACAAGTGCGTCTTCTTCTATTGCTATTTCACCTTTTTCTGTCGGCAGTCTGCCCTCTTTCACACAGATGCGGTACATTTCTTTTGCGTCATCATTGAATTTTGCCGTAACACAACCTTTATTTTCATCATCCGTATAAATCATACCGAGTGTTTCGGCATAAGTTGACTCGGAAACTAAGCCCGTTTCTTTAAGTTTTTCAATTCCCCGCTCATCAACGCCAAACAAAATCAAATCCTGTGTTCCGTACGCATTATATGCTATTTCATTAAGTGACGTTTCAAGCGTGGAAATAAAAAACATTATTCCCGACGAAAATACCATTGAAAGAACAATACCAATAATAAGCAGAATATACCGTTTTTTTCGTGCTTTCAAATTACCGAGAGCGAGTTTGTTTACAGTCAGCATTTTCATGACAAATCAACTCCCGCTTTTGTATCTCTGACAATTTTTCCGTCTTCAAGGGTTAAAATTCTGTCAGCCTGCTCCGCTACGGACAAATCGTGAGTAACCATAATAAGCGTTATGCCGAATTCACGGCTGACGTATTTTAAAAGCGAAAGTACCTCTCGCCCGCTTTTGCCGTCAAGGTTTCCCGTAGGCTCATCGGCAAAAAGAATTGACGGTTTGTTTGCAATGGCACGTGCTATGGCAATTCGCTGTTGCTGACCGCCCGAAAGTGCCGAAGGCAAATGCGAAAGACGGTCGGATATTCCGAGAACATCTATTATTTTACCTATATATTCTTCATCGGGTTTCTTTTTATCAAGCATTACGGGAAGAAGAATATTTTCGTAACCCGTCAGTTCCTGAACAAGGTTATATGACTGAAAAACAAAGCCGAAACGCCTGCGGCGAAGTATTGAAAGTTGGTTATCGTTGTATTTTTTCAAGGATTCACCGTTGTAAATAACCTCACCGCCCGTAGGGTTTTCAAGCGAACTCAAATTATGAAGAAGCGTGGATTTACCCGAGCCTGAAGGTCCTGTTATTGCAACAAATTCGCCCTGTTCAAATGACAGAGTAACATTGTCAACCGCCTTTATCACACCGTCACCCGAAAGGTATTCTTTGGTAAGATTTGTACATTCGAGAATTTTCATTTTTTCACTCCTAAACATGTTACGGGATTTTTGTTGATTTCATTATACATAATCAACCTTACGTTTGTCTTACGATTTTATTTCTTTTTTCTTAAGATTTTGAAAGAAAAAAGCCGTTGCTTTTTTTACAAAGCAACAGCATTTTCGATTTAAGCAGTTGTTTTCTGATTTATCAACTACATTTTTTGAGCACAGTCTATTACCGGAAAACACATAGTAATTTTTAGTCCGGCATCGGTATTTTCCGCAAAAATCATTCCGTGATGCTTCTCCGTTATTTCTTTCGTAATGGCAAGTCCAATGCCCGTACTTTCAGAGGAAGAATTTTTACTCTTGTAAAAACGCTCAAAAAGTTTCGGTAATTCTTCTTCACGCACACCGCCGCCGTTATCTTCAATAACAAGCGTAACGGAAGTTTCCGACTGTTCGGTTTTAATTAGAATTTTACCGTCGGGTGCGGTATGCTCGCAGGCGTTTTTTATTATGTTCCCCAATGCTTCCGAAAGCCATTCGCCGTCACAGCGCAAAACGGCACTGCCCGTAACATCAATTTTCTTTTCGGGGTAAAGAGTTCCGAACTGTTCGGCGGTTTCCTCTGCAATTTTTTCAAGGCTGTTTTCTTTAAAATTCATTTCATAAGCGTCTGCTTTAAGTTTTTGAAGCCTTAAAAGATTATAAACAAGTTTTTCGGTTTTACCGAGAAGTTCAAGTTGTTTTTCACCGTTATCCGTGGGATTTTTTGACTGCTCCATTTCGCAGTAAAGGCGAAGTCCCGCAAGCGGAGTTTTGAGTTGATGCGAAACATCGGCAACAAACTGTGCGTTTTTAACGTTATCTTTTTCGTTGTTCTGCTTTTGAATTTCAAGAGCGTCGCATAAATCGGAAATATTGTTATGAAGAAGCGAAAAAGAATTATCTTTTGTGTCAAAAGTTATTTTTTTGCCCGATTTCAAGTACTCTTCAATTTCAAAAGAAAGTTTCTTAACAGATTTATGAGTTATTATGTTTTTTATTACAAGTACAACGCAGACCGCAAGCAATAAAGACGCTGCGAAAATAAGTAAAATTTCAAGCGTGCTCATTGTTTTTCCTCCCACCTGTACCCTACACCGCGAACGGTTGAAAAATGCTCTGCGCCTATTTTTTCTCTTAAACGGCTTATGTGAACGGAAAGCGTATTGTCATCAATAAAATTCCCGTCAATGTCCCATATTTCCGAAAGAAGCGCACTTCGTGTTACGACTTTGCCCGAATTCTTTATAAGCGTTCCTAAAATCTGAAATTCTGTCGGTGTGAGAAAAACGGTTTCGTTTTCTTTTTTTACAATCATTCTGCCCATATCGACAAAAAGATTTTCACTCTTAAACACGTTTGACGGATTACGGCGTAAAAGCGCACGGATACGGGATAATAAAATTCTTATTCCGAACGGTTTTGTAACGTAATCATCAGCACCCGAATCAAGCCCCGCTATTATTTCATTTTCTTCATCGCAGGCAGTAAGAAACAAAACGGGAACATCATCCCCTTTTGCCCTTATTTCACGGCATATATCCAACCCGTTTCCGTCGGGCAGACGAATATCAAGAATAACAAGGTCAAAATCTGCACTTTCAAGAAAAGTTTTCGCCGATTTAACATTTTCAGCCGCCGTAATAATATAATTTTCACTCGTAAGCAGTTCTGTAAGTCCTTCACGCAAAAACACATCGTCTTCAACAATTAAAATCTTTATTCCCATTCTTCTCACCTGCCTCAGTATCATTGTACCATAATGAACAAAACACTTCAACATTTTAAGTCTTACGATTTCGTAAGAAATATTATAATATTCTTACCTTAATAAAAGATTAAATAGTATAGATTTTTTTCTCTTTATGATATATAATGTTTAATATACCACGTAACGGCTTTTGACGAAAACGGACTGACGGCTGACACAAACGCTTATTTCGTTGAAGACCTCGGACTTGATTTTGATTGCAAAAATTTATATACAGAATAAAAATAAAACTACATTACAGGAGGAATAAACCATGATAAAGCCTACAAAAAACACTCTTGAATTTCTTGACAGAGAATTCGGTGTATTCTTTCATTTCGGAATCCGCACATTCAACGAAAACAGCCGTGACTGGGACAGAGAGCCTATGGCTCTTTCAACATTCAATCCCGTTGAACTTGACTGCAATCAATGGATTTCGGAAATAAAAAAATGCGGTGCAAAATATGCCGTTATGACAACAAAACACCATGACGGCTTTGCACTCTGGCCCTCAAAATATACAGATTACAGCGTAAAAAAAACTCCGTGGAAAAACGGTGAAGGTGACGTTGTAAAAGAATTTACCGATGCGTGCCGTAAAAACGGAATAAAGACAGGCTTATACTATTCCTGCGCACAGTTCAGCACAAAAGATATGACAAGTGAAATGTATAACGATTTCGTCTGCGGTCAACTTGAAGAACTTTACGGCGGTAATTACGGAGATATTGACGAAATATGGTTTGACGGTTGCGGAAGTGACGGTTTTGACTTTCAGGAAGACCGCATTGAAGCGCTTTTGCGCAAACTTCAGCCGAACGCACTCATTTTCGGCAGTTGGGGCAATGACATTGCGTGGGTAGGAAACGAACGCGGATATGCTCATCTCGACAACTCGAACAATAACCAATACAACGGCAAGCCGAAATTCGTTCCCGTTGAATGTGACTGCACTATGATTCGTAAAAACGGCGAAAATTTCTGGTTTTACAATGAAACATATCACCACCTAATGAGAACGCCCGATGAACTTGTCGGAATGTATTACAACACCGCAGGAAGAGGCGCAAACTTACTTCTCAACATAGCACCCGACAGAAGAGGACTTCTCACAGAAGAAGAACTCTGCGTTCTTCGTGAAGCACACAAAGAACTTAAATTCCGCTTTACGGATTGTAAAATTCCTACATCTGAAATAAAAAGTAAAAAGTATGATGACGGTAAAAAGAGTTTTTACTGTAAATTTGACTCGGTAAGCCTTATTGACCAGGCAATTATTAAAGAAAATCTCGAAAACGGCGAACACGTCAGAAGTTTTACGCTTTATGCACATCCCGTTGTATTCGGTGAAGAAAAACTTGCCGTTTACAGAGGTTTTACAGTCGGGCACAAACACATCTGCGTTTTCCCGACAATTCGCTGCAGAGCACTTGAAATTGTTTTTGATGACGCTGACGACGAAGCACAAATCACCGAACTTTGTCCGCTTTATGTAGGCGACCGTTCGGGAAGACAAATTGAAGAACCGTAACACTCATCAAAATATCACTTTTAAATCGGGTGAAAAAATTGTTTAAAATTACAGTTATTCACGGAAAAACCGTACTTGAAACGCAAGCCGAAAAAGGAACAAGGCTTTCGGATGTTTTAATAAAAAACAAAACTGCGGCGGTACATCCGTGCGGATGTACGGGCAGATGTAAAAAATGCACCGTAAACGTAAACGGAAAAAACGTTCTTTCGTGCAGATATATTATCGAATCCGACATAAAAGTAATTATCCCCGAAAGAAGTGATGTTCTTTCCCCGTCGGCAGATGATACTCATATAACCGAAAACGGAGAAATGTTTTTCGCTCTTGACATAGGCACAACCACGGTTGCGCTTGCGCTTTGTTCATATAATACGAAAAACGCCGTATATTCCGTTACGTTTGACAATCCTCAGCGAATTTTCGGTGCTGACGTAATTTCAAGAATATCATACTGCACGAAAAACGGTACGGATGAACTCAACAAAGTTCTTATTGAAAAAATTAATTCGGAAATCTCCGACATTCTTTCAAAAACAGGTAAAGCACACGTTAAAAAACTCTATGCGGCAGGCAACACAACAATGCTTCATCTGTTTTTAAACACCGATGTTTCTTCAATAGGTGTTGCACCTTTTAAACCTGTTTTTCTTGAAAGCAAAATAAATAACGCAAGTGAACTCGGAATTAAAAACATTGATAAAGTCATTACACTCCCCTCAATCGGTTCGTTTGCGGGTGCGGATATTGTTTCGGGACTTCTTTTTTGCTCAATGCCCGAAAAAGGAAAATACAATCTGCTTGTTGACCTCGGCACAAATGCCGAAATTGCTTTGTTTTCATCCGACAGAATACTTTGCACCTCGGCGGCGGCAGGTCCGTGCTTTGAGGGTGCAAACATTTCATGCGGTATGAGTGCAGTAGGCGGTGCTTTATACTCATATAAACAAGACGGTACTTTTGAAGTTTTCTCGGGTGACGACCCCGAAGGAATATGCGCTACGGGGCTTATTGATTTAATTGCCGTTCTTTTAAAAAAAGGCATAATAGACAGCACGGGTTTACTTGCGGGTAAAGAATTTGAAATAACCGAAAGCGTTAAACTGACACAGGAAGATGTGCGGCAGTTTCAACTTGCAAAATCAGCGGTCTTTTCGGCAGTTAAAGTTCTTGTTTCAAAAGCCGGAATTGATTACGGTTATATTGAAAACTTTTTTGTTGCGGGCGGTTTTTCATCGAAAATGAATATTGACAATGCAATAATTACAGGACTTTTCCCCGTTGAACTTAAAGAAAAATTCAAACCCGTAAACAACAGCAGTCTTAAAGGCATTATCAAATATGTTTCTGAAAACGCTGATATTTTCGAATACACAAAAAACAGTAACTACATTGACTTATCATCCGACAAAGATTTTGCCGATTTATTTATTAAAAATATGATGTTCGGCGAAAGCGAATGAAACCTTTATGTCAAAAGGAGAAATATGGAAAATATAACGATTACCGATTGGAACGGCTTTGAATGTGAGGAATTCGACTTTGACGGTTTTTCCGCAAAAGTTATTAAACCGCACAAAAAAATAAACAATCCTCCGCTTGTAATTAAAACAGAATATTTCGGCGCATTTCCCGAAACGGAAATTGCTTTATTAAACGAGGGATTTTACCTTGCATTTATAAAAAACAAAAATCGCTGGGGAACTGACGAAGATTTAAACAGAAAGGCTGATTTCATAAAATTTGTTTGTGAAAAACACGCTCTTTCGGGTAAATGCGTTCCCGTGGGAATGAGTTGCGGCGGTATATTTGCAATTAAACTTGCGGCAAAATATCCGGAACTTGTTTCGTGCATTTATATAGATGCACCTGTAATAAACTATTTCAGTTGTCCCTGCGGTTTCGGAAAAAGCGAATCATTTAACCCCGACCACCGTGAAATACTTGATGCACTCGGTCTTACTTTGCCGCAATTACTTGCATACAGAGATATGCCGCTTGATTACCTTGACAAAATAATCGAAAACAGCATTCCCGTAATTATGGTTGCCGGCGACAGCGACAGCATAGTTCCTTACGATGAAAACGGAATATTCGTTGAAAAACTTTATAAAGATAAAGAATATTTTAAAGTCTTCATAAAAAAAGGTTGCGACCACCATCCGCACGGGCTTGAAGACGTTACACCCGTTGTGGAATTCATTAAAAAATATTCGTTATAATTCGAGGTGAAAATAAATGCTTTTACCTGAAAACTACGTTTCAAACACGCTTGCTTCAAACGGAAATCAGACTTTTTTTGAAGCGAATGAAAATGAAATACAAACGGGACTTGTCTTTATTAAAGTTTATAAAGGCGGCTCCTATAAATACAGATTTGCATATTCGGGAATTATTGACACCACTTTCGCCGACGGTAGTGAAAGCAAATGCAACGACATTTGTCCCGAATGGAAAATACATTCGCTTGATGTTGCCGTTACCGACTCGTGCAAAGCGGAAAACGCTGACAAATTACAATTTTTACCACTGACGTTTTCGGGTAAAAAAAGCGTCACGGTTGACGGTGACAAAGTAATTTTGACGGACGATGCCGAAATCAACGCCGACAAAGGAAGTTTTATTTGCTTGAAAATGACTTTTTCGGGCAAAAAAATACCGTGTCATAAAGAAAGCATTATCGCTTCTTTTGTAAAACAAAATAACGAGTACATTTTATCCCCGCTTCTTCCGTTCCCTGTTTTCACGGGAGTAAAAAGAAACACCCGTCTTAAAATCGCATTTATCGGCGATTCAATAACACAGGGAATAGGAACAGAATTTAATTCATACAAACATTACGCCTCTCTCGTTGCCGAAAATCTGTCCGATGAATATGCGTTCTGGGATTTGGGAATAGGCTTTGCGAGAGGCTCGGATGCCGCTTCCGACGGAATATGGCTTGAAAAAGCAAAAGAAAACGACATTGTCAGCGTTTGCTTCGGTGTGAACGATATTTTTAAAGGTCACAGTGAAAACGAAATAAAAAAAGATATTGAAACAATAGTTTCAAAACTCAAAGAATCAGGCTCGTCGGTAATTTTGCAAACCGTTCCGCCGTTTGATTACGATGAAAAATATGCAGAAATATGGCAGAACGTAAATCACTTTATCAAAACCGAACTTGTAAAAAAAGCGGACTTCATTTTCGACAACGTGCCGGTACTCAGTAAAAACGGACTTGACTCCCCTGCTTCAAAATACGGCAGTCACCCGAATAACGACGGCAATGCGGTATGGGCAGAAAAACTTACGCCTGTAATAAAGGAAATCTGTGAAAAAAGAGAGGCACAACCATGAACAAAATATGTGATTATATGATTATTCAGCGTGACAAAGACGGCTTCGGGCGTGCAACATTTGAGGGTAAAGCGGATTTGAATGAAAAATCACTTGTAATTGCCCGTGTAATGCGTGAAGACGACAATATGACCGTAATTCCGTGGCATGAGTGCGAAAAATGTGAAAACGGATGGAAAACGGAATTAACCATTCCTCAAGGCGGTCTTTACAGAATAGAAGCACGTCTTTCGGAAGATAAATTCAACCCTTGCAACAATTTTTACGATTGGGCGCCGCTTATTGCCTGCGCTCACTATGTAGGTGTAGGCGAAGTATTCGTTTTAGCGGGGCAAAGCAATATGTCAGCTTACGGCAGAGACTCTGCTTACGACCCGCCGCAACTCGGAATACACCTTTTCGACAACGGCGGAAACTGGCGAATCGCTTCGCATCCGCTTAACTCGTCGCTAAACCCGATATATCCGAACAACGATGAAAACGCGGGAACATCTCCCGGTCTTTCTTTCGGACGTATGATGTCAAAGCATCTCGGCGTTCCCGTAGGTCTTGTAGCCGCCGCAAAAGGAGGCTCGGCGCTTGAATCGTGGAATCCCGCCGAAAAAGACTGCTTTTTGTATAACGCACTTAAAGACAAAATCAGTAAAGTCGGTAAAATATCAGGAATTATATGGTACCAGGGGTGCAACGAAACGGGTGAACAAGAGGAAGCGTCATCATATTACGAAAAATTTAAACAGACAGTTTCTCTCTGGCGCAAAGAATTCGGCGATATTCCCGTAGCAACGTGCCAACTTAACCGCCACGCATGGAAAGGCGAAAACAATGACAGATTCTGGGGTATGGTACGCGAAGCACAAAGACAGGCAGCACTTACAATTAAAGATGTTTACATAGTCCCCACTCTCGATATGTACACAACAGACGGCATTCACAACGGTAGCGGTTCGTGTGTGGTTATCGGCGAAAGACTTGCAAACGCATTACTTAAAGGTCATTACGGACTTACGGGTGCTTTTGCGCCGACAATAACCGAAATAAATAAAATCGACAGCAGGAGCATTCATTTGAAGTTTGATGAAGGTCATCACCTCAGAACAATGGATGACCTTGCGTGCGGTATGAATATTGAAGATGAAAACGGAATGATGAAATGCACAAAAGTTTCCGTTTGTGATGACGGTGCAATAGTTACGG
The DNA here is from genome assembly GCA_045598225.1 of Acutalibacteraceae bacterium. Lineage (GTDB taxonomy): Bacteria > Bacillota > Clostridia > Oscillospirales > Acutalibacteraceae > DTU089. Next base: position 72,228 of record JAZLLP010000033.1, on the reverse strand, counting down.
GCGAACGTGACATAGGTAAAAAAGCCGTATTTCACGCATACTGGGAACGTGAAGAACCTGCATTTTTCCTTAGGGATGCTTACGGTATGCCTATGCTTGCGTGCTACGGCGTTGAAATAAAACAGTAAATTACGGCGGTGAATAATATGTACGGAAAAAAACTTTGTATTGCGACAGGCGAAGATTTTATTGTAAATGAAAAAGAACAGTTGATTTTATTTAAAAAAGCGGGATTTGACGGTTTTTTCACATCATGGAACAGAAGAAAAAACATTAAAGCACTCGCTGATTTTGCAAATGAACTCGGACTTTACTTTCAGTCTGTTCACGCACCTTTCGGCGGATGCGCCGACCTTTGGGAAGATGACGAAGAAGAAGTAAAAAAAGCAATAACCGACATTACGGACTGCATACACGATTGTAGCGATAATTCGGTTCCCATTATGGTATCACATACATATATCGGCTTTGATTACACCGATGTTCCTAATGAAAAAGGGCTTGAACGTTACGGCAGACTTATTGACGAAGCGGAAAAATGCGGCGTGAAAATCGCATTTGAAAACACCGAAGGTGAAGAATTTCTTGAAGCACTTCTGAAAAATTTCGGAAGCAGAAAAAACGTAGGTTTCTGTCTTGATACAGGTCATGAAATGTGTTACAACCGTTCAAAAGACCTGCTCGCAAAATACGGTGAAAACCTCATTGCCACACATATTAACGACAACCTCGGCATTGCCGATTCAAACGGCGTTATTACATGGCACGATGATTTGCATCTTCTTCCCTATGACGGAATATGCGATTGGGACAATTTTGCAAAAAGAATTGTTAAATGCGGCTATGACGGTCCGTTGACATTTGAACTTAACAAAACGTCTAAACCCGACAAACACGATAATGACAAATACACTTTTATGCCGACAGAACAGTACATTGCCGAAGCATACGCACGGGCATGTAAGGTGGCTCAAGCGGTATTAAAATACGAAAACATCTGAATAAACCGAGGAGATATAACAATGAGTTCAAATTTCGTTTCATTTAAAGACGTTGACATTACAGGCGGTTTCTGGAAAGAAAAACAGGATTTAAACAAAAACGTTACCATTCATGCAGTAAGAGACAGATTTGAAGATACGGGAAGATTTGAGGCTTTCAAGTTCAACTGGAAAGAAGGAATGGATAAAAAGCCTCACATTTTCTGGGATTCCGACATTGCAAAATGGCTTGAATCCGCCGCATACATAATTCAAAAAGAATCTTCACCGCTTTTGGAAAAGAAGGTTGACGAAATTGTTGACCTCATTGAAAAAAATCAGTGCGAAGACGGTTATTTCAATATTTATTATACGGTTGTCGAACCCGAAAACCGTTTTTCAAACCGTGACCGGCACGAACTTTACTGTGCAGGGCATCTTACAGAAGCGGCTGTCGCCTACTACGATGCTACGGGCAAAGACAAGTTTTTGAAATGTATGCGCAAATACATTGACTGCATTGAAAAAGCATTTAAAACAGACAAAACCGCCGCTTTCAACACGCCCGGACACGAAGAAATAGAACTTGCGCTCGTTAAACTTTACCGCTGTACGGGTGAAAAAAGGTATCTTGAACTTTCAAAACATTTTATTGACAAAAGGGGTACCGAAAAAGAAGAGAGAGGCAATGACTGGACATCCGACAGATATTACCAGAGCCACAAGCCTTGCCGTGAACAGTTTACCGCAGAAGGTCACTCCGTAAGAGCGTGCTACCTTTACACGGGAATGGCTGACATTGCCCGTGAATATTCGGACAGCGAACTTTTGAATGCGTGCAAAAAAATATTTGATGACATATACTCAAAAAAAATGTACATCACCGCAGGTATAGGGCAATCGCACCACGGTGAAGCGTTCACAGTTCCCTACGATTTACAGAACGAACAGGCATATACCGAAACGTGCGCTTCAATAGCACTCGCAATGTTCTGTCTGAGAATGCAGAATCTTGAACTCGATTCCCGTTACGGCGACGTAATTGAAAGAGCGATATACAACGGAATTCTTTCGGGACTTTCACTTGACGGTAAAAGTTTCTTTTATGAAAATCCGCTTGAAACAGACCTTGCGTTCCGTGACAGAAACGTTTCCGTTCCGAATGCTAAAGAACGTTTTCCGATTACACAAAGAGTTGAAGTATTCGGTTGCTCTTGCTGTCCGCCCAATCTCACAAGATTCATTGCTTCCGCAGGTGATTATATCTACGGTTATGATAACAGTACAATATACGTTCATCAGTATATTTCCTCAAACGGCAACGTAAACGGTGTAAAAGTTAAACAGGTTTCCGGTTTCCCTTATGACGGAAACGTCAATATTAAAATCGAAAACCCGAATGTAAAATATATTGCTGTGAGGATTCCCGAGTATTCAAAGGATAATTTCAGCATTTTACAAAACGGCGAAAAAGCAAAATACGAAATAAAAAACGGATATGCGTTTATTAAACTTTCAAACATAAACGATATAAAAATCACATTTGACGTTTCACCGAAATGCGTATATGCAAACCCGGGTGTTCACGAGGATGCGGGAAGATGCGCAATACTTGCCGGTTCGCTTGTTTACTGTGCCGAAAGTTGTGACAACGGTAAAAATTTACGTTCGTTCAGCATTCCCGAAAGTTTCTGTTATGAATATGTAAAAAACGAAGAACTCGGAACAACCGATATAATAGCAGACGTTCAAAAAACGGATTTTGAAAACTGCGATATGCTCTATTCGTTCACAAGAAAAACCGAGAACGCAAAACTTCATCTTATCCCCTATTTTGCATTTGCAAACAGAGGCGAATGTGATATGGAAGTATGGTTGACTGCAAAATAAAATTTTCATTTCATTTTTAATAATCAAGGAAGAATAATTATGGTCGAAAAATGGATATGGCTTGACGAAAACAAATACCCGTCTTCACAAACAACCGTTTACAGCGGTTTTCAAAGAGATGAAAAAGAAGAATACGGCAACTACACAGTTGCGGAATTTTCAAAAAAGTATGAATACAATAAGGCGGTATCAAAAATAAAAGTCCGTGTAAGCGGTGATACGGAATTTTGCCTTTTTATTAACGGTAAAGCGGCTGTCACAGGTCCCGTTTCCGTCGGCGGCGACTTTTTATTCAACGATACTCCCCGCCCGTCACATTATTCCACCGAATTTATGTACGAAATAAATTCAAATGCAGTCGACTTTTTTGCAAGAGTAAAAATGATGCCCGTGGGAATATGCGAATATTCAAAAGGTCACGGAGGCTTTATGCTTTCAGCCGAAGTATTTTTCGAGGATGGAAGCAAAACTTATATAAATACAGATAATTCGTGGCTTGCAAGAAAAAACGGCGGCTATGTTTCGCCTTACATATATGACGGCAGAATAAAACCCGACAAATATACGAACGCCGCCGAAATAAATAATATATGGCAGACGAAAACCGCCCCCATTCCGCCGAGAACGGAAGAAATAATACACCCCGTAAACGGCGGTACGGTATCGCTTTTTGCAAATGAAGAAAAGGAAATCGTTCTTGAATTTGATAAAATATATGCTTCAATCCTCCTTTTTGAAAGCAAAACAAACGGATATATTGAACTTGACGTTAAATGCCTTGAAACAACCGAAGACGGAACAAGTGAAAAGATAATTCTTCCGGGAAACGAAACTTACCGCGGACTTCAACTTCACAGCGCAGGCGCATTAAGAATAAAAGCGGTAAACAAATCAAATGAAAAAAGCGAATTCACCGCATCAATAATCAGCACGTTTTATCCCGTTTATTCGTGCGCCGAAACAGTTACATCCGACAAAGAACTTAACGGTGTTTTGTCGGTCTGCGCTCACACTTTGAAACAATGCAGGCAGATGATACATCTTGATTCGCCCCGTCACAGCGAACCGCTTGCATGTACGGGCGATTACTACATTGAAAGCCTTATGACCGCATTTTCATACGGTGACCAGAGCCTTTCTGAATTTGACATATTAAGAACCGCCGAACTTCTTCGTTACCACGACGGAAGAATGTTCCACACAACGTACAGCCTTATATGGGTGCAGATGCTTTATGATAATTACATGCTTACGGGAAACACGGATATTCTCACACAATGCTTTGATGCTCTCATAATGCTTTACGAAAGATTCAAATCGTATATCGGTGAAAACGGACTTATTGAAACTCCGCCCGATTATATGTTTATAGACTGGATATACATTGACGGCATTTCGCTTCACCATCCGCCGAAAGCACTCGGGCAGACATGCCTTAACATTTACTTTTTCGGCATGCTTGAAACAGCGGCGAAAATATTTGACGTGCTCGGTGAAAACACGCTGAAACAGCAGGCTTTATGTGATGCCGAAAACATTAAAAATGCCGTGAACTCGCTTCTTTTTGACAAAGAGAAATGTCTGTATTTTGAAGGTCTTAACACACCGACACCCGACAATCTTCTGTATCACTACATGCCGCAGAACGTTTCAAAACGCTATTACAGAAAACACGCAAACATACTTGCCGCCTGTTTCGGAATATGCGAAAAAGATGTTGCGAAAAAACTTATTAAAGAAGCCGTTTTGAACGATGAACTCGGTGATTATCAGCCGTATTTCGCTCATTTTCTTCTTGAAGCAATATACAGAAACGGTCTTCGTGACGAATACACACTGAAAATTCTCGAACGCTGGAAAGCACCCGTAAAAGAATGCAGTAAAGGTCTTGTAGAAGGATTTATCGCTCCCGAACCGACTTATTCATTTGACCACAGTCACGCATGGGGCGGCACTCCCCTTTATTCACTGCCGAAAGCGTTATCGGGTATTGAAATAATCGAAGCGGGATATAAAAAAATAAGTCTTTCTCCGTCTTTGCTCGGTCTTGAAAGTGCCGATGTGCAGATTCCGACACCGTTCGGAAATATAGAACTTAAACTTCGCAAAGGCGAAAAATGCGAATATGTTATTCCCGACGGAATTGAAGTTATATAAAATTATCAGCGTGATACTTATGTGTCACGCTGATATACTAAGGTTAAATTAAGTTTTACGGTTTATTATTGTATAAAAAAGGCGGTGAATAAATTGAAATTACTGTTTGCCGAAGATGAAAAAGCACTTTCGGAAGCCGTTGTCGATATACTTAACTTTCACAATTACACGGTTGATGCGGTTTATGACGGTGCAGATGCGCTTTATTACGCTGAAAACGAACATTATGACGGTATAATTCTTGACATAATGATGCCGAAAATGAACGGCATAGACGTACTTAAAGAAATAAGAAAAAAAGGTATAGGCACTCCCGTTTTACTTTTGACTGCAAAAAGTGAAATTGAAGACAAAATAACAGGTCTTGACGCAGGAGCAGACGATTACCTTTCAAAACCTTTCAACACGGGTGAATTACTCGCGAGAATACGTGCGCTTTTAAGGCGGCGTGAAGAATTTACACCTGATATAATCAAACTCGGAAATATATCTTTAAATACAGGAAATTTTGAACTTAAAGGTGAAAATGACGCTGTTATTCTTCCGAAACTTGAATACAAACTTATGGAACTTTTTTTGCTCAACAGAGGAACTTACATTTCTACCGAAGACATTCTTACAAACGTCTGGGGTTACGACACCGAAGCCGATATAGGCATTGTATGGGTATATATATCATATTTAAGAAAAAAACTCTGCTCACTTAACGCAAACGTTGAAATTAAAGCAAAACGAAACATCGGATACACGCTGGAGGAAAAAAGATGACCGAAACGCTTCAGAAAAAATTTGTTTTCACTTCAATGACGGCTATTACAATTCTTCTTTGCGTACTTTTAATTGTCATAAACGCAGGAAATGCAATATTTGTCAACAGGCAGATAAATGACAACATTAAACTTGTTCTTGAAAATGAGGGCGGTATGCGTGACATAAAAGAACTGCCCGCCCCCATTCCGCAGGAAAAAAGAAGATTTGAACCGAAAAACGAACGTGACAGATTTCTTTCTCAAACTTTTTTTACAGTTAAAACCGACATAAACGGACAGACGGTTTTTGTTGACGTTACAAGAACATCATCCGTTTCGCAAAGTTTTGCTTCCGAACTTGCCGAAAAATGTGTAACAAAAAAATCGCAAAACGGTTTTTCCGGCAAATACAGATATATGAGCAGTTCTTCCGAAAAAACGGGCGAAACCACCTTTGTTTTTTTAGATATATCGGAAGAAATAATTTCGTGTTTGAGAATTCTTCTGCTCTCGCTTGCAGTCGGTGCCGCCGCAGACCTCGCCATGCTTCCTTTCGTTAAATTTCTTTCAAAAAAAGTTATTAAACCGATTGCGGAAAACATTGATAAACAAAAGCAATTCGTAACAAACGCAGGGCATGAAATAAAAACGCCGCTTGCTGTTATTCTTGCAAACACCGAAGCAATGGAACTTTATAACGGAGAAACAAAGTGGAGTAAAAACATAAGAACACAGACTGAACGGTTAAGCGAACTTATGAAAAATCTGCTTGCACTTGCAAAAGCAGATGAAGCGGCAAATAATACAGTTTTTGAAAATTTTAATTTAAGTGATTTAATATCAGACAGTATCGGACTTTTTGAGGAAAATTTCAGAATTAAAAATATTGACGTAAAAACGGAAATAAATTCCGATATTCATATTAACGCCGACAAATCACAAATTGAACAACTTGTTTCAATTCTCACCGACAACGCTTCAAAATACACTGATGAAAACGGCTCATTTTCTGTTTCACTGAAAAAAGACGGTAAAAAAACGGAACTCTGTTTTAAAAATACGTGCGAAACACTTCCGTCATCAAAACCCGAAACGCTTTTTGAAAGATTTTACCGTGCCGACGAAGCGCACACACAAAAAACAGGCGGTTGCGGAATAGGACTTTCTGTTGCGAAATCAATTGTCGAAGCAAATAAAGGCAAAATCAAAGCGGAATACGAATTACCGAATACAGTTAAATTTATAATAACATTTTAATATCATATTATTTTAGGGGTGAAAAAACTCAAAGTTTTTTCACCCTATTTATCATTTTTTACTCCCCTTCATTAAGTTTATTTTAAGGTTCAAACATTATAATACGAATATATTACAGGTAAAGAAAGGAGCGCCGAAATGTGAAATACCGTCATGAATGGAAACACGAAATAAATTACGCCGATATGCTGACTCTTCGCGCACGTCTTCAGGCAGTTATGAAGCGTGACGAACACACAGTTGACGGTGAATATCAAATACGAAGTCTTTATTTTGATAACCTGTCCGATAAGGCTCTGCGTGAAAAAATTGACGGGGTAAATATCCGTGAGAAATTCCGTATTCGGTTTTATAACGGTGACACGTCATTTATTGTCCTCGAAAAAAAGAGTAAAATTAACGGTCTTTGTGCAAAAGAAAACTGCATAATTACAAAAGAAGAAGCACAAAAAACCGTTGACGGCAATTATGAATGGATGACAAAAAGCGACAGACCGCTTTGTTTTGAACTTTACTCAAAAATGCTTTCACAAGGGTTAAGGCCGAAAACAATCGTCGATTACAATCGCATTCCATTTGTTTTTGCACCCGGCAATGTGCGTGTTACCATAGATTACAACATTCGCACCGGTACAACACGAACAGATTTTCTCAATCCGCAGACAATAACGCTTCCTGCCGGAAATTCTCCTGTTATTCTTGAAGTAAAATGGGACGAATTCCTGCCGGATATTATTAAAGACACTGTTTTTATTCCGGGTCGCCGTGTCTGTGCTTTTTCAAAATACGAACAATGCCGTGTTTACGGCTGAAAAAAGATAGGAGTAATTAACTATGACATTCAGTGACATTTTCAAATCAAGTTTTCTCGAAAACATAACCGCAGTAAGTCCTCTCGATATGGTACTTACCATTATTCTTGCGTTCGGCATAGGTATTTTTATTTTCTTTGTGTATAAAAAAACATATCAGGGTGTAATGTACGCTTCATCTTTCGGAGTAACGCTTATTGCACTTACAATGATTACTTCACAGGTAATTCTCGCAGTAACATCAAACGTCGTTCTTTCGCTCGGTATGGTCGGTGCACTTTCAATAGTCCGTTTTCGTACCGCAATTAAAGAACCGCTTGACATTGCATTTCTTTTCTGGTCTATTGCCGCAGGCATTATTCTTGCCGCAGGTATGATTCCGCTTGCAGTTATCGGAAGCATTGTAACAGGCGTTATTCTTCTTTTCTTTGTAAACCGCAAATCACACAAAAACCCATACATTATTGTTCTTTCATGCCGTGATTACGAATCTGAAAAAGCGGCAATGAAATTTGTTAATGATAATGTTGAACGTTGTGTAATAAAATCAAAATCGGTACAAAGCGGTCTTACTGAACTTAATATGGAAGTTCGGCTTAAAGACGATAATACCGATTTTATAAACGCTCTGTCGTCTGTAAACGGCGTAAACAGTGCGGTACTTGTAAGTTATAACGGCGATTATATGGGATAAGGTGAGAAAAATGTCAACAAGTAAGCATATAGATAAAATCTGTATTGCCGTTATTTCGCTGACGCTTGTGCTGACGGTTTTGTTTATGTGCGGCGGCTCACTCGGAATTACCGCCGCAGTAAAAGCAATGAAATACGAAAGCACTTTGTTTGACACCTCGTATGTTCACAAAATTGACATTGTAATGAATGACTGGAACACATTCATTGAAAACTGTGAAAGTGAAGAATATTCTTCGTGCACGGTTGTAATTGACGGCAACCAATACAAAAACACCGCCATTCGTGCGAAAGGAAACACATCTCTTTCCAATGTCAAATCACTCGGAAGTCAGCGTTACAGTTTTAAGTTGGAATTCGACCATTACGAAAGCGAAAAAAAATGTGACGGTCTTGATAAACTGTGTCTTAACAACCTGATACAGGACAACACAATGATGAAAGACTACATCGTTTACCGCTTAATGAACGATTTCGGTGTTGATTCTCCGCTTTGCAGTTTTGCCTACATCACCGTAAACGGTGAAGATTGGGGTTTGTACCTCGCTGTAGAAGGAGTCGAAGACAGTTTTCTTTCACGCAATTACGGCTCCGATACAGGCGAACTTTACAAACCCGACAGCATGAGTTTCGGCGGCGGACGAGGTAACGGTAAAGATTTTAAAATGGATGAATTTGATTTTGAAAAAGAGGAAGAAAGCAACTCATCCGAAACAAATATAAATACTGAAAACAGTAACACTCAACAGAATAACGGTATTCCGCAAATGCCAAACGGCAAAAATATGCAGGGTACTCCCCCGCAAATGCCCGACGGTGAAAAAATGCAGGGCGGTATGGACAGCGGTAACGGAAACGATGATGTTAAATTAAAATACATTGACGACAACACCGACAGTTACGCAAACATATTTGATAACGCCAAAACAGATATTTCTTCCGCCGATAAAAAAAGGCTGATTTCATCGCTGAAAAATCTTTCCGAATATTCCGATTTGGAAAACACGCTTGATATTGACGAAGTTCTGCGTTATTTCGTTGTGCACAACTTTGTATGCAACGGTGACAGTTACACAGGTAATATGATTCACAATTATTATCTGCACGAAAAAGACGGCAAACTCGGTATGATTCCGTGGGATTACAACCTTGCATTCGGTACTTTTCAGGGAAATGACGCTTCGGGAACGGTCAATGCCTTAATTGACAGTCCCGTTTCCGGCGGAAGTACAGATGACAGACCGATGGTCGGGTGGATTTTCTCGGATGAAACCTACACGAAACAGTACCATGAATTATTTGCGGAGTTCATTGAAAAACAGTTTACAAACGGTGAACTTGAAAAGATGATTTCCGATACTGCCGATATGATTCGACCTTACGTTGAAAAAGACCCGACAAAATTCTGCACAACAGAAGAATTTGAAAAAAGTGTAACATCAATTTCAAAATTCGTTACACTTCGTGCAGAAGCGGTAAAACGCCAACTTGACGGTAATAATACTGCGGTTGATACCGAAAACCTTAATTTGTCGGATATGGGAACTATGGGTGGCGGTATGGGAGGAAAAAACATAAAGCAACCTGACAAAAGCAAAGATAATACCATTCAATAATAATTTTCACCGTCAGCACTAACAAATACTGATGGTGATTTTTTATCTTTTGAAGTCACCATTTTCACGGTTCACCATATTATGAAAAAGGTGATTTTCTATGAATAACACAATTATCATGGCGTTGATTGCCACGATAGGAACATGGTTTGTAACATCTTTAGGTGCGGCAACCGTTATATTCTTTAAAAACGTTAATCAGAAAAAACTTAATCTGATGTTGGGATTTGCCGCAGGAGTTATGATTTCCGCAAGTTTCTGGTCGCTTTTAAAACCCGCTATTGAACAGGCTGAGGAAAACCTCGATACTCCGGCGTGGCTTGTTGCGACAATAGGCTTTTTATTCGGATGTTTTTTTATGTGGATTTCCGACAAAGCGGTAAGCGGCGCTCAGAAAAGAGTAAACAAAGGTGCGTCAACACCGTCGGAATCGCTCAACAGAATTATTCTTCTTATTCTTTCAATTACGCTTCACAACATACCCGAAGGTCTTGCCGTAGGCGTTGCTTTCGGCGCTTTGAATGAAACAGGTTTTACACCCGAAGCCGTAAGCGGCGCAATATCCGTTGCAATAGGCATAGGTCTTCAGAACTTTCCCGAAGGCGCCGCTGTATCTCTGCCGCTCCGCCGGGAAGGTTTTTCAAGAAAAAAATGTTTTTTACTCGGTCAGGCATCTGCACTTGTTGAGCCGATATCGGGCGTTTTGGGCGCTCTTGCGGTTGTTTGCATTAAAACAATTCTGCCTTACGCTTTATCTTTCGCCGCAGGCGCGATGATTCTTGTTGCGGTACATGAATTGATTCCCGAATGTCAGCAAAATCAAAAAGAAAACCCGTATTCCGCAACTGCGGGAATAGTATGCGGTTTTGCGCTTATGACGCTTCTTGACGTTGCACTTTCATAAAATTTCAGCGATTCAGTCTGTAAATTGCAAAATTCAGAACAGTCGCAAATGATACCCACAAAAAATACGGTATCTGTAAAATTCCCGCCATAGGCTGTATTTTGTAAAACAGCGTTATCATAACAATAATAAGAAGCCAGAGAATAACTATCCATATAAATGCAAAAAAGTATGCATTGAACATAAAGAAAATAAATGTCCACAAAAAGTTAAAAAACAGTTGCAGGTAATACACCGCAAATGCACTTGTTCTGAGATTTGTTCTCGGTGCATTTTCTTCAACGATGTATGCCGAAACACCCATAAGAATATAAAGCACCGTCCACACCACGGGAAAAAGCCATGCGGGCGGTGCAAATGCGGGTTGCGCCGCCGTTTCATTAAACTGTTTTGTAGCATTTCTGTTCAGGAATCCCGCAACGGCACCGACCGCAAGCGGAATAAACAACTGCTTGAGAAACGGTTTAAGTTTGATGTTCATTACCATAATTACACCCCGTTAAATATATTTCTTTTAAATTATATTTTTAACTGAATGTAAAAATGTATTCAAATATGTTATTAAAATTGCAGGGACAAGCAATAACGCTTTTCCCTGCATAAAAATTGTATGACACTTATTTTTCGTCTTGTTCCGCAATTTTTCTGCCCATAAGAACACCCATAACAGACGCCATCATAAGTCCCCTCGTCCAGCCGGATGAGTCACCGAGGCAGTGAAGACCTTCAACACTTGTATTAAGGTCTGTATCCATTTTTATTTTATTACTGTAAAATTTGAGTTCGGGCGAATAAAGAAGTGTTTCCGTTGAAGCAAACCCCGGCACAACGTGATCGACAGCCTGAATGAAATTTATTATATTCGTCATTGCTCTGTATGGCATGGCGGCGGTGATGTCACCTGCTACCGCATCGGGAAGTGACGGACGCAGATTTGACTGTGCAAGTTCTTTTTCCCATGTGCGTTTACCGTCTAAAATGTCACCGTAACGCTGAACAAGAATGTGACCTGCGCCGAGCATATTTGTAAGTTCGCCAACTTTTTGAGCATATTCAATAGGCTGATTAAACGGCTGATTAAAGTTATGCGAACAAAGAATTGCAACGTTTGTGTTGTCGGACTTTTTCTCTTTATAAGAATGACCGTTTACAACTGCAAGGTCGTTATCGTAATTTTCCTGACTTACAAAACCCCCGGGATTCTGACAGAACGTGCGGACTTTGTTTTTAAAAGGCTTCGGATAACCTATGAGTTTTGATTCATAAAGTGCTTTATTAACGGTTTCCATAACCTCGTTACGAACTTCAACACGCACACCGATGTCAACAGTACCCGCCTGATGCTCAACACCGTGCTCGGAACAGAGTTTTTCAAGCCAGTCAGCACCTCTTCTGCCTGTTGCGATTACAATTTCGTCGCCCTCAATTTCCTGCGATTCTTTACCGTTTGTTATGTAAATACTTCTGCATTTATTGTCAACGATTGAAATATCGGTACATTCGTAACCGAAAATCATTTCAACGCCTTTATCACGAAGATAATTCTCTATGTCAAGGTAAAGAGTCTGTGCTTTTTCCGTTCCGAGGTGGCGAATGGGGCAGTCAACAAGACGAAGACCTGCCTGAATGGCACGTTTTCTTATCTCCTTAACTTCTTCGCTTGCGTTAATTCCCTCAATGTGTGTATCCGCACCGAATTCAAGATAGATTTTATCGGTATAATCAATGAGTTCCTGTGCAAATCTTTCACCGATTAAAGTCGGCAGGTCACCGCCTACGTCTGCGCTCAAAGAAAGTTTACCGTCCGAAAACGCACCCGCACCGGAAAAACCGGTTGTAATGTGGCAATACGGTTTACAGTTCATACAATGCTTTGTTTTCGCTTTGGGACAACTTCTTTTTTCAACAGGCTGACCTTTTTCAACGATGATTATTTTTTTGTCACAGCCGTTTCTGATAAGTTCAAGTGCGGTAAAAATACCCGCAGGACCTGCACCGACAATAACAACATCGTATTTCATAAAAAACACCCTTTACACAATTTCAGCGTATGTCGGTACATCAATAAAATGTACCCGACACACGCATACTTCATTTTATCATATTGATAATTTTTTGTCAACATTACGGTTTACGTTTACCGAATTTATTATTTACGTTTACCGAATTTATTATAAATTGTAATATTTTTTAAGTTTATCGACATCTTCCTGTGTGAAAGCACCGTCAAAAATAATAAAGTCATCCATAAGGAAAGTGCTCGGATATTTTTCGGTATTAAACGTTCCCGTACTGTTATCACCGACTGCAAACGGCAATTTGCAGATTTCACCGAGGTATCTGTCGGGAATGTCGTATGTGTTGACAAGTTCAAAATTATTGTAAAATGCAAGTTTTTTATTTGTTCTGTCAACGCTCACAATCACATTTACCCAGCCTTCGGATACATCTTCTGGGAACGGAACGGTTATTTCAAGGTCATCGTCATCATCCGCCATAACAAATCTTGTGTCATTACAGCGCATTTCCAAAGATATACCTGTAACGCTCTGCCCTGCCCCGAGTTCACGCGAAGCAAAAACGCAAACAGATTTTGTGAGCGAACGGTCTATTTTAAGCCATGATGAGAATGTTATATCACCTTTATTGAGGTCAACTTTATTAAAAACAACGTGCCCCGTAAGACCGTATTCGGAGTAAGAGCCGTTTACGCCGTTACTGTAATACTTTACTGTTCTGACTTCTTCGGGTTTGAAATTCCCCGTTGCATCAAGTATGTTATTGTCCATAAACATACAAAGTTTAACTCGGTCTTTCTTAAAATACGAATACAATCCGTCTTTGCCGTCAATAGCGGGTGTTTCACGGGAATCAACGTAAAACGGCTCCGCTTTCGGTCTGTTGCTGCCTTCAACATCTTCAAAAATGCCTTTCGGAACAAGTGAAGAAAATCCTCTTTCATCACATTCGGGAACATCAATGCCGAGCGCATAAAGAACTATTGATGCTATATCACGGGTCTGATAACCGTATATTTTACCTTTCGGAACACCTTTGCCGACAGCACCGATAAAAACATTCTTTTCCGTATCGTTATAGCCGCCGTGTCCGTGGTCGAAACCGCCGTGGTCGGCAGTTACAATAAAGAGCGTGTCTTCAAGAATACCCGCTTTTTTATATGCTTCGTAAATATCGTTTACAAGACCGTCTGTAACACTTATTCTGTCAAGATGACCTTGCGTACCGTAACCGTTTCTGTGTCCTGCTCCGTCAACGTTATCAAACTGAACAAAAAGGAATACCGGTTTTTTTGCGACAACACTAACTATTTTCGGGCAAAGGTCATCATCGTTATCTTCTGTTCCAAATTCAACGCCTAAATTATGCTCGATAATGCCGTGATTTATCGGCTCCCAATGAGAATATGACGCAAGAAAAGCATCGGGCATAACCTCACGAATACGCCTGAAAACAGACGGAAGCGCATCGTTTGTGTACTCAATTCTGCCGACAATACTGTTGGTGAGTTTATGTACTGTGGGTTTTGCACCCAAAAGCATGGCACCCCAGTTTTCTGCACTTATTGTAGGGTCCATAGAAACGCCGTCAAAAGATACTGCGCCGTTTTCAAAAATTTTATCCATAAAAGGTGTGGGCGTATTTTTATTGAAATTACCCATACCGTCAATTCCTATTACCGCAACGTGTTTATAAACCGTTCTTGACAAAAAATCACCCTCCGTATTATTATGACAATTATTGTACAATATGTTTTTCGTCTTGGCAAGCGTTTGATGTGTTTTTATTATTAAGATAAATTATATAACTTGCTATTCTTAAAAAAATGCTATATAATACAAAAAAACGTTCGGGTGATTTTTTTGAATATTAAAAAATATATAGATTATTTCAAAACAAACAAAAATGAACAGATGACATTCGGAGAACTGCTTACAAAAGGCGGCGATGTATTTGCGGCTGTTCCGCTTATACTGTTTTGTTTTTCGCCGTTTTTTCAGTTGATTTACTCCTTCGCAACATCAAACGAAGAACCGTTTATCGGCGACTTGTTCTACCCTTATACGGTAAATTTTGTGTTTGTGCTTTGTACATTAACGGGCATTCTCGCCATAGCATCATATTTTCATAACAGCAAAAACACAGGCTTAAAATGTCAAATAAAAAACAACATTCCCATGCTTTTTTTCCTGATTCTTTGCGTATGGATGATTTTGACAACCGCAATAAACGGGTTTACGGAAGAAGCACTTCACGGCGGTTCATACCGAAAAGAAAGTTTGTTTACATATATAATTTATTTTGTAATATTTTACTTTTGCGCAACCTTTATAAAAAGCGAAAACTGTAAACGTGCGGTTATGGTTTCGTTTTTCATTCCCAACATTATTGTAAACGCAACCGTTCTCATAAATGAATATATTACACCTTTAAAAATATATAAATTCAACGAAACTTTCAGCGCAATATTCCACCAGTTCAACCACTACGGTTATTATCTTATGATAGCGATTATTCTCGGTGCATCGGTATTTGTTCTGGAAAAAAGCATGAAAACAAGAATTTTCGGTCTTTTTGTTTTCTTATTAAACAGTTACATTCTTACTTTAAATAATACTTTCGGATGCTTTTTAGCGTGCATTGCGGCTTTTGTTTTTCTTATATTTATAACGGTAATTACAAACAGGAAAAAAATAATTCCCGCAACTGTTATGCTCGTTTTATTCCTTGTTATTTCGTATGTTGCAGGACTTAAACATCTTTCGTTCTTTAATGATTTGGCAGGATTGGTAAACGATGTAAAAGCAATACTCGGAATAGTCCCCGAACAGTCATCACTTCAACCCGAAACGCCCGCAATAAATGCCGGAGATGCAGGTACGGGAAGATGGTCTTTATGGACACATACCGTAAAATACATTTCGGAAAAACCGCTGTTCGGCTGGGGAATTGAAGGCATAGGTAAACGTTTGAATACAGAAACAGGTTATAATGACAGACCGCATAATGAATTTTTACAATGGGCGGCGTTTTTCGGAATTCCGGCATCATTGATATACATTACAGGCGTTGCATCGGTCTTTATTAAATCGTGGAAAAACCGCAAAAATGCAAACAACGTTACGCTGATATGCACTGTTGTTGCTTTTTGTTACCTTGTTTCATCTTTCTTCGGAAACACAATGTTTTACACCGCACCGTTTTTCTTTGCTTTCCTCGGACTGAGTAATACATATTCAAACTCCCAAAAAGAAATATAAACTTAAAAAGGTCTGTAAAAAACCGAGTTTTTTACAGACCTTTGTTCTTATTATATTTATTTTCACCTCGGAAGAAAACCGACTTTTTTCATAACCTTGTCAAGTGTACGCTGTGAAATTTTTGTGGCGATTTCAGCACCGTTTCTCATACACTGTTCAAGATATGCTTTTTCGGAAATAAGTTGTTTATATTTTTCCTGAATGGGTGCAAGTTCCGCAACAACCGCTTCGCCGACGGCAGTTTTAAAGTCGCCGTAACCTTTGCCCTCGAACTCCGCTTCGATTTCTTCAAAAGTTTTACCCGTGCAACAGGAATAAATTGTCATAAGGTTATTAACTCCGCCTTTACCGTCTGCAAATTTCACGCATGCATCGCTGTCGGTGACGGCGCTTTTAATTTTTTTCATTATGACGTTAGGCTCGTCAAGCATTGAAATGTAAGATTTCGGGTTATCGTCGGATTTGCTCATTTTTTTGTTCGGGTCCTGCAATGAAGCAATTTTTGCGCCTGCTTTGCCTATGAAAGGCTCGGGCATTTTAAGTACGTCACCGTAATACATATTGAAACGTTCGCATATATTACGGGCAATTTCAAGATGCTGTTTCTGGTCTGCACCTATCGGAACAAAATCAGCATTGTAAATAAGAATGTCAGCCGCCATAAGTACGGGGTAATCAAAAAGTCCGACTGTTACGTTGCCGTTCCATTTTTCGCTTTTGTCTTTAAACTGAGTCATTCTTGATGCTTCACCGAACTGCGTGTAACAGTTAAGTATCCACCCCAACTGTGCGTGTGTGGGAACATGGCTCTGAACAAAAACAACGTTTTTTTCAGGGTCAATACCCAAAGCAAGCAGAAGCGCATATAACTCCATTGTATTCTTTTTAAGTTGTGCGGGATTTTCACGGAAAGTCGGAACGGTTATTGAATGAAGGTCGGCAACGCCGTAAAGACAATCGTAATCGTCACACATTGACGCCCAGTTTTTAAGTGCGCCGAGGTAATTGCCGAGCGTGGGAGTACCCGTCGGCTGAATACAACTTAAAACTATTTTCTTTTTTTCTGCGGTATTTTCCATAATTTATTCCTCTGATATGTTAAGTTTTTCACGGCACAAAGTTTTAAAATAATCAAAATTTTCTTCGCCGCAAAGTTCAATATTTGCCATAAGAGCCGCCTGATATTCATCAAACAGTTTCTGTTTTTTTGAATTGGAACGTGCTTTTTCAATTTGCGAAACAACATCCGAAAAAGAATCGTAAATAAAGCCTTTAATTATGGCATCTTTCTTTTCCGTTATTTCGGTCATCTGCTCGGTAGGAGTGTGACCGTCAAAACGCCAGTACGGTTCTATTTTAATAAGATTTTCCGTCGTTTCAAAAAGTTCTTTTAACGATTTAAAGAAAACCTGCGGATATTTTGTGGTATTTACGTTATGTGCGGCAAGCGCACCCGCTTTAAGGTTGCGTGCGGCGTAATTATAAGTTGCTTTAACTATGAGTTCCTGTGACAAAAGTTTTCTTGTAACGGGAATATTCGAAACAATTTTCTGAAGTGCTATTTTTTCATCCCTGTCAAATTCACGGGGTTTGAAAACGTAACCTTCCTGTTCTTTTTTCTTTTTAGCCATAAAATACCTACCTGAAAAAATATGTGTTCATTTTAGCACAAACGTTAAACTCCGTCAACCGTTGAAACGTGAAATAATTCGTGCGGCTTCGAGTATTTCGTTTTTGCACTCTGAAAAAAATCCTCTGTAACTTTCGCAAAAAATGTTAAGATGTGTGTTTTCATCAACATATTTTCTTTCACGTCTGCACCCGTTACGGCATATTCCGAAACATTCGCACTTTTTACACTTTTCGGGAACGGAAAGCGAACTTTCAATAAACCTTTTTGCGTTACCACTTGAAACAAGTTCCGAAAATGAGTTTTCAAAAACATTACCGAGTTTCCATTCGTCAAGAACGTAAAAATCACACGGATAAACGCTTCCGTCACCCTCGGTGACAAACTGAACGGAACAATGCCCCTGCATACTGCATATTTCGGGTTTACCGCCGAGAACAATACGCATCATATTATCAATATGCCGTATGCTGATATATTTCCCCTTTTTCAAATCATCAAGCCAGAGTCTGAAAATTTTCACAAGAAAGTTTTTGTAATCAAAGGGTGAAAGGTAACACGGAGATTTGCCGTCACTGTCAAACGGCTCAAGGCATGGAATATACTGAATATAACCGAAACCGTTTCTTTTAAAAAAATTATATATTTTTTCGCATGAACGAGCATTTTTACCCGTAAGCACCGAAAGTATGTTATATTCAACATTATATTTTTCAAAAAGAGATACTGTTTTCATTACCCGGTTAAAAGTTCCGTTATTCCGAGAATCAAAACGGTTCATATTATGTATTTCACCGGTTCCGTCAAGTGACAGTCCTACAAGAAATTTTTCATTGTGAAAAAACTGCGCCCAGTCATCATCAATAAGAATACCGTTTGTCTGAATACTGTTAAATACTTTAATATTTCCTGTGTTAAGCCTTTTTTCGGCATCAACGAAAATCCTGAAAAAATCAAGTCCCGAAAGCGTAGGCTCACCGCCCTGAAACATAAAAGAACAGTACCCGTCGGCGTATTCATACGCACGGGCAATGAGTTTTTCGGCGGTTTCTTCCGACATAAAACCCAAAAATGCGTTATTGCGGTTTTCGGCTTCATCACGGTAAAAACAGTATTCGCAATTCATATTACAGGCACTTGATGACGGTTTTACAAGCACGCTTACAGGCGGCACAAAATCACCTCTTTACCTTTCTCATTTTAACATATCATATTTTGAAATACAATATTAAGACACATCAAAATAATAATAAAGGGGCTGTCGCATTCAATTACAAAAAATGTGACAGTCCCTCACCTTATTCACTTTTTAGGGCATATTCATTCTCGGTATATTCGAGAACATATTTTTTTCCGCTTTTCAAATCACCCGAAAGATATTTTTCCGATAACAAATCTTCAATATCCGAAGTAACCGCACGGCGAAGAGGTCTTGCACCGTAAACGGGGTCATATCCTTTTTCGGACAGTTTTTCAAAAACGCTGTTTGAAAATGTGACGTTGATATTTTTTTCTTCAAGACGTTTTGAAACCTCCGACAGCATTCTTTCGGCAATTTTTCGTATTTCATCTTTTTTAAGTGAAACAAAAATAATTATATCGTCTACCCTGTTTAAAAATTCCGGTTTAAAAACCTTTTTCAATTCGTCATTTATTAGTGTTGATATTCTTTTTTCACGCTCCGATTCTGCACTTGAACCCGAAAAACCCATTGCAGACTTATTGTCGGAAATAAGCGATGCACCGATATTTGAAGTCATTATAATCACGGTGTTTTTAAAATCTGCTTTTTTGCCGTTTGAATCGGTAAGGACTCCGTCCTCGAGAATTTGCAGAAGTATATTAAATACATCGGGGTCCGCTTTTTCAATTTCATCAAAAAGTATTATCGAATAAGGATTGCGTCTTACCTTTTCGGTAAGTTGACCGCCTTCGTCAAACCCTACGTAACCGGGCGGAGAACCGACAAGACGTGATACAGAATGTTTTTCCATATATTCTGACATATCAATTCTTATTATGCTGTTTTCGGAGCCGAAAAGACACTCCGCAAGTGCTTTTGTGAGTTCGGTTTTGCCGACACCTGTCGGTCCTAAAAAAATGAATGAACCGATAGGACGTTTCGGGTCTCCGAGCCCCGCCCTGCCACGTCGCACTGCTTTTGCAACGGCGTTTACAGCCTTTTCCTGTCCGACTATTCGTTTATGAAGCGAACTTTCAAGTTCAAGAAGTTTTTCGCTCTCTTCGGCAGTCAGTTTTCTTACGGGTATTTTTGTCCACGCCGAAACTACGTCTGCAATATCCGATGCGGTTACCTTTTGCTTTTTTTCGCCCGCTTCATCCTGCCATTTTCTGTTCTGTATTCTGAATTCTTTGTTTAATTCTTTTTCTTTGTCTCTGAAATACGCCGCTTTTTCAAAATTCTGCTCATCTATTGCATTTGATTTTTGCTCCGTAACATCTTTGATTTGCGTTTCAAGTTCTTTGAGTTCATCCGGCGGCGTATATGCTTTTAAGCGCACACGGGATGACGCTTCATCAATAAGGTCAACCGCCTTGTCGGGCAAAAAGCGGTCTGCAATATATCTTTTTCCGAGATAAACGGCGGATTCTATTGCTTCATCCGTTATTGTCACTCCGTGATGTTCTTCATAAAATGCACGAAGACCTTTTATCATTTTTATTGCCGTTTCTTCATTCGGCTCTTCGATTGTCACCTGCTGAAACCGTCTTTCGAGTGCCGCATCTTTTTCAATATATTTTCTGTATTCGTCAATAGTTGTTGCGCCGATTACTCTTATATCGCCCCGTGTAAGAGACGGTTTGAGAATGTTTGCGGCATCAACAGCGCCTTCGGCGGAACCTGCGCCGACAATATTATGAAGTTCGTCAATAAACAGAATAATGTTTCCGTCTGCAACGACTTCATCAATCATATTTTTTATGCGTTCCTCAAAATCGCCGCGGTACTTTGTACCTGCAACCATACAGGTGAGGTCAACCGAAACAATGCGCTTGTTTTTCAGCATTTCGGGAACTTCACCTTTTGCAATTAAGGCGGCAAGACCTTCCGCAACGGCGGTTTTTCCCACACCCGGCTCACCAATAAGGCACGGGTTGTTTTTCGTTCTGCGGCAAAGTATTTCAATCACACGTTCTATTTCGTTTTCTCTGCCTATTACAGGGTCTGTTTTGCCTTCTTCCGCAAGGAATGTCAGGTCTTTTCCGTATTTCCCGACGGTAGTTTCTTTATCGTTTTTATCAATAGTTCTTTTCGACTCTCTTGAAACGTCACCCGAAAGTTCGCTGCTTATTTCAAAGCCTGATACACCTAAAAATGAAAGTATCTGACAACCGGCGCAATGCGGCTCTCTTACAAGCGCAAGAAGAAGTTGCTCTGTGCCTGCATCCCTGCCTCTTTCATAAGTTCCCGACGAAAGAGCATTTTCAATTATTTTACGGCATCTCGGAGTTACGTCTTCAGGCGTTAAACTTGTAGGCATACCTATTCCCACAAGTTTTTTTATTTCCTCTTCCGCCTTTTTATAAGTGACCTTTTTTGAAAGGAGAACTGACGCCGATACCGTTTTACTGTCGGACAAAAGTCCCAAAAGAAGATGCTCACTTCCTATATAAGTATGGCCGAAGTTTTCAGCCGCTTCGACGGCAAAATTCAGCGCATTGTTGGCGCTGTCGGTAAAACCCGTAAATTTATACAAATTATCGCCCCGTTCATTCATTTGTAATTGCAACAGTTACTATGGTGATGTCATCGTTTCTTTCCGGCTGGTTTTCTTTTATCATATCGGCAAGTCTGTTTGTAAATTCTCTTACGTTGCCGCCGTTAAACGCTTTTAATTCCGCTTTTATAAGAGGGTAATCTTCTTCTCTTACGCCGTCTGAAAACATTACAAGAACATCACCCGAAAAAAGAGTTCCCGTACCGTTGGAACTTTCGGCATCCTTTATTATACCCAAAGGAAGCGAAGGACTGTTCACTTCCAGAATTTTCCCCTGCTTTTTTACAAATGTGGATGAAGCACCGCATTTGTAAAAATCAATATGTCCCGTATAAAGGTCTGTTTCTACAAGGTCAAGCGTAACGGAACATTCATCATTCGACTTTGAAATAAGCGAAGTATTAACGGTGTTTATTGCCGCAGATACCGAGAAGCCCGCTTTAAGAAGTTTTTCCGTAAGCGTTACGGCAAGGTTTGAATTTACCGCCGCACGCATACCCGTGCCCATTCCGTCGCAGATAACGGCATAAAACGTGCCGTCATTATCGGTAAATACAGAATAAGTATCCCCTGAATATTTTTCACTATTACAACAAATCTGCGCTCCCGCATACACCGCTTTCAATTCTGCTTTTTCTTTATAAAAAAACTTGATGTTTTTTTCCTCTCTTGTTATTTCCGGCATTGAAAGTTTTCGGTCGGTAACAATTTCAAGTTGTTTTGTCAAGGCGCTCACGTCAAATTTGCCTTCAGGCTTTTTAACAGTCAGTTCCATAAGAAGTTTTTCAAACGAATTTATTACACAGCAACTTTCCACAGGCTCAAATCCGCACACGGATGCCGCATTTCTTGCACGGGCGGCAAGGTCCATATCAAAACGCACCTCATCATCAATGTAATCGCAAAGCGAATTGAGAAGCGAAGACACGTTTACAAACTGCTCCGAAGCAAGAGAATATATTTCGTTAACACGGGCATCAAGTCGTTCCTTTATTTTATATTCGGCATAAAGTTTATTAAAACTGCTTGATACCATTTCCGTGCGTATGCACTTTGAAGAAAAACTTGCGGGTACAGTCTTATATTCAAGATATACGCCCTCTTTTTTCATACAAATAAGCGTATTGAAATTATCCTGCGTATCTTCATACCCCTCGTTCCAACACACGTCATAAAGACCGCAGGAGCCACATACGCTTTCTTTTGTCTTTCTGTAAATATTTTTCATATCGGCGTGTTCGCTTCTCACAAGTGCCTGCGAAACGGTATTAAGAGAAGTGCAGATTTCACCCGATATTTCCGCTGCGTTTTTCAATCTGCGTATAATGTCGTTTTTTACGCTGTCAATTATCGGGGAACTTACGGCAGGCGTAAGTATTTCTTCGATTTTTGAAGTAATTTTTTTCGGTAAGGCAAGGAAAATACCGCAGGCGATAAGCGTTTCGACAAGTATATTTATTTCACCCGGTTTTCCGTATGCAATAACACTTACCGCAACGCCCGAAAGCGAAAAAGCAATAAGCGAGAATATTTTTCCGTATGATGACACAACGCCTGCAAGAAGTCCGCCGAAAGAATAAAAAGCGAGAAGAAATACGTTTCCGCTTCCGAAACTCATTGTTATTCCCGTACATACACCCACAATGGCACCGCCCGCCTCACGGGAATAATAAGCGCACAAAAGAACAAGAAGCATTGATATTATATGCGCAGGATACACCGAAAAAAACGAAATATCTTTTATTGCAAGAAGCAAAAGCGAGCCTGCTATGACGACGGATGTCGCTTCCTTTGACGTTAACGAGAAAAAACTGCCTTTGAGCGATACAACGGTACGCACTTTTGAAAAAAGATATGACGAAGCACAGCCCAGAAACGCTTCACAGAAACATATAAGAAGCGATAAAACGGTAATTTCTTTTGAAAAAGCGATGGCAAGTCCCGTAACAAGAAGACAAAGAAAAACAGATATTACAGGCGTTGCCGGATTGTCACGCAGTTGCCTGAATGGACGAAGCGAAATATAAATAACCGCAAGTGCGAGAAGTGATGAAATATATCTAAGAGATGTTACGGAATCCGTACTTAACACATATCCGAGACACGCTCCCGCAAACGAGGCGGGAAACATTTTTCTTCCCGCGGCAGACACATACGCTACGCCGAAAGGTGAAAAGTTTTCATTTAATCCCGAAAAGCCGAAAAGAACGCCGAGCGAAAAAAACAGAAGATGTTTCAATCCGTTCTTTATTAAATTGCGTTTTTCTGTTTTGCTCTCTTTCACCCTGCCCGTATTAACCGCTTGTGCTACACTCATATTTTCGTCCTCCAAAACAAATTACCTTTATTTTACGGACAAGCCGGTGAATAAAATGTCGCAATACGGTGTATTTTTAAAATATTTTCTGCTATAATTAAAGAAACTCGTTATTATGCTGATTTTCTTAATAAAATCTTAATAATTTTACTGACTTTTTCTTAATTAACACATTTTACAATAAAGTCAAGGAGGTAATTTAATGTACACGGTACTTGTATGCGATGATGACATCGCCATTCTCAATTCCATTGAGATATATTTAAAAATGGAAGGATATGACGTTCTGCTTGCAAAAAACGGCAATGAGGCGCTTAAACTTCTTAAAACAAACGAAATTCACTGTATTATACTCGACATTATGATGCCCGAACTTGACGGACTGAACGCAACACTTAAAATCAGAGAATCACTCAACATACCCATAATTCTGCTTTCCGCAAAAAGTGAAGACACCGACAAAATAACGGGGCTCAGTTTCGGCGCTGACGATTACGTCACAAAGCCGTTTAATCCGCTTGAACTGACGGCACGTGTAAAAAGTCAGATAAGACGTTACTGTTCGCTCGGCAGTATGGAGAAAAAAGAGGGCGTAATAATTAACGGCGGTTTGTGCATTGACACGGTCGCTCACGAAGTCACGGTAGACGGCGAGCCTATAAAACTTACCGCAACGGAGTACGGCATAGTCGAATACCTTATGAAAAACACAGGGCACATTCTTTCTACTTCGCAGATTTATGAAGCGGTATGGGGTGAGCCATGCGTAGCGGGTGACAAAACCGTTACGGTACATATAAGAAGAATACGGGAAAAAATTGAAATTGACCCGAAAGATCCGAAATACTTAAAGGTGGTGTGGGGAATTGGATACAAAATTGAAAAATACTGAAACATTATATAAAACAATCTGTTTTGTTCTTGCGATTATTTTTGCCGTTTTGTCGGGAATATCTACTCTTCAGGCGGTAAACTCCGAAATAATTTTCGATTCGTCAAACAAAAGTGTTACAGGAACAATTCCGTTTATTTACACGTTTAAAGATGACATTACAAAACTCAGACTGTTTGATGACATATACAGGAAAAATTATAAAGATATTACTGATTTCACAAAAAATTCACCCGAGGCAAAAGAAATACAGGCAAAATATGAGGAATATGAAAAAGAAGCGTTTGAACTTTGTGCTCTTATAGAAACGCTTAAAGAACGCTGTCCCGGAGATGTTAACGATTACCCTGCTTTCATAGAGGAAAACGGTGACGGATATTCCGATTATGACGAATATGATGAGTATGAGTATTATGATTCATTAGAAGATGTTACATCGGCTATGCTTTCTCCGGTGATGAATGAATCCGTATACATTGAAGAAAAATACACCGATTACGGTTTGTGGGCAGACGATTACACACGACTTCGTGATAAACTTTTTTCAATAGTAAATGACGCAAGAAGCGAAAGAACAATAAAAAACGAACTTTCATCAAAATGTAATGATGAAATAGAATCAATGTATTACGATTACTGTTCTTCGGTTTCATACGCCGAAAACAGTTTGTATGATTTTGTCAATTTCAAATACGTTTACGTTGCGAAAAACGGCGATGTTTACACCAACATTGACAAAAAGAAGACCACAAAAGACGAATTTATAAAAACACTTTCCGAAAACGCATTATTTTATGCCGAGTACAAAAACGGCAAACTGTTATCGCCTGCCGTTACATATAACTCAAATAATGATTTCCTCAACTTTTTAACAAAAGATTTACTTGTCGACTTCAAATCAATAGACGGGAACAGTTTTGACGATTCGCTCAACGGTTCACTTTATATAAAAATAAACAACGAACTTGAAAAGGGCGACTCATACTATTTTCTTAACAAAATGTATGAAAACTGTATGAAAACAAGCAATATAAACAAAACGTTTGCAACGCTGTTCTTTATTCTTTCCGTCGCTTCGTTAATTGCACTTGTAATATTTATGAGCAGAACGAAGAAAGATGAAATAAAACTGTATGCACTTGAAAAAATACCGTTTATTATACAACTTGCAATCTACCTTTTTATGCTCGCATTAGCGCTTACGGGTTATGTAATATGCTTTGTTCCGTTCGAGTTTCCGACGGAAATAACAAGTTCGGGTTTAGCATTTATTCTTACCCCCGGCATGATAAAACTGTGCATGGGCATTGTCAGCGCATTTGCAATGCTGTTTACAGAACTTTTCCTGATTTACATTGTAAGAAACATAAAAGCGGGTAAACTTTCAAGCAGATTTATAATCGGTCTTGTCATTACGTTTTTCAAATTCATCGGAAGAAAAATAAAAAACACATTCCGCCGAATTAAAAACAACAACCAAAAACTGAAAACAGTAAAATCAACTACTATTTCATTGCTTTGCGGATATTTCGGTATTGTTATCAGTATCACCGCTATGTCATTCATTCTGGCACTTTTTGATTTTATTACTTTAATGTTTGTATTTTTGTTAATTCTTGTGGGATTCAGCATTGCCGCTCTGATTTTCGCTTTGCAGTATACTGCCGATGTCGTTAAACTTTCTGAATACGCAGAGGAAATAAAAAAAGGAAATCTTGAACAGAACATTAACGTAAACTCATTTGTAAAGCCGTTAAGAAAATTTGCAAGTGACCTGAACAACTGCCGTGACAGTATTAAAAATGCGGTTGAAGAAGCGGTAAAAGGCGAAAGATTTAAAACAGAACTTATTACAAACGTTTCGCATGACCTCAAAACACCGCTTACTTCAATAATAAATTATGTTTCGCTTCTTAAACTTGAAAACACAACGGATGAAGATAAAAAAGAATACCTCGAAATTCTTGAACAGAAGTCGAAAAAACTTCAAAGGCTTATTGAAGACCTCACGGAAGCAAGCAAGGCAAATTCGGGAAATATGAATGTAACAACAGAAACCGCAAGCCTTAATGAACTTGCTTTACAGGCAGTCGGCGAAAACAGCGACGCACTTGAAGAAGCGGGACTTGATTTAATTTTCAATGAGCCGAATGAAAACATTCTTATAAAGTGTAATCCGCAGAAAACCTCAAGAGTAATTGACAACCTTTTCTCAAATGCAAAAAAATATTCGCTGAACGGCACAAGAGTTTATGCGGATGTTTATAAAGAAAAAGGCTACGGCGTGTTTACGCTTAAAAACATCAGCAAAGAAAAACTCAACATACCGCCCGAAGAATTAACCGAAAGGTTTGTACGGGGCGACAAATCGAGGACTACCGAGGGAAGCGGTCTCGGACTTTCAATAGCACAGAGTTTTACCGAAATTCAAGGCGGCATTTTCAAAATTGACATTGACGGTGATATGTTTAAAGCGGAAATATATCTACCTCTCTCAAATTAAAAATTGTGACTGTCGCTTTCTGCATCTGAATGCGACAGTCACTTGTTTTTTAATTATATTTTTAAGTTAAATTACAAATCCGCCGTTTACGGAAAGTACCTGCCCCGTAATAAAATCCGCTTTTTCGGAAAGAAGAAACAGAACTGCATCGGCAACGTTTTCGGGTGTACCGAGTTTATCAAGCGGAGTTTCATCTTTCAAAGCGTTTATGTCATCACTTGAAAACTTTGACATCATATCAGTCATTATAACGCCCGGTGAAACGGCATTTACGGTTATTCCCGAAAGTCCGACTTCCTTTGCAAGCGCTTTTGTAAGACCTATTACACCCGCTTTTGCCGCAGAATAATGCACTTCCATAGATGCGCCGACTTCACCCCACATTGAAGCGATGTTTACTATTTTGCCGTTTTTATTGTTTATCATTGACGGCAGAACTTCACGGCAGCAGTAAAACGTACCGGAAAGGTCAGTACCTATCATTCTTTGCCAGTCTTCGTCCGTAATATCGGTAAAAAGTTTCTGTTCTGCTACGCCTGCATTATTTACAAGTGCATAGGGCTCACCGAATGTACTGACAACATCAAGGTACATTTTTTTGACCTGCGAAGAATCGGAAACATCACACTTAAATACTTCACATTTACCGCCGCGTGAGTTTATTTCATTTTTAATGCTTTCCGCTTTTTTTTGTGATGAGTTATAACACAAAGCAACCGAATAGCCGTCTTTTGCAAGCGCACGTAAAATTGCTTCGCCTATCCCCTTTGCACCGCCTGTAACAATAACGGTTTTAGTCATTTTTACCATCTTCCGATTTACTGTATTTTTTAAGATTGTCAATATTCAAAGTATCTCTTTTGTATCCCTTGGGGGGCAGGAAAAGTGAAACAGGCGCTTCGTTTACTATTTCATCATAATAAATAACCGTTCCGTCATTACTTACGGTTTTAACAACCGTTTTGCCTTTATAGTATGCGACTGTTCCGTCATCGTATTTTTTGTAGTTGAGTTCAATTCCGTCAACCTTTTCTTTGCCTTCATCGGTAACTTTTTTATCGGAATCTACGGGATTACCGTTAAGAAGCGTTGTAAGTTCGCCTGTTTCATCGGCAGATTCAATAATTGTTTTCGGAATAACAATGTACGATTCCTGCTCGGAATCAATAATATAAATGTTTAAACCGTTGAGAATAAAACCGATAGGCATACCGTCATAACTTGTCATAACCGAAAGTTTATTTTTGTTCTGGGCAAGTTTGTACTGCGATGTAACGCCGTCTTTTACCATTCTTCCCGTTATTGTGTAAACATTTGAAGATATTACTTCTTCATCGTTCTGTTTGCTTTCAAGACGTTTTTCGGATATTTTGGCATCTCCCGTTCCGATTTCTTCAGCGGTGAAAAACTCTTTGTTTTTCTTTACTTCTTCTTCCGAAAGATTTTCAACCTGTTCGGAAACATCGGAATCAACAGATACGTCAACTTCTTCATCCTTTTTTTCAACAACGTTTCCGTTTTCGTCGGTAACTTCAATTAACTCGCCCGAGCCTGACGGAAGACCGATTGACGCTTTTGTTGTTTCCTTTGTATCTTTACCAAATGAGATTTTAAAATCGCAGCCTGCAAGCATTGAAACAAGAAGGACAATAACAAATAATACGGAAAATATTTTTATATATTTCATATAATCACCGTTTTCTTTTATACTTTACATTAACTTTATGAAAAAATTATTTCTGTTTTTTTAACAGTTTGCGAATATAAGAGAAAGTTTCATCTTCGCCTTTATCGCGAAGCATTGTAAGAAGTTCTTCAATAAGTTCAGACGTATTTTCGTGTATTACCCTGCGTCCTTTCGAACGCAAAAAATATTCAAGCGGATAACCGTCATTATATGTTTTTGGGTTATAAATCTTACTTGCGGCAACCCTGTCACAAAACATTTCAACAACATATTTTAACGGCATTTCGACAGGCTCAACACGTTTTGTGTAGATGTTATAATCAGTCCAATATTCAAAATGATGGCGGTTTCTGCCCTTATGGTGCATCCACGCCGAAGAATAACCGTACTCATTTCTTTCGCCTTCGTTCGGACTTCTGTTGCCGAAATAATACTTTGCACCCGGAATAAACTCCGCAGGCGAATATTTTGAAAGGTCGTGACGAAGTCCCTGCGAGAGAATACCCGCTTTTTTACAGTTTTTTATTACTTCGTGACGGTGTTTTGTAATTGTTTTAAAATGTTTGACGGGATGAGCCAAAACCATACCCTCTTACTTTGAAATTTTGTATACATACAAATGCTCACACGAAACATCTTCGGGCGTATTTATGTCGGTTATAAGTGAAAGAGTTCCGTTTTCGTTTATCTGTTCAACTTTATTTTTTGAGCCGAGAAGCAATACTTTATATGTGTCGCTGTACGGAATTTGCGGGAAATTCACTTTTTTTGACGGGAACGTTTCACAAATTGCGTAAATATTGCCGTCACGTTTTGTATAATAAATGCCGTCGGGTGCTTTTGCCGAATAAACTTCCGAGTCATAAATCGCTTCTCCGTTTACGTCAAGCCATTTGCCCATTCCGAGAAGTCTTTCTTCCATAATGGGGGGAATTGTTCCGTCAGCATCGGGACCTATGTTAAGAAGGAAATTTCCGCCCTTTGAAACAAGTGAACAAAGCGTGCTCAAAAGTTGTTTTACGGGAAGATAATCTTCACAGCCTTCTTCTTTATTTATTCCGAATGACATTCCTATTCCCCTGCATTCTTCAAAAGGTCTGTCAAGTTCTATATCTTCGATTTTTTTCTTACCGTCAATCGTACCGTATTCGGTTGTATAGTTTCCGCCGAGTTTTCCTCTTGTTTCTTTGCCCCACCTGTCATTGGGAACAATAAAATCTTTTACGGAAGATTCATTATAAAGCCACTGTAAAAACTCTGTGGAATGCCAAACGGAACTTTCGTGTTCCCACTCGCCGTCTGTGAAAAGAGTTGACGGCTGATATTTTTCAACAAGTTCTTTAAGCATTGGTAAAAGATGCTCTGTTGCGTATTTTTCGGGGTTTTCAAGGTAATACGGATGATTCCATTCATAAACGGAATGGTAAACACCGAAGCGAACTCCCGTTCCCTCAAGAGCGTTTTTCAGTTCCATTAAAAAATCACGTTTCGGCGCACACTCAACCGAATTAAGACCGGGAGCATATTTTGTTTCGTAAAGGCAGTAGCCGTCATGATGTTTTGAAACAATGTTTATGTATTTTGCACCGCATCTTTTGAAAAGGTCAGCCCATTTTTCGGCGTCAAACCTTTCACCTTTAAAATCGTTTGTAAAATCGTAATAAGGTCTGCCGCCGTAATGCTTGTCGTGATACGCCTTGTACTGCTTCTGAAATTCTGTATCAAGATGCTGACCGTTACAGCAGTAACCGTACCACTCCGCATACTGCGTTTTAGGTGCGTAAGCAGGTACGCTGTAAAGCCCCCAGTGAATAAAAATGCCGAATTTTGCTTTGCCGAACCACTCGGGTATTTTGCGTTTATTCAATGAGTCCCAGTTGTTCTCAAACATTGTTCATCTCTCCGTTTATTTTTTTATATACTTCAATGCCGAAATTCACAGTAATTTCAAGGTGTTCAAGATTTAAAAGTTTTTCGGTATCTTCCCGTGACGTTTTATAAAAATAAGGTGTCATTGAAAAAAGAGCCGAAATATCTTTTTTATTTTCAAGAACAATCTCATACTGCAATTCTTTTGAGAATACTCTTTTAAAAAGAGTTTCGTCAACTATTTCGGGTTTGTTTTTATACGGTTTTTCGTAAATTGCTTTTTTCAGTTCCCAAAGGTGATTTTCAAGCGGTACCGCTTTTATAAGCACACCGTCATTTTTCAACACTCTTGAAAACTCACCGTATGCGCACGGCGCAAAGACGTTCACAAGAGCATCAATACTTTCGTTTTCAAACGGAAGCGAAAATGCGCTTGCAACCGCAAATTTAAAGTTCCTACAACGTTTTGACGCATATTTCAAAGCATCTTTCGATATATCTATTCCGAAAACTCCATACTCTTTGTTTTTGCAAAATGCGGAGGTATAATACCCCTCCCCGCATCCGACATCGCAGATAACCGAATTTTCTTCACAATATTCATCTGTCACTTTTACAAGTTCATTTTTTAACTGCTCATAAAACCCTTTGTCGAGAAAATCACGCCTTGAACGCACCATAAGTTTGTCATCGCCGTGGCGTTTACCCGAAGCGTTTGACATTAAAAGATTTACATAACCCGATGACGCTTTGTCAAAACTGTGACCTGAAACGCAGGAAAACCCGTGTTCGTTTTCCGTAAGAATCTTTCCGCAAACGGGACATCTTAAATAAACCATACTGACATTTTACCTCAAAAGGCTGTCTGTATGAAAGCAGACAGCCCCATTTTTTATTTCCTTAACAATTTCTCAAGTTCGCTCATAAATGTATTTATATCTTTAAACTGACGGTAAACGGAAGCAAATCTTACATAAGCGACTTCGTCAATATCTTTGAGTTTATCCATAACAAGTTCGCCGATGTGAACAGACGTAACTTCTCTGTCAAGAGAATTCTGAAGTTCAAGTTCGATTTCGTCTATCGCTTTGTCAATGGTTTCAATGGAAACGGGGCGTTTTTCACAAGCCCTTATCATACCGTTGAAAATCTTTTCACGGTCAAACACCTGACGTGATTTGTCTTTTTTAACGACAACAAGCGGTACTTTTTCAATTATTTCGTATGTAGTGAAACGGTTGGCGCAACTGATACACTCTCTGCGACGGCGAATACGCTCACCCTCATCGGTAGGACGGGAATCTATGACTTTACTTTCTTCATATCCGCAAAACGGGCACTTCATAAAAACACCTCCGAAAATGGATGTAAATATTATAACAAATTATTATATATATTTCAAGTATTATTGTAAGACCGGCATTTTTCCTTTATTTACCGTTGAAAACGGCACACCGATAAACTAAAATAAATACGGGGTGATTCAGTTGAAAGAAAGAATAAATGAATTGAAAACGAATATAGGTGAAGTTCCGTTTTCGGTCATTAAACTAACGCTTATTACATTTTTATCGCTTATCGTACTGTCAATCTGCTCGTACATACTCAAAGATTTTTTACCGTATTATTACGACCTTTCCCAAGCCGCTACCGGCCTTTTTGATGCGGCAAAATCCTGCCTGTTTCTGGGTGCGTTCAATGTAATAATCTGCAAATTCATACCTGTTTTAAAATAAAAATCGGCTTCGACACTGTTTGAAAATGTCGAAGCCGTAATTTTTATTTAAAACTGATTGATGATAAAATCCGCTCAATTTCTTTATCGGAAAATCCGCTGAGAAGAACGGTATAAACTTTGCCTGTTTTATAATTTGTTATTTCATAAAATGCACGTTTTGTAAAATTTGAATATGTTTCATCAATGGTATAATAAAGACTTCCGATGGCTGAATAATCGTCATTTTTACAATCAAACATATAATAGCAGTCAGAGAAGCACGGAACACTGTAACAATATGAAGCATAGTATGTAAATTCCCAAAGTTTGTCTTTCGGTGAAGCGAATGCACCGCAATGCTTAACACTGTCGATACTCCATATGTAATTTATAAATTCGCGTGAAAATGCGGAATCAAACCCCTGTTCATTTGCGCCTTTATTAAGTATTTTCAAAATTACTTTTTCCGCAGGTGACGGGTTTATACTGTCGGGAGAAATAACGTCAACATCAGGATTTTCGGCTTCACAGACAATCACGGCTTTACCGGTACCGTTTTTTTCAAATTCCGCCGATTGCCACGTATATACTTTATTGCCGTCATTTTCGGATTTCTTTATAAACACCACATCCGAGTATTTTTTCGGAAGTGCGAATTTCATATCACCTGCTTTAATATTTCCGTTTTCGGCGGAAGTAATGTTAAGATATTTTCCCCCGTTTGCTTCATCAAGATCTCTCGTATTCATTTTAATTTCAAAGTAATTATCCCTGTAAGTTTTTCTGTAAAAAGACCTTAATTCTTCGCCTGCCGCAAAAAAGCCGACAAAAATACATAAAACAAGAGAAATTGCAACTGCACGGATAACCGCTTTTTTCTTTTGTTTGCCTATTTTCTTTTTTGCTTTTTTTATTGCTTTACCCGTATCAACATCTTTCGCTTCTATTTCGGGACATTCTTTCATTTTTTTAAGTTCATTTCGGCACTCCTCACACGTTTCGAGGTGTGTTTCAACAAGTTCTTTACTTTCATTCGTGCATACGCCGTCTTCATAAAGCGGCAGTAAATCTTTTACAACATTACAGTTTTCATTCATTTGTAACACCAAGCCTTTCCGCTATCATTTTTCTTGCCCTGAAATATGTAACACGAGCCCAACTCTGCGTTTTTCCGAAAACCTGTGCTATGACTTCATAATCCATTTCGCCCATTGCTTTCATATAGAAAACATCTTTATAAGGCGATTCGAGAGTCATAAGAATTTTCAGTATTTCCTTTGATGTTATTCCGTCCTCCGCTTCGCCGTACACGCTGAAAGAAGATGCGATTTCGGAATAATCATCAATGTTTTCGGTCTGTTTTCTGCGTTTTTGCGAAACGAAAATGTTGTGAGCAATTCGGCAGAGCCATGTTTCAATTTTACAGTCGCCTTTGAAAGAGTCGATTTTCTGAAACGCTTTTAAGAATGTTTCCTGCGCAACATCATCTGCAAGAACATCATCAAAGCAAAGTGATATGACATATTTTTTAACATAAGGATAGTACGCTTCGTAAATCTGTTCAAATTCCGTAATATCACCCCTTTCGCCCGCTTTTCCAACCGCCAACCGACAACCGCCAACCGGCAACTGACAACCAACAACTAACAACAACCGCCAACTGACAACTGACAACTGACAACCGCCAACTGACAACTGACAACTGACAACCAACAACTAACAACTGACAACTGACAACCAACAACTAACAACTAACAACTGACAACCAACAACTAACAACTAACAACTAACAACCGGCAACTGACAACTGACAACTAACAACTAACAACCCGTTTCATTCTTTTGACGTATGAAAACGTTGTTTGTTACAAAAAAATATATCTTTTTTGTTCACTTTAACACAAAATATCTTTAACGGCAACTTTATTATTGATTTTAATATGTTTTATGATATAATCGAAAATGGTAAATGATAGAATTATTGAAAGAGAGATTTATATGGCTAAATATTTAATTGTAAATGCAGACGATTTCGGAATGTGTCATTCCGCCAACGTTGCCGTGTTCGACCTTTTTAAAACAGGCAATCTTTTGTCATCAACTATTATGATGCCCTGCGGCGGCGCTGAAGAAGCCGTTAAATTCGCTATTGAAAATCCGCAGTACGCAATCGGTGTTCACCTTACGCTTACCGCAGAATGGCAAAAATACAGGTGGAAACCCCTCACAAACGCCGCTTCGCTTATGGATGAAGACGGGTTTATGTGGCACGAATCCGATATGGTTGAAAAGCACGCAAAATACAAAGATGTTGAAAGGGAAATCCGTGCCCAGATAGACGCCGCTCACGCTATGGGTATGAAGCCCTCACACATCGACAACCACATGGGCTCGCTTTACGGTCATAACGCAGGCAGAATAAGTTTTCTTAAAATGACAATGCGTGTTATGGGTGAGTACGGTTACGCTTACAGACTTTTCACAAAAACAAATGACCCGCGTGTATGCCCGAAAGAAGTTCCGTTTTCCATTTACAAACACGTTGAAAAAATCACCGGTCATTATGCTAAAAAATATAACGTTATTGTTCCCGACTACCTTCTTTTCCCCGATTGGACAAGTGATTTAAAAGATAACGGATATGAGCATTACAGAGAAGAAATTCTTAAAATATGGACAAATATTCCCGAAGGCGTTACGGAAACTTTCGTACACCCGTCAATAGAGTCCGACGAAATTAAGGGAATTACAAACATCTGGTGGACAAGAGTATGGGAATATCAACTTATGAAAGACCCGTACACACACGAATATCTTGAATCTCACGGTGTTAAACTCATAAGTTACCGTGACCTTATAAAAATGAGAAAAGGCTGATTATTATATATTAGGAGGTTTTTTTATGCTTGATAAAATTTCTGAACTTTTCGGTCTTGCTTACAGAGAAAAATGGGCGCTCACTCAGATTATTGA
Organism: Acutalibacteraceae bacterium; assembly: GCA_045598225.1. Lineage (GTDB taxonomy): Bacteria > Bacillota > Clostridia > Oscillospirales > Acutalibacteraceae > DTU089. Next base: position 36,563 of record JAZLLP010000033.1, on the reverse strand, counting down.
ACAGATTAAGGAATTTATGAAAGGCGGTCATTCGTTACAGCAGATTATCGCAGGTCTTATGGTCGTAGTTGAAATGGCGGCTTTCCTGATTTTTGAAGTTCCCATGACACCCAGAGGCGAAAAACTTGACCTTACGGGTTACGAACTTGTTTTCTGTGATGAGTTTGAGGGTACTGAACTTGACACAAATGCATGGAATTACCGTGCTCTCGGTGACAGAAGAAGCGGTTACAACGCCGAAAGTCAGGTTGAAGTTAAAGACGGCAATCTCGTTATCAGCGGCGAATATCTTGAAGACGGCACATACGGCGCAGGCTGGTACGCAGGTATGATAGCACTTACAAAGAAATATAACAAAGGTTACTTTGAAATAAAGTGCAAATGCGCTGACGGCGGCGGATTCTGGAGTGCGTTCTGGATTCAGGCAGACAACCCCTATGACCATTACATTTCAAAAGGCGGCATAGGCGGTGCCGAACTTGACATATTTGAATCAATGAATATGGATGAAAAAACCGAACTTATGCGTAACGGCGTTACACACACAATTCATTGCAACGGCAGTGACGATGACGTTGAAAACATTGACTCGTGCTCTCTCGGAACATTCAGAGGAAACAACATTTACAACGAGTTCAACACATACGGTCTCAAATGGACAGATGACGAATACATTTTCTACATCAACGGCGTTGAAACAACACGCAGTTCATTTGCAAACGGCGTTTCTGAAGTTCCCGAAGAAGTTATTGTTTCACTTGAAATTCCGTCAGACGGACTTACCGATGTTTCACAAAAAACTCAATTCGTTGTTGACTATGTAAAGATTTATCAGTGAGAAGTTGTCAGTTGTCAGTTGTTAGTTGATAGTTTTTGAATTTTAAAGTAAAAATATTATAAATACAGCAGGTCTTCCGTGATTTCGTAAAACCTGCTTTTTTCATATCTTTAATTATCAACTATCTGCCAACTCAATACTTATCCTTACACTTCAAAGTATTCAAATAAGAGCCTGTGTAACTTCCGTTATACGCTTTGACGTAATAGGTGTAGGTTTTGCCTTTTTTAGCGGATTTGTCAAGATATTTTACAGTTGAGCCGCTTTTAACGGTTGCAATTTTTTTGTAACTGCCGCTACCCGTTTTTCTGTAAACGTAATAGCCTTTTGCGCTTGTAACTTTGCCCCATTTAACCGTTATGCCCGTTTTGCCGCTTGAAGCGGAGGAAAGTTTAACGGCTTTAAGGAACATAAGCGCCGTACTTGCTTTGTAACTGCTTGTTGTTTTACCGTTGACGGCTTTTACATAATAAGTATATTTTGTACCGCTTTTTACGGATTTGTCTTTGTAAGAAACTGTTGAAGCCTTGTCAATGGTGGCTATTTTCTTAAAGTCACCCGAGCCGGTCTTTTTGTAAATAACATATCCCTTTGCGCCTGTAATTTTGTTCCATGTTACACTTATATATCCGTTTTTGTTTGCGGATTTTGTTTTGGGTGCTGCAAGGAAAAATTTTGAAAGACCTGTTTTGTCATATCCGCTTTTACCGCCGACATTTTTTGCGGCTACTGTATAAATATATTTTGTTCCGCTTTTTGCTGTTGTGTCTGTATATGATTTTTTTGAAGCGGAAACAGTTTTAATTGCTTTAAAACTCGAAGAACTTGTTTTGCGGTAAACAACATATTGGTCAGCATCTGAAACAGCAGACCACGTTATTTTAATACCTTTTGTTGTGTTTGAAATTTTGCCGAGTTTGGGTACGGCAGGCTTTTTCACCGCTTTAAAAGGAATTTCATTATCTTTTGCATAAGTTTGTGCCGTACTTCCGCTTTTGCCGTAAATAGTAAGTTTGCTGCAATTACTGAAAGCATACTCACCTATGCTCGTTACGCTGTCGGGGATTGTGACTGACGTAAGGCTGCTGCAACCGGAGAAAGCCCCCGCACTTATGCCCTTTACGCTGTCAGGAATCGTGACCGACTTAAGGCTGCTGCAACCGGAGAAAGCATACCAGCCTATGCTGGTTACGCTGTCGGGGATTGTAACTGACTTAAGACTGCTGCAACCCGAGAAAGCCCCCTCACCTATGCCCTTTACGCTGTCAGGAATCGTGACTGACTTAAGACTGCTGCAACCGAAGAAAGCCTCATAGCCTATGATTGTTACGATGTCTGAGATTGTGACTGTCGTAAGACTACTGCAATACTTGAAAGCACTACCGCCTATACTCGTTACGCTGTCAGGGATTGTTACCGAGGCAAGGCTGTCGCAACCGTAGAAAGCCTCATTACCTATGCTCGTTACGCTTTCGGGGATTGTGATTGATGGAAGGCGGCTACATCTGAAGAAAGCACCATCGCCTATGCTCGTTACACTGTCGGGAATTGTAACTGATGTAAGACCGCTGCAACCGTAGAAAACAGAACTGCCTATACTCGTTACGCTGTCAGGAATTGTGACTGACGTAAGACCGCTACAACCCAAGAAAGCAGAACTACCTATACTCGTTACGCTGTCGGGGATTGTGACTGACTTAAGACTGCTGCAACCTTGGAAAGCACTATCGCCTATGCTTGTTACGCTGTCGGGGATTGTATATGACGATTCACTTTTTCCGGCAGGGTAACAAATCAGTTCGGTTTTATTATTATTGAAAAGAACTCCGTCTTGAGATAAATAGTTTGTATTACCGGATGAACAATTTATCGCCGTAAGGCTGCTGCAACCGGAGAAAGCACGATAGCCTATACTCGTTACACTGTCGGGGATTGTTACCGAAGTAAGGCTGTCGCAATCGTAGAAAGCATAATTGCCTATACTCGTTACACTATCAGGGATTGTTATTGATGTAAGGCTGGTACAATAATCGAAAGCCTTATTACCTATGTTCGTTACACTGTCCGGTATTGTTACCGATGTAAGGCTTGTGCGACCATTGAAAGCCGCATCTGCAATACATTTTGTTCCTGATTTTATTGTATATGAACCGTTAATATCAGTTTTTGCATTTATAAGATAATTTCCTATATAGAGAACTCCGTTTTTCCAGTTTGAAGAATCATTATAATATGCTGTATTGTAGAAAGCCTCTTCACCTATGCCCTTTACGCTGTCGGGGATTGTTATTGAGGTAAGGCTGCTGCAATAGTAGAAAGCCTCCTCACCTATGCCCTTTACGCTGTCGGGAATTGTGACTGACTTAAGACTGCTGCAACCGTAGAAAGCATAATCGCCTATACTCGTTACGCTGTCGGGTATCGTTACTGACGTAAGGTTGCTGCAATGGTAGAAAGCACGGCTGCCTATACTCGTTACACTGTCCGGGATTATATATGACCCGCTTTTCCCTCCGGGATAACAAATAAGTTTTGTTTTATTTTTATTAAAAAGAACTCCGTTTATTGAAGAATATTTTTTGTTGTTTGATGAAACATTTATTTTTGTAAATTTGCTGCAATACTCGAATGCATAATTGCCTATACTCGTTACGCTGTCGGGGATTGTTATTGATGTAAGGCTGCTACAATAGGAGAAAGCCCAACTACCTATGCTCGTTACGCTGTCCGGAATTGTGACTGATGTAAGGCTGCTGCAACTTGAGAAAGCCCAATTGCCTATGCTCGTAACAGGTTTTCCGTTATATGTTGACGGAATTGTAAGAGAACCGCTTGCACTTGTATTACAACCGGAAACATAATAAGATTTACCGTCATCATTCAATTCAAATGTCAAATCGCTCTTGCTTGCCGCACTTGCTTTTGTTGAAATGAAACTGAAATCAACATTTTCAAAATACTCCGACAAACCGCCGAGCGGTATTGCCGAAAATACAAGTATCATCGCAAGTAAAACAGAAATATTTTTTTTCATACCATAACCTCCAAAATAAAAAATGCATTTTCAGGGCAATAAAAAACGCCCCGAAAACGGAGCGTAAAAATGCCATTCTCCGTTTTTGTTGCGACACAAAATTAATTCTACATAACGTAAGAAATAAAGAGAACGCACTTTTAACATAAGTGTTCCCGTTATGTAGAAAAAAATATTAATTTTATGTCGCAGGAATATATTACCATAAACAACATCAAATGTAAAGTGTTTTTAAGAATTGAAAACTTTATATAAAAGTAAAAAACAACCTCTGCACAAACAATGTGCAAAGGTCGCTTTTTATAGTGTTATTGTTTTTCTTCTGCTTGTTACCCCGACTTTGTTACATATCTTTTAGTCAGGTTAGGCTGACCTAACAACCGGCAACCGGCAACTAACAACCGCCAACTAACAACTAACAACCGGCAACTGACAACCGCCAACTAACAACTCTTTTTCTTCGCAAAACTTCTGCCGCACCTTGAGCCCCATTCGCCTACCGTGTCGCCGCCGCACTTAATCATATTTATACTGCAATTATTTGCACAGCCGTTACACAAAACGTTTTCTATACTCCAGTCACGCTCGTTCAAATCAATGGTTTTGAAACGGGTGTTTTTTGTTTTTTTATAGTTTTCAAACGCAAGTATCGCCGCACCGTATGCGCCCATTACGTCATATTCATCGGGAACAAAAACGCTGAAACCGAGTTCTTCCTCAAACGCTTTTTTTATGCCTTTATTTGCGGCAACACCGCCTTGAAACATAACCGGCTCTTTAATTCTTCTGCCTTTTGAAAGATTGTTGAGATACCCTCTTACAAGCGCTTTGCAAAGCCCGTTCAATATATCTTCACGCTTACATCCCACCTGCTGTTTATGAATCATATCCGATTCGGCAAAAACGGCGCACCTGCCTGCTATTCTTACGGGATTTTTTGAACTTAACGCAAGATCACCTATTTCTTCAACGTTTACGCCTAGTCTTCCCGCAGTTCTGTCAAGAAAAGAGCCTGTTCCGGCGGCGCACACGGTATTCATATTAAAATCCGTTATTATTCCGTTTTCAATAAAAATAATTTTGGAATCCTGCCCGCCTATTTCAAGCACCGTTCTGACTTCGGGACATATTTTAAGCGACGCTACACCGTGCGCTATTATTTCATTTTTTACAACATCGGCACCGATAATATATGATGCGAGAAGTCTGCCGCTTCCCGTTGTACCGCTTCCGCACACTTCGGAATTTTCTGGTATTTTTATTTTTTTCATACCCTCAACAACACTTTTCATCGGGTCGCCGTTATTTCTTATATACACTTTTTCAATAATATGCAGGTTTTCATCGGTCAAAACAAGATTTGTGCTTACAGAGCCGACATCAACCCCGAGAAAAACTTTGTTTTTCAAAAGAAACACACTCCTTTTTTCTTCTGATCATTTCGCAGAACGCTTCCACACGGGTAATGTACCCCTCTTTACCTGCACCCTCGTCAACAACAAGTTGTAAAAGCGGAACCCCCGTCTTTTCATGTATTACCGGCAAAATTGACGATGCGGCGGTTTCGGGCATACAGTTCAGCGGATAAATCTGTATAATGCCGTCTTTATTTTTTGACCACATAGAAGTGTAGCCGACAGTTTCACGGGCAAAACCGCCGATATGCTTTTTCATATATTTTTCCGATTCAATACGCCATCTGTTCGGGGAAAACGGTATTTTTTCATATATCCACTTTGAAATTGACATTGAACGTCTTGTAATAACAGCATTATCGGCAAGAAGTTTTTGTATTTCATAATTTGAAAAGCCGTCTATTGTTGAAAAAATATCTCCGACAATTCCTATTTTCAGTTTACCGTATCTGTTTTCTTTAAAAGTATTCGCACGGACCATATATTTGTATATTTTTAAAGCGAGTTCAAAAAAACTTTTACATTTAAGTAAATTATCATAGCACTTTTCTTCGTACACATTAAAATCAAGCCTGTTTTCATTCGTTTCAATATCTGCTCTTATGTCAAGCATATAGTTTTCAAACCTGTCAAGATACCATACACAAAACAGCGCGGGAAGAACACAAAGCGATAGAGAAAACGCATTTTTTCCGCTTTCTTTTTTTATATAGGAATAAAGTTCTTTCAAATCACCGTTACCGAATTCAAGCGTCAACACACGAAAACCGATACCGTTTTCCTTAAAAATTTCGTTCATTGTAGTTGAAAAAAATCCGAAAGAACAAGGTCCGCATCCGCCGAAAAAGATTCCCGTATCAGCGCCCGCTTCGTACCCTTCAATCATATTGCCCATAACCGTTTTAAAAGGCATACACGCACCCTCGGGAGCGTAAAGCAATGCTTTTTCAACCGTCTTATCGGTCGTTTTTTTCGGTTCGGTAAAATCCACGCCCCAACTTCTTAAAAGCGTTGAAATTATTACAGAAGAATGTCCTATTGACGGAAACGTCAGTTTCATACGGCGACCTCCTTTTTTCGTCTTATCATCTCAACAAATGCTTCAACTCGTGTCTTAACGCCCTCTTCCCCCGTGTGCTCATCAAAAGAAAGGTCAATAAAAAGCGTTTCGTTGTTTTCGGCACACTTTCTCAAAAAAGGAAGTACAAAAGCATCGGGTCCGCACCCGAATGAAGAAAGGTAAATTATTCCGTCAACTTCTGATTTTTCGGAAACCGAGTTTATGAAATTCATACTTTTATCACCGGTAGACCAGAAAAAATCTTTTTTTATAATTTCGGGGTTATGGAATGCTTTTTCACTCTCAAAATTTCGGGGAGTTATGACGTTGCACCCGAGTTCTTTGAGCATTTTTTCTATGTTCATATTCACACAGTTTTCATAAACGAGGTACGGATGACCGATAATCGCTATATTTATACCGTTTCCATCAAGTTTCTCCGCTTCCCCGAACTCTTTTTGTTTTTGATATTTCAGTAAATTTTTATACGCTTTTATAATGTCATACGGAAAATACCCGAGCATCTGTCCTGTAGAAAAACAAAAACGCTGAAGATTTCCCGAAAGTGTCGGCTCTATTATTCTTATATCATTTCCGACAGCGCTTCTTATCATATCGTTTACGCCCATTACTTTAGGACAGGTAAACGTGTCTTTATACGGTTTTGTTATTCGGGGAAGAAACAGTGCATCGGGATTTTTTTCCAACAGGTCAATAATATGACCGTGATACACTTTTATGGGCAGACAAGCCCCGCCCGTGCATATTTCCGTACCTGTTTTTATTGTTTTTTCAGATGTATCACTTGATATAACAACGTCTTCACCGAGCGATTCAAGAAAACATTTCCACAAATCGCCGTATTCATAAAAATAAAGTCCCTGCGGAATTCCGATTTTCAAATTATGCCACCTCAAAACAAATAGAAAGTTCCGTCCATAGAATTATGAACGGAACTGTCATTTTTATTCAATTATTCAAAAAACACAATATCTTTTTGAAATTCTTCAAGTCTTACGTCATACGCTTTTTTCGCATCATCAAACAAAGCAGGCATTTTTCCATTTTCGCCTGAAAGTTCCATAAGATACTTTGTGAAATACGGATTTTCAATAAGCATAGGCCCGAGAAGATAAGTACCGAAAAAGTTCTTGTAATGAACGCCCTCAATTTTGTCATCCATATGAGAGCCGTAACCCTTTACCATATCGAGAAAATGAATATCTTGAGGAATATTGTAGCAGTTTGAAAAACGGCTCGTATAACCTACTATATTCATTTCACCGAATTTTGCAAGCATAAGAGAATTGTTTCGTTTCGGAATCGTGCGTTTTGCATAGTATTCAAAAATACCGAGAGCATCAATCATTGTACCGTCGGGTTTTTCGATATACTTACCGAAAACTTCAAAAGTGTTGCCCGTCATAAGGAATATTACACCGTTTTCAATAAGTGTTTTTACTCTTTCTTCGTGACCTTTTAAACGTGAAATGATTCTTTCCTGATTCGACTCACTGCACGAACCGAAATAAACCATATCAACATCTTCTGTTAAAAACAGCGGCTCTTCACTTATCGGTGTATTTATAAATTCCGCCTCGGGAAGACAGAGTTTAAGGTAACGCATATTTGCTTTGTCACCGAACAAACAGCATACTTCAGGATAAACTACCTCTATTTTCATTTGCGCTCACCCTCCTTTGCGGAAAAAACTTTTTTGATTTTTTCCTCAACCTCACAAGAAAGGTCAAAGGTGGATGTGTCATGGAAAAGGTAAAGTTTATCAATATCTTTATCCATTTTATCAACTGCGCTGAACTCATCTTCATCGCAAAGAAGTTTACTTTCGTCAGCACCCGCCATAAGCATACGGAGTTTATAGTCATAACAGCGGGGACCTGCAAGTATTATCTGCTTTATGTCCGGTTTTACAAGAAATTCAAAATCAGCGTCATAAATCCAGCCGATAAATTCCGAAGAATCTTTTCTTTCAAAAATATCGTCAAGCATAATGAATACGCTGCGTTTGCCGCTTCCGCTTCCGACTGAATCAAATGCACGTGATGCCGCAACGGAATTCTGCCCTTTTGCCATTGAACGTACTATTTCGGTGTTACCCGCTTTGCTGAAATTGTAACGTGTTTTCGTTACGGTTATCTTTGAAAGATAATTTTTCAGTTTTTCGCTGTCTACACCGAATTCGGTAACAAGGGTAATTGCCGCAAGTTCATTGTATATATTATGAATTGCGGGATTCAATATGGGATAAAGCGTTTCATTTCCGTTATGAACAACCGTAATTGAGTTGTTTTCATAATCTATTTTTGAAATGCGGTAGTCTGCTTCGAACGATTTGAAATCACATTTAGGGCAGTGTGCCTTACCTATATGATGATAACGGAGATAATCGTATTCAAGTTTTTCATTACAAACGGGACAAAATGAAAAATCGTTTATAAGATTTATGCACTCGGTAACATCAGTATCAAGTTTGTCAATAGCGAAAAATACGTGCTCGTTATTCTTTTTGAGTTGAGATGACTGCAGACAGTCTGCGTTAAGTATCATCTTTGTATTTTTCGGAACGTAAGTATCAAGTATACTGAATATATATTCCGGATGAGCATTTCTTTTTAACGAATCACGAAAAAGGTTGGTAACTATAAGGTAATCGGGCTTAATATACGGAAGAATAAGCCTTGAAAAACGCTCGTCAACTTCTAACGCCAGAACGTCAATTTTCGGCTTACCGAAAACGTTTACACTGTGCGTAAGCGCTGTGGCAACACCTGTATTTATGTTTGAACCGTAACGGTTTGAAACAACTTTATAACCGTTTTCGGCAAGAATGTCAGCCACCATATTTGTGGTTGTGGTTTTGCCGTTAGTTCCGGTTACGCATAATACATTCGGCGATTTTTTTGTTTGAGCGAGATAATCGGGGCAAATTTTCAAAGCCACTCTGCCCGGAAACATAGTTGCGTTCTTTTTAAGTAATTTTAAAAGGATATACGCTGCTTTTGAAGCCCAAAGTGCAATAAAATATCTTATTCGTGACATTATAAGTCTTTTTCCTTTCGGGATTGGTAAGCGAATTATTCAGTAAGTTCGGATGTGCAGTGCGGGCAACGTGTTGCTTCGATGTCGATTTCTGTTTTGCAGAAGGGACATACTTTTGTTGTAGGTGCTGCTTCTTCCTCTTCTTTTTTACCTACTGTTCTGAGTTTATTTATTGCCTTAACAAGAAGGAATATTACAAATGCAACAATGATAAAGTCGATTACTGCCTGAATGAAAAGACCGTAATTGATTGTTGAAAGACCGAGTGACTGTGCTTCTGCAAGAGTTCTGGGACGGTTTGCCGCATCATATTCACCGAGAATAACAAAAAGGTCGGTAAATGAAACTTTACCTGTAAGAAGTGTAATAACAGGTGTAAGAATATTTTCAACAAGTGCGTTAACTATTGCCGTGAAAGCACCGCCGATGATAACGCCGACTGCAAGGTCGATAACATTACCTTTTACGGCAAACTCCTTAAATTCTTTTAAAAGACCTTTACCTTTTTCTTTTTTTGACATAAAATTCACCTCATACTCAAATTTGTGGTTGAATTATATCACATTTTTTTTAATATTAAAAGTATTTTTTCCATTTTTTATATGATTTTCTTGAAGAAACGTACAAGACGTTGTATAATATAGAAGAAATTTACGGCATCGGGAGGTATCTGAATGATACTGACAGCAGATATAGGCAATACAAATATATCTTTAGGCGTTTTTAAAGATGGTAAAATTTTATGGACTTCCCGTCTTGCAACTCAACGCCACAGAACATCGGAACAGTATGCAATTGAACTCAAAGCGGTTTTTGACCTTGAGAAAACAGATACTGATTTTGAAGGAGCAATAATAAGTTCCGTTGTTCCCGAACTTACAAACGCTTTTGCGGAGGCAATAAATAAAATAACCGGCTGTGAGCCGCTTATTGTTGCGGCAGGCCTTAAAAACGGACTGAAAATAGCAATAGACAACCCGAAAGAACTCGGAGCGGACCTTGTTGCAGGTGCGGTAGGTGCTATAAATCTTTATGAACTCCCCTGCCTTGTTATGGACCTCGGTACAGCGACTAAAATTTCTGTCATTGATGAAAATGACACGTTTTTAGGATGCACCATCGCTCCCGGTATAAGCATTTCGCTTGATGCACTTTCCGCAAGAACATCGCAACTTCCGGCTATCGGGCTTGCCGCCCCCGACCACATTATAGGCACAAACACACCTGACTGCATTAAAGCGGGTACTGTAATAGGAAATGCCGCTATGCTTGACGGTATGGCTTCAAGGCTCGAAAACGAACTCGGGAAAAAAATCAAGAGCGTTGTTGCAACAGGCGGTCTTTCAAAAGAAATAGTAAAATGTTGCGAAAGGGACATAATATATAACAAATATCTCGTTTTACAGGGACTTTTGTTTATATATAAAAAGAACTGCCGCTGAAAGCGGCAAATGAAAAGCATTGTATCCTTGGGGATGTCACATTTAGCGCAGAGCAAAAAGCAAAACACTTTAAACAAAAAACGTTTTCTACATCTGAATGCGACAGCCCCACCAAAGGAACAGTAGCAAAGGAGTAAAATATGAAAAACAAAAAGAAACTCACACGGCTCACCGTATGTGCCATGTTTGCGGCATTGACAGTCGTTATGACAGTCACACCGTATTTCGGCTACATCACTTACGGAGGAGTAATCGAAATCACCACACTTCACATTGCCGTCATTCTCGGCGGATGTGTCCTCGGCAAAAAATACGGTGCACTTTTAGGCGGAATATGGGGCGTTACCTGTATAATGCGTGCACTCACAAACACCGCTTTGTACGGACTTTTTCTCAACCCGCTTATTTCCGTTGTTCCGAGAATAATCGTAGGATTTGTCGCAGGGCTTCTTTCGGAAAAACTTTTAAAAACAAAGATTCCGAAAGGCGTATCGCTCGGTATCACCGCCGCTGTTTCAACGCTAACAAACACGGTTCTTGTGCTTTCGGCAATTTATTTCTTCGGCGATATGATTAACACATACGCAGATTTATACGAACTTGTAAAAACGGTTTTCTCCACGGTAATCGGAATAAACGGTTTAATCGAACTGGCGGGCGCAGTAATCCTTGTTCCGGCAATTTATATTCCGACGGAAAAGTTCTTTAAAGATAAAGTTTAATACAAACCAACAAAAAACTGCATCGAAATTACTCGGTGCAGTTTTTTATAATTCTTTTTATTCCGCTTCCGTTGTAGGTACATGCGTTATATCATCATAATATACATAATCTTTAAACGTCATTGAAGAAACAAATTCTTTAATAAGTGACTCCGCCTCTTCAATACCGTCGCCGGACTGAAGATGAATTTTATAAAGATTTCCGCCCTGTTCAAAGAAAACCATTGATAAAGTTTCATTTTCTGTATTAAGTGAAAAGAACGGACTTGCCGTATCAATATTTTCAACTTTAAACTCTTCATCCCATTTTACAGAGAACGTTTTTCCGTTTTCACTGTCTGATGCAAAAGTATCGTATGTATTTTTGTTCACCGCATAATAGTCATTATAAAAGTATTCCATTATGCTGACAGATAATGTGGCAGACTTATTTTCATTTACGAAAACGCCTTTTTCATCAGCGGTTTTCCAGCCTTTCGGAAGAGTTACCGTATATGAGTAATCTTCTACAATACCGTTATTTTCTATCTGCCCTATAAAGCCCTGAACCTCGGTAACGAGTTCGCCGTTTTCGTCTTTCTGCAATTCGCCGTTTTCATCTGTCGCATATACAAGCAGTTCACCGTCATCACTTCTGACAATACCGCCGTTTTCATCTGTGACGAGATTATAATCTTTTCCTGATGCGGGATTGGTGTAAACGCCTTTATTACAAGCGCTGAAAACACATACAAATACAAGTGTTGCGACAACGATGCCGATAATTATTTTTTTACTCACTTTTTTCCGACCTCTCAAAATTTATGCTTGTGTTTCAACGGGACTTGTGGGCTTGCCGCTGTCCCATGAAATGTCAAAGTTCGCTTTGTCTTCAAGTTTAAACATAACGGAAACATCGCCGTATTTCTCAAACGTGTCTTTACCTGTCATATCGGCAGTAACGGTTGCCGCTTTATAATAGTAAACATTTGTAAGTTCATCGGTAAGACGGTTTACGGTTGCTTTAATGTAGCATCCGCTGTAAACAACGTCATAATCGTTGAGTTTAAGATATGCTTCTGTTTTTGCAAATTCTTCAGAATTAAGTATATCCTCTTTATCACGCAAATCAAATGCTTTTGTAAGAACGCTCTGTGCCTCTTCACTTGTAAGGTCGCTGAATGCAACTGTAATATAATAGAAGTCGCCTATTTCTTCCATTGTTGCATAATCAATATCGTTGTCGGTAAGCTCGGATGCCCAGGATTCGCCTTTTACAAAAAGAATATCGGAATTATCTGCACCGTAAGCGATGTCGCCGGTTGACTTTTTGATTTTTTCAAGAACAAGGTCTTTAACGCCTTTTGCGGAATCATTCAACGCATCGAGTGAAGAATCAATTTCTTCATTCTGTTCCTCGCCTTTTTTTGTTATCTTTAAACTGTCGTTCGGTACACTTTTTTCAATTTTGTATGAAATCGCAGGTTTATCGGCTTTTACTCCGTTAATAAGTGAATTGAAATATGCAAGAACTTCTTCACTTGTCTTTTTTACCGGTGTTACGCTTTCGGTGTAATCATATTCTGCCGTACTTGCAACCTCAACCTCTTCATCGCCCGAAGAACAAGAGGTAAAACAGAATAACAGCGAACTGACAAGAAGAAGCGCCGTTGCAAATAAACTGACTTTTTTCATAGTAAGGATTTTCCCCTTTCAAGGATATTACTGAACAATTATATCACAAAAAACCTCAGCAAAACAATATATTTTATCATTTTTTCATATTTGTAAAAAAATGACAAAATACACACATATATTTTGTTATTTACTGACAACAAAATATGCATTTGACAGATGTAAAATGATATTATATAATACAAGGCGGAAAAGAGGTACTGTCAAATGAAAAAAACCGCAAAGCAAAAACAGTCTCAGGCTTTTTTATGCCTGCTTCTTGCTTCGATTATTCTTTTTGTTGCATCTGTTTGCCTTTTTATAGACAAAAGAAACGAAAAAATAGCAGGTAAAACCGTTTCCGAAACAGTCGGTATCAGCGAAGCGAAAAACAAAGAAGAAACCGAAAAAAAACAAAACAAACAAGATGAAAGTAAAGTTGTTTCCGAACCCGGTTCGACTTCCGAACCGACAAAAGAAAGTGTTCCCCAAACAACAAAGGAAGAAACAACGAAGAAAGAAACAACAAACGCTTCTTCATCCGAAAAGTTATCCACCCCGAAAATAATATCAATAAGTGAAGAAAAATGGTATCTCACTCTTGTAAATACAGGTTTCAGAATCCCCGATGATTATTCGCCGAACCTTGTATATGTATGCGGGAGCGGCGAACAACTTGACAGCAAGGTTGCTGTGCATTATGAAAAAATGTACAATGCCGCGCTTGAAGACGGTGTAACACTCACTCCCTGTTCCGGCTACCGTTCGTACGAATTACAGGAAAGAAACTACAATAATAAAACAGCATATTATGAAAGCCTCGGTTACAAGCACGATGAAGCACTTGTAAAAGCGGCAACAATAATAATGCCGCCCGGAAGTTCCGAACACAACCTCGGTTATGCAATGGATATTGTGTGTGTTGAAGAATGGTTTGAAGACACCGCCGAATTTAAATGGCTGAATGAACATGCCGCCGACTACGGTTTCATTTTAAGGTATCCGTCCGACAAAACCGACATAACAAAAGTTACCTATGAACCATGGCATTGGCGTTACGTAGGTGTTGAAGATGCAAAAGCAATAAAAGCAAGCGGACAGGTACTTGAAGAATACCTCGGCGCAACATAATTCACGGAGTATAAATTATGATTAAAATAATATCAGAAAAAGCACACGGTGATTACGACCCCGGCACAAGCAAATTTTTCGGCTCACCCACCTGTCCGGAAGAATGGCTTGAAAACGGTTTTATCGGTGATGATGATTTTTTCTTCTGTCAACTTAAAATTGAAGAATTTAAAAAGTTTGACACCGAAAACTTATTACCGAAAAACGGTTTTCTCTACTTCTTTTTATCAAAACAAGGCAGTGAATACGTTCCGAACGTTCGCTATACCGAAACTTTGCCCGAAACAATAATTGATGATTTTAATGAAGGTTTTGATTTTCCGTTTGACATCACCACAGAATATTCAATAGATTATGAAGATGATGTTTCTTTTGACGGTACATCGCTTTTAATACCGGATAATGATGACATAATACTTCTGAAATATGATCCTCTTGATGACAATATGCCGGAATTCCTTTCGGAAACAGAAAAAACCTGCTTATTCAAAATAAGCAAAGAAAAACTTATAAATCTCGATTTCTCCGCAGTTTCAATGATTATTGAATAATTAAATAAGACATAAAAAACGGATCTCAAGTCGGTACATAAAGACTTGAAATCCGTTAATTTAATATTTTTTTACTTATCCGGCATTATACCGCAGTATTAAAATCCGAATATACCGTTTCTGCATAAACGGTTGAATTTGTTGTTATCGGGAACAATGTCATAACATTCGTAACAGCCGCATCATAAATAACCGTATGTGTAAGTGAAACGATTTTCCCCGTAACGGGCATATAAATAAGTTCGGCAGTACAATCTCTGTATTTAAGTTCTATTGAATCATATTTACCCGTGATATTACTCGGTATAACCATTGAACCGAATGTATCGGCATCAATAATGTCAAACATCGAAGAAGTATAACTTGCGGCTTTTTTCGCACCGGATTCGGTTACTTTCGGATTAACTTCTTCACGAAGAACAAGTGTAAGTTTAACCGAACCGTCATCAAGTTTCTCTTTTTCAGCGGAAAGCAATGCTTCCGAAGCCTTTGACGTATTTGTCATACAGGCGTATTTTGCCTGAGGTATGCAGAATTCAGTCTGACTTGAACCGAATGCTATTACCTTTTGTGAAGGTGAATCGGCAGGAATGAAGTAGTCGGGGAAATTCTTTTCAAGTTTTTTGAGTGAAACTGAAGCGACAATTGCTTTTTCTATAGTACGGTACTCTGTTTTTGTAAAACCGTATTTAAGTTTATTGCTTGTATTAACAACGGTCTTGTACTCGTCAAGTATTGCTTTTTTCGCTTTTGCAACCGCAGGAGAATCTGTTACGGGTTCAGTCGTTGCAGGAGCAGAAGTAGTAGCAGGTGCGGTTGTAGTTGTTGTTTCGGATGCGGAAGCCTCGGTAGAAGCAGCAGGCTTTTCCGTAGTGGGTTTGTCTCCCGAAGCAGAAGTTGTTTCAACTGCCGAAGTCTGAGCCGGAGCCGTTGTTGCCTGCGTGGGAAGTGCGCCGCTTGTTACGCCGCCGTTTGCAGACGTAGTTGCGGTATTATTTGTCGGCGCAGGTGACGGAGTAACCGTTCCGCTTCCGTTATCGGGTGAAACGTTGTTATTACCGCTGTTATTGCCGCTGTCGGGAACATAAACATCGCCGGTGTCGGCACTGCCGCCGTTTGAAGAAACAGCAGGTTTCTTATTTGAAAGATATGCAACGGACAAAATCTTCATGGAGTTTGCCGCAAGCATTCCGATCAAAATGCAAAAAACAACCAGTCCGAGTAATAACTTAACGGACTTTTTATTGCTTAAGTCTATTTTTTTCATCAGAAGTCCCCCTTTGAATAAGGCACAAATATACTCTTTCATTTTACACAAAGAGTACAAGATTGTCAATACAAAAAAAGAATAATCGAAACACTAATTAAAATATTATTATTTTTTTGTGGTAAAACAACAAACAAAATCAATATAATTCGGCAAATTTAATATTGAAAATATGAAAATAATGTAATATAATAAATTGTAATTAAAATGTGTAGGTGTACCAACAACCTATGCAGACAAAAAGGAGATTCAATTATGAAAAACCGCAAACTGACAAAATTGATTGCAGTTGTTCTTTCATTGACATTTTTCTTCTCGTCAATCGGAATGACCACCGCAAGCGCTGCCGTTGAACCCGGCACAAACCCCGCAGTAAATGTTGCTGACGATATTATCGGCGGCGATATAGGCGGCGGACTTCTTAAAGTTCTTGTAAGTATGCTTGATACCGTATTGCGTGCGGTACTTGACTTCTTCTCCGGTCTTTTCGGCGACGGCCCCGGCTTTAAAGAGGGTGACCTCGACACAATTCCCGAAAACTTCTACGAAGGCAAAGGCACTTCATTTAAAACTTCTGCCGAGCCCGACGGAAAATGGAATCTCGGTTACGCAAGCGAAAGCCTTGTTCCCGAAGATTATGACAGCGGCGAATACTATATCGGCGGCTACATTGATATTAACAATGGCTTCACAAACGTTGTTGAAGATGTTATTGACGATATGAGAGTAAGATGTATAGCAATAAACGACGGCACAGATACAGGAACGGTTCTTTTCGGTGTTATAGACTGTATCGGTATTACAAATGATGACATTCGTGATATTCGTGCTCTTCTTGCAGATTATGCCGCAGAGAACAACATTGTTTCAATCAACATTTCTTCAACACATTGCCACAGTTGTATTGATACAGAAGGTCTTTGGACAAAGAACATTCTTAAAATACTTCTTAACGGTGTAAACAGCGCAACAGAATCCGGCAACGAACTTATGCAGGGTACTAACCCCGAATATATGAAATTCCTCAAGAAAACTGTTGCCGACACACTTAAAACCGCATTTGAAGACCTCAAACCCGGTGAACTTACTTACGCTGTAAAAGATATCGGCGATGATTACTTCAACAACAAAAACCGTCCTTCGGCAACTGCTCTTATGACAGACCTTTCAAGATTTGTTTTCACACCCGAAGACAATTCAGCAACACCCACAATGATTATTAACATCGCTGCTCATCCCGACGTTGCAGGTCTTCCCACAGGCGGTGAAAACACAGGCCGTAAAATAAGCGGTGACTACGTTTACTACCTTGATGAATACATTCAGAAAGCAGGCTTCAACTGCATGTTCTTCCAGGGTGCTATCGCAGGTATTTATATGTCACGCGGTGCTTCCAATGACACAGCAGACCTTCCCGGACGTTATCAGCAGTCTCAGAGATACGGTTACGAAATAGCAAGAATGGCTCTCGCTCTTACAAAGAGTGAAAATGAAATTATCGGCGATCCCCTTCTTGATCCCGACATTTTCGATTCGAACACACTCAACGAAGAAGGCGGATGCGTTCTTAACGATGAGAATTACACAAGATGGTGTGACAACTGGTATCCGGTAAGCGAAGTTACTGTTGAACCTTTCCTTAATATTGTTCTCAGAAACGTTCTTATCCCCGTTTCCAACGACCTTATTGAAGCAGCCGGTAAACTCAACCTTGCCAACTATTCAATATTCACGGTTACAAATGCTGACGAAAGCAAAACATATTATATTAAATCCGAAGTAGGATATATGGAACTCGGTAATCAGTTCAAAACAGTATTCCTTCCCGGCGAAGTTTGTCAGGACCTTGTTGTAGGCGGTGAATCGCTTTACGCCGAAGGTGCACAGTCAGGTAAAGATTTCGGTTATCCCTCAGTAATAGAAATATTCGGTGAAGATACAAAGTGCTTCGGTCTTATGAACGATGCAGTCGGCTATATTGTTCCCGACAATGACTTTACAATGGGCGACCCCGCAAACCATTACCATGAACTTATAAGCCTCGGTCAGTATGTAGGTTCCTCCTGCATTAAAGCACTTATGGAACTTAATGATTCAATAGTAAGATAATGTTTCTACGTAAAGAATAATTTAATTATTCACTAATAAAATCATAAACACCGTCGGGTAAAAAATCTCGACGGTGTTTTTATACAGGTGATATTATGAAAAAACTTACCTCTGTTATATGTATATGTGCTTTATTACTCACGCTTGCCGGCTGCAATGCTAAACCTCAGCCTGTTGTTTCAACTCCCGTTAATTCAAAAGATTTCAGAATAACAGCGTACATTTCATCCGATAATGCTGCTTTAACAGATAACCTTGACTCATCTCATTTTGATATTCTGACAGATATAATAATGATAGGAAATGCCGATTATAACGAACAAGGTGAAATTATTCTGAAAGAAAGTTTTGATAAAAATCTTTCCGATATAAGGCAATATATGAAAAAGGAGCAAAGGCTGTATTTGAATATTATACTTCCGATGCCGGAAAACAACGAAACCGAATGGGAAAAGCAAATGGCAGTTCTTGCCGACGCAAATACAAAAGCGTTTAAAAGCGGTAAACTTGAAACAGAAATAAAAAACACGCTTGAAAAATACGGTTTTGACGGTGTTTTCTTTGACTATGAATTCCCGCTCAGGAAGAAAGATTGGAAAGCGTTTGATAAATTTATTGTTTCTTTAGATAATGTATTGGGTGACGATTACCTTATAGGTATGTCAATGGTAGGATGGAATTTGCAACAGTCAAAAGAAGCAATGGAAGCGACAGATTTGTTTACCGTTATGAGTTATGATATATGGGACGAAAACGGATACCATGCATCAACACAAATGGCAGAAGATGATATTGAAAAATTCATAAATGCAGGTTATGACAAAGCAAAACTTGATATGGGCGTTCCGTTTTACGCAAGACCTACAACACACGACGCTTACTGGTACTCATATAAAGATTATTACAAAAAACTTTCCGAAGACGGTCTTTACACCGATAAAGGCGAAACAGACCTCGTTTTCTCGTTCAACACATACGATATGATTTACGAAAAAACGCAATGGGCGTTAGAAAACGGTGTAGGCGGAATGATGGTATGGCATTATGCCTGCGATGTTCCGGCTGACAATAAAAAATCGCTTTTTAACGCCATAGAAAAAGCCAAATCAGAAGCCGTTGAAAAAGAAACAAACTAATAGAAAATAACGAAACCGCACCGATGTTTACACAAAGGTGCGGTTCTTTTTCAGCGGAGAAAGTCACTTCGCTGATTTAGTTTAACGATTAGAAATTATTCAGCAATGTATGCATACTGTACATACCAATAACCGTAGGGGCTGTGCCATACGCCCTGAAGAGAACTGCTCTGGAGCCAGAAGTCATTGTAGTATGCTACGGGGATGCATGAATATTCTTCCATCATAACTTTTTCGCATTCATGAAGAGCATCGAAATGTGCTTTTGCATCAGCAACTTTGGAAGCATCAAGAGCTTTATCGAAATCTTTGCTGTTGAATTTACCGTCGTTGTTGCCGTTTGTTGAATACATAAGTTCGATCATGTTGGAAGCATCGTTGTAGTCCATAACCCAGCCGTTACGTGCCATCTGGTAGTCACCTGCACGGCGGAGAGGTGTGAAGGAAGCCCATTCAACAACATCAACTTTAAGTTCAATGCCGAGAACCTCTTTGTAAGTTTTCTGAAGATATTCAGCAACTACTTTGTGGTAACCTGCATCGTTAGTTGAATATGTGATTGTCGGGAAGCCTTCGCCGTTCGGATAACCTGCTTCTGCAAGTGCTGCTTTAGCAGCTTCTTTGTTTGCTTCGTAATCTTCGCTGATGTATGTCTTGCCGCCGTTAGCTTTAACAGCATTGTCAAAGAACATACCTTCTGCATCAACTACGCCGGGGCCTACGAAGTTGTAAGCCGGAGAATATGTGCCCTGCATAAGAGTGTTGGCAATATAATCTCTGTCAATAGCGAGGTTAAGTGCTTTACGAACGTTTACATCGTTGAAGGGTTCAACCTGGGTGTTCATGTTGAGATAATACGTGCCGAGAATCGTATCAACATAGAAGTCGCCGCCGTCTTCAGCTTTTGTGAGACTGGGGATTTCTTCTGTGGGAACATCCTTAATAAGCTGTGCTGTGCCGCTTGTGTATGCAGCGTATGCAGCAGAAGAATCTTCAAGAAGAAGGAAGTTAATGTTTTCGGTAACGATTTTTGCGCTGTCCCATCCGCCGACATAGTTCGGGTTTTTAGCGCAAACAATCTTTTCACCGGGTGTCCATTCTTTGATCATATAGGGGCCGTTGCAAACGTATGTTGCAGGATCTGTTGCCCAAGCGTCGCCGTTAGTTTCAACAGTAGCCTTCTGAACGGGGCTCATTGTACCGAAAGCAACGATTTTGTCAAAGTATGAGCAGGGATAAGCAAGTTTGATTGTAAGAGTTTTACCGTCATCGCTTGCTTTAACATTGAGTTTTTCAATGTCGGGATCTGTTGTTGTGTTACCCTCGTCATCGGGATTACCGATTGCGTCCTGATAACCGTCGATCATGCCGACAACTGTCTCGCCGTAAGGAGCAGCAAGTTCTACGTCGCAAAGACGTTTGAAAGTATATTCAAAGTCTTTTGCGTTAAGTTCAGAGCCGTCACTCCATTTAAGACCGTCACGCATTGTGAAAGTCCATACAAGACCGTCATCACTTACTTTGTAGGATTCTGCCTGACCGGGCTGAACTTTGTTGTCTTTATCAATTATAAGAAGTGTTTCAAATAATGTGATAAGCATGTTGCCGCCGTCAACCGCACTGTTAAGAGCGGGGTCAAGTGTTTCCGGGTTCGGACCAATCTGTACGGTTACGTCTTTTGCTGCTGTTTCCTGTACGGGTTCTTTTTTACCGGAACAAGATGCGAAGCAAACTACTACCATGCAAATTGCCATTACGAGTGCAACTATTCTTTTTGCATTCATGATAAATACATCTCCTTTTATATTTGCAGTATACTGCATTTATTCAAGCGCTTCGGAAAACTCGGCATTCTCCTCCGGCGCAAAGAACCTTATTCTACCTTGTCAAGATGATGACAGGCCGCCCAGTGACCGCTGCTTACTTCTTTAAGCGTCGGACATTCCATGCTGCACTTTTCATCCGCATACGGACAACGTGTGCGGAAACGGCACCCCGAAGGCGGATTCAAAGGACTGGGTACATCCCCCTGAAGAATAATACGTTTTGAATTACGTGCTATTTCCGGGTCGGCAATCGGAATTGCCGAAATAAGACTTCTTGTGTAAGGATGTATACTGTGTGAAATAAGTTCAAAACTGTCGGCAAGTTCAACAAGTTTGCCAAGATACATAACGCCTATTCTGTTGGAAATATGTTTGACAACACTGAGGTCGTGAGCAATAAACAGGTAGGTAAGTCCCCTATCTTTCTGAATATCTTCAAACATATTTATGACCTGTGCCTGAATTGAAACATCAAGTGCGGAAACAGGCTCGTCGCAGACAATAAATTCCGGATCGACCGCAAGCGCACGTGCAATTCCGACACGCTGTCGCTGACCGCCGGAAAATTCGTGCGGATAACGGTTTGCGTGTTCACTGTTAAGACCAACCGTTTCAAGCAAACCTATTATTTTTTCATGACGTTCTTTAGCATTTGCAACTGTTTTGTGAATATCCAAAGGTTCACCGACAATATCGCCTATTGTCATACGGGGGTCAAGACTTGCATAGGGGTCCTGAAAAATCATCTGCATTTTTCTGCGGTAAGGCAGCATTTTTTCGGACACCTTTTCACCGTACACAAGGTTACCTTTTTCGTCTGTAACATTTGTTCCGTCAGCATTCATAAGCGGAGATTTTCCGCTGTCAAAAATCACTTTTCCGTCATATATAATTCTGCCGTCGGTAGGCTCGTAAAGGCGTAAAAGCGTTCTTCCGACAGTTGTTTTACCGCAACCGGATTCGCCGACAAGACCGAGTGTTTCACCTTTTTTTATAGCAAATGAAACATCATCAACGGCTTTTACAACACGTTTGTTTTTGCCGTGACCGCCCGCAGGGAAAAACTGCTGTAAATGCTGTACTTCAACTAAATTTTTGTTATCACTCACCGTCAGCGCCCCCTTTTTCAAATTCTTCTTTCTGGCGCAACCAGCAATAACTGTAATGTGTGTCGCTCAAATTTGTCCTGGGCGGCATTTTTTCAAGACAAATTTTCATACAGTTCGAGCATCTGGGTGCAAACGGACAGCCTTTCGGCGGGTTAAGCAAGTCAACCGGCTGACCTTCAATGGGAACAAGACGTTCCGATTCCTGCGTATTAAGATTGGGAATGGATTTTATCAAACCCTTTGTATATTCGTGTTTCGGATTATAGAAAATCTCATCCGCAGTACCGTATTCAATTATATGACCTGCGTACATAACGGCTATTTTCTCGCACATACTTGCAACAACACCGAGGTCGTGAGTAATCATAATAATACTCATACCGAGTTTTTCACGAAGATCTTTCATCAGTTCAAGTATCTGTGCCTGAATTGTAACATCAAGTGCCGTTGTGGGTTCATCGGCAATAAGAAGTTTCGGCTCACACGCAAGAGCAATCGCAATCATTATTCTTTGACGCATACCGCCCGAATGTTCATGCGGATACTGTTTAAGACGTTTTTCGGGCTCATTGATTCCGACAAGTTCAAGCAATTCTTTCGCACGTGCCTTTGCCTGATTTTTGTCAAGGTCGGTATGACGAAGAATTACTTCTTCAATCTGATTACCGATTGTATAAACAGGGTTAAGACTTGTCATCGGGTCCTGAAATATCATTGATACTTCATTACCGCGTATTTTGCGAAGTTCCTTTTCACTCATTTTATCAATATCGTGACCGTTAAAACGAATTGAACCGCTGACAAGTTTACCGGGATGAGCGGTAAGCCCCATAACGGAATACGCCGTAACGGATTTACCCGAACCGGACTCGCCCACTATGCCGAGAACTTCGCCCTCATCCATTGAAAACGAAACACCGTTAAGAGCCTTAACTTCACCGGCAGGTGTGAAGAAAGACAGATGTTCGTCTTTAATTTCCAAAAGTTTTTCTTTCAAATCTATCTTCCTTCCGTCAGCTTTTAAGTTTCGGGTCAAATGCGTCTCTCAGACCGTCCCCGAAAAGGTTAAATACAAGAATAATAACACTTATAAGTATTGCAGGTAAAAGCAAAAGATGCGGATATGTATTCATACCCTTAACGGCATCTGTTGCAAGCGAACCGAGTGAAGGCATGGGAACAGCAACACCCAATCCGAGGAAACTGAGGTAACTCTCCGTAAAAATCGCAGAAGGAATCTGCAACGTTGTTGTAACAATAAGTGTGCCTATGCAGTTTACAAGAAGATGCTTTTTAATTATACGGGTACCTGTTGCGCCCATTGCACGTGCGGCGGTAACATATTCGGATTCTTTAAGAATAAGCACCTGTGAACGTGTTATACGTGCCATACCCACCCAGTAAATAAGAGCAAATACAACGAATATGGCAATGAGGTTCGGCCCTAATTTCTGCATCCACATAAAACCTTTTATAGTTGATAACTCATCAAGTTTCGGTTTTAATGTCATTGACAGAATAATTATAAGAAGTATATCGGGTATCGTATAAAGAATATCCGTAAAACGCATCATAATATTATCTATCCAGCCGCCTGCGAAACCTGCTATTGCACCGAAAGTTGCACCTATAACAAGGACTATTACGGCACACAAAAGACCGACTGTAAGGCTTATTCTTGCGCCCATCATAAGACGTATGGCGTAATCTCTGCCCAACTTGTCCGTACCGCAAACATGAGGAAATACCTTTTCACCGGATTCAATGAGCGCCTGCTCGTTTGTTCCGTATTCAAAAGGTGAAAGATTTTCACTCGTCTGTATCTGCTGGTCATAGGTGTACGGCCAGAACGACGGTACAATATAAGCAAAAACAACAATGATTATTATAAACACAAGACTGACCATTGCAACCTTGTTTTTACGAAGTCTGCGAAGTCCGTCAGCCCAGAAATTTACGCTGTCACGCATTACAACGAGGCTTTCTTTTTCCTCGGACGTTGCAGGAATAAAGTCATCCGCTTTCAGTTGGAGACTCGGTATTATATTTTTCATTTTTATTTCGTCTCCTTATTTAAGTTTTATACGCGGGTCAATAATCTTGTAAAGAATATCAACAATTACATTGGCTGAAATAACAAGGGTTGCAAGAATTATTGTAGTACCCATTATCATAGTATAATCACGGTTTGTTATGGAAGAAACAAATTCTCTTCCGAGACCGGGAATAGAGAATATTTTTTCAACAACAAATGAACCTGTCATAAGGCCTGCAAGCATAGGACCTACATAAGTAACTACCGGAAGAATGGCATTACGAAGTGCGTGTTTAAATAAAACAGCAAATCCCGAAAGTCCTTTCGCCTTTGCGGTGCGGATATAATCCTGCCCCATAACATCAAGAAGACTTGAACGCATAAGTCTTGTTATATACGCCGCAGGATATATTGCGAGTGCCGTTGCCGGCATTATATATGAACTTGCGGTATTTAACCCTATGGTCGGCAGTATTCCCAGTTTACTTCCGAAAGTATAAAGTAAAACCACACTGCTGATAAAACTCGGAATGGCTATACCGCATGTTGCAAGGACTATTATGAAGTTGTCCGCCCACTTGCCCCGGTAATAAGCCGACAAACACCCGAGCGGCACTCCGACAAGCAACGCCACAAGTACGGCAATACCGGCAAGTTTTGCGGACACGGGGAATTTACTGAATATTATATCGGAAACCGTTCTGCCTCGCTGGCGAAGGCTGAAACCCATATCACCTTTGAGCAGATCTGTCATATATGTAAGATAGCGTTGATAAAGAGGTTTATCAAGGCCGTATTTTGCGGCAAGTGCCTCCTGCGCCGCTTTGCTTATTGACTTTTCGGCAACAAAAGGACCGCCCGGAACAAGGTTCATAAGCAAAAACGTAAGCGTTGCAACAATGAATATACTCAAAAGTCCCATTGCTATTCGCTTAATAATATATTTTCCCAAAATAATCACTCCTGAAAAGACTTTAACATAGCGGAAAATCAATAATCAAACAGTTGTCAAAATTTCCGCAAATCAAATATATTTACGGTATTATACTACATAACTTAATAAAAATCAAATTTTTCGGCAAATTTCATATATTTACATTTTAATGAATTTTTATACAATATCAAACTGCGAAGTTTTATGTATATTTAAACTTTGCTTGTAAAAAATAGTAACATTAAATTTTTAAGACAAAGGTGATATAATAAAAATGAAAGCAACAGGTATTGTAAGAAGAATAGACGACCTCGGAAGAGTTGTCATTCCCAAAGAAATAAGAAGAACTTTAAGGATACGTGAGGGCGACCCGCTTGAAATTTACACCGCAAGCGACGGAGAAGTTATCTTCAAAAAATATTCGCCTATGGGAGAAATTTCCGAATTTTCCGGACAGTATTCCGACGTATTGAGCAGGACATCGGGAATGCCGATATTAATTACCGACCGTGACCGTGTCATTTCCGCTTCGGGCATTTCAAAAAAAGATGTTCTCGATAAAAGAATATCAAAAGAACTTGAAAACATTATGGAAAGCAGAGAGAACTATATAAAATCCTCAAACGAAACAAAATCATTTATGCCGCTTGAGAACTCGGATTTGTGCGCTTCACTCGCTTTTCCCATAATCGGTTCCGGTGATATTTCGGGCTCTGTCATTTTCCTTGAAAACGAAAAAAGCAGCATCCCCGGCGATACGGAAATAAAACTTGCACAGGTTGCCGCTTCTTTTTTAGGTAAACAAATGGAAGAATAATTCTTGAATATTTAAACTCCTTATGATAGTATATACTTATAATATTGTAAGGAGTTTTTTATGTCATCTCGAGAGGAACGCACGGAAGCACTTTCAAAAAGTATGAAAATATTTGTAAGCGAAGCGCACATTTTCACTTCGGATGCAATTATTCTTGCAGATTTCTGCAAACCCCGCCGAAAAGACAAATGCTGTGACCTCGGCACGGGAAACGGTATTATTCCCATGCTTTGGAAACGTGATTTTTCCCCTGCCGAAATTGATGCTGTCGAGTTAAGCGAAACCGCCGTTGAGTTGTTCACAAAAACGCTTGAATTAAACGGAATTTCCGATATAAATCTTCTGCATTGTGACCTGCGAAAACTAAAAGGAAAATTGCCGAATGAATATTTTGACATAGTCTGTATGAATCCGCCTTATAAAAAAATCGGTTCGGGCATTGTCAACGAAGGCGAAGATTATAAAAATGCACGTCACGAATTCACCTGCACCCTTTACGATGCCGCAAAAGCCGCTTCTTATCTTTTGAAATTCGGCGGAAAATACTGTATGTGTCAGCGTCCGGAAAGGCTGCCCGAAATGTTTGACGCTATGAAAAAAAGCAACATCGAGCCTAAATCAATGCGTGAAGTAATACAAAGAAAAGGCAAAGAGCCGAGTCTTATTCTTCTTGAAGGTAAAAAAGGCTCATCTCCCGGTTTCAGAATATGCGCACCGCTTTTTATTGAAGATGAAAACGGAAATTACTCCGAAGAAGCCGAAAAACTTTTTCTCGCTTATAAATATAAAGATTAAATTATTATAAGGTGGTATGAATATGGGTAAAAAGACGAATTCCGCAAAAAACAAAACATCGGGTTTTGTCGGCAAAAAAGAAATCCGGATGTACGCTGTCGGCGCAGGCGGTCAGGGAATGATTTACGCCATGATGTCAAGTTACATAAGTGACTATTATGTAAATATTCTTCAATTACCGCTTATTTTTGTTTTACTGCTTATGCTCGGTGCAAGAGTATGGGATGCAATTAACGACCCGCTTATGGGAATAATTGTTGACCGCAGAACAACAAAATACGGAAAAATGAAACCGTACATACTTTTTGCGGCAATACCGATTGCGGTGCTTACCATACTTATGTATTTAAGTCCGAATCTTGATAAAACATCCCTTATGATTTATTCTGCAATAGTTTACATTTCATGGGGTATGATTTACACAATGGCTGACGTACCGTTCTGGAGTTTGCCGAACATCATTACACCGAATGCCGCAGAAAGAGGTTCCGTAATCTCACTCGGCAGAACAATCAACGGCGTAGGCTCTGCCGTACCCGAAGTACTTTTCCTCGTTGCAGGTCTTGTTTTACCCGGTATTCTCGGCGCATCCGACGGTCTTGCATACAACAAATCAAAGTATCTCATAATTGCGATTGTAACAGTTGCCATAGGAACCGTGCTTTACATCAATTCTTATTTCCACGTTAAAGAAAGAGTTCTGATTCCCGACAAAAAACACGTTCCCGGCGAACCGTCGAGACTTTCGAGAATTTTCAAATGCAAACCGCTTATGCTCGTTATTTCCATGGGCATTCTTTCAAGCGGCAGATATATGGTGCAGGCTGCGGCAATACACGTTGCAAGGTATGCGTTCTATATCGGACCGGAACTCACAGCCGATATGGACCCCGAACTCCGTGTAAAATATATTGACGCAAGCGTATCTTCAATAAAAACAATATTCCAGGTTTGCGCCATAGTCGGTATGTTCGGCGCAATGCTTTTCATGCCCTACCTTATGAAACGTTTTGCATACAAAAAAATAGTTATTGTTACCTGCATTGCCGGATTTGTTGCAAGTATTTTTACAACAGTTATCGGCTGGTTTACACTTAACCTTTATTACTGCATACCGTTCATTCTTATTTCCTGCATCCCGCTTGGCGTTCTTAACGTAATTTCTTATGCAATGATCGGCGACTGCCTTGATTATATGGAGTTGAAAACGGGATTCCGTGATAACGCTCTCGGCTCTGCGTGTCAGGGATTTGTAAACAAATTAGGCAACGCCCTCGCAACCTGCGGCATTATTCTTATGTACATATTCATCGGCATAAAACCCGAAAATATGCTGTCTTCGGAAGTTATTATGGCGGCATCGGAACTTACGAGAACACAGAATTTTGCAATGTTCTCCCTTGTTTCAATTGTTCCCGGAATTTCACTTTTACTTTGTGCAATACCGATGTTCTTCTACAAAATCGATGATATTAAACCGCAAATGGAAAAAGAACTCGCAGAAAAACGGGAAAAAGCAGGAATAACAGTTGAATAATTTTACAGAGGTCAAAATGAAAGTCTATTTTTCCACATTCGGTTGTAAAGTCAACCAGTATGAAACGCAGGAAATGTCGGAACTGTTTCAAAATGCAGGTTATGAAACAACAACAGATATATCGGAAGCGGATATTACCGTTATAAACTCCTGTACAGTTACAGCCGAAAGCGTAAGAAAAGTACGCCAGACAGTCAGAAAACTGAAAAAAACATCGCCGAATTCCCTTCTTGTACTGACAGGATGCGCTTCGCAGGCAGAACCGCAGATATGCGAAGATTTACCCGAAATTGATTTGATGCTCGGAAACAGAAACAACAAAGAAATTGTTTCGTTATGCGAAAACGCAATGAAAGCCGGTCATTTTGTCAATGCACATAAAGAGCATTTAACAGGTGACGCATTTGAAGGAACGGGAATAACAAAATTCGACGGTCATACAAGAGCATTTTTAAAAATACAGGACGGATGCGACAGATTTTGCAGTTATTGCCTTATTCCGACCGCACGGGGCCGTTCACGTTCAAAAACACTTGAACAGATTGATGAAGAATTAAAAGCGCTGTCCGAAAACGGATACAGCGAAATAGTATTTGTCGGCATAAATTTATCCGACTACGGCAAAAACACGCAATATTCACTTCCCGATGCTCTTGCGCTCGCTGAAAAATACGACGGAATAAAACGTGTAAGGCTCGGTTCTCTTGAACCCGACCACATCACGCCCGAAATGATAAAAAAACTTTCCGGCATATCAAAACTCTGCCCGCAGTTTCACATTTCCGTTCAAAGCGGGTGTGACAGCGTACTGAAAAAAATGAACAGACATTATACATCGTCGGATTACAAAGAACTTGTGAAAAATCTGAGAGAAAATTTTGCCGATGCAACAATAACGACAGATATTCTTGTCGGTTTTCCGACTGAAGCAGAAGAAAATTTTCTTGAAACGGTACAGTTTGCAAAGGATATTGCGTTTGAAAAAATCCACGTATTCCCCTACTCGGTAAGAAACAACACACCTGCCGCAAAAATGAAACAGTTGACAAATGCCGTGAAAGAAGAACGTGCACGGGAACTTATTAAAACCGCTTCGGAAATTCGCAAAAACTTTTTATTAAGCCAAATCGGAAAAACCGTTGAAGTTCTGTTCGAAACAGAACACGACGGGTATTCGGAAGGATATACAAAAAACTATACTCCCGTAAGAATATATGACGGTATTAAAAGAAAAGGTCAATTCATAAACGTTACCGTAACCGGTGCGACTGACGAATACTGCATAGCAGAGCAGGTTTAATACATATAAACACGTCATTTTCTGAACCAAATATCAAAAGACTTCAAGAAGAAATTTCCTCTTGAAGTCTTTTTCATTATTTGTATTATGATTAAAACTGTTTTATTTTATTATTTCGCCCATAAGACCGGGTGTTGCAAACGCCGCATTGCTTTCATCGGTATCAATGTGCATTGCGGGAGCAAAGTTTTTGTTTACTCTTACCACTACATCACCGAATACAAGTGAACGGCCTTCTGTTTCGAGTTTTACGGAAACAATCTGCTTGTCTTCCACGCCGAATTCTTCTGCAACATCGGGAGTGAGGTGAATGTGTCTTTTGGCAACAATTACGCCCTCTTTAAGTTCAACTTCACCTTTAGGTCCTCTGAGTGTGCAAGCGCCGCTGCCTGCAATGTCGCCGCTTTCTCTTACGGGAGCAACAACGCCGATTGAACGTGCATCGGAAGCGGAAAGTTCAACCTGACTTGCATTTCTGCACGGACCGAGAATTGATACTGCGGGAAATTCGCCTTTTGAGCCGATAACCGCTACTCTTTCATTTGAAGCGAACTGACCGGGTTGTGAAAGTTCCTTTTTTACGGTAAGTTCGTAACCTTCACCGAAAAGAACGTCGAGAGCCTCTTTTGTTACGTGAACGTGACGTGCTGATGTTTCAACAAGTACTTTTGCCATTTTTATATCCTTCTTTCGTTTAATTAACAAAATTTAACATACACATTATATGTTTTGCATATTCGATTGTCAAGTACGTTTATAAAATGTAAAATTCATTTAATAAAAAGTATAAAATTGTATTTACAATTACCATATAGATGTGGTAGAATATAACAGATAATAATTCCGAGGAGGATTTATATGAAACATTTTGCAAAAAAACTCATAGCGTTTGTGCTTTGCTTCTGCCTTATTTCCGCAGTTGCGGCACCTGCGACATTTGCCGGAAGCAATGACAATTATGCTTACACGGCAGAAGAAGCAAAACTTGAAAAAACAGGTAACATACTCACAAAAATTCTTGACTTCCTTGTAAACGACCTTTTACTCGGAACACTTGCAAGAATACTTCCCGACCTTTCATTTGTAAAAGATGATGTTTCGGGTAACGACGACATCAAAGAGTATTTCTATTCGGGCGATTCATTCTTCCTTGATACAAAGTCCGAGAGTTTCTCGTGGACTGTAGGTTACGGTCAGCGTTCAATAATTCCCGACGATTTCGGCGTAATGTTCAAATATGCCCGCGGCAGTTATGCTCCCTGGGGTTATTCAACAGGTATGTATCCGGATGATGACGGTAACGATGAAGATATGAAAGTCAGAACTGTAATTCTTGACGACAACACCGGAAGAGGCAAAGTTGCTTTCTGTTCCGTTGACTGCATCGGTATTGCAAACGCCGACGTTCAGAAAATCAGAGCGGCTTGCGCTGATATAGTTGAAGAATGGGATATTATTTCACTTAACGTTACAGCCATTCACTCACATCAGGCTATTGACTCACAGGGCGTTTGGGGCGACCCGCTTACAACAATCGCAACTAACCTTACATCAGAGATGACAGGCGTTACAAAATCCGGTGTTAATGAAGATTATCTCAACACCATTATTGAACGCACAAAACTCAGTCTTCAGGATGCTTATGCCGATATGAAAGACGGCAAACTCACATACACAAATATTGAACTTGATGATTACTTCCACACAAGAACCGTTTCCGCTGATTGCGATACCGATATGCACCGCATAATGTTCTACCCGGCAGACGGCTCAAAGAGCACGGTAGTTGCTTCATTCGGTGCTCATCCCGAAGTTACAAGTTACGGCGCTGAATTTGACGCAAGACTTTCGGCAGACTTTGTTTACTATATGGAAAAACTTGTAAACAAAGCGGGCAGCAATTTCATTTTCATTCAGGGTAACGTAGGTACTAACTCCTGCGGCAGAGGTAAATCAAATGACGGTCTTGACCTTGCCGACAACCACGAATCCGCAATGCGTTTCGGTTATGAAATGGGTTACATCTGCCTCGGTGCAACAATGAGTGAAGGTGAACGCAAAACTCTTAACGATGACCTCGGTGACAAACTCGGAGTAGCAGAATATGAAGGTCAGGAAGACTACACCGTATGGTATGACGGACTCGACACATTTACTGAAACACCTGTTGAAGCAGTACTTAACATAGCACACAAACAGGTTAAAATAGAAATGGATAACAGCACTGCGCTTACACTCATTAAACTCGGTCTTGCAAACAATAACATTTCTTACAACAAATTCACACACTGCTATTACACAACGACAGAAGTCGGTTATATGGAACTCGGCTCTGCTTTGAAAGTATTCCTTTCCCCCGGTGAACTTTACAGCGAATTACTTGTTGGCGGCTACGGTTTAAGAAATTCCGATTACAATTCACTTCGTGAAGATTACGGCGAAAATGTTATTCTTTTCGACCTTATGAATGATGCAATCGGTTATGTTTGCCCCGATGAAACATACTGTGTTGTAGGTTATAAACTTAACCCCGCAAGCGGCGAACTTGAAGACGATTCATGGTGCATGGTAGTTTCAATAGGTAAAACAACCGCTTCTTCTCTTATGAGCACTTACGCAGCACTCGTTGAAGAAATGGATGAAACAAGAGAGTAAATTTCTGTTTTAAGTTTATTGTATTAAATTAAAAATGTTCCTGTGATATCACGTCACGGGAACATTTTTTATACTATAAATATTAAACACACAGTAAAAGGACTTCAAGTAAGATTTTCTCACTTGAAGTCCTTATCATATTTATTCGTTTATTCGCTTTTTCAGACTATACGGAAATTATATCTTCATTGCAACGTCGTATGCTCTCCAAATAACCGAACGAAGATTTCCGATTGCAAGGCAGTCGCCTACGAGGAATACGTTCTTTGCTTTTTCGTTAACAAGCGGATTAGGTTTGTAACCCATACAACTGAGAACTGTGTCGCAGGGAATTTCAAATGTTTTGCCGTCTTTACCGGCACAAACAATTGAGCCGTCTTTAACCTCTTTAAGTGCTGTTTCAAGGTAAACCGGAACTTTGTTAAGAGCAAACCACTCACGAAGATATGAAGAGTTTGCAAGGCAAACGCCTTTCTGACTTACAAGGTCATCTTTCATTTCAACAATTAACGGTTTTTTGCCTTGAAGTGCAAGTTCATAAGCGATTTCGCAACCTGTCAGACCGCCGCCGATAACAGCAACTGTTTCACCGACTTCTTTTTCGCCGTTAAGGAATTCACAACCCTCAACTGTTTTTTCAAATCCGGGAAGTTTGCCGGTAAGGTTAACTGCTTTTGAACCTGTTGCAATAATAACCGGAGCACCGCAGAATTCGGAAATATCTTTAACTTCATCATTAAATCTGACTTCAACGCCGAGTTTTTCCATCTGAAGTCTGTACCATGCAAGAAGGTCACGAAGTTTGCCTTTGTACGATTCGGCAGATGCGGGAATGAATGTACCGCCTAAAACGTTGCT
The DNA here is from genome assembly GCA_045598225.1 of Acutalibacteraceae bacterium. Classification (GTDB taxonomy): domain Bacteria; phylum Bacillota; class Clostridia; order Oscillospirales; family Acutalibacteraceae; genus DTU089. Next base: position 3,279 of record JAZLLP010000033.1, on the reverse strand, counting down.
CTTTTCGTGAATAACGGGAGTGTGTCCGCGAAGTTTAAGAACACGAGCCGCTTCCATACCGCCGATACCGCCGCCGATGATGTGAACGGTTTTCGGAGATTTTGTTTTAACGATTTTATGTTTGTTCCACTGCATTGTTTCGGCGTTTACGGCACAGCGTGCAAGGTGTGTACTGTCGGAAAGTTCCTGGTCATTCGGAACGCCTTTGTAATGGCACATATTGAAGCAACCGTTGTGGCAGAGAATGCACGGACGGATATCTTCTTCTTTGTCATTCATAAGTTTTGTTATCCATTCCTGGTCTGCAAGGAACGGACGTGCAAAGCCGGCACCGTCAAGTTTGCCTGCGGCAATAGAATCAGCCGCTACTCTCGGATCAAGTCTGCCTGCACAAACAACGGGTTTGTCTGTAAAATTCTTAATATGTTCAACATCTGCAAGGTTGCAGTTCTCGGGCATATATACCGGAGGATGAGCCCAATACCATGCATCGTATGTACCGTTGTCGCAGTTGAACATATCGTAACCTGCATCGGAAAGATATTTAATTGCCCATTCGGATTCTTCCATATCTCTGCCGACTTCGACATAATCTTCACCCGGAAGAGCGCCTTGACGGCAGCCTTTTGTTTTTGAAAGAACGCTGTAACGTAATGAAACGGGGAAATCAGCACCGCATTCTTTTTTAATTGCTTTTACTATATCAACGGCGAAACGGTAACGGTTCTCCCTTGAGCCGCCGTATTCGTCTGTACGTTTGTTAACATATTTAAGTGTAAACTGGTCAAGAAGATAACCCTCGTGAACCGCGTGAACTTCAACACCGTCAACGCCTGCTTCTTTAAGTTTTCTTGCACTTACTGCAAATGCTTCAACAAATCTGTCAATTTCTTTTTTTGTCATTTCTCTTGACGGCAATTTGTCGGACCAGCGGTTTTCCGCCGCCGAAGCGGATGCGGTGATTTTGTCAAGATTCATTATGGGTTTGCTCAAAACGTTTACAACGGGAGTGTTGTAAAGTTTTTCCATCATACTGCTTACTGTGAAAGACCTGCCGAAACCTGCTGTCAACTGAACAAAAAGTTTTGCGCCGGTTTTGTGGAATTCGGGCATCCACTTTGCAAGATTTTTATACATACTGTCTTTTTTGTCGAGCCACTGTCCCATAATGGGGTTGTAAACAGGCTGACATCCGGGAAGAACAAGACCGCAGTTATTTTTTGCTACTTCCATAATAAATTTAGCGCCGTCTTTGTCGAAGTGGTTTATTTCCATCCACCCGAAAAGGTCGGTACCGCCCATAGAAGTAAGAACAAAACGGTTTTTAATTTCGCAATTGCCGATTTTCCAAGGGGTAAATAAGGGTTGAAGTTTTTGATCCATACTTTCTCCTCCGATTTAAAAATCATATTATGAATTCATTTTATCATATTTTTATATTTAAGTAAAGTATTATTTGATATTGAAGTTATCTGTTTAACAAATAATTCTTTAAAAGTCCGGCTCTGTCAGTCTGAATAATGTCGAAACCTCTGTCAACAAACCATCCCCAGCCTTTTTCACGGTCACCTGCTACGGCTGAGTCATCGGTATGATGTGCCGAAATAACGTCTTTTTCATTGTAAACAATGGCGTTACCCCAAAGAAGAAGTCCGTCACCGTGCATACGCTCAAAAAACTCCTTCGAAACAACCTGCGCATTTTCATCTTCAAAGCAGATTTCCGCACCGATAAGATTTACATTCATCTTTTTCAGTTTATCAATTACAGTGTCGTTATCTTTAATTACGGGCATAAACATTAAATCGGGCGCATATTTTTCAACATTTTTGAAATCCTTTTCGGAGCAGTTTGTTTTTATGATAACCTGACTTTCAACGCCGCATTTTTTGATACATTCCGTTATTTTCCCGGGCGCAGTCCAGAATTTGTCAATGTTTATAAAACATTTCCCCTTTAAAAATGTCAGCACGTTTTCAAGAGTATCAACTCCGTATGAAGTTTTGACGTTATCTTGATTTAAAAAGCGAAGTTTTTCGACTGATGCGCTTTTACGAAGTGCAATAAGTTTTCTTGTGCCGATATGCGGATGCTCCATTCCCGGATGAAAAACATAAAGTTTACCTTCCCTGCTTACAGAAACGTCAAGTTCAACTATGTCGGCACCTTCAAGAAGCGCCGCATTAAAAGCGGGAATTGTGTTACACGGAACATTTCCGGATGAACTGCCCCTGTGCGAAACCACAAGAACACCGTTTTCACGTTTTTCTTTAAGTAAATCTACATAAGCCATAACAGTCACCTTTCGAAATAATTCTTTTAACATTATGAATTTACTGTATAATATCACGAACAGGCAGTTTTTTGCAACAAATATTATTTCAAAAAATATTGACCGAAGTATTATTTAAGTATATAATTCAGAATATCACATTTTTCGGGAGAATTTTATGAGTATTGTTGACATCGTTCTTCTTGCGGTAAGTCTTTCTATGGATGCATTTGCAGTCGCATTGTGCAAAGGACTTGCGCTTGACAAAATCAAAATAAAACATTGCGCCATAGTCGGTTTATGGTTCGGCGCTTTTCAGGCTTTGATGCCGCTTATAGGCTACCTTTTGGGAAACACTTTCGCCGACAAAATCACAAGCATTGACCATTGGATTGCTTTCGTTCTGCTTGCGATTATCGGTGCAAATATGATTAAAGAAGCGTTAAGCAAAAAAGACGGTGACGAAGACGTTAACGCTTCACTCGGCTTTAAAACAATGTTCGTTATGGCGGTTGCCACAAGCATCGACGCTCTTGCAGTCGGTGTAAGTTTTGCTTTTACCGAGTTCAGTTCTCCCTCTTTTGTTTACATTGCATTTGCGCTTATCGGCTGTATTACATTCACGCTTTCTGCAATCGGCGTTAAAATCGGCAACATATTCGGAACAAAATTCAAATCAAAAGCCGAACTTGCGGGCGGAATTATTCTTGTGCTTCTCGGTTTGAAAATACTTCTTGAAGGTTTGGGAATTATAAAATAGTTGCCGGGTGTCAGGTGTCAGGTGTCAGTTGTCAGTTGCCGGTTGCCAGTTGTTAGTTGTTGGTTGTTAGTTGGCGGTTGCAGGTGGCAGTGTTACAATTTATCAGTAAATCGAGTAGGAGGCTACCCATTAGTTGAGTAGCCGACCTCTCACACCACCGTGCGTACCGTTCGGTACACGGCGGTTCAATCATAAACAGTGCATAGACTTGTATGCTTCGGATATGTCATAATATCCCCTGCGTGCA
>JAZLLP010000032.1:0-93983 GCA_045598225.1 Acutalibacteraceae bacterium | reverse complement strand
GTTTCGGGATTTTTTCTTGTTTATTATGGTTCTTTGCCAAGCGCAGGGGATTTATTATCGTTTGAAACTGATAAACCTGTACATTAAACAGTACACCGTACTTTTGTTCGCTTGACATTGCGTTTTGTTATGTTATTCTTTAATAGACGATATTGTATTATGTAGTCGTTTTATGTTTAATATTACACTTTTTGTTGAGGGGTTAAATTGAGATAAAATAAAAAAGGCTTCACTTAAGAAGCCTTTGAGCATACACAGTATGCAGTCGGTCAAGCCGACGATTTGAGTTAAACTTTTATTTGAACTCACAGTGTAATTCCATAGGGATCTACAAAACTACAATATTATAATATCACTCTTAAAAGGGGTTGTCAATATGAACAATGAAAAATATAATCATAATTTTTTTCTCGGCCTTGATATCGGAACGGATTCTGTTGGTTATGCTGTTACCGATACAGAGTATAATCTTTTAAAGTTTCACGGCAAAGAAGCGTGGGGTTCACATATTTTTGATTCTGCTTCATTAAATACCGAAAGGCGAGCATTTCGTACAGCGAGACGTCGTTTAGACAGGCGTCAACAAAGGGTTCTTCTTCTTCAAGAACTTTTTTCGGAAGAAATCGGGAAGCTTGATGAAAGATTTTTTATAAGAATTAAAGAAAGTCAGTTGTTCAGAGAAACGTGCGGTGATAAGTTTACACTGTTTAATGACGATGGTTTTACTGATGTTGAGTATTATAATAAATACCCTACAATACATCATCTTATACTTGATCTTATGAATGATACCAAACCTCACGATGTTCGTTTGGTTTATCTTGCTTGTGCTTGGCTTGTTGCTCATCGCGGTCATTTTCTCAGTAATATTAACAGAAATAATATTGAAGATATAAAAGATTTTTCTTCTGTTTATAATGGTTTTTTATCATATTTCACAGATAACGGTTTTAAGTTACCGTGGTCAGAAGTAAATATTGAAGAATTAAGTATAATTCTGAGCAGAAAGATGACTGTAAATAACAAGTTTAAAGAACTGGTTAATATTTTAAATGACGGAAAAAAACCGCCAAAACTTTCAAAAGACGTTGAAATTGATGAGGAGTTTCCGTTTAGTCTTGAAGGTATTATTAAACTTCTTGCAGGCGGCACTTATTCTCTTAAGGAGCTTTTCGGAAAAGAAGAATATGATTCTCTTGAAATTAAATCTGTTTCGCTCGGTATGGATGAAGAAAAGTTCGCTACAGTTATGGCTGATATCGGTGATGACTTTGATTTAATTGCGGTAATGCGTTCGATTTATGATTGGGCTGTTCTTGTTGATGCTTTAGGCAATGAAAACACGATTTCCGAATCAAAAGTTAAAATATATGAACAGCATAAAAAAGACCTTTTGTTTTTGAAGCACATTGTAAGAACTTATATTCCGAATAAATATAACGAAGTGTTCCGTTCGATTGATAAAGATAATTATGTTGCTTATTCTTATCATACAGATGAACCTGATGCTTCAAAACTCAAGAAAAAGAACAAAGAGGATTTTTCGAAATACATTCTGTCGCTCGTAAAAAATATAAATCCCGAAAAAGAAGATGAGGAACAGTTTGAAGATATGATCTCACGTCTTGAGTTGAGAACATTTTTACCCAAACAAAAAGATACCGATAACAGAGTTATACCGCATCAGTTATATTGGTATGAATTAAATAAAATACTTAAAAATGCTGAATCATATCTTTCTTTTCTCAATAATACCGATGAAAGCGGACTGACTGTTTCGGAAAAAATCGAATCTGTATTTTTGTTCAGAATACCTTATTTTGTAGGTCCCTTAAATAAAAAATCTGATAAAGCATGGCTTAAAAGAGAATCAGGTAAAATATATCCTTGGAATTTTGAACAGATGGTTGACCTTGATGCAAGTGAAGAAGAATTTATAAAACGTATGACTAACACTTGTACATATTTACCCGGTGAAACTGTTCTCCCGAAAGATTCTTTGCTTTATCATAAGTTCACGGTTTTAAATGAAATTAATAATCTGAAGATAAACGGTGAAAGAATATCTGTTGAACTCAAGCAAAGAATTTATAACGAGGTATTTCTGCAAAAAAAGAAAGTAACACGAAAATATCTTTTGTCGTGGCTTATACAGAACGGGTTTATTATAAAAGGTTGTGAGGATACTGTTACGGGTATTGATGAAGAGATAAAATCAAATCTTACCCCGCAAATATCTTTTAAAAGATTGCTTGAATCGAAATGCTTAAAAGAAGCAGATGTAGAATCAATCATTGAAAGGGCATCTTATGCAGAAGATAAAACAAGACTTTCAAAATGGATTATTAAAAACTATCCGGAAATGTCAGACAATGATCGTAAATATATATGTTCGTTGAAATTAAAGGATTTCGGCAGACTTTCCCGTAAATTCCTTGCTGAACTTGAAGGTGTTGATAAAATTACAGGCGAAGTTACAACCGTTATAAACGCACTCTGGAATTCACAGAATAATCTTATGGAAATAATTGCCGATTCGGACAAATATTCATTTGCGGATGTAATTACGAGTTATCGAAATGATTATTACGCAGAGCATAAAATAACACTTGAAGACAGACTTGGTGAAATGTATCTGTCAAATGCAGTTAAACGTCCTGTCTACAGAACGCTTGACATTGTAAAGGATATTAAAAAAGCATTTGGAGAACCGTCAAAAATATTTGTTGAAATGGCACGTGGCGGAACCGAGGAACAGAAAGGAAAGAGAACAAAATCCAGAAAACAGCAGATTTTAGATTTGTATGCTTCCTGTAAAGATGAAGATGTCAAAATTCTTAAAACGCAACTTGAAGCAATGGGCGAATATGCCGATAATAAACTTCAGGGTGATAAACTATTCCTTTATTACATGCAACTCGGTAAATCTATGTACAGCGGTAAACCTATTGAACTGAGTAAACTCGGTAATGATGCTTACTGTGATATTGACCATATTTATCCTCAGGCTTATGTTAAGGATGACAGCATAATAAATAACAAAGTTCTTGTTTTTTCAGAAGAGAACGGAAAAAAGAGTGACATTTACCCTATAGCCGATAACATCAGACATTCCATGAAAGGTTATTGGGATTATCTTAAATCCGTTAATCTTATCAGTGAAGAAAAATACAAACGTCTTACAAGAGCGACACCTTTTTCTAATGAAGAAAAAACAGGATTTATTAACCGTCAGATAACCGAAACAACTCAATCGACAAAAGCAATCGCAACATTGCTGAAAGAACATTTTCCCGATACTGAAATTGTTTACAGTAAGGCAAGGCTTACATCTGAATTCCGTCATGATTTTGATTTGCCGAAATCAAGAACATTTAACGACCTTCACCATGCTGTTGATGCTTATCTTAATATTGTTACAGGTAACGTGTATAATTCAAAATTTACAAAGAATTTTAATGTTGAGAGGTCATACAGTATTAAAACAAAAACAGTATTTACTCATTCTGTTGTATGCGGAAATAAAACTGTATGGAACGGTGAGGCGGATCTTGCGAAAGTAAAATCTGTTGCGGTAAAGAACAATGCTCATTTTACAAAATATGCTTATTTCAAAAAAGGCGGACTGTTTGATCAAATGCCTGTTCCTGCCGCACCCGGACTTGTACCTCTTAAGAAAAACCTGCCAACGGAAAAATACGGCGGTTATAATAAATCAGGTGCTATGTTCTACATTCCCGTAAAATATAAAGCGGGCAAAAAATGCGAAATTATTATTATGTCCGTCGAATTATCATGCGGCTTTAAGTTTCTTGAAAACGCTGATTACGCAAAAGAGTATTCATTTGAAAGACTCAAACATATCCTCGGCAAATCTGTTGATGAAGTATCTTTTCCGATGGGTATGCGTCCGTGGAAAGTTAATACACAACTTTCACTTGACGGTTTCAGAGTTTGTATAGCAGGTATAGGTAGCGGAGGAAAATGTCTTGTTGCACAACCTGTTATGCAATTTAAAGCCGAAAATTTCTGGCAGTATTATTTAAAGAAACTTGAGGTTTTTGCTGAAAAATGTTCTTCAAACAGTAATTATATTTACGATGAACAGTATGATAAAGTTTCTGTCGAAAAGAACATTGAACTTTATGATTTGTATATTAATAAATATGAAAACTCTGTTTACGCTAAAAGGGTTAATGCACCTGTTTCTGTTTTGAAAAACGGACGTGCGAAATTTATTGAACTTAACGTTAAAGAACAAACTGCTGCTTTATTGAATATTCATCAGACGTTCGGCAGAGTTTCGGGCGGTTGTGATTTAACTTTGATAGGCGGTGCGGGTAAAGCGGCAGCTACAGTAAACTTTAGTTCAACTATATCAAACTGGGCAAAATTATATAAAGATGTCAGAATAATTGATTCTACTGCTTCAGGTCTTTGGGAAAAGAAGTCTGAAAACTTACTTGAACTGTTATGAGTTGGCGTACGGTAATTATTTCAAACCAGTCAAAACTTGACTGTAAAATGGGGTACCTTGTTGTTCGTGGAATTGAAACAAAACGGATTCTTATTGATGAAATTGCAACCTTAGTAATTGAAAATCCCGCAGTTTCTTTTACGGGGTGCCTTGTTGAAGTGTTAATTGAAAAGAAAGTAAAAGTGATTTTTTGCGATTCAAAAAGAAGTCCGGTAGCTGAACTCATTCCGCATCACGGCAGTCATGACAGTACTTCTAAAATCAGAACTCAGGCGTCATGGTCCGATGATACAAAGGCTATGATATGGCAGGAGATAATATCCGAAAAAATCAGGAAGCAGTCTGCTTTTCTTACCGAAATTAATAAAAACAAAGAAGCGGAATTACTCAAATCCTATATAGGTCAGGTTGAACTTCTTGATGCAACAAACCGTGAAGGTCATGCCGCAAAAGTGTATTTCAATGCACTTTTCGGCATGGATTTCACAAGAAGCGCAGAAACACCCGTAAATGCCGCTTTGAATTACGGATACAGTCTTTTGCTTTCTTCTTTCAACAGGGAAATTTGTGCCAACGGTTATTTAACACAACTCGGTGTGTTTCATAACAATATGTTTAATCATTTTAACCTGAGTTGCGACTTTATGGAACCTTTCAGGGTAATTGTCGACAGACAGGTACGTTTCAATATCCCGTATGAATTCGGTAAGGATGAAAAACACGATATGTGGCGAATACTTGAAAAGACGGTTTTAATTGATTCATCAAAACAAACTGTTTCAAATGCAATTAAAATATATACACGAAGTGTTTTTGAAGCAATAAATGACGGAGATCCGTTTCAAATTAAGTTTTTTACGATTGATTCTGATGATGAATATGAAATAACAATATGAGTTACAGATTTATGAGAATACTTGTGTTTTTTGATTTACCTGTGGAAACTAACGAAGACAGGCGTAATTACAGAAAGTTTCACAAAATGCTGATTAAGGGCGGTTTTGTTATGTTGCAGGAGTCGGTCTATTGTAAACTGATGACAACACCTTCTGTTGAAAATTCGGTTAAAAATTTAATAGAGAAGAACAAACCTCCGAAAGGAATAGTGCAAACGCTTACGGTAACCGAAAAACAGTTTTCCAAAATGGATTATATTGTCGGTGAATATAAAAGTGAATACATTGATACAGATGAACGGCTGGTGATTCTTTGAAATTTGTTTACCCGGATATTGAGAATGTTTTTGATACAGATATTGATAAAGTAAATTCTTTAATAATTGAAAATCAAAATCTTATGGTTTCTTTACTTGAAGATGTTAATAACCTTTTACAGGGTAAAGACGGAGTAAGTGTGTTATCGGAAAATGATAAAGAATTGCAAATTGACAAATTCGCCGAGTTGATTTTTCAGTATGTTCCGTTCAGCATTAATACCAAATCATTAATTTCCAAAGTTTCATCTGCATTTGAAAAAAATGCAATGCTTGATGAACGTTATTCGCAAACAATGGAAATGCTCGGGAAAATTGAATCTTACTTATTTGATTTATCACAAAATTTTTCCGGTGATTTTGTTTTTAGTAAGATAAATATTTCTTCACTTATTAAATCAGTTGGAATTGAGTTTAATGAAGACTATAACTCGCTCGGTGAAAAATTGGTTGATTACTTTGAACTTGTTACCGAATATGATAAAAGAAAACTTTTTATTACTTTAAATTTGCGTGATTTTATAAACGATAAGGAAACGGAATTATTTATTGACACTGTTCTTTGTCACGGTTATAATCTTATTATGATAGATAGTCATGAACATAAATTGCTGAAAAATGAAAACAGAATTATTGTTGATGACTCTCTTTGTATAATAAAATAAATGCGTTTGAGGTCCGGAATTACACGCTCCGGCAGTTACAGGCTGTTTTTCCCGAATTTTGATTTGGGGTTTGAGAGCAGTGTAATTTCATAGGGATCTCAAACAAAATTCTTAACGTTGACTTTTGAGGAAAGGTTTGAGAGCAGTGTAATTTCATAGGGATCTCAAACTTATTGAAAGAATAATAGAGTGGATGGATGGTTTGAGAGCAGTGTAATTTCATAGGGATCTCAAACAACCAGGCGCACTTGCGTTTTTTCAGAGGAGTTTGAGAGCAGTGTAATTTCATAGGGATCTCAAACGACGAGAACGGATTCCCGCTTTATCTTCACGTTTGAGAGCAGTGTAATTTCATAGGGATCTCAAACGAACGAGGGGACAAGGTAAAAGCGGTGTGTGTTTGAGAGCAGTGTAATTTCATAGGGATCTCAAACACGCCTTCGCTTTCATTTCTTCCTGCGGCAGGTTTGAGAGCAGTGTAATTTCATAGGGATCTCAAACCTCTAATAACATTTCGGAATAGAGAGGGCCGTTTGAGAGCAGTGTAATTTCATAGGGATCTCAAACCTTTTCTTATCAGCCTTTTAAGCATAGCCGGTTTGAGAGCAGTGTAATTTCATAGGGATCTCAAACTTTTCCAAGTCTGAAATAAATCACATTTCTTGTTTGAGAGCAGTGTAATTTCATAGGGATCTCAAACTTTTACTGTGTAAAAATTGCTTTTTGTTTCGTTTGAGAGCAGTGTAATTTCATAGGGATCTCAAACTATGTTCGGCACGAAATAAGTTTGTTTGTCGTTTGAGAGCAGTGTAATTTCATAGGGATCTCAAACTGAAGCCTTCAACAGACTGATTGTCTTTGTGTTTGAGAGCAGTGTAATTTCATAGGGATCTCAAACTTAAACGGAGGTGTTGATGTGGCGAAGAACGTTTGAGAGCAGTGTAATTTCATAGGGATCTCAAACCGTTATCATCGAGTATATTGAATTTATAACGTTTGAGAGCAGTGTAATTTCATAGGGATCTCAAACGAAGCCGTGGCAGAAGAAACAGGTGGAAGTGTTTGAGAGCAGTGTAATTTCATAGGGATCTCAAACAAAAGCCTTTCAACCCGTCAAGTTCGGCAGGTTTGAGAGCAGTGTAATTTCATAGGGATCTCAAACTGCGCAATCACCATTAGAATTTCTTATAGAGTTTGAGAGCAGTGTAATTTCATAGGGAGCTCAAACTGGTAACTTGCCGAGAAGCTGTTGACCGTGGTTTGAGAGCAGTGTAATTTCATAGGGATCTCAAACTCACATATCAAGTGGCGGCGGCTCTGTTTTTGTTTGAGAGCAGTGTAATTTCATAGGGATCTCAAACCATATTCAAATACAACAGCGAAGCATATCGGTTTGTGAGCAGTGTAATTTCATAGGGATCTCAAACAATATGGAAACATTACTTGAGGAACATCTCGTTTGAGAGCAGTGTAATTTCATAGGGATCTCAAACCATACCAGTAGCGGAATCAAGAGCACTTTCGTTTGAGAGCAGTGTAATTTCATAGGGATCTCAAACACTGATTTGAAATATATGAATAATTCTCGTGTTTGAGAGCAGTGTAATTTCATAGGGATCTCAAACGGGTGCTTCCGACGTAGAGACATTCCTGACGTTTGAGAGCAGTGTAATTTCATAGGGATCTCAAACAACAGCTAAATCAACTAAAATAAAAAAAATGTTTGAGAGCAGTGTAATTTCATAGGGATCTCAAACAATGCAGGAACGCAATTTAAAGCAAGTAGAGTTTGAGAGCAGTGTAATTTCATAGGGATCTCAAACACCGGAAGCAAAAATGTATGTATCTGCATCGTTTGAGAGCAGTGTAATTTCATAGGGATCTCAAACACGGAAAATGGGGGAACGGTAAAGACCGCAGTTTGAGAGCAGTGTAATTTCATAGGGATCTCAAACTTGTCCGAATTGCTTGCACCTTGAAAACATGTTTGAGAGCAGTGTAATTTCATAGGGATCTCAAACACAAAAGTGTAGTAATTGACTCTTTGATTAGTTTGAGAGCAGTGTAATTTCAAGGGGAGCCAACTCATTTTAATACTCCGAAAGGACGTGAAAAAATGACGAAAGCGGTGCTTAAAGCGGTTTGTCCTTATCTCGATGTAGATTATGAAAATCTCGAAATGTCCGATTTTTCGGATGAAGGAATTTTAAGAACTTGAAAAAGCCGAATTATTAAAATAAGTTGAGGGGAATAAAGAATGTGTGCAAAATGGATATGGTATAACGGCGATTTTGAAATATATCATCACCTTTTACTTTCGTGCAGACGGCAGGAGCACGGGTGTGATTATCCGTGTATGTGGCACATATCATCACCTGAAAAAAGTGTATCTTTTATAAAAGATTTTGCTGCTGAAACGGATTCTGTTTTTCGTGTATGTACATACTCAAAAGGGATGGTTCGTGCATTCGGTAAGTTGTGGCAGGTGAATACCGATATTCCCGTTCTGAAAGGCGAGCATAGAGTTGAAATTGAGGTTTACGATATTGAAGCGTTTCCCGCAATTTATATTGACAGCGAATATCTTGTTACAGATGAATCGTGGGTAGCCGATGCACATAATAAAGAGTGGATACCTGTATCGTGCAAACCTTATTTTACACATCCGGATGATGACCCGCGTGTATTTCCGTTTGAATACAAAAAACTCGAAGCCGTATCAAAAGAATATGTCAACGGCGGGGTTTTGTATGATTTTTCAAAAGAAACATTCGGTCCGGTTACGCTTTTAAACCGTGAAAATGCCGAGGGCGTTTCAATTGTTTACGGTGAAAGCCGAAAAGAAGCGCTTGATACGGAAAATGCTATTATCCGTGAGAATTTATCAAAAGAAGATTCTTTAAAAAGACCTGCACGGGCGTTCCGTTACATTTTTGCAAAATCAAATGACGGTACTGACGTTGATATTTCGGCTGAGTATGAATATTTACCTCTTGAAGATATTTCATCTTTTGAATGTGATAATCCGAAAATTAAAAAAATATGGGATTTGAGTTCTTATACATTTCACCTTAATTCACGTGAGTTTTTCCTTGACGGCATAAAAAGAGACCGTTGGGTGTGGTCGGGTGACGCTTACCAGTCGTTTATGATTAACAGATGCCTTTATAACGACCCCGACATAACCGAAAGAACAATTATTGCTCTTTTGGGTAAACCGCCCTATAAAACGCATATAAACACAATTAACGATTATTCGGCATACCTTATTATATCCGTTTACGAACACTGGTTTGCAACCGGCAATACCGAATTTGTAAAAAATATATATCCGAATTTAAAAAGTTTATTTGATTTTATTGTGTCACGCCTTGATGAAAACGGTCTTTCCGTTAAAAGAAAAGGGGACTGGGTATTTATTGACTGGGGCGTTCTCGACAAAGACGGACCACATTGCGTTGAACAGATTTTACTGTGGGAAGTTTACAGCGTTATGACAAAACTTTCCGAAATAGCAGGCGAAAACGAAGATTTTTCGGAATGTGCGGAAAAATTAAAGAAAACCGTAAATTCACTTTACTGGAATGATGAAAAAGGGGCATTTATTGATACGTTTGAATCGGGTAAAAATTTTGTTTCAAGACAAACTAATGTGTTTGCCGTTCTTTTCGGTTTTGCTGATGAAAAACAAAAAGAAAGTATTATAAAAAATGTTTTTGAAAACAAAGATTTACCCGAAATTACAACACCGTATTTCAAACTTTACGAATTACTTGCTTTGTGCGAATGCGGTAAAATCGAAACAGCGCAGAATTACATTCTTTCTTATTGGGGCGGAATGCTCGATTTGGGCGCAACGAGTGTATGGGAAGCGTATGACTGCACAAAATCGGGCGATGAACACCTTGAAATGTACGGGAATTTATACGGTAAATCGCTTTGTCACGCCTGGGGTAGCGGACCTGTTCTTTTGCTTATTTCGAAATGTGCCGGTGTTTATCCCACATCAGTCGGCGGAAAAACTTTTAACGTTGAACCGAAACCCGGTATTTTTAAACATTTTAAAGCGGTAGCACCTGTAGGGAATGGCAAAGTAACGGTTATATATGACAAAAATAAAATATCCGTCAGCAGTACCGTTCCGGGAGGTACACTCATTTTTAACGGAAAATCGGTTGAAATTAAAGAAAACGAAATAACCGAACTTCTTATTCTGTAAATTCACCGAAAAGGGGATTCATTTTGAAAGTTACTGTTCTTATTGAAAATACAACATCTTCACCCGAACTGATTCCCGAACACGGTTTGAGTTTGTTTGTCGAAACGCAGAATAATAATATTTTAATTGATACGGGTGCAACGGGCGAGTTCATAAATAACGCCGAAAAACTCGGTATTGATTTAAAAAATGTTGACATTGTTATTCTTTCACACGGACATTATGACCATTGCGGAGGAGTAATTCTGTTTAATAAAATAAATGATGTTTCAAAAATTTATATAAACAAAAATTCTTTCGGCGATTTTTATGACACAGAGGGAAAGTACATCGGCATTGACAAGTCAATATTATCGCTTACGAACGTTGTGTTGACAGACAAATATTTTAAAATAAACGATGATATTTCATTGTTTTCCGAAATAAAAGGCAGACGTTATTTTCCGCAGGGGAACAGCAGGCTTTTAAAAATTGAAAACGGAAAATCCGTGAAAGACGATTTTATTCACGAACAGTTCGCAGTTATAACGGAAAACGGTAAGAATTATCTGTTTTCCGGTTGCGCTCATAACGGCATAGTTAATATTCTTGACAGATTTATTGATGAATTCGGTAAAACACCCGATGCTGTTTTCAGCGGTTTTCATTTGATGAAAAAAACAGAATATACCGTTGAAGAAATTGAGTTTATTAAACAAACAGCACTTGAACTTTGTAAATATGATACGGTTTTTTATACCGGCCATTGTACCGGAGAAGCATTACCGATTTTAAAAGATATAATTGGTGAAAAACTTAAAGTTCTTAAAACAGGTGAATCATTTGTTTTATGATTTGAAAAAATATACGGCATTCCCGCAAATAATACAGAATAGTGTCTGTACCAGTGACGGGAATGCCGGTTTTAATGTTTATAAACCGGGATTTGTTAATGTAATGATTATGTTTCTATCTTTCTATAAATCTCATCAATGAAAGAAGACTTGTAATTGATATAATCATCGATACTAAAAGGGAATAATTTTGCCCCTTCTTCTTTGATTTTACTATATCTAACCATTTCGTCTTGATGTGTTCTTAAATAATCCCTAAAACAAATATGCCTATGAAGCTCATTGGAAAATTCAGGACAAACGTATAAATGGTGTCTTGGTAAAATTTCATTTCCTTGATAATCAAACGCCTCTCTGTGTTTAATTCCCAAATCGCCTTCATATATGTAACCGAGGCTCTTTAAGCTATCGACTAAAGAAGAAAACACGTCGTAGTCCTTAATAACAATATCAATATCAATGATGGGCTTGGCAGAAAGACCTTCAACGGACGTACTGCCGATATGTTCGATACCGATTATCATATCTTTGATCGTTGGCAGAAGATACTGTTTGATCGTTTCAAAGTTCGTTTTCCATTCATCGCTATATGGGATAACTATTATCTGTTTAGACATTACCCGAATCCTCCACTTTTCTTGCCAAATTCTGATTTATCAAGTTCATTATAGCATAATAACAATGATAATTCAAGTGATGTTGGTGCCAAACACTTGCTTTACAAGTGCGGCACAGTGATGTGGCTCACTCCGTTCGCAGTGATGTTTTGCGGTTTCACCGCAAAGTGATGTGATGTGTTCCGCCCACGCCCGCAGGTACATCACTCGCCTTAGGCGAACATCACGCATTTGCTTTGCAAATGCTCATCACTGTTCCGCGTAAGCGGAACACATAGTTCAAAAAACGCACTTTGTCTTGGTAGACAAAGTGCGTTTCTTTTATGGCGGAGACGGTGGGATTCGAACCCACGGACCCGATTAAGGGCTTACTCGATTTCGAGTCGAGGCCGTTATGACCACTTCGATACGTCTCCGAATATTCAGTTGTAATATACAACGCTTGACATTCTACCAAAAACTGAAAAGGATGTCAAGAGTTACAAATAATTAATGTAAAAATATAAATATTTACAGTCAGTTTATTTTTCTTTTTTGACGTCTTACATAATCGGCAACACGTAAAATAAAATCGGTGTTTTTAGGCTTTTCGCCGTTGATTCCCATATATAAAAAGAAATTTGTTTTATCGGCTTTTTTATAAGCGGAATCAATAACTGTTCTTATGTTCTTTTCAACGGTAAATACGTTTACATTGTATTCTTCCGCAATTTTCGGATAAAGTTTTTTGGTTACACCCGAAGCGTATTCCGGCTTTTCTGTTATTGTGATTACAGCACTTTTGATGTAGTTAAAACCTGCATAACGCATTGTTAAGCCCATTTGAAGAAGTGTGTCTGTAACAATGTTTTCGGTATCAAATGAATTGTTGTTTTCTGTTTTTGGAGAAGGGGAATCGGGCATTATTTTTTTATTAAACAAAAGTTTAATTCTTTCAAGTACCGTTTCACAGTCAACAGGTTTAATAAAATAATAGTCAACACCTGAATTTAAAACCGCTTGTTCAAGTCTCGGGTTGTCAAGACCTGAAAAAACAAATATTAAAGGACGTGTAACCGGATTCTGTTTATTGATACGTTCAATTACACCTAAAGAGTCAATGTGTGAAAGGAAAGCATCTGTAATAATTATGTCGGGTTTAAATTCATCAATTATTTCAAGAAGTACTAAACCGTTACGGGGACAAATTTTTACATTCATTGAATTTTCTCTTAATAGAAAAGCAATGTTCAATGTTGTTCCGCTTCCGTCATCGGTAATAACAACTTTGATGTTATTCATTATTAAGACTCCTTTCACAAGATGTGAGAGGGAGTATATCACATATTTTTATATTTAGCAAGGAAAAAAACAAATTACGACAAATAATAATTGAATTATTTAATTTTCATTGGAAAAATTAAAAAAATATTTTAATAAAAAATACAATATATATGGTTATATGTCTTGAAATATTACTACCACTATGGTATTATTATAATAATTATGGGTGATTGTATGCAAATTTTGATTTGCGTATGTATTTTGCTTATTTTTAAAGGAGGATATTATGGCACTTATAAAAAAAGAAGCATATTTCAATTCCTCGACAGGTGTTAATAAAATTCGTACTCTTATATGGCTTGATGATGAAGTTGAGCATTGCGCCGTATTTCAGATTTCTCACGGTGTCAGCGAACATATAGGCAGGTATGATGATTTTGCGAAATTTCTTGCATCAAAAGGTTTTATTGTTTGCGGAAATGACCATATCGGTCACGGCAAGTCAGTAAATTCCGAAGAAGAACTTGGCTTTACAGCCGAAAAAGACGGTTACAGACGTTTTGTAGACGATATGCATATACTTTATTCTATAATGCACAAAAGGTATCCCGAATTACCGTATTTCCTTTTCGGTCACAGTATGGGCTCTTTCTGTGCAAGAGTATATGCAAGTACGTTCGGCGCCGACCTCGCAGGGCTTATTCTTTGCGGAACAGGTCAGATACCGTCTTCGCTTGATTTTATGGTTAATACTCTTTCCGATTTATGTGATAAATTCGGGCCGAAAACCGTTAATCATACTGTTGCGTCTTCTCTTAACAAGTTTTCCTGCTTCGGCATTAAAGATAAAACCTCCGACCTTGACTGGCTCAGTTTTGATAAAGAAAACGTTGAAAAATATGCTGCCGACCCGCTTTGCGGATTTGAACTTTCATTGGCAGGAATACGTGACTTGTGCTCAATAGCAATTATTGCATCTGACAAAATGTGGCCTGTAACTATACCGACTTCACTTCCCGTGCTTATTATCTCCGGCGCAAAGGACCCGATAGGCTTTAACGGTAAATCTCCCGTAGCGGTTGCCGATTTACTTAAAGAAACAGGTCATGAACCCGAGGTTATAGTTTATCCTCATTGCCGTCATGAAATTTTAAATGAAGGCGAAAGCAAAGAAAAAGTTTATCTTGATATTCTCGGCTTTCTTAACACGGTTTTATTTTAATTTTAAGGATTGATATTTTTTGCAGAATGATAGATTTCTTGTCCCTCAGGATGAGATGAATCGTCAAAATGAATATAAAGAAAAAGTCCGCACCGTTCTTTCTTCCCGATTTCGCGGAAAAACGCCGTATGCGTTTGTTCATACATACGGTTGTCAGGGGAATGTTGCTGACAGCGAGCATATTAAAGGAATGCTTGTTGAAATGGGGTATTCACTTTGCGAGTTACCCGAACAGGCTGACCTTATACTTTATAACACCTGTGCGATTCGTGAACACGCCGAAGACAGAGTATTCGGGAACGTAGGAGCATTAAAAAAATTAAAATCCGAAAATCCCGACCTTATTATTGCTTTATGCGGCTGTATGATGCAGCAGGAACATATTGCGGAAAAAATAAAGAAAAGTTATCCGTTTGTAAGTCTTGTTTTCGGAACGCACGTTCTTCATAAATTACCGGAACTTTTGTCTAAAACGCTTTGTTCGGGTAAACGTGTTTTTTGCATTGAAGAATCCGGAGGCGTTATTGCTGAGGGAATGCCTTATTCCCGTGACAGCGGTGAAAATGCTTGGCTTCCGATAATGTACGGTTGTAATAATTTTTGTTCTTACTGTATTGTGCCGTATGTCAGGGGCAGAGAACGCAGTCGTAATCCCGAAATAATTCTTTCCGAAGCAAAACAACTTGTTGATGATGGTTATAAAAAAATAACACTTCTCGGTCAGAACGTTAATTCATACGGAAAAAACTGTGATTTCGGTGTTGACTTTTCGGAACTTATCAGGCGTATTGATTCCATTGACGGTGATTTTGAATTTGATTTTATGACGTCGCATCCCCGTGACTGTTCGTTTGAACTGATTGACACACTTGCGACTTCAAAACATTTTTGCGGTCATCTTCATTTACCTGTTCAATCGGGTAATAACAGAATTTTAAAAGAAATGAACCGTCATTACACCCGTGAACATTACCTTGAACTCATTTCTTACGCAAAAGAAAAAATTCCGGGTGTTGACATTACTACGGACATAATTGTCGGTTTTCCGGGCGAAACGTATGATGAATTTCTTGATACCGTTTCACTTGTAAAAGAAGTAAAATACGGCTCTATGTTTACGTTTATTTATTCCCCACGCAAAGGAACATCTGCCGCAAAAGCGGACGACCCTGTTTCAAAAGAAGAAAAAACAAAATGGTTTATGGAACTTTTGAAAGTTCAGGAAGAAATTGTTAATAATAGTGATGCTGTTTAACAGCGTTGCATTGTTGAAATAGAAATTATTTTTAAAGGAGTATTTCAAATGACAGTAATTGAACTCACAAGACAACTCGGCGCAGCAATTCAGGAAGATGAACGCTATAAAGCGTTTGATGAAGCAAAAAAAGCAAATGAAAACGATAAAGAACTCAACGAACTTATCGGTCAAATCAATCTTATTCAACTTTCTTATCAGAACGAAGCCGCAAAAGGTGAAGAAGCAGATGATAAGAAAATGGAAGAATTCGGCGCAGAATTTGAAAAACTTTACCGTGAAGTTATGCTCAACGGCAATATGGTGAAATTTGAAGCGGCTAAAACAGCGGTTGATGACATGATGAATGAAATAATGAGCATTCTTGCACTTTGCATTGACGGACAGGACCCTGCAACCTGCCAGCCCGAAGAAGAGCATCATTGCGGCGGTGAATGTTCATCCTGCGGTGGCTGCCACTAATTATTAACTAATCTGAAATTTGTGCTGAGGTAAGAAAATGGCTAAACTTTCTCCCATGATGGAACAGTATTTTCAAATTAAAAATGATTATCCCGATACACTGTTGTTTTTCAGACTCGGGGATTTTTATGAAATGTTCTTTGATGACGCTAAAATTGCGTCAAAAGAACTTGAACTTGTTCTGACCGGGAGAGATTGCGGTCAGGAGGAACGTGCGCCTATGTGCGGCGTTCCTTTTCACAGCGCCGATTCTTACATTGCAAAACTTGTCGGCAGGGGTTATAAAGTTGCCATTTGCGAGCAGATGGAAGACCCTGCGCTTGCAAAAGGAATTGTAAAACGTGACGTAATCCGAATTGTTACACCGGGTACTGTTATTGAAAGCAGTATGCTTGAAGAGGGTAAAAACAATTTTCTTGCCTCACTGTATATTACAGATAAAGAATGTGCTTCCGCTTTTGTCGATGTTTCAACAGGTGAAGTTCATCTTGACTGTTTTTCCGACGGTGATGTAAACGCAAGGCTTATAAATCAACTCGGTTGTTATTCTCCGTCAGAAGTTTTACTTAATAAATATGCCGCCTCGTCAAAAACGCTTACGGATTTTATAGAAAACAGATTATCCGTAAAATTTGAAGTGTTGCAGAATTCTTATTATAATTTTGATAAATTCAAAGAATCTGTATTTACTCATATTGATTCCGATTCATCGGATTCGCAACGCTTTAACAACAGTCTTATTTTTGCTTTCGGCTCGGCTCTTAATTATCTTGAAAATGCCG
Organism: Acutalibacteraceae bacterium; assembly: GCA_045598225.1. Classification (GTDB taxonomy): domain Bacteria; phylum Bacillota; class Clostridia; order Oscillospirales; family Acutalibacteraceae; genus DTU089. The sequence goes on along the minus strand of JAZLLP010000032.1, from coordinate 76,975 downwards.
AAAAATCAAAAATTGAAAATATAAGTAATATTGATTTTTTCAGCGAAGACAAATTTTTATCTTTAGATCTTTGTGCAAGAAGAAATCTTGAACTTACCGAAACACAACTTCGCCGTGAAAAACGCGGAAGTCTTCTGTGGGTTCTTGACCACACTAAAACCGCAATGGGTAAGCGACTTATAAGGAACTGGGTTGAACAGCCGCTTCTCAATTATGCATCTATTGTTCAGCGTCAGAATGCGGTTGAAGAATTATGCTGTAATTCTCTTTTACTTGATAATGAAATGTCGTACCTTGCCGATATGTATGACCTTGAACGTATTATGACACGAATCGTTTACGGTACGGCAAACGCAAAAGAACTTAAAACACTCGGTATTACTATCGAAAATCTTGTTTCAATTAAATCATCACTTTCGGAAGTTAAATCAAAAATGCTTTCGGATATTTATAACGAAATTGATTTACTTGATGACATTAACTCTCTTATTAAATCTTCAATAACCGATGATCCTCCGCTCAGCGTTCGTGAAGGCGGAATGATAAAACGCGGGTTTAATGAAGAGCTTGATTCCCTTTATGAAATTGTGGAAAACGGAAAAGGTTTTCTTGCGTCTGTTGAACAGGCAGAGCAGGAAAAAACGGGAATCAAAAAACTTAAAATCGGATATAACCGTGTATTCGGATATTATATAGAGGTGTCAAATTCTTTTAAAGAACTTGTACCCGAAACTTACATAAGAAAACAAACTCTCGCAAATTGCGAAAGATATATCACTCAGGAACTTAAAGAACTTGAATCAAAAGTGCTCGGCGCACAGGAACGAATTGTCAGAATCGAATATGAACTTTTTACTCAGATAAGAGGCAAAATTTCCGCAGAACTTGACAGGGTAAGGCAAACCGCTCGTGCAGTTGCAAGACTTGATGTTTTATGTTCACTTGCTTTTTCTGCTGTTCAAAATGATTATTGCAGACCGGATGTTGATAATTCGGACGTTATTGAAATTAAAGACGGCAGACATCCCGTTGTTGAAAAAATGCTTGATAACGCACCGTTTGTTCCGAACGATACATATCTTGACTGTTCTTCATCACGTGCCGCAATTATTACAGGGCCTAATATGGCGGGTAAATCTACATATATGCGCCAGGTTGCACTTATTGTTTTAATGGCGCAAATCGGCAGTTTTGTTCCTGCAAAATCAGCCCGAATCGGCATTGTTGATAAAATCTTTACACGTGTCGGTGCTTCTGATGACCTTGCGGCAGGTCAGTCAACTTTTATGCTCGAAATGACGGAAGTTGCGGATATTCTTAAAAATGCAACATCCAAAAGTCTTATTGTGTTTGACGAAATCGGCAGAGGTACTTCTACTTATGACGGTATGAGCATAGCGAGAGCCGTTCTTGAGTATACAGCCGACAGAAAAAAACTCGGTGCTAAAACACTTTTTGCAACGCATTATCACGAATTGACCGAACTTGAAAAAAACGTTGACGGTGTGAAGAATTACAGCACTTCGGTAAAAAAACGCGGTGACGACATTACGTTTTTAAGAAGAATTGTAAAAGGTCCGGCAGACGGCAGTTACGGTGTTGAAGTTGCAAAACTTGCAGGTGTTCCGTCAACCGTTGTTGAAAATGCAAAAAAGATATTAAAAACACTTGAATCACAACAAATTGTTTCTCTTTCTCGTGATGTTTCGGAAGATGATGTTTTTGAAATTGAAGAAGAATTACAGTTATCTTTTTCATCAGGCGGAAAAGAACAACTTATTGAAGATATTAAATCAATCGATGTCAATACATTAACACCGATTGAAGCACTTACAAAATTATTTGAAATTCAGAAAAAAGCATCTGAATTATAAATTTATGAAAGGAATGTTCGTATGCCCGCAATTAATGTATTACCGAAAAATATTGCAGATTTGATTGCTGCGGGCGAAGTTGTAGAACGTCCTTCATCAGTAATAAAAGAATTTGTTGAAAATTCCATTGACGCAGGCTCAAAAAACATAACCGTTGAAATAAACTGCGGCGGTAAAACATTTATCCGTGTTACCGACAACGGCTGCGGAATTGAACGTAATGACGTAAAAAAAGCGTTTTTAAGTCACGCAACAAGCAAAATTAAAACTATTGATGACCTCGATAACATCGGCACACTCGGTTTCAGGGGTGAAGCACTTGCTTCTGTGTGCGCTGTTTCAAAAGTTGAATTGTTTACAAAAACCGAAAATGAAGAATTCGGCACAAGATATGTAATTGAGGGCGGTAATGAAGTTCTTATTGATGATGCAGGTTGTCCGACGGGAACTACAATAATCGTTCGTGATTTGTTTTATAACATTCCCGCCCGTATGAAGTTTTTGAAAAAAGATGTTCAGGAGGGCAATTTCATCGCTTCCGTTCTTGAACGTGTTGCACTTTCGCATCCCGAAATTTCTTTCAAATTTATCCGTGACGGAAAACTTCAGTTTTCAACATCGGGTAACGGCGAGTTAAAATCTTCGGTATATTCTGTATTCGGTAAAGATTTTTGCGAAAATATGCTTCCCGTTGAATTCAGTCAAAACGGTATTACCGTTTCGGGATTTACCGCAAAACCCGTTTTCGGAAAAAGCAGCAGAGCGTTGCAGGTGTTTTTTGTAAATAAGCGTTATGTAAAAATACCTCTTATAATAACCGCACTTGAAACTGCTTATAAAAATTCTATTCTTGTCGGTAAATTTCCGCCGTGCGTATTATTTATAGATTTACCGTTTTCCGCTGTTGACGTAAACGTTCATCCTGCGAAAACAGAAGTTCGTTTTTTTGATGAAAAACGAATATTCGATATTGTTTATCAAGCGGTTTTCAGCGCATTGAATGAAGATGTTAAAAGACCGCAGATAAAGTTTTCACAGGGGAAAATCTTTGCAGAGCCTGCACAAAAAGGCGAGCAGTTGAAGTTTTCGCAAATTCCTGTTTTTGAAGATAAAAAGGATACGCCGAAAACAACCGAATATAAAATCAAAGAATACGGCTCACCGATTACAGGTGAAGGAACGGTACTTCATTCACCCGATTTTACCGAAAACAAAACTTTTGATTTTCTTGAGGATGAATACGTTAAACCGAAAGAAACGGTAAAAAAATATTCTGTTTCTTTTGAAAACGGTGTTTCAAATATCAATAAAAACGCCGATATTGATATTTCTTTTACGGAAGATGAATCTCCCCGAAATGATGTTCAAACTCAGACATTATTTAATGAAGATGTTAAACAGGAACAAACAGATATTCCGGTTGAAACGGAAAAAACAAAAATTATTAAAGATGTTCCCGAATTCAGGCTTGTAGGTGAAGCGTTTAAAACATATATTTTTGCCGAACTTGAAGGTAAACTTCTTCTTATTGATAAACACGCCGCACATGAACGGATTCTGTTTAATAAGATAAAAGAAAATGCGTCTTCAACTCATCAGTTGCTTTTACAACCCGCAGTTGTAAGCCTTTCCGCTGAAGAATATGATGCTGTACTTGAAAATGTTGACGTTTTAGCCGATGCGGGTTTTGAAGTTTCCGATTTCGGCAACAGAACGGTTAAAGTTGCATCGTGTCCTGCCGAACTGTGTGATGAGAATATTGAAAGTCTTATAACTGAAATAGCAGGTTATCTTGCTTCAAACATTAAAACGGTCGTTCCCGAAAAACTCGACTGGATTTATCATTCTTCTGCTTGCAGAGCGGCGGTTAAAGCCGGTAATGATACTTCATTTCCCGAAATGGAACATTTAATTAAATATCTGCTTGAACATGATGAAATTAAATGCTGTCCTCACGGAAGACCGGTTGCAGTTGAAATTACAAAATATGAACTTGAAAAATATTTTAAGCGTATTGTGTGAGGTTTACTTTGAATAAAACCAAAATAATAGCGATTGTCGGTCCTACCGCATCCGGCAAAACTTCTTTAGGTGTTGATATTTGTAAAAATTTCAACGGTGAAGTAATTTCCGCCGATTCCATGCAAATTTATAAAGGTATGGACATTGCAACGGCGAAACCTACTGATGAAGAAATGCAGGGTATCAAACATCATCTTATAAATTTTATCGAGCCGAGCGCTGAATACAGCGTTGCTTCATTTTGTAAAGATGCCGCAAAATGCGTTGAACTGATTACAAAAAACGGCAAGTTACCCGTAATTGTCGGCGGAACGGGACTTTATATTGACAGTTTTATAAATAATATCACTTTTCTTGATAATGCTTCATCCGAGTCGATACGTGAAGAACTGTTTAAAAGATTATCCGAAGAAGGTATTGACGTTTTATATAACGAATTAAAAAAAATCGACCCGCTTGCGTGTGAAAAAATTCATCCCAATAATTCAGTTAAAGTTATACGTGCCCTTGAAGTTTATTACAGTTCGGGTTTAACTATTTCTCAACAGGTTGAGCAGTCAAAAAATAATCCGTCTCATTTTGATACACTTTTTATCGGTCTTAATTTTAAAAACCGTGAAATTCTTTATAACAGAATAAATAAACGTGTTAATGTTATGATTGAAAACGGTCTTATTGACGAAGCAAAGTCTTTTTATGATGGTAAATCATCTGCAACATCGGTTAATGCAATAGGTTATAAAGAATTAAAACCTTTTATTGACGGAAACATCGGTTTGACGGAGTGTGTTGAAAATTTAAAAAAATCCACACGTCATTATGCTAAACGTCAGTTGACGTGGTTTAACAGAAATAGCGAAATCAACTGGTTTTATCCGGATGATTATTGTTCTTACGAAGATTTAAAAAACAATGTTTTTGAAAAAATCAATCAATTTTTGAGAAGGTGAAAAGATGAACGGAAAAATGATGAAAAAAATATCAATACTTCTTGTTGTTGTTCTTCTTTTCTCCTATTTGATTTATCAGGCGGTAGTTATTTCTAAATCCGATATACAAACGCAGGTTGCGTTAAGTGAAACAGTTTATGAAACCATTGATACAAAATGTTTTGTTTTGCGTGATGAAGAATTTATTAAAAACTCCTCAGACGGAACGGTTGTTTCATTTGCAAAAAACGGTGACAGAGTTGCCGCAGATGATACGGTTTCAATGATTTTCAATGATTCCGATGATGCGAATACTTACCTTAAAATAAGTGAATTGAAAAAAGATATTGAACATTTCGAAGCCTTGAACGGACAGGCGAATATTCAGGCAATGGATATTAAAACTCTTGATTCAAAAATTAACAATAAACTGACAGATTATCTCAATTCGGTTGACACTCTTGATTTCTCATCGGCAAATGAAAATGCAGATTCTTTGCGTGACTCGTTAACAAGCAAACAAATTGCAACGGGAAATTCACTTGATTATTCAAAAAAACTCGCTTCATTAAAAAATGAACTTGAAAAACTTGAAAAAATCAATTTATCGTATTCCGAAGTAAAAAGTCAAAAAGCGGGTTATTATATCAGCGGTTCCGACGGATATGAAAATGCAGTTGATTTTGATAAAATTGATGAAATTACCGCTGATGATATAAAATCTGCTGTTAAATCTTCTCCTCAAACCGTTGACAAAAATGTTGCCGGCAGAATTATAGAAAATTTTTCATGGTACATTTTATGTGTTGTAGACAGCGATAAAACCGTAAGTTTGAAATTAGGTGATACTTTATATGTTAATTTCCCGTATTCGGGAATTGAACGTTTACCTGTTGAAGTATATAAAATCGGTGAACGTTCTGACGGCGAAGCGATGCTTATTCTCAAATGTGAACTTATGAACGACTCGCTTACAGATTTCAGAATAGAGGATATACAAGTTATTGTATCCGAATACAACGGCTATAAAATTAAAAACAGCGCAATAAGAACAGTAGACGGTCAAACAGGTGTTTATGTTGTAAGCGGAAATCTTCTCGGTTTCAGAAAAGTACATATAGTTTACGCTAATGATGAATATTCGATTGTTAATAATCCCGAAGGTGAATCGGGTTATATAAGGTTGTACGACAAAGTTGTTACAAAGGGGGTCGAGTTGTATGACAACAAACTTGTCTGATGAACAGCGGTTTTCTTCAATAAAAGAAAATATTGAAATAATTCGTTCTAATATTGCCGATGCGGCTGTGAAATCAGGCAGAAATTACGAAGACATCAGATTGATGGCTGTTACAAAGACTGTTGATCCCATTTTCATCAATTATTCTATTGATGAATGCGGCGTTGACTTGATAGGCGAGAATAAAGTTCAGGAGTTTTTACTGAAAAAAGATTCTTTACATCTTGAACACGTTGAAAAACATATAATAGGTCATTTGCAGACAAATAAAGTTAATAAAATAATCGACTGTGTTGATATGATTCAATCGGTTGACAGCCTTCATTTGGCACAGGAAATTTCAAAAAGAGCATCTGCTCTTAATAAAACGGCAAAAATACTTCTTGAAATAAATATCGGCAGTGAAGAATCGAAAACAGGATTTGATAAAATCGAAATGTATGAATCACTTGCGGCTTTTTCCGAACTTCCCGGAATTGAAGTTAAAGGTATTATGACAATTCCGCCGATATGCGAAGATAAAAAGAAATTATGTTCATACTTTTATGAAATGGCTCAATGTTATAATGATATAAAAGAAAAACCATTCGGAAATTTCAATATGACTATTCTTTCAATGGGTATGTCGGGTGATTATACCGATGCTGTTCAAAACGGTTCAAATATGGTAAGAATCGGTTCCCTTATTTACGGAGCCAGATTATATAATAAAATTTAACGGAGGTTAATATTATGGGTTTCAAAGATTTATTAAACAAGTTTTTAGGCGAGGAAGATGATGGTCTTTTCGATGAAATGGACGACAGAAATCAAATTGATGACGGTGCATATTCTTATGAACGTTCTTCCGATAATGCTGATTATGACGATGATTACCGTGATACAAGAAGAATTCAGCGTCCGAGAAAACTTCGTCCCGTTGAAGAAGATCCCAATAAAGTAGTTGACATTCACACAACAGCGAAACTTCAGGTTGTTCTTGCTAAACCCGAAAAATTTGAAGACGCAAGAGAGATTGCCGATCACCTCAATGAAAAAAGAACGGTTGTTCTTAACCTTGAAGGAACAAATAAAGATGTTGCAAGACGTCTTGTTGATTTGCTTAACGGTGTGGCATACGCTAATGGCGGACAACTTAAAAAAGTTGCCAATAACACATTTATTATTACGCCTTATAACGTTGACGTTTCGGGCGACCTTATCGATGAACTTGAAAATACCGGCGTATTCTTTTAATTAAATATGTGGAATGGGGAAAGTATAATATGTTGACACCTGCTCAAATCAAAGAACATGAATTTAAATCTTCCGGCAGAAATTCATATAAATCAGATGATGTAGATGAATTTATTGCTGAAATTACGGTTGATTATGAAAAAATGTTCAGAGAAAACGGCGAACTTGTTAAAAGAGTGAGTTTGCTTGCCGACCGTCTTGAAAAATTTAAAAATGATGAAAATGATATTAAAAATGCTGTTCTTTCGGCTCAAAAAGCCGCTGAACTGATTGTTAAAGATGCAGAAGAATCTGTTGCTGATTCAAAAGCAGAAGCAGAAGCCGCACTTAACGCCGCAAAAAGCGAAGCGGAACTTATTAAAGCCGATGCTGAAAAACAGGCTGTTGCAGACTCAGAACTTCTTCTTTCAATGACAAGAGATAAAGCGCAGGAAATTATTCAAAAAGCGAAAGAGGAAGCAAGTGGAATTGTACTTGATGCAAAGTCATCGGCTAAAGATGAAATGGGAGCCGCCAACAGAACTGTTACAAGTGAAACACTTCTTTATGATATGATGAAAAAGGAAGTCTCTGATTTTAAAGCAAGCATTCTTGCACAGTACAAATCCCATATAGAATTAATATCAAAACTTCCCGAAATTGCGGCAGAAGAAGCAAAAAAACATAACGTAACAGAAGAATGTGAAAATTCAGGTATTGCAGAAGAAAATGAATCGGAATCTGTTGACACTTCTTTTGTTATTTCTCTCGACGATTCTGTTGATGCTTATTCATTATCGGATGATATTTCGGAAGAAAGTAACGATATTGAAGATGATTCTTCTGATATAACTTTTAATATTGATGATGAGGAAATTCCCGAAACTTCTTTTGAAATAAATGAAGAAGTTGTAAAAACAGAACTTCCTTATGATTTCTTTTCGGAAAATAACGAAATAGAATTTATTGAAAATAATTCCGAAAACGAAAAATCGGAAAATGATATTCTTGATAACGTTTTTGTATTTGACAAAAATGAAGAAAATACAGATAATGTTGTTGATGAAATTACACAAGTTGAAACCGATACAACTAAAAATACTGACGGAAGTTATTTTGAAGAATTAAATTCTTCATTTTCAATTGATTCATCGGAATTTAATTTTAATGTTGATGACATGAAGGAAGATTCTTTATTTGAAAATTCCGAAAAAAGTATTGTTAAAGAATCGTTTGAAGAACTTTCGGAAGATAATGATGAAGTTATTGAAGAAGATTATAAAGATGATGATTCGTTAGAAGAAGACAAGGTGTACGGTGCCGATATTCCGATTTCAGGCGGTTTCAATATAAATACTGCGGTTATTGAGAATATTGAACCCGATGATGATTCGGATGAGTCACCTGTAAAAAAACACAGTTTTTTCAAACGTAAAAAATAATAGGGGATCAATATGTCGCTTGTTGTTTCTTTTGTGATTATAGCCTTGCTTGTGCTGGCAGATCAGTTAATTAAATTTTTAGTTACGGTTTATTTAAAACCGGTTACATCAATAGTTGTTTTAAAAGGGGTTCTTAATTTCACTTATGTTGAAAACACAGGTGCTGTTTTCGGTTCTTTTTCAACATATACAGCATTACTTACTGTTGTTTCAATTCTTTTGCTTGCGGTTACAATATTTTTCCTTGCAACTAAAAAAAGCAAATCTAAAATAGTGAATTTATGCCTTATTTTAATGGTTTCGGGCGGAATAGGAAACATAATTGACAGAATAAGACTTCATTATGTAGTTGATTTTATTGAGCCTGTTTTTATTAATTTTGCCGTTTTTAATTTTGCGGATTGTCTTATTACCGTTGGGGCTTTTGCACTTATTATTTATTTGTTTATTGAAATGTATAAAGACAGTTCTAAAACAAAAAAGAATAAATTAACTGCCGATGAAGGAAAAAAAGATGAGAAATCTTGAATTAACGGTAAATGAATCAGCGTGCGGAATAAGACTTGATAAAGCAATTACCGTTTTAACCGATGAACTTTCAAGGAATTCAATTCAGCAGTTAATTGAAAACGGAAATGTTCTTGTTAACGGAAAAATTGCACGGAAAAGCCTTACAACATCATTAAACGATGTTATCGAAATCAATATTCCCGACCCAAAGGAACTTTCGCTTGAGCCTGAAAATATTCCGATTGATGTTGTATATGAAGATGAATATTTACTGGTTGTAAATAAACCGAAAGGTATGGTTGTTCATCCTGCGGCGGGTAATTTTGACGGTACTCTTGTAAATGCACTGCTTTCTCATTGCGGCGATTCTCTGTCAGGTATAAACGGTGTTATAAGACCGGGTATTGTTCACCGCATTGATAAAGATACAAGCGGTCTTCTTGTTGTAGCTAAAACCGATGTTGCACACGCAGGTCTTGCTGCTCAGATAAAAGACCATTCGTTTACACGGGAATACAGAACTGTTGTTGTCGGAAACATAAAAAATGACACCGGCACTATTGATGCGCCAATCGGAAGAAATCCGAAAGACCGCAAAAAACAGGCGGTTACCGATAAAAACTCCAAAAATGCAGTAACTCATTTTGAAGTTCTTGAACGTTTTAACGGTTTTACTTATTTAAAGGTTCACCTTGAAACGGGCAGAACACATCAAATTCGAGTTCATATGGCTTACAGAGGCACACCTGTTGCCGGCGATACCGTTTACGGCAGTTCAAAAAACACATACGGACTTGAAGGCCAATGCCTTCACGCCGCTAAACTCGGGTTTGTTCATCCCGTAACAGGTGAATATATTGAATTTGAAAGTGATTTACCCGAATATTTCAAAGATTTTCTGCGGAGGATAAAATAATGTCCGATTATAAATCATGGCTGTTTGTATCCGATATTGACGGAACTCTTATTGAAACAAACAGAAAAATGCCGCAGAACAATATTGATGCTATTAAAGAGTTTGTTGATAACGGCGGTAATTTTTCCGTTTGTACAGGCAGAAATCTTCAATCTTTAAGACCGCATTATGAAAAATGCGGCGCAAATGCACCTGCTGTTTTTCTTAACGGAACGGGAATTTATGATTTTTCTGCTCAAAAATTACTGTATTATGAACCTTTTTCAACTGAACAGGAGAATATATTAATTAATTTAATAAATAAGTATTCTCGTTTTATTTCTTTTGTAATTTATGAACCTGAAATGATTCATATTGTCGGAAAAATCAATCCTCTCGGTATTGCTACTTTTCTTGCTGACGGACTTGACCACAGGTTTTATTCTTCTGTTAATAAAGTTCCGCGCGGAAAATGGGGGAAAGTATCTCTGCTTTGTGATTCATTTCATTTCAAAAAATTTCGTGCGGAATTCAATGATAATAATTTTAACAAAATGTTCTCTTTCTTTCCTGATGAAGCAAAATCCTTAGTGTGCGTATGTGAAATTGCTCCCGGCGGAATCAACAAAGGCACAGGCGTTAAAGAGTTGATTTCAATATTTGATTATGATATTGGCAAAACAGCCGCAATAGGTGACGGCTGGAATGATGTTGAATTATTGAAATCCGTTTCTCATCCCGCTTGTTGCGGACAGTCTGAGAATAAACTTTCTGATTATTGTGAATATGTATCCTGCCGTTGTAAAGACGGCTCGGTTGCACAATTTTTAGGTTATATAAAAAATAAATATATAAATATTTAACGGAGGTTTTTACAATGGATGCTAATTCCAAAAAAGAACTTGCAAAAATTGCCGTCAATGTACGCAAAGGCGTAATTGAAGGTACATTCAATGCCAAATCCGGTCATCCGGGCGGCTCTCTTTCAATAGCCGAAATACTTACATATCTGTATTTCAAAGAGATGAATGTTGATCCTGCTAAACCCGATATGGCAGAACGTGACAGAATTGTTCTTTCAAAAGGACATGCCGCACCTGCTCTGTATTCAGTTATGGCTCAGCGCGGTTATTTCCCCGTTGAAGACCTTAATACTCTTCGTAAAGTTGGCTCAAAACTTCAGGGTCATCCGAGTATGAGATACCTTCCCGGTGTTGACATCAGCACAGGTTCTCTCGGTCAGGGAATATCTGCTGCTTGCGGTATGGCTTTAGGTGCAAAACTCGGCGAGAAATCATTCAGAGTATATACAATTCTCGGTGACGGTGAAATTGAAGAAGGTCAGGTTTGGGAAGCCGCTATGTATGCTGCCGCAAAAAAACTTGATAACCTTGTTGCTTTTGTAGATAACAATAATCTTCAGATTGACGGCACTGTTGAAGACGTAAACTCTCCTTATCCGATTCCGGAAAAATTTGCCGCTTTCGGTTGGAATGTAATTGAAATAGACGGTCATTCATTTGATGAAATCGAAAATGCTCTTAATGCTGCCCGTGAATGTAAAGGTAAACCTACTGCAATTATTGCAAAAACCGTCAAAGGCAAAGGCGTTTCATTTATGGAAAATCAGGTAGGCTGGCACGGTTCGGCACCTAATGCTGAACAGTATGAAACCGCTATGAACGAACTTGATTCAGCGCTTAAAGATTTGGAGGGTTAAATTATGGCAGATGTAATTAAAAAAGCGACCCGTGAAGGATACGGTGACGCACTTGTCGAACTCGGTCAAAAGAATTCTAACGTACTTGTTCTTGATGCAGACCTTGCCGCTGCAACAAAAACAGGTGCTTTCAAAAAAGCGTTTCCCGACAGATTTATTGACACCGGTATTGCAGAAAGCAATATGATGGGCGTTGCGGCAGGTCTTGCTACAACAGGTTATACAGTATTTGCTTCAAGTTTTGCGATGTTTGCTGCAGGCAGAGCATTTGAACAAGTCAGAAATACAATCGGTTATCCTCATCTTAATGTTAAAATAGGCGCTACTCATGCAGGTATTTCCGTTGGTGAAGACGGTGCAAGCCATCAGTGCTGTGAAGATATTGCGCTCATGAGAACAATTCCGGGTATGGTTATTATTAACCCTGCCGATGATGTTGAAGCAAGAGCCGCTGTTTTTGCTGCCGCTGATTATGAAGGTCCTGTTTATATGAGATTCGGCAGACTTGCCGTTCCGAGAATTTTTGATGAAAATTATAAATTTGAAATAGGTAAAGCAGTTACGCTTAAAAGCGGTACTGATGTAACAATTATTGCTACCGGTCTTATGGTTAATGAAGCAATAATGGCAGCAGAAGAACTTGAAAAACAGGGCATTTCTGTTGAACTTATAAATATGCACACAATTAAACCGCTTGACAAAGAAGCAGTTATTGCCGCCGCAAAGAAAACAGGTTGCATTGTTACTGCCGAAGAACATAATATTATAGGCGGTCTCGGAAGTGCAGTTGCCGAAGCAGTTTGCGAAGAATATCCCGTTCCTGTTGTAAAACTTGGTGTAGAAGATACATTCGGTAAATCCGGTCCTGCGGTTGACCTTCTTCATATTTACGGTCTTGACGCAGAACATATTATCGAAAAAGCAAAGAAAGCTATTTCACTTAAGTAAAATTAAATATTCTATATAAAAAAATCCGGCTATGCTTTTGCATGGCCGAATTTTTTGTTATTGTAATTTGTAAATTATTTCTGTAATTTTTTAATAAGTGCTTTACAATCTTCAATATCCATAATTTTCGGAACAGGATAAAGGGGATTGCCTTCTTTTAATGCACGTTCTGCAATAGTGGGAATATCCTCATCTTTTATTCCTTCGATTTTGTCGGGAATATTCATTTTTCTGTTAAGTTCTTTAACTGCTTCAATAAATTTCTTGGCTTTTGCTCTTTCGCCTTGTGCGTCACCGGCAACGCCTGCTACGTCTGCAAGAATTGCAAGTCTCTTATAAGCGCTTTCGCCGTAGAATTCAAGAACATAGGGAAGAATTACCGACATTGCAAGACCGTGAGGAATGTGATAAAATCCGCCGAGGTTATGACCTATTGCATGAACATAGCCGACATACGCTCTTGTAAATGCCATACCTGCATAATATGAAGCCTGAAGCATATTGTTTCTTGCATCAATATTTTTGCCGTCTTCATAAGCAAGAGTAACATTTTCAAATATTAATTTAACGGCTTTTTTTGCATAATCTTCGGTATTCGCAACGTTACTTCTGCCTATAAATGCTTCAACGGCGTGTGTAAGAGCATCCATACCGGTTGTAGATGTGATGTGCGGGGGAAGACCTACGGTAAGTTCGGGGTCAAGAACTGCATATTTCGGACGAAGTTTCGGATCGTTAATGGGGCATTTTTCGTGTGTTTGTTCATCTGTAACGACTGCGGCAAGTGTAACTTCAGAGCCTGTACCTGCGGTTGTCGGAACAGCAAAGAACGGGGGGAGAGCATGACGGATATGAAGAAGACCGCGCATATCACGAACACTCGTTTTCGGATTTGTAACTCTTGCGCCTGCGGCTTTTGCACAATCCATAGGGGAACCGCCGCCGAAAGCGATTATACCGTCGCAGTTATTGTTTATGTAGGCATCCTTTGCTTCTTCAATGTTTTCAATTGAAGGGTTGGGCTGAACACCGTCAAAAACAGTGTATTTAACGCCTGATTTGTCAAGTTCCTCAAATAAACCGTCAAGAAGATGAAGACCCATAAGACCTTTATCTGTAACGATAAGGACATTTTTTAATCCTTTTGATTTGACAAATTCGGGAAGTTTTTTTACCGAACCGGGACCTGTAAGAAGTTCAGGTTCTTTCCAGTTGAAAAGGTTGGTACCCATAACCATTTTAAATGCGCCTTGATAAGTTCTGTAATAAAGTTTTGATAAATCGTTCATGTTTTTTTCTCCTTTATTCAGTTTTTATTTATACTGTTTTTTAATTCTTCAAGTAATTCATCAAGTGAATCAATTCGTTTTATTATGTTTTCACGAAGAAGAGGGAAGAGGTTATAAAGTCTTTCTCTGCTTTTTGAAGTCTTGCTTTTATATTCGGTTTTAATATTTTCAAATTTGACTTTGAATTCATCTATTGTTTTATTAAACTCGGTTTTTGTTTCATCCGAAAAATTGTAAACTTTTGTTTCAACGTCTGAAATTTTAGTTTTTGCAAATAACGTGATTTCATCAGAAAGTTTATGCATTGCGTTTGTAAATTTACGAATAATACCGAGTGTTTTAATAACAGTAAGAAACAAATCAATAAAGAAAATAATAAGAAGAATGTAAACAATTATTCTTTTGTAAAATGCAGGAATAACTTTCATAAAATAGTTTTCCGTAACCGGATTTATAAAATATGAAAAAACGCACGAGGCAGTTCCCCAATAAATTGTATGTAAAAGACATATTCTGCCGTGTATATTAAACTTTTTGTCTGAGTAGTCCCACCAGCGTTCATGAAAAAGTTTTTCCATGATGTAACTTGTCAGGTATTCTACAATATCACAAATAATAAATCCCGTAACAAAAGTAATTGCTTCATTTAAATAAAGGTTTTCGGTTATTTCACGAAGCGGTACTATAAGAATTGTAAGAATAATTGCGCCTGTACCGTATATCGGGCACATAGGACCGAACAAAAAACCTCTGTTTACCCATTTTTTAGGTCTTATCGAGCAATAACACGATTCAATTAACCACCCGATAAAACTGTAAACGAAAAAATAAATAATTAAATCAAATATCTTCATTTTTCACCGCCCGTTCCTGTTAATTTATGAAATTCAGAACGGTATTTTTCTGAAACGGAATACCACATTTCTATTGAAGCACAGTATTTATCCATAAAAGAAACAACAAAAGTTTCTTTGTATTTCGGAATGGAAGGGGTCAGCGGAAACATATGTTTTTTTATTACATCTTTTTCAATCGGTGTAAGTGTACCGCATAAATAATAAGCGTTTTTTAAAGCAAACCCCGGATGTCTGTAACCGTGCAGTTTATGACTTATGTCATCTTCACGCCAATCATAATAAAAAAGGTCGTGCATTGTTGCGGCTCGTGTTGCGTCAATATAATTCATATTGTGTTTTTTAGTAAATAAAAAACTTAAATATGCAACGCTTCTTATATGTTGCAACCTGTTGATTTTAAAATGCTGTTCATAGTTTTCGAGTTGTTGAAGTTGCGGTGAATAATATATATCACCGGCAACTTCAAGATATTCTTTCCACTCTTTTGTATCCATTCTGTATGAGGATATATATGAATTATAAAGTTTCCCCAAAAAAATCACCGCGTAAATTATTTAATGAATTTATGGAATACTTTTTTACCTTTTTTGATTACAACATATCCTTTTCCAAAATCGGCAACCGGAATATTGTAAGCAGGGGATGTTACTTTAACGTCATCAACGCTTACGCCGCCCTGTTCAATAAGTCTTCTTGCTTCACCGCGTGAAGATGTAAGACCGGCTTTAACCATAAGGTCAATAACGTTTGCTCCGTCATCCGAAAAATCGCCGTCTTCAAGTTGTGTTGAAGGCATATTTTCGGAATTTCCCGCACCCGAGAAAATGGATTTTGCGGCTTCCTGTGCTTTATTTGCTTCTTCTTCGCCGTGAACGATTTTTGTAAGTTCGTAGGCGAGAATTTCTTTTGCTTTATTAAGTTGAGCGCCTTCCCATTTATCCATCTCATCAATCTGTTCAAGCGGAAGGAAAGTGAGCATACGAATACATTTCATAACGTCGTTGTCATCAACATTTCTCCAATACTGATAGAAATCGTAAGGAGATGTTTTATTCGGGTCAAGCCATACGGCGTTACCTGCTGTTTTACCCATTTTCTTACCCTGTGAGTCAGTAAGAAGGGTAATTGTCATTGCGTGAGCGTCTTTGCCTAATTTACGGCGGATAAGTTCTGTACCGCCGAGCATATTAGACCATTGATCGTCGCCGCCGAACTGCATATTGCAGCCGTAATTCTGATAAAGATAATAGAAATCGTAACTTTGCATTATCATATAGTTAAATTCAAGGAATGAAAGACCTTTTTCCATTCTTTGTTTATAACATTCTGCACGAAGCATATTGTTTACAGAGAAGCATGCACCGACTTCACGGAGAAGGTCAACGTAGTTAAGTTTCAAAAGCCATTCGGCATTATTAACCATTTCCGCTTTACCTTCACCGAATTCGATGAATTTTTCCATCTGTTTTTTAAAGCATGCGGCATTATGCTCAATATCTTCTTTTGTGAGCATTTTTCTCATATCTGTACGACCGGACGGGTCACCGATCATAGTTGTACCGCCGCCGATAAGAGCAACAGGTTTGTTACCTGCCATCTGAAGTCTTTTCATAAGCGTAAGAGCCATAAAATGACCTGCTGTAAGGCTGTCCGCAGTACAGTCAAAACCAATGTAAAACTTTGCTTTTCCGCTGTTTACCATTGTTCTGATTTCATCTTCATTAGTAACCTGGGCAATAAGTCCACGGGCAACTAATTCTTCATAAATTCCCATTAAAAAAACTCCTATACATTTTTATACAAAATAGATTATATTCTAAAACACGTTGAAAGTCAACGAAAAGAGGTTAAATGTAGAAAAAATGTTACAAATTATTACAAACGATAATTTATTATTGAAAAACGATAATAATTATGATATAAAATAACACAGGAGATGATTTAATGAAGAAAAATGATAAATCGGTTACAGTGACAGTATGCGTTGTAAAAGTTTTGATGATTGTTTTGGGCTTTTTAGTTGTAAGTTGGTGGAAAATTGTTGATTTGCTTTTTGTAAACCGTTTAATTGAACCGTCTTCCGATTCTTTAAAAACTATTCTCATAATAACATTTTATATTTGTGTTCCGTCGGCTGTTTTAACTTTGTTATTTACACATAAATTCCTGACAAATATAAAAAAGGGTGCTGTATTTATATCGGATAACGTTAAATACTTGCGAATATTATCTTATACATGTCTTTCTGTAATTCCGCTTACATTACCTTTATGCTTTTTTACGGTTACCGCAATGCCTATTCCTTTTGCCGCAGGATTTATGGCAATGATATTAAGAGTAATAAAAAATGCTTTTTCCGAAGGTACACAAATAAAAAACGAAAACGATTTGACTGTATGAGGTGAGCGAATGGCGATTATAGTAAATCTTGACGTAATGCTTGCCAAAAGAAAAATGTCCTCGCTTGAATTATGTAACAGAATAGGACTTACGCAAGCAAATCTTTCAATTTTAAAAACCGGAAAAGCAAAAGCAATACGCTTTTCAACGCTTTCGGCAATTTGCAAAGAACTGAACTGTCAACCGGGAGATATTCTCGAATTTGACGGCAATGAAAATGAATAAAATTTTAAAATAAATTTCAGGAGGATTTTATGGATAATTTTTCAAATAACGGTTTTAATGCAGGAACTTCACCTGCGTTTACATCCGTAAATAACGTTCCAAAAAAACAAAAGAGAATATATCCGTTTAATATAAAGGACGGTATATTTCTCGGAATAACATCTGTACTTGTATTTCTTGTTGTAAGACTCGGTTTTTTTACCGGTTTTAATCTCGGTTTCGGACTTCTTTTTTCTGTATTTACCGTTGTCTGTGCAGTTTATATTTCAAAAAAGAATTCGAAAAACGGACTGTTTTATCTGTTACTTACTGCTCTGGTTATTATATTATCGGTTTCATTCGGGTTTAATAATGATTATATCGTCAAATTCTTTGCTTCAATATATATAATATTCCTGTATTTCATTGCTTTAACGGGAAAAGGCGGAAGCATTTCTTATAATGACGGCAGTTATATGCTTGTTGTTGACGGTATCATTTCTTCAATTAGAAATATTTTCGAAAACATTGGTGTAAGCATAAATTCAATCAGTGAATCGGGTAAGAAAAAGAAAAAAGGCATAGGCGCATTTTTATTCGGTGCCGCAGTTGCCCTTCCGCTTTTATGTATAATAATTCCGCTTCTCACTTCATCTGATGTTGCATTTGATGCGCTTCTTTCCGATTTTCTTGTTAATATTGCTCTGTTTATAGCAAGTTTAATTATTTCCTTAATTGTCATTCCGTTTATGTGGTCATATTTGTTCGGTCTTAAAAATGAATATATCAAATCTGAAGATAAAAAAGCAAAATACGGCAACATTCCTTCACTTACCGTAAATACCGTACTTGTTGCGGTTACTTTGATTTATATAATTTATCTTATTTCGCAACTTGCTTATATTACAAAAACATTTGCTTTTCTTTTGCCGGTTGATTTTTCGGCTGCACAGTTTGCACGTCAGGGTTTTTTCCAGATGGCTGCAATTTCATTTATTAACCTTGTTCTTATTGCGGTTTCAACATTGGCTACACGTCACAATGAAGGTTTAAAACTTCCTGTATTGACAAAAATACTTTCAACATTCCTTTGCGTATTTACACTGTTTTACATCAGCACTGCGTTTATAAGAATGCAGAAATACATTTCCATTTACGGTCTTACAAGACTTCGTGTTCTTACAAGTGTATTTATGGTTATGCTTGCAATAATATTTGTGATAATTTTAATAAGTCTTTTTGTAAAAAAAGTTCCTTATATGAAAATAATAATAGTTTTATGCGCTGTTACTCTTGCAGGTATTTCTTTTGCGGATATAAATACTTTGATTTCCGAATATAATTACAAACACTATATGCTCGGAGAAATAAGTATTGATGTCGAGCAACTCCAGGAACTCGGCGTAAGTTCGTTACCCGTTCTTACTAAATTGACGGAAGATAAAAATCAAAAAATAGCAGATGATGCTGTAAATGCACTTCTTTATATTTCAGACATATACAGCGAAGACTATTTCGATGAATATGATGACGAAATTGAAAATAAATATGAGATACCGTTTTTCTCATATAATACTTCTTATGAAAAGGGTAGAAAAGCAATTCTTGATTTTCTTAAGAAAAACCCCGAATTTGATTCTAAACAATTCAGGTCGGAATATTATGCAACTGTATATAATGAACATTTTAACGCTGTTCTCGAAAAACTTCCAGAACGCAGTTCGGTGGATTTTCATACACAGGGAAGTTATACAAATTATGCTGATTTTTGCAGTATAACTTTTTTACAGGAAGTAAAATCAGATGAACTTGAAAATGCAGGTTTTAAAAAATACAGTGATTTATCAAAAAAGGAAAAAGCAACTCTTGACGATTATATAAATATATATACAGATTTTGTTGATGAAGAAGGGGATATATTTACATTCAATAATCTTTATAAGGATATTGATTTGCACCCGTATTATATCCTTGTAAAACCGTTAAGTGACAATAAAACCGAATTTGCACTTTTCTTATATGATAAAAATTACGGTGATTTAACATGTTATTATTTAATCAACGAATAATGCGATATTTATTATAACAGTGTTGACAAATTTATGATTAGTGTTATTATTATATTCAGTTGACGAAGTTGTTTTTGATATTTCTGTCAGCAAATTATTTCCTAAACTTCAGGGCGGGGTGAAATTCCCCACCGGCAGTATAGTCTGCGAACCGCATAGCGTGACACGCTATGCAGCCGATTGGGTGGAATTCCCAAACCGACGGTACAGTCCGGATGAAAGAAGATTACGGTATATTGTTACTTATTTCTTCGCCCCGTTTGTTCGGGGCGATTTTTTTGAGGTGATAATATGTCCGAAAAAAAAGAAATATCTCAAAGGCAAAAAGTTATTAAACTGACTGTTGCCGCAGTTTTGACTGCACTTTCACTTGTTTTTATGGCAACACTCCGTTTTCCTGTTTTCACTTCATTTTACGAACTTGAATTCTCCGATTTTCCAATTCTTGTCTGTACATTCCTTTTAGGGCCTTTATACGGCATTGTTTCGCTTTTTATCGTTTGTCTTATACAAACACTTACCGTAAGTTCTTTCAGCGGAATAATCGGTTTTATAATGCATTTCGTGGCATCCGGTGCTATGATTCTAACTGTTTACTTTATAAAATCTAAAATATCCTCTGTTAAAGGTACGGTAATTTCATCGGTTTTGGGTGCACTTATTATGACTCTTGTTATGATACCGATGAATATATGGCTTACTTCTGTTTTTATGCAATTACCCGCAAGTGAATTTATTAAAGGCTATCTCGGTTTTTGCATTGCTTTCAATCTGCTGAAATCAGTTTTGAATATTGTCATTTTTTACGCATCGTTTTCAACGGTCGGCAAATTATATAATAAATTATACGAAAGGTGAGAATATTATGAAAACACAGACATATAATCTTACAAATGAAAATGTTACACTCACTTCTTACATTCTCGACAGTTCAAATGAAATGAAATACTGTGAAATAAGACCTTCACTTTTGCTTTTACCCGGCGGCGGATATTCTTTTTGCTCGGACAGAGAAGCGGAGCCTATTGCCATGCATTTTCTTGCTATGGGAATTAACGTTTTCATTTTAAGGTATTCTTTAAAAGAAAACTCAAAATTCCCCCGTCCGCTCGATGATGCCGACGAAGCAATGAAATTTATTATTGACAATGCCGAAGAATTTCACGTTGATAGCGGTAAAATAGCGGTTTGCGGTTTTTCTGCGGGAGGTCATCTTGCCGCAGCGCTCGGAACAATGGGCAAAATAAGGCCTGCCGCAATGATACTCGGATATCCTTGCATAACGGAAGATATTTGTAACAGTCCCGTTCTTTCAAATCCCGTTCCAACACTTGATGATAAAGTTGATGATAAAACACCGCCCGCATTTATTTTTGCGGCGGCGGATGACGGATGCGTTCCCATAAGAAGTTCTCTCGATATGGCTTTATCACTTTCAAATCATAACATACCTTTTGAAATGTATATTGCCGAAAAAGGCGGTCACGGTTTTGCAACCGGTGATTATGTAACTAATCAGAACGGCGGTAAACCCGAACTTTATGATTGGATTCCGATGTGCAAAAGGTGGCTTCAAAAACGCTTTTTTGAATGAATCTATTGACAAATAATTATTATATCAATAAAATTATAATATACCGGTTCTCGTTAATAATGAATATATAAATTGATTGGAGTTGTATTTATGGTATTTGAAAAAACAGTATCAATCATTTGTGACGAGTTCGATTTAAATGAAAGTGACATTTCAATGACAACTTCTTTGAAAGAAGATCTTGATATTGACAGTCTTGATTTGATTGACCTTGTCATGTCGCTTGAAGATGAATTTTCAGTTGAACTTCCGGATGAAGCACTTGCGGATATGAAAACTGTCGGTGATATTGTTAAATATATTGAAGAAAATTAAGTAAAGGATTTTTAAAAATGGCTGATCAGAAAAAAATGGTGGAAGCAATAACATCTATGGAAGATGATTTTGCTCAATGGTATACGGATGTTGTTAAAAAGGCGGATCTTGTTGATTATTCAAGCGTAAAAGGCTGTATGATTATACGCCCTTACGGTTATGCGATATGGGAGAATATTCAGAAAATTCTTGATACCCGTTTCAAAGAAACAGGTCACGAGAACGTTTATATGCCTTTGTTTATACCCGAAAGCCTTTTACAGAAAGAAAAAGACCACGTTGAAGGCTTTGCTCCCGAAGTTGCTTGGGTTACTCACGGCGGAAACGACAAACTTGAAGAAAGACTTTGTGTAAGACCTACTTCGGAAACCCTCTTTTGCGAACATTATGCAAAAGTTGTTCAGTCACACAGAGATTTACCTAAACTTTACAATCAGTGGTGCAATGTTGTACGCTGGGAAAAAACCACAAGACCGTTCTTAAGAACAAGAGAGTTTTTATGGCAGGAAGGTCACACCGTTCATGCAACTGCCGAAGAGGCGATTGAAGAAACGGAACGTATGCTTAACGTATATGCCGATTTCTGTAAAGATTCGCTTTGTATGCCCGTTGTTAAAGGCAGAAAGACAGAAAGCGACAAATTTGCAGGTGCAGTTGCTACATACGCAATCGAAGCACTTATGCACGACGGAAAGGCTCTTCAGGCGGGTACATCTCATTATTTCGGTGACGGCTTTGCTCGTGCTTTCAATATGACATATCAGGATAAAGACAATAAACTTCAATATGTTCATCAGACATCATGGGGTACTACAACAAGACTTATCGGTGCTGTTATTATGTCGCACGGTGACAATAACGGTCTTGTTCTTCCTCCCGCGATTGCACCTATTCAGGTTGTTATTGTTCCGATTGCCGCGCACAAAGAAGGCGTTCTTGATAAAGCGTATGAACTTCGTGACAGACTTTCAAAACTTTTCAGAGTTAAAGTTGACGATTCCGAACAGTCTGCAGGTTGGAAGTTTGCCGAATATGAAATGAAAGGCGTTCCCGTTCGTCTTGAAATCGGCCCGAAAGATATTGAAAACAATCAATGTGTTCTTGTTCGCCGTGACAACCGTGAAAAATCTTTTGCATCACTTGACACACTTGAAGAAAGTTTACAGAACACACTTGATGCTTTTGCCCAAGCAATTTACAATAAAGCACTTGAAAACCTTAATAACCGTACATTTGCATGCACTTCGATTGATGAAATCAATGAAAAACTTGTTTCAAACGGCGACGGATTTGTAAAAGCAATGTGGTGCGGCGAAGAAGAATGTGAAGATAAAATTAAAGAACTTACCGGTGTCGGCTCCCGTTGTATTCCTTTTGAACAGGAAGAACTTTCCGACAAATGCGTATGTTGCGGTAAACCTGCACAATGTATGGTTTATTGGGGTAAAGCATATTGATGCTGTTTTGAAATACTGATTATAATTTATAACCCGTTGTGACTTTGATGTACACAACGGGTTTTTGAATTTTATGCGTTTATTAAGTCTTTCATAGAATATATGCCGTTCTTTTTTGCAGAAATAAATCTTGCGGCGTTAATTGCGCCTTCTGCAAAAATTGCTCTTGAACGTGCGCTGTGAGAAATTTTAATAATTTCGTCTTTACCTGCAAAAATTACTTCGTGTTCTCCGACTATTGTTCCGCCTCTGATTGAGTGTATTCCTATTTCGTTTCCGGAGCGTTTTCCTTTTTCGGAGTGTCTGTCATATTTATAATATGAATCGGGAAGAACTTCTTTAACGGCATCTGCAAGCATTATTGCAGTTCCGCTCGGAGCGTCAACTTTTTGATTATGGTGTGCTTCGACTATTTCAACATCAAAACTTTTGCCTAACGCTTTTGCCGCCGCTTTTGCAAGTTCGGAAATAAGATTAACACCGATTGACATATTATAAGAAAAGAATACGGCATTATTTTCGGAGTGGACTTTAATACTGTTAATATCATCATCCGTAAGTCCGGTTGTGGCAATTACTGCGGGAACACTGTTTTTTGCGGCATATTCAAGTAAAGAAGGGAGAATAACAGGTCTTGAAAAATCAATTATAACATCGGCTTTTATGTTTATGTCGGAAAAACTTTGGAAAACAGGAAAACCGAGTGACGGATTATCGATTACATCAACACCGGCAACTATTTCCATATCGTTATAATTATTTATTCCTTCACGAATAAATGCACCCATTTTGCCGCAACAGCCGCTTAAAATTATCCTTATCATTTAAACATCCTCCGGAAAATTAAATGAAATTATGTTTCTTTAAAACTGATTTTACTAATTCGCTGTTTGAAGAATTAAGAGGTGATAAAGGCATTCTGCCTCTGCCGACATCAGTACCCATCATACACATTGCCGCTTTAACCGGAATCGGGTTAACATCACAGAACAAAGCGTTGCAAAGGTCAATATATTCAAGTTGAAGTTTTGCGCTGCCTTTAAAATCTCCGTCAAGAGCATATTGCGCTATATCGTGTGTTAATTTCGGTGCGATGTTTGAAAGAACGGAAATTACACCTTTTGCACCCAAAGATATAAATGATGTTATCTGGTCATCGTTACCTGAATAAAAATTCAGTTCATCACCGCAAAGTGAAATTGATTTTGCAAGTGCGGAAACATCACCGTTTGCTTCCTTTGCACCGTTAATAAGCGGTAATTTTGACAATTCTTTATATGTTTCGGGTTTGATATTTACACCGGTTCTTGACGGAACATTGTAAAGAATAATAGGTGTGGAAACACGTTTTTCAATATATGTGTATGATTCAATTAAACCGTCCTGCGATGCTTTATTATAATAAGGAGTTACCATTAACAAACCGTCGACTCCGCATTTTTCGGCATCATTTGAAAGCATAACCGAATGTTTTGTGTCGTTACTTCCCGTACCGGCAATTACAGGTATTCTGCCTGCAGAAACTTTTACTGCGGTACGGATTGCTTCGACGTGCTCATCATAAACGAGTGTGGATTTTTCACCTGTTGTTCCGCAAACAACAAGTGCATCCGTTCCGTTCTCAATCTGATTTTCTATAATCTGTTCGAGAAGCGGAAAATTAATTTTAAGATCCTCGCCGGTAAAAGGTGTAATAAGCGCAACACCGGCACCCGTGAATATAGGCTTTTTCACAGTATGACCTCCAATTAAATTTATTTATCAGTCCATATAACCTTCAGCGCAAAGAAGTTCCGCAAGCAGAACTGCGCCGCCTGCCGCACCTCTTAAAGTGTTGTGTGCAAGGCATACGAACTTATAATCGAACTGTGTATCTTCACGAAGTCTGCCGATTGAAACTGCCATACCGTTTTCAAGATTTCTGTGTGTTTTTGTCTGAGGACAGTCATCTTCTTCAAAATAATGAAGGAACTGTTTCGGTGCGCTCGGAAGTTCAAGTTCCTGAGCACGGCCTTTAAAGTTTTTCCAACATTCAATCATTTCTTCTTTTGAAGGTTTGTTTTCAAAACGTGCAAAAACTGCGCCCATGTGACCGTCGGAAACAGGAACACGAATACACTGTGCGGTGAAATGAGGTTCTGTTGCGGGAACTATTTCATCACCGACAATTTTACCCCAGAGTTTAAGAGGCTCTTTTTCGCTCTTTTCTTCTTCGCCGCCGATAAAGGGGATTACATTGTCAACCATTTCGGGCCATCTTTCAAAAGTTTTGCCTGCACCGGAAATTGCCTGATATGTGCAGACAACAACATCTTTAACTTTATATTTGTCATGAAGCGGGAAGAGTGCCGGAACGTATGCCTGTAATGAACAGTTTGATTTAACTGCAATAAAGCCGCGTTTTGTTCCGAGACGTTTTCTTTGTGATTTTATTATTTCAATATGTTCGGGATTAAGTTCCGGAACTACCATGGGAACATCGGGAGTCATTCTGTGAGCGCTGTTGTTTGAAACAACGGGGCATTCCGCTTTTGCATATTTTTCTTCAAGTTCCTTTGTTTCGGCTTTGCTTAAATTAACTGCACAGAAAACAAAATCAACCTGTGAAGCGATTTTTTCAATATCTTTTTCGGCATCAAGAACTACCATATCAAGATATTTTTCAGGTGTGGGAACTGACATACACCAGCGTTTTCCGAGTGCTTCTTTATATGTAAGACCGGCTGAACGGCTGCTTGCGGCAAGTACGGTAACATCAAACCATGGATGTTCTGCAAGCAGAAGAGCAAATCTCTGTCCGACCATTCCGGTTGCTCCGATAATTCCGACTTTATACTTTTTCATAATAATACCTCCGAAATCAAAAAAATACTTGTAAACGCTATATAAATGAATTATAATATTAAAAGTTTACATTACTGAATATAATATCATTTTACAGTAATTAAGTCAATTACTTTTTAAGAGGATTTGCAATGAATAAAAGCGATTTTTTTTATGATTTACCCGAAGATTTAATAGCACAGCATCCGGTTGAACCTCGTGACCGTTCAAGAATGATGGTTTTAAATAAATCCGATAACAGTATATTGCATAAACACTTTTATGATGTTTGTGATTTTTTGAAACCCGGTGACTGTCTTATTTTGAATAATACCCGTGTTTTACCCGCAAGAATTTACGGAGTTAAGAGGAGAACAGGTGCAAATGTTGAATTTCTTCTTTTAAATCAAATAGAAAACGATAAATGGGAAGCACTTGCAGGCCCCGGTAAACGTGCAAAAGAAGGCTCGGAATTTGATTTTGCCGACGGTATTCTTTCGTGTAAAGTTACGGGAGTTCTTGATAACGGAAACAGAATTATTGAGTTTTCATATTCAAAAGACGATAATTTTTTCAATATTCTTGACAAAGTCGGTCAGATGCCGTTACCGCATTACATTACCGAAGAATTAAAAGATAACGAGAGATACCAGACTGTTTATTCAAAAGAACGAGGCTCTGCCGCCGCACCGACTGCGGGACTTCATTTCACAAACGAACTTCTTAAAAAAATAGAAGAAAAAGGTGTTAAAATAGGCTATGTTACTCTCCATGTCGGTTTGGGAACTTTCAGACCTGTTAAGGCTGAAAAAATTGAAGACCATCATATGCACTCCGAACATTATCATTTGCCGAAAGAAACAGCGGATTTAATAAATGAAACAAAGAAAAACGGCGGAAGAGTAATTGCCGTAGGCACAACAAGTTGTCGCACGCTTGAATCTGTCGCTACTTTTTGCGGTGAAATAAAAGAGGATGACAGATTTACCGATATTTTTATTTATCCCGGTTATAAATTCAAATGTATAGACGGTTTAATCACAAATTTCCACTTACCTGAAAGTACACTTATTATGCTTGTTTCCGCATTTTACGGATATGAAAAAACACTTTCCGCTTATAAATGCGCCGTGGAAGAAAAATACAGATTTTTCTCATTTGGTGATTGTATGTTAATTTTATGAGTATAATATAGTCATACTTTGCGCATACTATATTGACAAAGCGATTTTTTTGATATATACTATTATTGAAAAAATATGGAGGTGTTGTTATGTCGAAAACAACCGCAAATATCAGTATAGATTCTGATGTAAAAGCAAAAGCGCAAGAACTTTTTTCAGATTTCGGGATGGATTTATCTACAGCAATAAATATTTTTTTACGTCAGGCTATTCGTGAAAATGCAATTCCTTTTGCAATTACAAGAGATGTTCCGAATGAAGAAACAAAAAGAGCAATAGAAAATGTTCGTGAAGGTAAGAATTTAAGTCGTGGATTTCATACAGTTTCTGAATTGATGGAGGATCTGTATGCTGACGATTAAATACGAAACAACATTTTGATATTGTATCTGACAAGAACCGGCACTCATAGTGATTTATTCTGATTTCCGGTCTGTAAAATCTTATAAACCATAAGTTTCGGTAATTGTATGATGATTTTATAAAACAGGAGTACGTAAATGTATAAATTATTGAAAAAAGAAGGTACTGCAAGACGCGGTGAATTTCAAACGGTCAAAGGTACCGTTCAGACACCCGCATTTCAGAACGTTGCAACTTGCGGCGCAATTAAAGGCGCTGTTTCCGCTTACGATTTGAAAGAAATCAACTGTCAGGTTCAACTTTGCAACACATACCATTTACACGTAAGGCCCGGCGATGAACTTGTAAAAGAACTCGGCGGTCTTAATAAATTCACCGGTTGGGACGGTCCCATTCTTACCGACAGCGGCGGATTTCAGGTGTTTTCACTTGCCAAACTACGCAAAATTCAGGAAGACGGAGTTACTTTCAACTCGCATATTGACGGAAAAAAGATTTTTATGAGTCCCGAAAGAAGTATGCAGATTCAGTCAAATCTCGGCTCAACAATAGCGATGGCGTTTGATGAATGTGTAAAAAATCCCGCACCGTATGAATATGCAAAACCATCGGTTGAAAGAACTACACGTTGGCTTATAAGATGTAAAGAAGAAATGGAACGTCTTAATTCTTTACCTGACACTATAAATAAAAATCAACTTCTTTTCGGAATAAATCAAGGCTGTACATTTGATGATTTACGAATTGAACATATGAAAGAAATAGCAGAACTCGATTTGGACGGGTATGCAATCGGCGGTCTTGCGGTAGGTGAGCCGAAAGAAGATATGTACAGAATAATTTCTGCGGTAGAGCCCTATGCTCCCGAAAATAAAATTCGTTATTTAATGGGTGTCGGTACTCCGGGTAATATTCTTGAAGGCGTAAGCAGGGGTGTTGACCTTTTTGATTGCGTTATGCCGAGCAGAAACGCACGTCACGGTCATCTTTTCACATGGAACGGAATTATAAATCTTAATAACGCAAAATACGAAAAAGATGATACTCCGATTGATTCTCTTTGTAATTGTCCTACCTGCAGGAAACATTCAAAAGCATATATAAGACATCTTTTTAAAGCGAAAGAAATGCTTGCAATGCGACTTTGTGTTATTCATAACTTGTATTTTTACAATAATCTTATGACAAGAATAAGAGAAGAACTTGACAACGGCACATTTTCAGAATTTAAAAACAAGTATGTTGATTTACTTGATACAAGAATATAATAAAAAATTTTTAAAAAACACTTGTATATTTTAGTTTATGCAGTTATAATAGACGGGTATGCTGAGTAAACAGTTTGTTGCTCGTGTCTACCACAATTTTTGGAGGAAAATTATGAACACTTTATTTCTTTTAACATCCGGCACAACACAATCCGGCAAAATGAGCCCTCTTTCGCTTATTTTGATGGTCGGTCTTTTTGTTGTAATGTATTTTCTTATGATTCGTCCTCAGAAGAAAAAACAAAAAGAAGAACAGAATATGCGTGATTCCATTCAGATAGGTGATGAAATTACAACTATCGGCGGAATTATGGGCAGAGTTGTTACCGTTAAAGAGGACAGCATTGTTCTTGAAACAGGTGCAGACAGAGTTAAAATGAAAATGCAGCGTTGGGCCATTCAGACAAATGAAACTGCTAACGCTCGTATGGAAGCGGAAAAGAAAGCCGCAGAAGATGCAAAAAAAGCCAAAAGTGAACAGGATGCTATTGATGCCGCAGTAAACGGAAAAGCACCCAAGAAAACAAAAAAAGTTAAAAACAGAGGTACTGTTGAAGAATTCAGAGCAGAGGAAGCATCGGAAAAAGCAGAAGCTGCAGTTGAAAATGATGTTGCGGAAGTTGCCGCAGAAACAACTGAATCAACAGAAGAATAAGTTATAAAAAACAAATACTCTGCATATCTTTAAAAAAGAAGATGTGCGGAGGTTTTTTTATGCCTGTTAAAAAGAAAAAATCAAATTCAATTATTTTTACGGAAATAATAAGAAAATATTTAAAGGCCTTTATTATAGGCATTATTTTCACATTGGGCGGCTCTGTGTTAAGCGCTTTAGTTTACTACAAATTAAATACAAATATGATGCTTATTTATTGTATACCGTATATTTTTATTGCATTCGGAGCATTTTTAACCGGATACATTTCGCAAAATAAAATTAAAAAGAGGGGAATAACAGTCGGATTGATTGCGATAATTCCGATTTTGGTTATAACTTTGATTTTTAATTTAATTATCGGTAACGGAAAAATAAGTGTATTTTATCTGATTGTTCCTGCTGTTCAGTTATTATTATCTGCTGCCGGCGGTGTTCTGGCTGCAAATTTAAAGAAAATATATTAAAAAAACAAACAGAGGTATTTAAAATGATAAACAGAAGTGTTGTAATAAAAAGGAATAAACTGAGATTTCCGAAATTCGATTATAAATCAATAATTTTGTTTTCATTATTTATATGCGGTATAATTATCGGTTCTGTAACAGTTATAAAAGGCGACAGTGAATTTAAAGAGATAATTAAATCGTTTACCGAGAATTATATAAAATCAAGAAATGAATTAAATTTTTTACGTTTATTCGGCAGTACCGTAATTGAATATACGGTATTTCCTTTAGTATGTTTTTTATTCGGATTATGCGCTGTCGGGCTTCCAGTTATTTATTCTATTCCGTTGATTTACGGATTGATTTCGTCAATTATTGTTACTTTTTTTGTTTCGACATACAGTACAAACGGTTTGGGTTTTTCTGCAATAATAATAATTCCCGCCGTTTCACTAACGGCAGGAGTATTGATAAAATGTTGCAGTACCGCTTCGGATATGTCATTTAATATTCTTTCCGCTGTTTCCGGAACAGATGTTAAAAAAGGGAATAATAATGATTTAATAAAAGAATACGTTGCACGTTATACCGTTTATTTATTTCCCGTTATACTGTCTGCATTGATTATGTGCGGTTCTTTCAGACTATTCGGAAATTTATTCAGTATCATCTGAATCGTTTTCGGGAATATCGGTATTTATGCGATGAGGTGCCTTAACGCTGCTCAGGGGATTTGCCTGTGCGGCTTTTTTTAACTGTTCATCAACAATATGCGTATAAATCTGTGTGGTATTAAGGTTTTCGTGTCCTAAAATTTCTTTTATTGCAAGAACGTCAACATCTCCGTACTGATACATTAATGTTGCGGCAGTATGCCTTAATTTGTGAGTGGAAAGTTCACGGTTTTCAAGTCCCGCTTTTTTTAATGTTTCTTTTACTATGTATTGAACTGTTTTCGGACTGATTCGTGAATTCTGACGGCTTATAAACAAAGCGTTTTTATCTTTAACTCCGTCAACAGGGCGCAGGGGAAGGTATGCGTTAATAGCATCTATGCAAGCATCATTTAAATAAATAGTTCTTTCTTTATTTCCTTTACCTGTAACGGTTAATGTATTATTTGAACGTATGTCCGATAAATTGAGTGAAACAAGTTCCGAAAGACGCAATCCGCAGTTTAAAAATAAAGTAATAATACAGTAATCGCGTTCTTTGAATTTTCCGTCAACTGCTTTTAACAGCGCAAGACTCTCATCAAGTGTAAGATATTTAGGTAATGATTTTTTGACTTGCGGAGAATCAAGTTCCTGTAACGGGTTTTCATTTAAAACTCGTTTTTGAACGGTAAGGTATTTATAAAACATTTTAAGGCTTGCGACTTTTCGTGCGCGGGTCTTTTCATTATTATCTCTGTCATTTTTGCAAAACACAAGAAAACGGTACGCATCACTTAACGTAACCGATGAAATCATATCTATTGAAATATCGGAAATATCAATATCTTCAAATTCGGTTTCGTTATTAACTAAATTTCTTGATATTTTGAGAAATTTAAAAAAAGTTGATAAATCATTAGCGTATTCTTTTACGGTTAATTCCGAGCGGTTTTTTATTACGCTGTAATAATTTAAAAAATCATTGACAACATCAGGCAGTTTGTCAAAGTCTTCACGTTTCACGTTAACACATCTTTCAATATTAGTTTCGGGGAGTGTGATTATAAATTCAATTCTTGTTAATAAAAAATATATCCACTTATACAAAAGAAAACATTTTGAATAGTACTACTTATACAAAATGAATCAGTTTTCTTCAGAATATTCAGGAAATAAACAGCAAGGAGCAATCTCACAATAAACCATAGTTTGATCACAAACACACTCACCGTCAATAAAATAGAAACAATTTTCACAATTCATTATATCAGTCCTTTTTTAATTTATCAAGAAATTTAATAAGATATTTATCTATAATGGGGTCAATTTCATCAAGAAATAAATTAATAATAACAAAAAATTCAGATATCAAACAAAAATTTATTTTCATATCATAAATCATTATTTTTTACAAGATAGTCACAAAGCCTCAATAAACGCTGCTCGAAGCCGTCAAAATATTCTTGAGTTACTTTAATTTCTAAAAGTTCGAAACTGTCATATACATCAATATGACGGAAATAATTGATTCGATTTTGAATATTAATGACACGTTCGGCAAGGTCGCAATCCTCGCGAGTCAGAAGCTTAGCAATTTCAGCAAAATCTCTATTATTCATTGTGTTTTCTGCTCCTTATGAATGTGTTAAAAAATATACTCTTATGATTTACAAGCACAACAAACCAGTCTTTTGGATGGTTTAAAAAACAATACTCAGTAAATGCTGCAAAACTTGTAACGTTGTTAGCTATTATGTAATTCATCATATCAGCAGTAAAAACACCAACCTGCTCATCAATGTAATTTTGAGGGTTAAAACCGCTTAAAAGAATTATATCATTAACATCATATTTGGCTTTATCATTAGAATCAAGGTGGCACAAATAACGATAATAAGACCTAACAGAGTTAACAGGTTGCGGCATGGCAGCGTTCAACTTGTCCGTAATCTCACATACTTGACGGTAACTCTTCTTACCGTCAAACGCCAAAATAATATGATAATGCTGCTTCTTAAATTCACCATTCTCATTAACATCTAAGTCATGCAGCGGTGAAATGGCACACGGTACGTGCTCATCTTCAAGAACCGAGATGAAATCAAGAGGTAAACTTTCAGGGTAAGCAATAAAAGACCATATACGGGCTCGTGTGTCTGTCATGGTATCACCTCGATTATTTTGTTAATGATTAACTTGATAGGTGGATAAAGATGCTCGAAACCGAATAAGGCAATAGCAATGGTTAAGTAAATACGCAAATCAATTGGAAAGACAAGCGGTAAAAATGTCTCAGCATAATCGAAATATTCCAAAAAAGAAGACATAGATGTAAGCATATCGGCGGAGGCTTCGGGAATATTTAAAGGGGAAAGAACAACAGAAACGAGCCTGTAAAGTAAATTTAGAAGAGCAGTAATAATCATGTAGAATGCAGAGCCCCCTTGTAAATACGTTCAGCATAACCGACAAGAACTGTAATAAAAAATGTATGAAGCATTACTTTATAAATGTTATAAAGAATTGAAATGCCTGCCGTTCCGGAGATAAGAGTAGATAAGTTAATAGAAGTATCATCCCATAGATGAATTGAAAAACCTAAAAAATTAAAAGACAAAGCAGGAAGTGTAATTATCATGGAACCATCTAAATAGTTGCCTGAAAATAAATCAGATAAAGAATCTAAAACATTACCTAAAAAATCACCTGCAGAATAAATGAAACCGAGTTTATCAGCAAATAAATTTTGCATGTTATCTTTAAATGCGGTCAAATCTTCTTCGGAAGGTACAAAAAGAGACTTCAACGAAGAAACAAGCTTATCAACTAAGAGATTAACAAAGAAAACATCACCAGAAGCAAAAACATAGATATCTGCATCGCTACTACTAATTGAATAATTTGAAAGAATAGAAACCTTGTAATAATAACCCGGTTCAAGTGATAGAGTGTAATCAGAGGATAGAGATAAAGACTGATTAGATAAATATGTGTAATTTTCATCATATTTAAAAAGGCGTATATATCGAAGATTTTGACCAGAACCGTTTACATAGAGTAAAAAATTTTCACCATCAACACTGAAAAAATCTGAAGTCCTTTGACCTGTGGAAGAATCAGAAATAGAAACAGGAAGACCAGTCGAAGTATTAAGTACGTTAGGCTCCCACTCAAAATGAATATAAGAAGTGATATAAAAAATTGATTTAATTGAATCTCCTAAATCAGATAACCAGCCGCCTATTTTAGATGTATTTTCATCTGCATTGTCTTTAATTTCCTGTGCATTCTTATCGGCATTATCTTGTATATCCTGGGCATTCTGATTTTGATTATCAAGAATTTCTTGATGTTGCATTTGAGAAACATCAATCAATTCAATATTTTTTATGACAAATTCGACAGGAGCCGAAGCCGAAGCAATGAAAAACTCGATTATGTTGTTTACTCCGTCTTTGCAAACAAACGAATAATCGTAGACCTGTGGAGTAGTTGAGTTTAATTCATTAAGCGGAATAGACACACCGTCTAAATCAGAAGCGGAAAGTTCAAGAGATGAGTTAACACCAAAACCCAAACAAGAATCAGCAGTGAAACCTGAAGACGATTTTAAGCAGAAAGTAAAGTTGTATGTATGACCCGCCATAAGGTAATCAGGAAGCCTGTAATAAATAGCAATTGAATCGGAATTAACTCTAACCTTATAACCATCTGAAGTTGAAGTAACAGAAGATGAACCGACCACATCACATTTATCCCACCTTGTGAAATTGGAATCAATAAGATTATCATCGGCGGAAACTTTAACGCTTAAAAAAGACACGAGAGAGCAAAGAACAAATGAGAGTGACAAGAAGAATGAAAGAAACCGCTTCGAGTTTAACATTAGTATCACCTCCGGAACTCAAATAAAAATCAGGTTGAAATGAAACCGTCTCGCTCTGAGCGGCAGCATTAGTAAAAACATGCTCGTAAGAATTGATTTGAACAGTAGTACGTGTTTCATCGGCAACGGTGACACGTGGTTGAGAATTATATGTACTGTAATTGCCGGTACGAATAGAAAGCAAAACAGAATTTTCACCGACAGAATAAGAATATAAAGAATTTTGAGTTATTTCAGACTTGGAAAAGATAATATATAAATCAGGTTGAGTTTGAGAACCGTAACCGCCACTAGAATCAGAATCTGAATAACACAGATAGAATTTATAACCCTGTTTGGCATAAGTAGGCAAATAAGCCTTTATATACTCCAATTGAGCAGTAGAAAACATATAATCACCTCAACTCAAATTTACCTTTAAGACCGCTTAACATCATGCGAGCAGGTAAACCTAATAAGAAGATCCATGCGGCGACAATATAAGCATGTGTTGTAAGTCCGTTAATTGTGGAAAATAAATCATTCAAAGTTATTAACTCCTTTCGTATATATCCGCACATTGTAAAATGTATATATGTTTGAGCCGACTGTAAGGGGGTTACTGTTAATTTTAAGATAAGAATAAGACAAATTACAGTCTAATTTTTCGCGAGGGATTGCAAATCACATTTTACACTTGCACCAGATTTTTTTTACAAAAGATAATATAATGAAGGTGCAAGTGAAAATATAATTTCCAATCATTTTGGTTGGTCTTTCTAAGTCGGGCGAAAAATTGCTCTGCACATATACACATTTTACGTTGTGCTACTATTTACTATAATTGAAGGTTTACCTGTCCATTCGTTATTATACCGTTTCATTTTTGCATAGGTATCGTAATATCGGTATAAATCAATGTCGTGAAAGAATAAATTCCGTTTAATAACTTTGTAACTTAATTTACCGTCTGATGTTGAATCAATACTTTCACCGTCTATTAACTTGTTATATTGGATTAGTCCGAAGAAACACTTACAAGCAACACAGTTATTAGTCTGTTCTCTTAAGAACTTGGCGGAACGTCTGAAACATTGAGAAGTGCCTACTATATGTTTGCGTTGTTTTCTCTGCTGAGAAATTTCTACCATAACCTCAAGAGGTATGTTTTTGTCCAGATTATTAAATTCAAGGTGTATCTCATCAATGAAGAAAAGAACACCTAATTTGCCGTTATTAACATATTTCAGACAATCAATACCCCAATATTCGATCGTAACATTTTTAAAGGTGCCGTCTTTAATCTTTTCAGGTGTTATTATTTCGTCTGTCATTATGTCACGTATCTGATACTGTTCTGTTTGACAAAATTCTTCAAAGTCAGACTGCTCATTGAATGGATGAAAGGGAATATTCTTTTTAATATAATCATCAAGAGTAAACTCAGGGTATTTTATAGTTAAAAAATCTTCTGTGAGTTCATCTGTAACCTGCTTAATAAAATCAAGTATACGTTTCTGTTTAACCTTTGAATACATCTGTTCAAGTTGCTTTTGTGTATAACCGTTATACTTGATATAAGCGTTAAAAGGTCTATCCTTAAATTTAGTATTAGTGCAAAGAATACAGCACGGAAAAGCCATCATCAGATTATGGCAATACACAGCTGCAGCCGTTAATGTTTTTCCTTGCCCTTGAGAACCGTGAAAAGTAAGAAGTCCGGACGGAGTAAAATAATCAGGCTCTCTTATATATTCGCTTAATTTGAATTTAAAGGCACGAATAAGACGAGAAGGCTTTAAACCGTCAACAGGTTTAAGGTAACCGTAATTACTCGAAGAATAGCGTGCAAACGCTTCTAAATACTGTTTCGTTGTATAATCTTCCATTAAATTCACCTCAATAAAAAAGAGACGGCATGAACCGTCTCAATTTAAAAGAATTATGCTTTAAGTTTACCATTGAGACCGTTTTTAACAAGACGAATAACTTTTCGAATTCCCCACCAAAGTAAAAACAAAGTAGCTTCTGCACCGAGTGCAACGCCGATAATTGCAAGAATGTTAGTAAAGTTAATAACCGCATGAACACTTTCAAAAACTTCTTCGGCAGCATCAGCATAACCGGGTTCGGTTACAGTCGTTGAGTCAGTAGCAAAACAACCTATGACGAAAATGCAACCGAAAACAACGAGACACATGCAAACGGCAAAAAGCTTTTTAGCTTTAGGGCTCATTTTCATTATTTTCACCTCCTCCTAAGTCGTTATAATCAAATTTGATTGCACAATGATTAGAAAGGATTGCTTTGTAAAGAACTTCATTACCCCAGCGGTTCTGCATGAAACCAATATCGAAAACGTCTCCAGGTTCAGAATATGATAATATTTCAAAAATATCTGAGTCCGTATAATTGGGGTTGAGATAGAAAGACTTAACAGCATTACCGGTTGTACCTTCCTGCTCTTCAATAATGAAATGAACCTCAAGAGCAGAAACATCCGTACCATCTTTCTTTTTGTAATTAACTTCACGAATACCACATAAAATACCTAACATAAAAAACACCTCATTAAAATAAAATTTTTAAATTCTATTTTTTTAACTTAATAAAATTAATAAAAAGAAAAATAAATAGAATAAATAAACTTAGAAAAAAAATAAATAAAGAAAAAACTGTAAAACAAAAAGAAATAACATGTGAAAGAGTTAGAGAATCGAAAGAATATAACTGATAAACATAATAAAAATCTTCTATAAAAGCATTAATCATAAAATCACCTGAAAGAAATACCCGGTTTAACAGCACCGGGGGGCGTTATCCTCTCGGAAGTTTAAACTCTGATGCGAGAGATGAGAGCCGTTTTAACTGTGTGGGGCAGTGTAAAAACGGGGGCAGACCAATCGGTCTATAAATAATATAGACCATATGGACGAAAATGTCAAGACCATTCGGTCTATTTTTTATAATAAAAATGAGGTGATAATATGAATACTAGATTGCGAGACTTGAGAGAAGATAATGATTTAACTCAAGAGTATTGTGCAAAGATAGCATTTATAAGTAAAAAAAGCTATGAAAGATATGAAAAAGGGGAAAGAGATATACCGCTGGAAGTAGCTATAAAATATGCAGAATACTATAAATGTTCATTAGATTATTTATGTAAAATAACGGACATAAGAGCGCCGTATCCAAAAAACACGAAATTGTGAAATATGCACAAAGAGGTTTTTGTGGCCGTTGTTAATAATGACGGAAATATTATCGAATAACAATAATTTTCGCAAATTCTTGACCAATGACCGCCCTTATATGTCGTAGTATATAAGGGCGGAACACAGAACCCGGCGCACCGACGGTGCGGCCGGCTTGCTGTGTTTCTCCTGCGGCCCGATGAACAACAAGCCCATCACCCTGACGGGCTGCGCTTCGCTTGCTCGCGTTGCGAGTGACCCGCTTGACCCCACCCATTATAGTTATAAAATTAAAAGTCTTCTTTCTATTTATGGGGTGCTTACGCACCTCGTGGAGTCAGACCCCGCGACCGAGCTTGAAGGTGTAATGCACGATATAAATTTATTTTGCCGTCATCATGAAAAACTCGCCCGAACATATGGCGCTCATGTAAAGGCCAATTAGGAAAGGGCAAGGACGGCGGACAAAGTAATCATATGCGCCCGCGCTCTGGATGAGAGACGACAAAATAAAATGCCGCGGCTTGCCAATACCATACCTCGACGCACGCTCGAACGGATGCGCTCGTTGTATCGTTGCCGAGTTAGTAAAAACGCACAAAAAAACAGGGCTACCGTGCAGGGTAGTCCTGTTTAAATTATACATAGTCACTTATACAAAAGAAAAGTTTTGTATAAGTCGGGTGAGAGGATCAGTAGGGAGATTGATTATTTAAAGATTATTAAGTATTAAGTAATTGGTTTAATTTAAACAAACAGATGTATGATTTATAAAATATACTTATATGATATATTATTTCTCTTTATATTTTTTCATACAAACAAGAATTGCAACAGATACAATAAGCATTGTTGCTGTGTAACCTAATTTTGCAACGCCGTTTTTTTCGGGATTTTTCATATTTATTTTTCCTTTCTTATTTAATGGAAATATTTTATTTGATACATTCATCATTTTAAAAAAACTGATTAAATGAAATTTTCAATATTATGCTTAAAATTCTTCAATAATCGGAATAATTCCGCCGATATCGGTTAATATTCGTGATTCATTAAATACAGGTTTAATATTTCTGTTATTTAAAAAATCAATTATCCGAGTGTAATCTTTGTGCATTTTTAAGTTTCCGTTAAAGTAGATTGTGTCTTTATTTAACTTTCCGCACGTTCCGCCGATAAATCCGTAATGCTTTTCGGATAAATAAATATCTCCTTTACTTATTAACAAAACATCGAATTGATAATTTTTTAACAAAGTAGCAATTTCGGTATCATCGGTAATTATTGAATTTTCATCAACAACACAAATTGAACATTTTGTGTAACCCTGTTTTACAGTTATGCTTTCATATTTTAACCGGTTAAGTTGATTATTGTTTGTTAATCCGAAAATATATCTATTTAATACCGCTTTATTTAAGAGCGTATCATTCGGGTAAGGTGAACTTATCCCCTTTTGTTCGGTTAAAATGAAACCTTTTTTACTTAAAATATTTATTAAATCTGTTTGAGATTCGTCAATAAATACTTTATTATCACCTGTATGAAGAAAAAGCATATCGGCATGACAGGATGTTTCTTCGTCAAGTTTAATATTTTCTTTTACGGATAACACTTCAATTCCGAAACTTTCCAATTCTGTTTTCGTTTCTTTGTATTTTTCGCCTATTATAACCGTATTTACTCTTTTTTGCGGCAAATTAGGCGTTTTAATATAACATTCCATATTTATTCTGCTGCGGCTTCAAACGCTTCACGGATGTTTCTTACGCCGATAACTTCAATATCTTTAAAACTTGTCCGGTCAAGTTTTTTTATGTTCTGTCGAGGAATAATGCACTTTTTAAAGCCAAGACGTTCACATTCACGTATTCGCTGTTCACAGTTGTTGACTGTTCTTATTTCACCGGCAAGTCCGATTTCGCCGAAAGCGATTGTACCGCTGTCGATTACGGTATCTTTTAAACTTGATATTAAAGCAAGTGCAACTGCAAGGTCACACCCCGGCTCATCTGCTTTAAGACCGCCTACAATGTTAATATAACAGTCCATATTTCCGAGGAAATATCCTGCACGTTTTTCAAGAATGGCTATAAGCATTGCCATTCTGTTATAATCGAAACCGGCAGCCATTCTGCGTGGGTTTCCGAATCCCGATGATGTTGCAAGCCCCTGAACTTCGGCAAGAATGGGACGTGAGCCTTCCAAAAGACAGGTTATGCAAGTTCCGGAAACATTTAAAGGCCGACCGGAAATAAGTGCAAGTGACGGACTTTCAACTTCTGCAATTCCTTTATCGGTCATTTCAAAAACACCGATTTCATTTGTGGAACCGAATCTGTTTTTTGCCGCTCTTAATATTCTGTATGAAAGATTTCGTTCACCTTCAAAATAAAGTACGGTATCAACAATATGTTCAAGAACTTTCGGGCCTGCTATATTACCGTCTTTATTGACGTGCCCGACAAGAATAATTGAAACATCGTTATTTTTTGCAGTTCTCATAAAAAGATTTGTGCATTCTCTTACCTGAGTAACGCTTCCTGCGGCAGATGATATTTCACTTATGCTCATTGTCTGTACAGAATCAATCATAACAATGTCGGGTTTAATTGTTTTAATATATTCACATATACATTCAGCATCGGTTTCGGTCATAATACCGATTTTTTCGGAAGATACGCCGAGTCTTTTAGCACGCATTTTAAGTTGATACGCGGATTCTTCGCCGCTGACATATAAAACCGAAAGGTTTTGTGCGAGTTTTTCACATATTTGAAGTAAAAGTGTTGATTTGCCTATTCCTGGATCACCGCACAATAAAACGAGTGAGCCTTTAACTATACCGCCGCCGAGAACTCTGTTAAGTTCACCCACACC
The DNA here is from genome assembly GCA_045598225.1 of Acutalibacteraceae bacterium. GTDB lineage: Bacteria > Bacillota > Clostridia > Oscillospirales > Acutalibacteraceae > DTU089. The sequence continues at coordinate 36,655 of JAZLLP010000032.1, read as the reverse complement.
TGTATCGTAGCGTAATTCGGAAGATGAATCAATTTGCGAAAACGAAACAGCCCCTTTAAAGCCGTTTAAAGTATTTTTAACGGTTTTATTTGAACTTTGAATTATAATTTGTTCTTCATTTAAAGAATCCCATTCACCGCAAGACGGACATTTGCCGTACCATTTTGGTGTTTCATATCCGCATTGACTGCATATATATACTGTTTTATTTTTAGCCATTTTTATCTTCCTTTAAATAGTCGTTAATACCTAATGCCGTACTGAACGCTATTTTTTTTTGATATTCTTCATTCTGCAAATCTGCGGCTTCTTTATAATTTGACAAAAAACCGCATTCAACAAGAACGGCGGGATTTTTTGCGTTGTAAATCAAATAAACAGATGAATCGCATTTTTTAATACATCTTGTATTATCGGGTTGAACGTTTTTTACTATTGAATCCTGAATACATTGCGCAAGAACAGACGATTTTTCGGCGTTTTCGGGTGAATAAAACACTTGTGCGCCGTGATATTTTTCAACGGAATAATGATTTTGATGAACACTTACATATATTGAGTTTTCATTATTCTGAGAAATTTTATATCTGTTCATAATATCGGAGTGTTTCTTTTCACGAATTGTATTTAACCCTTCGTCTTCAAGTGATGTGTCGGTTTCTCGTGTCATTATTGTTTCATAACCGAGATATTCAAGATAATCACGCAGATATAACGATATACTGAGATTGATATCTTTTTCGGGAACACCGTCGGCAGTAGATGCTCCGCCGTCAAAACCGCCGTGCCCCGCATCAATAATTATTACGGGATATGTTTTTGTTTTATCAGCAGATGTTGTAACTGTTTTTTTGTTTTCACCGTTTAAAAACAAGACTGCCGAAAAAGTAATGCAGACAAATACACAAAAGAATAATGCAAATAATTTTTTCATAAAATTCACCTGTTTATAATATGCGGTGAATTTGCAGATTATTTGTATTCGGTTTTATCTTTAATTAACAGTTTCTTTCTTTTAATAAGACATGAATGAGGGTCGATTAAGAAATTGTCAAATAAAGCATTGCAAAAAGAAACGGGATTTACTGTAAAATCATTTCCTGCGGGAAGTGTAAAACCGAAAATTATTTTTTCTTCCCGATTATCAAATGAAACATCTGAAATATGTTCACAAACATTGATAACTTTAATTTCTTTCTTTTTTGTCTTTTTTTCAATCAAAATACTTCCGGAATCAATTTTACTGTTAATAAAACAGATGATTTTTTCTCTGTCTGCATTCTCGCACGCTATATGTATTTCGTATTCGGCAAAAGAAATTTCAATTGGTTTATATACCGGTTCGGAAATTTTCAAAAATGTGATTCCGGGAACTGTTACTTTATTTAACTGTTCGAGTATTCTGTTGTTTTCGTAATCATCATCATAGAGGCGAATATCGAGCGTTTCTTCAAGTCCCTCTGCACCGAGAGGTAAAGACAGTCCGAAAACAAGGTGAGGATGAGGATTAAACCCTTCCGTATACCAAAGCGGAATATCTGTTCTTCTGAATGCTCTTATTAAACATCTTGTAAGGTCAAGATGTGAAATGTATTTTGCGGTTCCCGTTTTACTGAACCATATTCTTACAGAGCGCATCGCATTTACCTCCGTTAAGCATATTTGAACCGCAACCGGAACATTTTTCGCGGCAGTTACAGGTTGTTTCGCCTTTTCTTGCTTTTTCGCTTTCCTCTATAAGAAAACTCTTTTTTACTCCGGCGTTTATTATATCCCACGGAAGTACTTCATTATAATTACGTTTTCTGTTAGCGTAAAATTCGGGCGAAACATCTGTGTTTTCAAAAGATTTTAACCATTGCTCAAAATTGAATTTATCATCCCAACTGTCAAAAGTACAGCCGTTGCGCCACGCATCTTCAATAACTTTTCCTACACGTCTGTCCCCTCTTGCCATAACCGCTTCAAGGAATGTCATATCGATATTATGAAATCTGAAAGATACTTTTTTCGATGTGCATGTTTCTTTTAACAGATTTTGTTTTCGTTTCAGTTCTTCACGTGAATCCTGCGCTTCCCATTGAAACGGCGTAAACGGTTTCGGAACAAATGAAGAGACGCCGTCGCTTACGGAAACGGTTTTTCCTTTCTGTCTGTCGGGATTATTATAAAATTCATCAACAACCTTTTGTGAAAGTGTGTTAATGCTTTCAACGTCAAAATCCGTTTCTGTCGGTAGACCTATCATAAAATAAAGTTTAACGGCAGTCCAACCGCCTGTAAAAGCCTTTCGGCAAGTTTCAAGAATTTCTTCTTCGGAAATATTTTTGTTTATTACGTTACGCATGCGCTGTGTTCCTGCTTCAGCGGCAAATGTAAGCCCCGAACGTCTTACCAAAGCGAGTTTTTCTTTTAATTCATCGGAGAAATTATCAATTCTCAACGACGGTAACGCAACATTAATTTTTTGAGGAACGGTCCAACCGAGAAGTTCTTCGATTAACTTTGTTATTTTTGAATAGTCGCTGCTTGAAAGTGAGCATAAAGACATTTCATCATATCCGGTTGAACAGGCGAGTTTTTTGCCCTGCTCGGATATGGTTTTAATTGATTTTTCACGAATAGGTCTGTACCAGAATCCCGCCTGACAGAAACGGCATCCTCTTATGCACCCTCTGAAAATTTCGGCAACGAATCTGTCGTGAACAATTTCAACAAACGGAACAACAAACTTGTCCGGATAGAACATTGAATCAAGGTCGGAAACTACTCTTTTTTCAACTTTTTCGGGTGCGCCGTGTTCGGCGGTATAAGATTTTACAGTGCCGTCAGCATTATATTCAACATTATAAAGTGACGGTACATATATTCCTTTTATTTTGGAAGCCGCAATAAGAAATTCTTTTTTTGTTGCGCCTTTCTTTTTGTATTCGTTTAAAAGGTCGAGAAATTCAAGCATCATTTCTTCGCCTTCACCGATTTGAAAAGCATCAATAAAATTCGCAAGCGGTTCTGGGTTTGAAACGCACGGTCCGCCGGCAATAATTACAGGCTCATCAAGTAATTCTGAACGTTTATCTGTGCGAATTTCAAGTCCCGCAAGGTCAATCATATTAAGTACGTTTGTATATGAAAGTTCATATTGAAGTGTAAAACCTATTACGTCAAACGTTTTTATCGCATCACGGCTTTCAAGACCGAATAACGGTATGTTTCTTTCACGCATTATTTTTTCCATATCGGTATCAGGTGCAAAAACACGTTCACACCAATAATTCTCACGTGAATTTATAAGACTGTAAAGAATTTTCATTCCGAGGTGCGACATACCTATTTCGTATGTATCCGGAAAACAAAAAGCGAAACGCAAATCAACGTTTTTGTCTTTAACAACCGAATTAAGTTCACCGCCTGTATAACGTGCGGGTTTTTGAACAAGCGGTAATATTCTTTCTATTTCATCATAAAGCATATTAAAATATCTCCGTATTAAATATGCTCTTATTTTACAATAAATAATACTAATAATCAAGTAAATTTATTTTTTAAAAATCAATGTTAATAATATATAAACCGAAAGTATGAATAATTGAATATTACCTTTGTTTGTCAACAGTAAAACAAAAGAAAATATGATAAGAGGTACGGAAATACAATATGAAACTATTGTAATAATTGCAGTTGATTTGTTTTCATCGAAATACATATTTAAAATTGAAGATAACGCTTTCCCGCCGTCAAGTGAATAAACGGGAAGTAAATTAAATAATCCGATAATTAAATTTATGTAAACATATTTTTTATTGTTAAATACAAAAAAGAATAAAGCGATAATTAAATTTACAACAGGACCTGCAATGTTTATTAAAAATTCCTTTTTAAAATCCGTTTTCAGATTATCTTTTTTTATTATGTTTGCGCCGAACATTCCTATATGAAATTCGCAAACTTCTTCATTTGAAAACAGTAAAACCGCAAAATGCCCGCATTCGTGCAAAAATGAGCACAGTAATGCAGGTAAAATATTTTGTGATTTATTTAAGGAGACAAACAACAGAATCAATGCAAAAAAAGTAAAATTAATTTTAATTTTTGTTTTTTTTATATTAAATTGCATTTACTGAATTATCAAGCGCATAAGAAGGATTGTAAGAAATGTTGTTTATTCGAAATTCAAAATGAAGATGAGGGCCTGTTGAACTGCCGGTTGAGCCTACTTCCGCTATTTTTTCACCGGCTCTTACGACATTCCCTTTTTTAACAAATAACTTGTTACAATGACAATAAACAGTCATAATATCGTTACCGTGTTCTATTTTAATAAAATTGCCGTTCCATTGGTCTTTGTCGGCAACAATAACCTTTCCGTCAAAAGCGGAATATATCGGTGTACCGGTATCGGCTGCAAGGTCAATTCCGCTGTGAAAACCGTATTCGCCGGTAATGGGATGAACACGAAACCCGAATTTTGAAGAAACCGTTCCCGAGACAGGTTTAACCATACTTGTTTTTAAATTATACTTTGATAAAGAAACATTTTCGGGTATTTCTTTTTTACCGTCAACTTTCACATCTTCACCGCCGACAGCCAGTTCAACTTCTATTCCCTGTTTTTCATCATACACGTTTTCTTTAACATATTTTCCGAATCCCGAAAATACTTCTTCCACTTCTTCATAAGTAACGTTTTCTTCAAGTAATTCGGAATATGTATCTTTAATAATTCCGAACAGAGAACCGTCTGCTTTACTTAAACCGAACAACGAGCCGAAAATTATTGCACAAATAATAAATTGTACTGTTACTGTTTTTGTAAGATAATCCTTTTTCTTATTTTCCATAAAAATATCACCCGCAGAATAATATGCGGGTGAATATATTTTTATTACGTAATTTGAAGCGATTCCCAAAGTTCATAAAGAGAATCAAGTTCGGATTTTAAAGTATTGAGTTTATCGGTAAGTTCAATCAATTTTGTATAGTCGGCTGTAATTTCGGAATCCGAAAGATTTAATTGAATTTCGTTTAATTCATTCTCCTTGTTTTCAATTTCTTCTTCGGTTTTTCTTATTTGAGTCAGCCTTTTTCTTTCGTTGCTCGCCTGCTCTTTTTTTAATTTATAATCGTTTACTTTAGGTTTGGCTGTTTCAACGGTTTCTTTTTCGGATTCTTCATATTTGTATTTATAATTCAAATAGTCATCATAATTACCGTCAATTTTTACAGAACTTTCTTTTGTCAGGTAAACGAGTTTTGTTGCAAGAGTATTTATAAAATAACGGTCATGCGAAACAATAATCAGCGTTCCTTTGAAATTCAGCAATGCGTTTTCAAGAACTTCCCTTGATGAAATGTCAAGGTGGTTTGTAGGTTCATCAAGAATTAAAACATTCGGTTTTGAAAGCATTATTTTTAAAAGTGAAAGTTTCGCTCTTTCACCGCCGCTTAATGAAGATACGCTTTTGAATACGTCATCACCGCAGAATAAAAATGAAGCAAGCGCATTTCTTACTGATGTCATATCCATATTTCTGTACATATCCCAAACATCATCAAGAATTGTTTTACTGTCCGAAACATTGTCAATGTTCTGTGAGAAATACCCGATTTTCACATTTACTCCGAATTTGAATATTCCGGAATCGGGTAATAATTCACGGTTGATTATTTTTAAAAAAGTAGATTTTCCGCATCCGTTCGGACCGAGAATAAATACTCTGTCATTTCTTCTTACACAAAGAGAGAAATTTTCAAATATCTTTTTGTTTCCGAAATGTTTTGAAATGTTTTCGGCATATAATACTTCATCACCGGTTCTTATATCACAATCAAACGAAAAATGTACTGATTTTAATGCTCTGTCGGGAATAACAAGTTGTTCTTTTATTCTGTCAATCTGTTTTTGTTTACTTGCTATTGTTATGTAGTTTCTTTCCTGATTAAACCTTTTTTGCTGTTCGATTATACCTTCAATACGTTTTATTTCGGCAATATTCTTTTCATATTCTCTTTCGATTGATAAATCCCGTTCTTCTTTGAGTTTTTTGTAAACAGTATAGTTTCCTTTTGTGAAATATATTTTTTTATTGTATATTTCCATTGTTGAAGAAGTAACTTTATCAAGGAAATATCTGTCGTGAGAAACAACGATAAATGCACCTTTATATTTTAAAAGGTAATCTTCAAGCCATGTTACGGCATCAATATCAAGGTTGTTGGTCGGCTCATCGAGCAAAAGAAGATTTGCATCAGATAATAAAAGTTTACATAAAGCCATTTTTGAACGCTGACCGCCGCTTAAAGCGGAAACACTTAAAGAAAGGTCGTTTTCCGAAAAACCGAGACCTAAAAGCGATGAACGTGTTTTCGCCTTATATACAAGACCGTCACGTCTTTCTATTTCATCATTAAGAAAAAGTTGACGTTCAATTAAAGAAATGTCATTTGACAGATTTAATTTTTCATTGATTTGCTCAAGTTCGTTTTCCATTTCCGCAACATCGGAAAATACGGTAAGCGTTTCTTCGTAAAGAGTTCTGTCGGTCTTTGCTTCAAGGTACTGTTCCATATACCCTATTTTGACGTTTTTGCCTCTTACAATACCGCCTTCCTGCGGAAAAAGATCACCTGTTATCAGTTTGAAAAGTGAAGTTTTGCCTGTGCCGTTTACGCCTATAAGACCTATTCTGTCATTATTTTCAACCTGAAAAGCGGCGTCTTTAAATAAGACGCCGTCAGAAAAGCCGAATTTCAAGTTTTGCGCTGTAAGTAATGACATAAGTCCTCCGTAATTATAAAGTGCTTAAAAGTGCCTTAAACTCGCCTTCAAATGAAACTTTACCGCTTGATGCGGGAATAAATATGCTTTCCCCTTTTTTTACTTCCAAATCGGTATCTGAGCAAGAAATTGTTCCGTTACCTTCAAGAATGAGAACAGACAAAAAACTGTCATCAAGAACATCTTCTGTGTATGTTCCGTTTACTTCAAATGATTTCATTGTAAAAAATTCACATGAACAAAGTTTTGTAATAACTGCATCACCGCATTTTTTCGGCGCTTCGTCGGGTTCGGCTGAGCGTGACGGAACATCTGTAACAGTAACGTCAAGTGCTTTTTCAACGTGTAAATCACGCGGTTTACCGTTTACAAGTCTGCCGTAATCATAAACTCTGTATGTGGTGTTGCAGTTCTGCTGTACTTCTGCAAGTAATATTCCTCCGCCTATTGCGTGAAGTGTTCCGGCGGAAATAAAAAATACGTCACCTTTTTTTACTTTGACTTTATTTACATAATTGAGAAATGAATTATCGGAAATTGAGTTCTTAAATGTTTCTTTGTCAATTTTTTTATTAAAACCGTAAATAAGTTCTGCGCCTTCTTCGCAGTCAAGAACATACCACGCTTCTGTTTTTCCGTAACTGTTTTCATGAATTCTTGCGTATTCATCGTCGGGATGCACCTGAACGGAAAGGTCGGATTTTGCATCAATAAATTTAATTAAAAGAGGAAATTCCGAATATTTTTTTCCTTTTTCCCCTAAAACTTCGGGATTTTCTTTTACAAACTCGGTAAATGATTTACCTGCAAATTCGCCGTTGTTTATTATGTTGTCGCCGTCATTTCTTGCTGTTAAAACCCACGCTTCGGCAATATTGTTGAGCGACGATTCATAATTATAATCGGATTTCAGTCTGTTTCCGCCCCATACAATTTCTTTAAATACGGGATTAAGTTTTAAAGGATACATTTAATTCACACTGCTTTCTGAATCATTTTTATTTTGAAGTTCAATTTCTTTTTTGTCAATAAAAGGAACAGTTGATGATTTAATATCAATTCTGTCGTAATATTCCTTAAATCTTATAGTAAAACGGATTTTCCGTTTACAGTTTTTGCATTGAAAAACAGCCCTGAATGACTGATTCATAACACGCCATTCCGATATTCGTTCGCACTGCGAACCGCAGACTTCGCACAAACATTTCATTCTTGATTTATCAATTAACGGACTGTTAATGTCTGTAATTATTTTCGGTTTAAAAGAAAGTTTTGAATAAAATGAATTGTCGCATTTCAAAGTATATGAAGCAATCATCTGCTGATTATAAATTTTTCTGAATATGTCTGCAGTAAGAAGACTGTCATCAATCGCTCTGTGCAGTGAATAATCTTCCGTTTTTATGTCGAGTTTTTCGGCAGCCGCCGAAAGACCTATCTGGTCGGCTTTTGAAATGTTCATAAAAGCCTGAGCATATTTTTGAAGATTGACGTAATTTTTTAAAAACGGAATAAATGCAATGCCGTTAAAATAGCGGAAATTCTCAATCAACACTCTTATATCGGTGTCGCCCCATGTAAGAATAATATTGCCTTCCCCTGCCGACCATTTGCGAAAAAGTGACATTACCTGTGAAAACGGAGTTCCGCTGTTTATGTCGTCATTTGTAATATTGGTGAGTTCTTTAACCCTTGTGTGAAGTTTTTTACCGAGTTGAGCCTTGATAAAGTATGAAAAAGTATCAACCTGAACGAGATTTTCGTCAAGTTTAACTGCACCTATTTCAATTATTTCATTTATAAAACCTTTTTTCTTTTTGCAGTAGGTGTTGTTCCATTCAAGGTCAACAATAATATAGTTCATAAAAACTCCATAAATAAAATATAATATCAATTAAATATAACATAAATATAATTATTTTACAATAATTTTTAAAGATAAATCAAAAATAATATATTATTGTTGAATTAAAGTATATCTTATGCTATCATTAAAAAATATTAAATTTAACAGGCGGTGAAAAAATGATAAACGATTCTTTGAATTTATATTACAAAACTCCGGCTAAACACTGGGTGCAGGCTCTGCCTCTCGGAAACGGTTCTTTAGGCGCAATGGTCTTCGGAAAAACTGATAAAGAAAAAATATGTATGAACAGTGATACTTTATGGACAGGCTACCCCCGTAAAGCATTAATTAAAGATGACTGTTATGAAAGTTTTATTAAAGCACGTGAACTGTCATTAAACGGCAAAAACGATGAAGCACAGAAACTTATTGAGTCAAAATGCTTAGGCAACTGGACACAGAGTTATCTGCCGCTTTGTAACATAATTATTAAATATGACAAAACAGGTTTTCAGAAAAACTATAAAAGAATATTAAATCTCGAAAATGCAATACATACGGTTGAGTATTCTCGCGGAAATTTATCATATAAAACGGAAAGTTTCGTTTCAAAGCCCGATAACGCATTTGTTATGAAATGTGAATGTTTTGAAAAAAAATCGTTGAGTTTTGAACTTACTCTCAACTGCGAAGTGAAAAGCACACTTCATTCCGACGGAAATTATTTGATTCTTGACGGAATTGCCCTTTCAAATTCCGAAAGTAATATTACCGATTTTATTGATGAAATGGGCGGAAAAACTTCCGATAATCCCGCAGAACAAGGCATTTATTTCAGAGCGGCTGTTAATGTTGTAACAGACGGTAAACTGACAGTGAACGATAAGAGCATTTGCGTAAAAAATGCAAAAAAAGCAATTATTTATTTTACAACCGATAATTCATTTAACGGATACGATAAACACCCTGTTCTTGAGGGTAAAGATTATGAAAAACCCTGTCTTGATATGTTGGCAAAAGTTTCATCAAAAGACTACGACGACGTTAAAAATGCCCATATAAGCGATTACAGCGAATTATTTTCAAGAGTATCATTTGACATAGGCTCGGACAACAAAGGTGAAATTGCTACCGATAAACGTTTAATAAAACATAATAAAGGTGAAAAAGATATTGCACTTTATTCTCTGATGTTTAATTTCGGCAGATATTTAATTATTTCCGCTTCCCGTGATGGTTCTCAACCGTCAAATTTACAGGGGATCTGGAATGACAAAATCGTACCTCCGTGGAATTCAAATTATACGGTAAATATAAATACTCAAATGAATTACTGGCCCGTTTTGATGTGCGACCTTGCAGAATGCAATTTGCCTCTTGTTGAAATGATTAAAGATCTTTCCGTAACCGGAAGAGAACCGGCAAAAGAGCGTTATCACGCCGACGGATTCTGCGTAAACCATAATGTTGACTTATGGCGTTATTCATCCCCTGTTTCCGGTAATGCACAATGGGCGTTCTGGCCTATGGCGGGCGGTTGGTTTTGCGAACACCTTTATAACCACTATCTTTACACAAATAATGTCGAGTTTTTAAAAAATACCGCATATCCGATAATGATTGAATCTGCAAAATTCTTCCTTGATTTACTTGTTGAAGATAAAGACGGTTATCTTATTATGGCTCCGTCAACATCGCCGGAAAACAGTTATAAATTTAACGGTAAGAATGTTTCTGTTTCACAGACAACTACAATGACAATGTCAATAATAAAAGAGTTGTTCCGTAATATTTTAAGAGCAACCGAAATTCTCGGAACTGACAACGAAACTGTTAAAAAAATAAAGGCTGTTAACAAGAAATTACTTCCTTTTAAAACAGGAAGCGAAGGACAACTTCTTGAATGGTACAATGACGAAGAAGAAAGTGAATTGCATCACCGTCATAAATCACACCTTTACGGGCTTCACCCCGCAAATTTAATTACGCCCGATGAAACACCCGAACTGGCAACCGCATGCAGAAAGTCCCTTGAAAGGCGCGGCGATAACGGCACGGGCTGGAGCCTCGGCTGGAAAATAAATATGTGGGCACGTTTATGGGATGGCGACCATGCACTTAAACTTCTCAAAATGCAGTTAAATCCCGTTCCGGCAGGAAAAATCCAATATCACGGCGGAGGAACTTACCCGAACCTTTTTGACGCACATCCCCCGTTTCAGATAGACGGTAACTACGGTTATGTCAGCGGTGTCTGTGAAATGATTTTGCAGTCAAGAGAAAACAAAATATTCCTTTTGCCCGCTCTCCCCTCCGAATGGAAAAACGGTTGCGTAAAAGGTCTTAAAGCAGTAGGAAATATCAAAGTTGATGTTTCCTGGGAAAACAACGAACTCAAAGATTATAAACTCTACGGCAATACCGAAAATGTTGAAATTTTTGTAAAAGGAAAGAAAATTAAATAATATAAAAAGCGGTCCGACTTCATTTGTCGGACCGTAATTTTTAAAGAGAATATTTCTTTTCAATATCTTTTGTAAACGCATACATCTGGTCTATTTCAAGTTTTCTGCTCTGTGTAAGTTCGGCAGGATTTCTTGTTCTTGTGTTAATTCCTATATTAACACCGTCAAGTCCGAGGTAATACTTTGCGTTTACAGGGTAACACTGACATTCGGCAACCGAGAAAAAGCCGACTAAATTCTGTAAAAACTCAACTTTTTCCGTGTTATTTTCGTTAAACGCTTTAATAAGCGCCGAATAAAGATGCGGGTGGAAGTTTGCCATAACGCCGGAATATCCGTGACAACCCATTTTAAGGCTTTCGGTAAGAGTTGCGGCATTTGCGTTGAATATTTTAAGATTACTGCCTTTAACAGCATCAATTTTACTTTCGAGTTTCTGAATATTACAGCAAGTATCTTTTAAGAAAAGGAATCTGCCGTCATCAGCCATTTTCTTTAAAACGTATGGAGTGAGTTCTCTTTTATAAGGATAAGGACATTCATAAACACCGAAAGAAACACCCGGAAGTTCATCTGCCGCTTTAAACATATTTTCAAGAAGTACATCATCACTTTCATCTTCTTTTGCAAATCTGTTTGAAATGAAAACGTATGCATCTATTCCAGTTTTTACAAATTCTTTTGCTTCCTTAATTTGTGTTTCGAGGTCATCTGCGGTATGACCTGAAGCAACAACTGCCATATTGTCGGGTTTATGTGCCATAATAAATTTTAAAAGTTCAAGTCTTTCTTCAAATGAAAGGAAGAAGATTTCGCTGCTCTGGCAAATTGCAAAAATGCCGTCAACACCTTTTTTTGAATACCAGTCAAGAAGTTCAAGAACGCCGTTATAATCGATTTTGTTATCATCGGTAAACGGTGTTATCATTGTCGGATATACTCCATTGGGAATTTGTTTCATTTTTTCACGACCTTGTCATTTTTTTATATAGTAACATAACTTAATGAAAAAATAAATAGACAATTAAGAATATTTATTATATAATTTTTAAAAGGAGATGATAATTTTGAATATCAGAAAATACAAGACCGAAGACAAACAGCAATTAGTTAAAATCTGCCTTTTAAATGCCGACCTTGAAGATGACTCAAAACCGATAGGTAAATATATTGAACTGATGTTTTGCCTTTATTACATAGAAAAAGAACCCGAAAACTGTTTTGTGGCAACAGATGAAAATGATATTCCCGTAGGATACGTTTACGGTTCATCTGATTTTATGAAATATAAAACAGATATTCAGCCGTATATTGAAAAAATTGCAGAAATTGAAAACGGAAAATATCTTCCGGATGCGGAAGTTGAAATGTATAATCATTATATTTATTATAATGACTACCCTGCCCATCTGCACATTGATATACTCGAAAATTACAGAGGCGGCGGCACAGGTTCGGAACTTATTAAAAACTATTGTATGAACTTAAAAAATAAAGGAATTAACGGAGTTATGCTTATTGTCGGTTCCGATAACGAACGCGGTCGTAATTTTTATGAAAAAAACGGATTTGTTCTTTTGAACGATAAACCAAGCGGTGCTGCATACGGTAAAAAAATCTGATAATTATAATAGAAAACACATCATCTGTTACCTGAACGGATGATGTGTTAATTTTATTTTTTTCTGCTGTCTATATAATTCTGCAAAATTATATTTGCAGCAACAGCGTCAACAACGGATTTTCGTTTATTTCCCCTAATATTATTTTCACTGAGAATGTTATGTGCCGAAACAGTTGTAAGACGTTCATCCCAAAATATAACGGGAATTTCGGTAAAAGACTTAATAATACATCCGAGTTCTTTACACGCTTCTGCTCTGAAACCTAATGAACCGTCCATGTTTTTCGGAAGACCAATAACAATTTGTTCGGCATTTTGAGTGTTTGCTATATCAATTATTTTTTTTGCAAGCGATTCTTTATTCCATTCTGTTATAACTTCTAAAGGCGAAGCAAGAATTTCAAGTTTATCGCAAATTGCAATACCCGTTCTTTTATCTCCGTAATCAACAGATAAAATTATCATACCGAACTCCTTATTCTGCTTCTGCGGAAGTAAACACCTCTGTTGTTATTTCTTCAGTTGTTAAAACTTCCGTAATTTGTTGTGCAGTTGTCGGTGCATCCGTCACAACAGATGTTGTCGAAGCGGATGTCGGTTTTACCGTTGTTGATTGAATTGTTGTTTTGTTTGTTTCGCCGTTAGTTTTCTTATTTTTGTTTTTATTTTTATTCTTTTTATTTGTTTTATCTTTTTCCGTAGTAGATGCTTGCGGTGCGGTTGCGTCGGCAGAAATATCGCTTCCTATTGCATGAATCATTGCACAGTTTTTGCATTTTGACGGAGTATATGAAGATTTATAATATCCGGTTGCAGTGCTTGAACAGCCGGGTGAAGCAAGGTCGCCTGAAATTCTGCAATATGTTCTTGCTACAACGCCGCTTGCAGCCGGGAATGTTTTACTGTCAAGGTCTTTATGCACTTCGGACATAATTGCACGGTAAATTTTACCCGCCGGGTTACCCGATGTATTTGTAATTTTTCTTGGTTCATCATATCCGTACCATACCGAGGCTACATAGTAAGGAGTTCCGCCGACAAACCATCTGTCTTTATCATCGGATGTTGTACCTGTTTTTGCAAACATTTCAAATCCGCCGATTCCGTATCCTGAACCGGTACCTGAATTAACAACCGTTTTAAGAATCTGACGCATAACGCCTGCCGTAGATTCGCTTATTACCTGTTTACCGGATGAATCGCCTGCTTCAAGTAAAACTTCGGTTCCGTCATTGTTTGTGACTTTATAATAACAGTACGGTTCAAAATAATAACCGTTATTGCCGAACATTGCATAAGCGGCAGTCATTTCAAGCGTTGTAACACCGTGGCTCATACCCCCGACGCAAAGAGATGAATAGTTATTATCGTAATTGTCATCATCTTCATCTGTAACAAGAGTGGTAAATTTCAAATCGTCAACAAGGAAATCGAAGCATCTGTTCATACCCATTCGTCTGACTATCTGAGCCGGAACTGTGTTAAGCGATTGGGCAACAGCATATTGAACGGTAACAAAAGATGATGGCGAGCCTGATGAACCGCCGTAGTTTACCGGCCAACGTGATGAACCGAGTCTGATACCGTAATTCTGTACCATTGTAGACCATGTAATTGTATTTGATTCTATACCCTGAGCATAAACGGAGAGCGGTTTAATTGACGAACCGGGTTGTCTTGCACTGTCAGCGGCTCTGTTTAATCCGCGGAATGTAGTTTTTTCACCTGCTCCGCCGACCATGGCAACAACTCTTCCGCTGTAATCCATAATCGTTATTGCGGACTGTACTGCGGGATTTTCTTTTGTATCTTCTTCATCAGGGAAAGTTTCTCTGTTTACATATACGTTTTCGGCAATTTTCTGAACATCAAGGTCAACTGCGGTATAAATTCTCAAACCGCCGAAAAAAACCTTTTTCCAGGCCTCGTTATATGTTAAATCATACTTCTTTTCAAGGTCTGCAATAACTTTGTCGATAACATAATCGGTATAATAAGATGAATTCTCGGTTGAAGTTGAACTTGAATATTTTATATCCTTTTCGGTATAATCTTTTTCTTTTCCTTTTTTCTTTTTTACTTTACTTCCTTTATATTTTTTACTGTTTGTAAAAATAAGTTCGTAATCTACTGCTTCATCATATTCTTCGGATGTAATATCACCCTGTTCAAGCATATAACCCAAACATAATTTTTGTCTTACTCTGTTTTCGTCGGGCTCTGTAAGCGGATCATAATATGCGGGTGATTTTGTAATACCTGCTATTACGGCGCATTCGGCAACATTGAGGTCTTCAACATCCTTACCGAAATAAATTTCGGCAGCCGTTTTAATACCGTAACATCCGTTACCGAGGTAAACGGTATTAAGATACGCTTCCATAATAGTATTTTTTGAATAATGTTTTTCAAGGTTCAACGCATTGAGTATTTCATAAAACTTACGTGAAAATGTTCTGCCGTTTTCACCTGTAAGGTTTTTAATCAACTGCTGTGTTATAGTTGAACCGCCCTCTTCAAACCTAGACTTTATAACACCGCCTATTGTTCTTGTCCAGTCAACACCCTGATGGTCTTTAAAACGTTTGTCTTCAAGGTCACGGAACGCATCAATCATTGATTGAGGAATATCTTCATAATTTATCCATACACGGTTTTCCGCACCGTGAAGTCTTAAAAGTTCAACAATATTATTGTTAGAATCATAACCGTAAATAATACTTGTTTGTTCCTGATTTGCCTTATAGATATCAAGGTCAATCTGTTTACCGGAATTAACATATTCTTTACCGAATTTATAAACGTAAGTAACAGCAACAGTACCGCAAATTACTCCGATGGCGACTACAATAAGAAAAACTGTCAATACTTTCTTTATAACGGGATGCGGTTTGCGCTGTTTACGTGACTTTCTTTTTTCATTACCTTTGCCGAATAATCCGGAAAAAGATAATTTTTTATTATTTTTTTTCATATACAGAGATCCTCCCTGAAATAATCAAATTATATT
Organism: Acutalibacteraceae bacterium; assembly: GCA_045598225.1. GTDB lineage: Bacteria > Bacillota > Clostridia > Oscillospirales > Acutalibacteraceae > DTU089. The sequence goes on along the minus strand of JAZLLP010000032.1, from coordinate 20,929 downwards.
ATATCACAATCAGTAAAAAATGTACATAATACAGAAAAAAATATTTAAAATATAAATAATTATATTGAAACGGAGTTTAATAATGAACAACAAAACTGCTTTCACAATTATTTTTTCCGTAATTTCCGTATTATTGATTATTTTAATTGCATCTTCTTTTAATAAACCGAATAAGGGCAATACAGATTTGACTGAATCAACAGTTATAGAAATCAGTTATTATTTAAAAGATTATAACGGTAAAATTGCTGTATTTAAAGGAAATTCGGAAATTCCGTATCATATTTATAACGTATTTACATCATCTTTGCCTGAAGAAGACGCCGAAACAATAAAATACGGTATTGAGGCTCACAGTGAAAATGAATTAAATAATCTGTTAGCCGATTATTTAAGTTAAAAAGTTAATTAAGGTTTATTTAAAGCAACGGTTTGTGCAACTGCAAGATCAAATGGTGTTGTAATTTTAATATTTGAATCTTCACCTTTAACAAGTTTGACTTTGAAACCTCTTTCAAGAAAAACCGAGGCTACGTCTGTGTGTTTTTCAAGTTCATCATCGGTCAATGAATTTATAACAGTATTTAACTGATTTACCTTGAAAGACTGCGGAGTCTGCACTCTGAAAATATTATTTCTCGGAACATTTTCAAAAACAAAATCTTTATCAACAGATGATATTATAGAATCATAAACCGGCATAACCGTATTAGCGGAGCCGAACTCTTTTACTGCCGTAATGTTGTCTTTAATTATTCTCGAGTTTATAAAAGGTCTGACAGCGTCATGCGTGAGTACAATGTCATCATCAGTAATATTATAATGTTCTGTAATAAATCGGCATCCGTTTTTTACGGATGAATTTCTGTTTGACCCACCCGGAATTACAAAAATGTTTTCAGATGAAAGTTTGTATTCAAAAAGAAGCGATTTCATATATTCGATCCAGTCAACGGGACAACATATTATTCCCGCTTCAAATGCACCGAATTCCGTAAAATTCCTGATTGTTTTAATTATGATAGGTTCATTGTCAATTTTAATAAACTGTTTCGGTAATTCCGGCGAATTCATTCTTAAACCTATTCCGCCTGCCATTATCATATAATAAAGCATAATTTATTTATCTTTCTTTCCGGTATTTTTGAATCCCTCGGTACTTTCGCTTTTAAATAAAATTTTTAAAGTCATAATTACAAGTTTAACATCCAGCGAAAATGAATAATTCTGAATATATAATAGATCCATTTTTAATTTGTTATAAGCAGAAGTGTTATATTTGCCGAAAACCTGAGCATATCCGGTAAGACCGCCTTTAACTTTGTAACGGTCAACAAATTCCGGTATTTGTTCTGAATATTTTTTTACATGCTCTACCCTTTCCGGCCTCGGTCCTACAATAGACATATCCCCTTTTATTATGTTTATAATCTGAGGAAGTTCGTCTATTCGAAGTTTTCTTATAATTTTACCGACTTTTGTTATTCTTGAATCGTTATCAACTGCGGGCTGTGGACCGTTTTTTTCTGCATTTACAATCATACTTCTGAATTTAAGAATGTCAAACTCAACAAGGTCTTTTGTGTTTCTGCGCTGTTTATAAAAAACAGGACCTCCGTCTTCAATTTTTATTGCAAGTGAAATTATAATGAATAAAGGTGAAAGCAGAATAAGCGCAAACGATGCAAGAACAATATCAAAAAATCTTTTTACCGCTCTCTGTTCAATAGTCAGTCCGTTTGAGGTGCATCTCATTATCGGAGAATCAAAATAAGATATATCGGATGCACTTCTGATGATAATATCGGATATTTTGGGAACAACATAAATTCTTTTGTTATTATAGTAACAATATTTTAGAATATCGTTTCGAAGTCTTGCGGGAACGTCGCATATTATTACGCTCGAGTATTTGTCGATTTTTTCATAAACAGAATCAAGACCTTCATCAATGCTTATTGATTCAAGAATTTTGTATCTATCCTCCATAGTGCTCATTTTATACACTATTTCCGTTGCAAGATGACTTCCGTAAATTATTACCATCTCTTCAGGCGGATTAACTTTATGAATAAATACGGAAGATAAAACAGCCCATATTACAACAAGAGCAATTTGTCCGAGTAATATGCAAATCATTCCCGTAATATTAGCAAGAACCGCTTCTACAAGACATATCTGTACATAAGCAATTCCGTTTGTAAAAAGCAGTGCAATTACTTCGTAAAAAATAATTTCACTTTTTCGTAATTCGTCTATTCGCGATGTTCCGATGAAAACACCGGCAACAGTAAGAATAATAAAGTATACAGTTACAAGAAATAACTGTCCTTCTGTTCTGAACGGGTGTTCAAATGATGCATTATAAAATGACGACCAAATTAAATAATACACGGCGGTTGCACCCGCTGAGAAAATAAGCATCAAAAATATTCTTGCTGTCATTCTGAATTCTTCGAATTTTTTCATATTATCACTCATTTTTATCGGACTTGCAAAAAATGCAAATCAGAATAATAAAATTTAATATAATAATTTTAAAAGGGACTGAGAACAATGGAAATTTTTAATATATTCAATAATTTAATGATTTTTATACTTCACATAACAAATACAGATTCATTTCCGTCACCGCTTTCACAAAAGAAAGAAAATGAACTTGTGAATAAAATGGTTGACGGGGACATTGAAGCAAAAAACGAATTAATTGAACACAATCTCAGACTTGTAGCGCATATCATCAAAAAATATTATTCCAATTACAGTGACCAGGATGATTTAATATCAATCGGAACGATAGGGCTTATTAAAGGAATAAACAGTTATAACCCCGAAAAAGGCACCAAACTTGCAACTTATGCGGCAAGATGTATTGAAAATGAAATTCTTATGTATTTCAGAAGTTTGAAAAAAACATCGCAGGAAATATCGTTCTCGGAACCGATTGATACAGATAACGAAGGAAATCCGTTAACATTGATGGATATAATTTGTATTGATGATACAATAATTGATGATATTGATAAAAAGAACAAGATAAAAACCGTTCTTGATGTAATAAATAATCTTGATTCACAGAGAGATAAACTTATAATCATTAAAAGATACGGACTTGACGGCAATAAACCGCAGACACAAAGAGAAGTGGCATCTTCACTCGGCATTTCAAGGTCATACATATCAAGAATCGAAAAAAGAATAATAAATGAAATCAAGATTAAATTTAAATCGGTTAACAGACCGTGATATTATCAATTCCTTTTACCGAAGATGAACTTTGTGAAAGGTTTACGGAATTATCATTTGACAATTTTGAAAGAATGTTTTCATTCAATTTAACCGGTATTGAAACAATTTCGGCAAATTCATTCAAATGAGAAATAGTTTCTGTAATATAATCAAATGAATAATTCAAAGCACTTTCGTTTTCGAAATATTCCGAAGTTAAAACAAACCTTTTAAAAATTCCCGGAATAAAACAATTACTGTGAATATACTTTTTACCTATAAGATATAACCCGAGAGAAAAGCCTGTTTGTTTAAATATCTCAAAAAAATTAATTATTTGCTTTTTTGAATTGGTTTCAAAAATATCCTGCGGAAAAATTATACAAAGATCTATTCCCGAACAATCAAATTCTTCTGTAAAAGATTTCAGTGAGTGTACAAATTCATTTATTTCTTCAGGTTTAATAATAATATAAACAGATACGGGCGGGATTTTCATTCCGCTTTTTTTGTATTTAATTAAATTAAACAAAAGTGTTTGAACTGAAAGCAAACTTACAGATTTAGAAAAACCGTATGATTTATTCAGTTCATAAAATTTATCGGGAGTAACAAAAGAATTATCTTCAAAATCAGAACACGGAATATAATCATAACATTGAAGTTTTCCTGTTTTTATATCTGTAACGGGTATAAAAACAGGAGTAAAATCACTGTTAAAACATTCGGAAATATTACTTTCTGCAGAAAAAATTGCAAAATTCATCATATTTTTGTTAAAAAACATATATGAGTTATTTCCGTTTAATTTTGTAATTCTCAAAGCATATTCTGCGGCATTGCGAAGTTGGTAGTAAGATGTACCGTCTTCGGGAAAACGCGAAATACCCATTGAAACGGTAAAAGTACCGCTGAAATTCGGTGTGTGATAAACTTTTTTAAGCGAATTATGAATTGTTTCAATTAAAAGAATTACTTCCGTTTGACTCTTTATATCCTTTTTAAAAACAATAAATTTATCGGATGCGGGTTTGCACACAATAACTTTATTATTTTCAATCAGAGCAAGTTTATTTCCGAACTCTTTAATTAACTCATTTCCGTAACCGTATCCTAAATGATTATTAACCGTTTTCATATTATCAATATCAATAAAAATAAACAGGTTTTTCGAAGTTTTTTCGGTAATAAGAAATTTTTCGATTTCGGGTTTAACAAATTGTTCAAGTTTAAGCCCGCTTGTTAAATCTGTATTTTCTTTTACATTTTCCGATTCAATTAAGATATCATCCGCTATATACGAGTCAAATACTCCGAAAATTCTTGAAATTTCGCCATTATCACCGGAAAGTTTTAAAAATCCGGATATTATTTTATTTTCATAATCATCGGAAGTACGAAATTCAATTTTTAATTTTGAACGTTCATTTTTATATGCTTTTGAAAAATAGTTTAGCGAAAGACGGTTTGAAAAAAGTGAAACATCATCAGGATGACAAATATTTTTAAAATTAAAAAGAAGTTCTTCAAAATTTTTAGGCGTATAATCAAAAAAATTATTAAAATTGCCGTTTAAAATTTTAAAACCGTCATTTAATAAATCTGCTTCAAAAACTAATCCGATTGAATGAATGATTTCAGATTCGGAATATTTTAATCCGGAATGTTCGGCAGAAAAACCGTTTACATTCTTTGTTTTATCTTTTATAAACAAAGACTCTGTTTTGTTTTCCTGTTTAGTACTTTTGCTTTTAAACTGATTTTCAATTCTTTTAAATTCGGGAAGAGCATCGGTAAAACACTTCATAAGTTGCGGTGAAAACGCGCCGCACGAACCGCCCAAAATCATATCAACCGCTTCATCATGCGATAAAGCACGTTTGTAAGGTCTAACACTTGTCAAAGCATCATAACAATCACAAACGGATACTATCTGTGCGGAAATGGGGATTTCATCACCCTTTAAACCGTAAGGATATCCTTTTCCGTCCCATTTTTCATGATGATAAAGGCAAATTTCTCTACATTGTTTAAAATACGAACTATCATTCATTTCAACAAGCATATCAATTAATTTTGCGCCTCTTGTTGTATGAGTTTTCATTAATTCAAACTCTTCATCGGTCAGTCTGCCCGGCTTTAAAAGAATTGAATCGGGAATCGCTATTTTTCCGATATCATGAACCGATGAAGCATAATAGATAAAATCTGCATATTCCGGAGTAATATTGTACTCCGGACAGTTTTCAATAACAATATCCGTTAATGCTTTTGTAAAATAACGTATTCTTTTTATGTGTTGACCCGATTCAAGATCACGGCTTTCTATCGCCGCAACAAGCAATTCCACGAGGTCAAAATTCATTGACTGTAATTTGGAATTTTGTTCTTTTAGTTTATTTGCCTGGTTAATAAACCTTTTTGTATGAACTTTCGTAATATTTTTTATTTGTTGTTTTGAATTATGAATTTCAAAAAGATTTTCAATTCTGTGAAATACAATATCACGTTCAAAAGAAGCCGGTAAAACGTCACATACGGTTGCAAAAAAGCCCTTATTTTCGAATTTATATAAATCTTCGGTATTTGTAAATAAAAGCGGTACTTCGGAAAATATTCCGTCATTAAACAATTTTGATATCAACCAAATAAAATCTTCTGAATCGGAAAATGAATCAATAACAAAAAGAGTGTTTTTGGATGAATAAAAATCAATGTCTTCCCATTCGTTGTAAGAATAACCGCAAATACTTAAATTACATATTGATTTCAGCAATTCTGTAAGTTCGATATTCGCCTCTTTATTTTCAGTAAAAAATACCGCAGAAGTATTCTTCATATTAAAAAACCACCTGAGAACGTATTATTAAACAATTTATATTAGCATTAAATCAAACAAAAGTCAAATAAATGACATTATTGTAAACATCATTGTAATATTTTGTTATACTTTGATTTGACAAATATTGTAAAAAGTATTGAAAGAATAATAATATGTTGTTATAATGGATAACAGTTTCAGTATATAGTGAGGGCACCATAAATGTTAGGTAAATTGATCAGAGTTAATGTTACCGAACAGATTGGTTCACCGTACGGTGAAAACGGTGCTGTTTATTCGCTCAATCACGGGCAACCAATCTGTAAAGTAAACACTTCATCCCCTGTCAGCGGTGTTCTGATAATGGGAATTTGTAACCCTGTTCGCAGATTTGACGGCAGAGTTATTGCTCAAATAAGGTTTCTTGATAACGGCGAAGTGAAATTAATTGCTTCACCTAAATCAAAGCATTATATTGATTGCGAAATAAAACATTTTATCGGCTTTATTACAGAAGGAAGAGATTACTCGCTTGAATGTTTTTATGAACGTTCATGCGGAGCGGTAATTTATCGAAAAATTAATGATAAAATACGTTTTCTGCTCATAAAAAACAAACGCAGTTCAAACTGGGGCTTTCCGAAAGGCCACATGGAAGACGGCGAAACACTTCAGGATACTGCCAAACGTGAAGTCCTTGAAGAAACAGGAATACATATTGAAATAATCCCCGGTTTTTCAAGTAAATCAGAATATTCAATTCAAAACCGAATACAAAAAAGCGTTATTGTTTTTGTCGCAAAAACCAATGACACACAAACAAAAATTCAACGTGAAGAAATTGAAGATTATATCTGGCTTACTTTTGATGATGCGTATAATAATCTGAAATTTGAAAATGACAAGAATATTTTAAAAACAGCAAAAGATTTTCTTATTTCAAATTCATATATTGAAGAGGTGTAATATGACTGAAAATTTAGTAACAGCCATTGTTGATTTCTTCAAGAACGATATTCCGCCTCAACTTGTTGCATTTTTAATTTCATTATGTCCGATACTCGAACTGCGTGGCGGAATGATTGCTGCAAGAATTCTTGATATGAATTTTATTGAAGCGTTTATTATTTGCTTCACGGGAAATATGATTCCGATACCTTTTATTTTATTGTTTATAAGAAAAATCTTTAAATTTATGAGAAGATTTAAGTTTTTTTCAAAAATAGTCGATAAACTCGAAGCACGTTCCGAAAAAAAGAAAGAAACTATTGTTAAATATAAAGAATGGGGGCTTCTTTTATTTGTTGCCATTCCCCTGCCCGGCACAGGCGGTTGGACAGGTTCGCTCATTGCGGCACTTATGGATTTAAGAATAAAAAAATGTCTGCCCATTATTTCACTCGGTGTGTTTATTGCCGGTTTGATTATGTCGTTTTTTACATACGGAATATTTTAATTTCAGGTGAAAAAATGAATATATGTTACGTTTTCGGTGCGGTAAATTATCAATCCGAAATTAATAAAACAGATAATTCCGATTATTTAATAGCCGCCGATGCCGGATACTCTCTTATGAAAAATCATCATATTATTCCCGATGTAATAATCGGAGATTTTGATTCCTTAAGCGATATACCCGACAATAAAGATTTAATACGTCACCCGGTAAGAAAAGACGATACTGATTTAATGCTTGCCGTAAAATACGGCTTTTCAAAAGGATATAATAAATTTATTATTTACGGGTGTCTCGGCGGACGAATTGACCAGACGTTTGCCACAATTCAAACTGCAAATTACATTACTGAAAACGGCGGAAAGGTTATTTGTGTTTCCGATAATGAATGTATTACGGTTGTTAAAAACGGTGAAATTTCTTTCAAAGAAAAGAAAAACGGTATTATTTCAGTTTTTTCGCTTACAGATACATCCGAGGGTGTATTTTTAAATAACCTCTCATATCCCCTTTTAAACGCAAAAATAACATCATCATTTCCGCTTGGTGTAAGCAACGAATTTACAGGTGAAAAATCGTCGGTAAAAGCAGAAAGCGGTACACTTCTTGTAATATGGAACGGTACACCTGATGATTTAATTGATTTCTGATTTTAAAAAAAAAATTACAAAAATAAAGTCTGCAATCTTTCAGAGACTGCAGACTTTATTCTTATTCGTTATTATTTTCCGCTGATTCATTCTGTTCTGCGGAAATTTCCTTTTCAGCAAATTCTTCGAAATTATTACCGTCATTGTTTTCGTTAATAATTTCGTCGGAATAATTTTCATCCATAAGTTTTTTAAATAATTCCGAATCAACTTTTTCCTGTTTAATAAGTGTTTCGGCAACAAGAACAAACTTATCATGATGTTCTTTGAGAATTTCTTCACAACGGTTTTCACATTCAACAATGATATTTTTAACTTCATCATCAATAAGTGTAGCATATTCATCGGAATAATTCTTTGTGTGGTTGTAGTCCATTCCGAGAAATACTTCATCGTTATCTTTACCGTAAACAACAGGACCGAGTTTTTCACTCATACCGTACTTTGTAACCATAGAACGTGCAAGGTCGGTTGCTCTTGAGAGGTCGGAAGAAGGTCCGGTTGACCTGTCATTGTTGTAAAGTTTTTCGGCAACTCTGCCGCCCATGAGAAGAATTATCTCATCAATCATTTTTGATTTATTGAGATATGCAGAATCTTCTTCGGGTCTGCTCATAGTATAGCCGCCGGCTCCGCCTCTGGGAATGATTGATATTTCATATATCGGGTCAACGTTTTCAAGATAATAGCCGACAACGGCGTGACCTGCTTCGTGGTAAGCGGTATTCTTTTTATCTTTTTCGGTAAACTTGTGAGATTTCTTTTCGGGACCCATCTCAACTTTGATAGACGCTTCGTCGATTTCAACCATTGTAATAGCCTTTTTATTGCGTTTTGCGGAGAGCAATGCCGCTTCATTCATAAGGTTTTCAAGGTCGGCACCCGTAAAGCCTATTGTTGCGTGAGCAATAGATTTCAAGTCAACGTCAGGTCCGAGAGGTTTATTCTTTGAATGAACTTTGAGTATCTCTTCCCTGCCCTTTAAGTCGGGTTTTCCTACCGTTACACGACGGTCAAATCTGCCCGGTCTTAAAAGTGCGGGGTCAAGTATATCGGGTCTGTTTGTTGCGGCAATAATAATAATTCCTTCATTTGCGCCGAAACCGTCCATTTCAACAAGTAACTGGTTAAGCGTTTGTTCACGTTCATCGTGTCCGCCGCCCATACCTGCGCCTCTGTGTCTGCCGACAGCATCAATTTCATCAATGAATATTATTGCCGGTGAACTCTTTTTTGCCTGGTCAAACAAATCTCTTACACGGGAAGCACCGACACCGACATACATTTCAACAAAATCCGAACCGGAAATTGAAAAGAAAGGAACATCGGCTTCACCTGCAACTGCTCTTGCAAGAAGAGTTTTACCTGTACCGGGAGGTCCGACGAGAAGAACGCCTTTGGGTATTCTTGCTCCGAGATTCGTAAATTTTTGCGGATCTTTAAGAAATTCAACGATTTCCTGTAACTCTTCTTTTTCTTCGTCAGCACCCGCAACTTCTTTGAAAGTTGTTTTTCTTTTTTCATCTTTACCGAATTTAATGCGTGCTTTTCCGAAGTTCAAGGCACGGTTATTCTCTGAATTAATTGATGTATTCATTCGTTTGAAGAAAACAAATCCGAAGAATACCAAAAGAATTACACAGAAAATAAGCGGTATATACTGGAACCAGTATGATGAAGTTCCCGAAACGTAGTCAGCCTTTATAGGCGCATCGGTGTGCGTTTTGTTATATTCGATAACCGAATCGTGAATATCATCAACAAACATCGAAACGTTGGGAACTGTATATTTTCCGTTTGTTCCGTCGGTCAGTTTATATTTTAAAGCACCTGAACCTATGTTTAATTCATATTCCGCAACTTCACCGCCGTTAAACATTTCAACAATTTGATAATATTGCATTTTCTTTGATTTTGTCGAAGACGAAGAAAAGAAAGAAATTGCAAGTATAAAGATTACCGGAATAAGTACATAAGGCAATACAGCCTTTATTTTATCATTATTTTTTATGATTTTTCACCCTTTAAAATTTATTATATAAACAAATCAATCTTTGTAAACTTCCTCTTTAAGAACACCGATATACGGAAGATTTCTGTAATATTCATTATAATCAAGACCGTAGCCGACTATAAATTCATTTGGCACCTGACAACCGACATATTCTGCAAAAAGGTCAACCTCACGGCGTTCCGGTTTGTCAAATAAAGTGCAAATACGGATACTGTTGGGATTACGTGCAAGAAGAATATCCTGTATGTAATTAAGTGTTTTACCGCTGTCAAGAATATCTTCAACAATAAGAAGGTCTTTGCCTGAAATATCTTTATCAAGGTCTTTAATTATTTTTACAACGCCCGATGATTTTGTTCCGCCGCCGTAACTTGAAACCGACATAAAGTCAATATTACACGGGATTGTAATGTTCCTCATCAAATCAGCCATAAAAATAACAGAGCCTTTAAGAACACTTACCATAAAAAGGTTTTTATCTTTATAATCCTCGCTTATTTGTTTGCCGAGTCTTTTAACAATATCATTTAATGAGTTTTCATCAATGAGGATTTCTTTTATATCATCTTCCATAACTTTCCCTATCATGACTCTTCTCCTTTTAAAAAATATATATTTTCGGATTTTTCGGTTACACGGCATCTTTTGACTGTTCCGAAACCGAATATCCAGATAACACCCTTATCATCGGATATTATAGGCAAAACAGACCTTTGCGATACGGGAATTTTTGATTCATTAAACAGTTTTTTTATTGACTTTGTAACATTTCTTCCCGCAAAAGTAAAAGTGTCACCGTCAATTCGTGTTCTTAAAACCGGAACGCCGATTATTTTATCATAATCAATCAGATTATCCAATACAAAACGGTTAATTTTTTTTGAACAAATTGTGTATTTTTCACTTTTTAATGTGTAATTACCGAATTTTAATTCGAATTCAGCATTATTAAGAAAAACAGGACCCGGTATTTCTTCAATAATAATATCATTATCAAAAACGAGCAATTTATCATTATTTACTTTTAAATAACAGTTGCCGAACACCTGTATTTTTCCGCCTTCAAAAAATAAATTTATAATTTCTTTTATTTTGGCATAATCGGGTATACGTCCGCAAAAATTTTCCGTGATTTTACAGATTACACGTTTTAAAACGGCAACATCAAGTTCTTTAAGGTAAGATAAATCAAATTCATTTTTAGAAATAATTGACTCATTATATGATTTACAGGCGATTTTTTCAAGATAGTCCGAATCATCTTTTGCGTTTTGTGAAAACCTTGTAAAAGAAGATATTGCACCGGAATTTATTTCAGACAAAACAGGCAAAACGCTATGCCTGATTTTATTTCTCGAATAATCGTCGCTGTTATTTGTACTGTCGGTAATGTATTCGAGTGAGTTATCGTTACAAAACTTTTCAATTTGTTCTCTTGATGCAAAAAGAACGGGTCTTATAATGTTGTCACGAACAGACGGAATACCGCATGCACCTTTAAGCGATGAGCCGCGTGATATATTAAATAAAACCGTTTCGGCGTTGTCATTCGCATTATGAGCAGTAGCAATTCTGTAATTTTCTCCTCGGCAAACAGAATTAAATGCTTGGTAACGCAGTCTTCTTCCGCATTCTTCAAGACCTTCCCCTGTTTTTTTTGCTTCCGAGGGACAATCATAAGAAAAAATTTTAACCGGAATACCGAGTTTTTTGCAAAAACTCTCGGAAAAATCCTGATCACGCTTCGCTTCTTCGCCTCTTATTCCGTGATTTACGTGAACGGCAATAAGATTGAAACCGAAATCATTTTTTAACGAATTAAGAACACTTAAAAGACAAACCGAATCAGCACCGCCGGATAATCCCGCAACAACAGTCGAAACATTATCGGGCAGCATAGAGTTTTTTATAATATATTCTTTACACTCTTTAATGAATTCAGCAGAATCACGGTTCATCTGTATACTCCAAAGTTGAAAACAAAGTGAACTGAGCATCCCAATGAAGTTTTACACGTTCGGTAGGACCGTGTCTGTTTTTTGCAACGTCTACATCAGCCTTTGTCATATCAACATCTTCGGCATCTTTTTTGTCATTTTTATAATAACCTTCACGGTAAAGCATTAAAACAATGTCAGCATCCTGCTCAATAGAGCCGGAATCACGAAGGTCAGACAAAGCGGGTCTGTTTGATTTGTTGTTACTGTTTTTTTCGGGACCTCTGGATAACTGGCAACATACAACAACGGGTATTTTAAGGTCTTTTGCAAGAAGTTTAAGACTTCTTGTAATTTCGGTAACTTCCTGTACCCTGTTGTCGCATTTTTTTGCGGACTGCATAAGTCCGAGGTAGTCTATTATTACACAGTCAACATTTTTCATACGTCGAATTTTTGCTTTCATTTCGGGAACTGTAATTGAAGATGTGTCATCAAAATACAGTTCGCATTTATTTAATAAAGCAGTCGCTTCCGCAATTCGTATCCATTCTTCACTTGAAATATTACCCGAACGTAATTTGTTTGATTCAACTCTCGCTTCCGTTGAAAGAACACGGGAAGCAAGTTGTTCATTTGACATTTCAAGTGAAAAGAAAACAGTCCTTTTACCTCTCATTGCAACATTTCTTGCAATGTTAAGAGCGAAACTTGTTTTACCCATTGCAGGTCTTGCACCGATGAGAATAAGGTCAGAACGGTTAAGTCCGGAAATAATTTCGTCAAGTTTTGAAAAACCTGTCGGTATTCCTTTAAACTCTTCGGCGTTTTCGGATGTAATGTTATGTAAAGTAGGATATACTTCATTAGAAATAACATCACTTAATTTTTGAAAACCTCCGGTTGATTTACCTTTTCTGATGTCGTAAATACGCTGTTCTGCGGCATCGAGTATTCTGTCAGCCTCAACACTTCCGCTGCTCGCATCTTCAATGGTATCACGTGAAATTGTAATGAGTTTTCTTAAATAATATTTGTCACGTACAATAGAGCAATAATTTTCGACGTTTTCGGTTGACGGAACTATCTGTGCAAGTTGCATAAGGTAGTTTTTACCGCTTGATTCATCGAAAGAACCGCTTTCTTTAAGTTTTTCAAGTACTATTAAAGCGTCAATTTTTGAGCCTAAAGTATCAAGCGATACGAAAATATCAAAAATACTTTTATGTTGCGGCAAATAAAAATACTCGGAACGAACATTCGTAAGAACGTTACTTATACATTCGGGGTCAATAAGAATCGAGCCGAGCACAGCCTGCTCCGCTTCAATGCTGAAAGGCATATTCAATCCGTCGGAACTGACGGAAAAATCTTTATCAGCCATCATTACACCTCTGTAACTTTCACCTTAAAATCTACCGTAACGGAAGAATGAAGTTTTGCCTGTGCGTTATAAGTACCGAATGTTTTAATATCATCAACAATGATTTTTCTTTTATCTATGTTAATTTTATAAATGTTACTTATTTCAGCCGCTATTTCTTTTGACGTAACAGAGCCGAAAAGTTTTCCGTTGGAACCGCCTTTTGCTTTTATTTCAATAATGTTTCCGTTGATTTTTGAAGCATTTTCTTTTGCTGCTTTTAATTCTTCGTCTGCTTTGAATTTTTCGGAAGATTCTTTATTCTTAAGTTCCGACATAAGTTGTGCATTCATTTCTGAAGCAAGTCCGCGCGGAAAAAGAAAATTTCGGGCATATCCTTCGGAAACAGAGGCTTTCTCACCTTTTTTACCTAAACCTTTAACATCACTTTTTAAAATAACATCCATAACTGTTTATCCTCCGTTTGTTTATTTTGATTTACAATAATCGTCTATTGCGGCACGAAGTTTTTCTTTCGCTTCGGGTAAACCGCAATCTTTAATTTGAGCAGCCGCCATTGTACTGTGTCCGCCGCCGCCGAGTCTTTCCATAATTAACTGAACATTTTCTTCACCGTATGAACGTGCGGAAATGTTAACTGATTCGCCGAGTGATGAAATAACAAAAGACGCTTTAACGTTTTCAATGTTAAGCATTTCATCTGCCGCAATTGAAGAAATGACACGTAAATTCCTGTCTTTATTTTCAGTAACTGAAATCATAAAACCGTCGTAATTTGTACCGCCGGAAATAATTTCATTTTTAATTTCCGCCATATCGCTCGCTATTGAAAACAGTTTTTTTACAGTTACTGTATTTGCACCGTTATCTCTTAAAAATGCCGCCGCTTCAAATGTGCTTTTTGACGTTCTCAAAACAAAATCTTTTGTATCGAGAACAATGCCCGAAAGCAAACAAGTTGCAATAATTGCAGGTAATTTTTCCTGAATGGTGGAATATTCAATCAATTCGGTTACCATTTCGCAAGTAGAAGACGGTGTTGGTTTATGATAGAATATTTCTGCATCGGAAATATAATCTTCCATTTTTCTGTGATGGTCTATAACTATCTGCGAGCCTGATTTGTCATACAATTCCGGACATTCAACAAGTGTCGGTCTGTGCGTATCGACAACAATAAGCAGTGTTTTTGAATTACACATTTTCAAAGCCTGCTCCGGCTCTATAAAAAGATTATATCCTTCTTTTTCGACAAGTTCAATTAAAGATGTAGCAAGACTTTTCTTTTTATCTATAACGACCCGTGCATCAATACCGTTGATGTGAGATAAATATAGCATTCCGAGTGCCGCTCCGACAGAATCGAAGTCGGAAAATTTATGCCCCATTATAAGAACTTCATCATACTTTTTAATCAGGTTTGAAATGTTTGTTGAAGTCTGTCGGGGTGAAACTTTGGAATTGTCATTCATTCTGTTAGACATTCCGCCGAAGAATACATAACCGTTATTATCAAGAATAACCGCCTGGTCGCCGCCCCTGCCGAGTGACATATCAAGTGATTTTTTTGCTTTTTCTTCACATTCGGCAAACTCTCCGCCTGTGCCGACGCCGATTGAAAGAGTTGCTTCAACGGGAACATTATTATATTTATATTCTTTTACAGACGTAAGTACCGAAAATTTAGCGTTACAGAATTCGTCAAGACTTCTTTTTTCACCTATGACGATAAATCTTCTGTTTGAAATCTTTTTGAAAACAACATCCTGTTCACGAAGCCACTTTTCGATAATTGTTTCAATACTGCTTGTTACAAAAGCAAATTTACTGTCCGAAAACTGTCTTGATAATAAATCGATATTATCAATTAAAATATACATTACAAAAGGTCTCGATAAACGATACTCTTCTTCTGTATCTTTAAGATATGTATTATCAAGAAAATACATTGACAGCATCGGTGTGTTTTCATAATTTACTTTTGAAAGAAAAACGGTGAATTTTCTTTTATTATATTCAATATCAACAGTTTCGAGTTCAGTTAACTGTGTAAAGGTGTAATCCCGAAACACTTCACCGAATTTGAAATTTGCGGAACTTTTTTCCGATAAAAAATCAGCCTCAAATTTATCGTTATACCAAATCACTTCTCCGAAATTGTTGCAAATTATACTCGGCAACGGGAAATTACCTACTGCATCGGAATTCTCGGCTTTGAGTGATTTGTTAATTTCGGTAATTATTTTTTTGGTGCTTTTTAAATTTGAATAAGATAAAACACATACGGCTGTAAAAATGATAACAGATAAAATAAATAAAGATATTCCGACGGCAAAATTTAAATTAAACTGCCAGACGGCAAACAGCAGAAACAAAAACGCCGATAAAAAACCGATCGGATTCTGATATAACATCGACTTAAATTTCACGGGCTACACCTCCTTTTATTATTAAATCTGTAATTTATACTTCCATAATTACGGGAAGTATCATAGGATTGCGTTTTGTACGTTCATACATAAGTCTTGATATTTCATCACGGATTTTATTACTCATTGAATTCAAATCAAAACTGTACGGCGGAAAACTGTCTATAACATTCATTGATACCGTCACCGCTTCATTCATAAGAAGTTCCGCTTCTTTAACGTAAACAAAACCTTTTGAATATACATCGGGACCCGAAAGCAATTCACCCGAAGCAGCGTCAATAGCGGCTGAAACGATTATTATGCCGTCCTGCCCGAGATGAAGTCTTTCACGCATAACTCTTGCGCCTACATCACCTACACCGTAACCGTCAACATATACAATTCCGCTTGTAACGGTACCCGAAACGGAAAATGTGTTTTCACTGACGGAAATTTCATAGCCGTTATCGGCAATTATTATGTTGTTATAAGGAATACCGACCTGTTCTGCTAACTGTGCGTGGTGCCTTAAATGCTTTTGTTCACCGTGAACGGGAATAAAATATTTAGGTTTAACAAGCGAAAGCATTATTTTTAATTCTTCCTGACAGGCATGGCCCGAAACGTGAACGTCATACATTTTTTCATAAATCACTTCAGCGCCGAGCATAAGAAGGTCATTTATAACTTTATAAACTGTTTTTTCATTTCCGGGAATAGGTCTTGCGGAAATAATAACACAGTCATTCGGACCAATTTCGACTTTTCTGTGACTTCTTGAGGCCATTCTCGACAAAGCGGACATTGCTTCGCCCTGACTTCCGGTTGTGACTATAACAAGTCTGTCATCGGAATAACGGTTTATTTCATCAATACCGATAAGTGTGCCTTCCGGAATGTGAACATAACCGAGTTCACTTGCAATAGCGGTAACATTTTCAAGACTTCTTCCCGAAAGAGCAACTTTTCTGCCCGTTTGCGAAGCAATATTTATTATTTGCTGAACTCGGTGAATGTTTGAAGCAAAAGTAGCAATTATTATACGTCTGTTACCCGCCCTCGAAAATAAACTCTGAAACGTTTCACCGACTTTACTTTCACTTTGTGAATAACCGGGCTGTTCGGCATTTGTAGAATCGGAAAGAAGACATAACACGCCCTCATCGCCGAGTTGCGAAAGCCTTGACAAATTGATTATATCACCGTCAATCGGATTGGTGTCAATTTTAAAGTCACCGGTTTGAACAATAACACCGGCATCGGTTCTTATTGCAAGAGCAACAGAGCCGGGAATTGAATGATTGACGTTGATAAATTCAACATTAAATTCACCGAGCGTAACACTGTCGCCGGGTTTGATTTCATTTATTTCAACATCATAATCGAGTTTATGTTCCGAAAGTTTACCTTTAATAAGTCCCGTTGTAAGCAAAGTTCCGTAAACGGGTACTTTTATTTTTTTAAGAAGATAACATAAAGCACCGATATGGTCTTCGTGACCGTGTGTGATAAGAATACCTTTGATTTTAGCGGCGTTTCTTTCAACATAAGAAAAATCGGGAATAACAAAATCAACGCCCAACTGGTCGGATTCGGGAAAAGCAAGACCGCAATCAACAATAATCATACTTTCACCGTATTCGTAAACAGTCATATTTTTTCCGACTT
Organism: Acutalibacteraceae bacterium; assembly: GCA_045598225.1. GTDB lineage: Bacteria > Bacillota > Clostridia > Oscillospirales > Acutalibacteraceae > DTU089. Next base: position 3,360 of record JAZLLP010000032.1, on the reverse strand, counting down.
CGTTCAAACCGCCCAAAAATGAAATTTTAACGGGATTTGTTTTTTTCGGTGTATTCAATTTTGAATACTTTTTACTGTTTTTTTCATTAGTAACCGCAGTTTGAGCAGATTTCTTTTTTGATTTTGCATCAGATTTAAAATTTGATTTTTCGGAAGTCTTTTTTACCTGTTCTTTTTTATTATTTTCCGATTTACTTTTGTTTGCGTTATTTTTCTTTGCTGATTCAGTTTTTTTCTTTTCTTTTGTAATTGCAGTCATTTTGTCATTTTTACGAGATTCGGAATATTTTTTCTTTTTTTCGTTTTGCATTATTTTCTCCATAATTTATTAAGTTACAAAAAATATGTAAAGCCGCACAAGCGGCATAAAAAACTATTTCGGGAATTTATATTTTACTATTATTATACATTATTGTCAATAGTTTCATCATTCAGCATTTTATTTATTTCAGCACATATTTCTTCAGCGGCTTCAACAGATACCGCCTCTGCAATTATCCTTAAACTTTTACCGTTATCGCCCTTTTTAATTTTAACGTTTGAATTATTCTTCAATAATATATTTTCATTGTTTTCATCTTCACAAAAACCGTTATCAATCAGTTTTTTTGATATATTTGAAAACGGCTTATCTGTTTCAATTACCTTTTTAACTATATAAAAATCGGGTAATTCATCTATTAACTCGGAAATTGAACAGTTTTTTTCAACCATTAAAGAAAGAATTTTAAACATAAGAAAAAGAGCATCCCGTGACCATAACTGTTTTTCGGTGTGAATATTCAAATAATACTTTGAAGAATTTTCTTCGGAATACCTGTAAACTTTTCTGCCTGTACTGTCAGCCAGAGAAGTTATTATTTGCGGCGCATCCCACGGTAATGCAATATCATACCCTTTTAACATTTCATTATATGATACAACAGCGAGTATTTTCTCATGATTAAAACTGATGTTTTTTTCAATCACATTCAATCTTGTACACAGATTGTTGATTTTGAAAATATAATCTTCTCCGTCGGTGTTACTACCGATTTTATTTAAACATTCACAGGCACAGTCAACAATTTGTTTTTCGGAAGAAATAACAGATAATTCAAAATTACATTTATCGGATTCAAATTGACGTATAACTTCATTTATATACATCTGCTCCATACTGCTCATAACGCTTACGCTTCTGCAATCGCATCCGGAACATCTGTTAAACTCATTATGTTTCATTATTGTTTCGAGTTTTCTCAGTAAATCGGTACTGAAAGGTATGCCGCCTTTTTCATAAAGGTAAATTACCGCACCCTCATTTCCGCCGTTAATAAAAACAGTTATATCAATGTCGCAGAATGAAGAATAATAAAATAACTGAGAATTAAAGCATTTACCGAAATCAAAACTTTTTGCACCTGTTGAAATAAGACCACCCAACATTCCGCATTTTAATGCAAGTGAATTGTTTTCGCCGTCAATACCAATTCCTATTCTGATATTCTCAAACAAAGTACCGAGCGCCGCACCGAGTTTTGCGGTTTTTTCGGGAGTTAATTCAATTCCGAAATCACCCGAAATAACACTGCTTATGTTAAATGAATTATATAAAACGGGAGAATATTTTATATTATCCGAAACATTTTCACCGTTACCCACCGTTTTTTTCGGCCATACAAGAATATTCGGGTTAATTACCGCTTCCTCACCTATTACGGAATCCGCTCCTATTACGGTGTTTTCAAAAATACTTGCCCCGTGTTTTACGGAAGCACCTTCACATATTAAAGACCCGTTAACACTGCATCCCGAAGAAATATATATATTTTTTAACAGAACGGAATAGCCGACTTTTGAGCCTTTGGAAATAAGACATCCGTCCGAAATTACGGTATAAGGTCCGATTACCGCTCCGTTTTCAATTTGAATATTTTCACCGAAAAACACAGGCGGAATAATCATATAATCACCGCTCGGAACATCTTTGAATGAATAAACGCCGTCAGCGGAAAAAGGTATTGTAAATTCGGTTTTTCGGTCAAGTATGTCGAAAAGGAGTTTTTTATAATCCGATATTTCTTTGATTTTTATAGAATATCTTTCAGAATGAAAATAATCAAGATTAATATTACAGTTTGAAACTTCTCTTATCAAATCGTTAATTTCAAAATATTCATTATATGGAATTTTTTCAATAACACAAGGTTCCAATAAACAAATTTCGCCCGTTTCATTTGTATCGGAAGAAATAAATAATGTAAAATCGTTGTTTTTCGATTTATGAAAATCATATATATTACGTATATTTTCTTCAAAATATATATTACCGTTTATTAAAAGAACGGTATCATCGGGTTCGGGTAATGCGTTTTTGACACTTCCCGCAGAACCGTAATCATTTTCTTCAATTACAAATTGAATATTAAGTTTATCATAAGAATTATTCGGAAACAGCGAAATAATATCAGTCGATTTATAATTTAAAATCAAAATAACGTCAATAATATCGGTTGAAAGCAATTTATCAAGTAAATAAAAGATTAAAGGTTTACCGAAAACCGGTAATGTTGATTCGGCTTCGGTACAGGTAAGCGGTTTGAGGTTTTTTCCTTCCCCGTCTGCTAAAATTACTGCTTTCATAAACAACCCCCGATAATCAAATAATACATTCACAATATTCAATAAAATTATATCCGTTGATTTATGAAATAAACATAATTTAAAAATAATCTTTTCATTCTTAAATTGTTATGGTAATATATTAAAAAATCAATATGTATTATTCAGGTGTTATAATGAAAAAAGTTGAAATATTTACAGACGGTGCGTGCTCGGGAAACCCCGGTCCGGGCGGTTGGGGTGCAATTTTACGCTGTGACGGAAAAGAAAAGACTTTAAGCGGCGGCGAAAAAGAAACAACAAACAACAGAATGGAACTGACTGCAGTTATTGAGTCTTTAAAACTATTGAAATATCCCTGTGAAGTTATTCTTACAACAGATTCAAAATATGTTTGCGATTCAATAAATCAAAAATGGGTATACGGTTGGAAAAATAACGGTTGGAGAAAATCCGACAAAAAGCCCGCCTTAAACGTTGATTTATGGGAACAACTTTTACCGCTTCTCGAAACGCATAACGTTAAATTTTTATGGGTAAAAGGTCACAACGACCACCCCGAAAACGAAAGATGTGACAAAATGGCGGTAGCGGAAACGGAAAAATATAAATAATCAATCGAGTAGGAGGCTACCCATTAGTTGAGTAGCCGACCTCTCACACCACCGTGCGTACCGTTCGGTACACGGCGGTTCAATCATAAACAGTGCATAGACTTGTATGCTTCGGATATGTCATAATATCCCCTGCGTGCAA
>JAZLLP010000031.1:0-62177 GCA_045598225.1 Acutalibacteraceae bacterium | reverse complement strand
AAAGCTCTTAGCTCTTTTCGATACTCTAGCGTATCTTTCCTTTGACTTCTTTCGAAGCCCGGATTACTTTCGCATTTTATTGCGCTCAAAAAAATCTCAGGGTTCTTTGTAATATTCGTTGTTTAATTTTCAAGGTTCGTTTCACTCTCTCGACCTCGCCTCAGACCGCTCTTTTTCCGCCGCCTTCTTGGCTCTCTCTCGTGAGTGCTTGCCTATAATAGCAGATTAAAATGAATTTGTCAACACCTTTTTTTCACTTTTTTTCGATTTTTTTAAAGTAAATTTCAACCCCGCCGGGCAGTTCGCTTTTCGACATTATTAAAGTAATTTCGTGCTGACATTAACCTGCATTATTCAACTTTAAATATTGCGGTATCTTCATATACATTATTATAGTTTTCGGAGTAGTCATAACCGAAAACATTCAAATCTTCAAACAGTTCTTTTAACGGAACAAGAACAAAATCACGTTCACCGATATACGGGTGCGGCAATTTAAGTTCGGCAGTATCGATTTTTTTATTTTCATAAAACAATACATCAATATCTATTATACGGGGGCCGTTTTTAAACTCACGTATTCTGCCAATCCCCGCTTCTATACCGAGGCATACCCCGAGAATTGCAGACGGTGAAAGTTCCGTTTCTATTTCCGCAACCGAATTATAGAAATTCTCCTGCATGGCATATCCCCACGGTTTTGTTTCATAAATCGACGAAGTACGGCAAACGTGTGTCAACGGAATTCTTTTTAAAGATTCGACAGCATCTTTTATATTTTGTTTTCTGTCACCGATATTTGTTCCTATACCGAGTAAAACTTTACTCATAAAGATAACTCCTTGCGTGATTTACTTATTTCAACAGCCACATATTCAAAATCCGCTTTTATGGGTGCATCCGGTTTTTTAAGAAGCACAGTCACGTTTTCGATTTTTGAATATTCTCTCAAAAGTGCATCTGCAACACGTTCCGCCGCACGTTCTATTAAATCGTTTTTTTCTTCGCAAAAAACGGCTCTTGCGGTTTTTATCATTTTTGCGTAACTGACCGTATCATCAAGATTATCGGTTAAACGTGCGTTTTTAATATCCGCTTCGGCTGTTATGTCAAGAACGAATTTCTGACCGTCACGTTTTTCCTCGGGATTTACACCGTGATACGCAAACAATTCAAGATTTTTAATTATGATTTTTTCCATTATATATAACCTCTTTTAATCGCTTCGCACATATTAACGGCATCGGCACAGGCTTTTACATCGTGAACACGCAAAATACCCGCACCGAGAAATGATGCAAGTGTTTCGGCGGCAACACTTCCGTAAACACGGTTTTGTGTTTCAGATTCGCCTGTTGCTTCGCCGACAACCCGTTTTTTTGAAACACCGACAAGCAACGGACTGAAATCTTTGAATTTGTCGGTATTCTTTAATAATGTAATATCATCATTTCTTGTTTTGCCGAAACCGATACCGTAATCATAACACAAAGCGTTTTCCTGTATTCCGTAAGAAACTGCTTCTTTTTTCATATAAGAAAAGAAATCACGGACATCATTTACAACGCCGTTCTCATATTCGCAAATTTCACCCGAACTTTTACCGCCCGTGTGCATAACCACCCAACCGACACCGTATTTTTTCACAACTTCGGCCATACGTTCATTAAATGTACCGCTTTCATCATTCACAATAACCGCACCGTTTTTAACGGCAAACTCGGCAACTTCCGGATTGGAAGTGTCAACAGATACCGGTATTTTCAGTTTTGTTGTAATAAGCGGAAACACTTTTTTCAGCCGTCTTAATTCCTCTTCAAGCGAAACCGCCGTATTTCCGGGTGCGGTAGAGCAAGCGCCTATATCTATTATATCGGCACCTTCCGATTCCATTTTCAAAGCATTGAATACAGCATTTTCTGTATCAAAACTTTTACCCCCGTCCGAAAAGGAGTCGGGGGTTACATTTAAAATACCCATTACAAGCGTTCTGTTTTTATATTGTGAAAAATCAAACATTTTTATCTTCCCTCGGAAAGCAGGCTCATTGCTTCTGCTCTCGTTTTGGCATCGGTACGGGCATATCCTCTGAGCGCCGAAGTTTTGGTAATTGCACCTGCCGCCCTTGCACCGCGCATTGTCATACAAAGATGTTCTGCTTCCACAACAACCACGACACTCTTTGCCCCGAGTTCATTATAAAGAAAATCTGCAATTTGCGCGGTAAGGCGCTCCTGTACCTGCGGACGGCGGGCATAGGTATTTACAATTCTCGCAAGTTTTGAAAGACCTATTATTCTGCCGTCAGCCGGAATGTAAGCAATATGTGCTTTACCGACAAACGGGAGCAGATGATGTTCGCACATGGAATACATCGGTATATCACGAACTACCACCTGTTCATCATTTCCTTTTTCGTTAAAAACCTTTAAATGTTTGTGCGGGTCTTCTTCAAGTCCGCCGAACACTTCCTCGTACATTCTTGCAACTCTTGCCGGTGTTTCGACAAGACCTTCTCTGTCAGGGTCCTCCCCTATTGCTTCAAGAATGTCACGAACTGCTCTTTCTATTTTTTCTTTATCCACAGTATTCACCCTCGTGAAAAGTAATCAATAATAAATGCACACGGTAAACATTTTGTCATCCGTACTGTAATATACGCCGTTTTCGCCTATACTGTCGAGAAGACCTAAATTGCTATATACATTATATATAACGTTTTCTTTGAACATTGCGTTTACCGCCCACTCAACAGCCTCTTTGCTTTTGAATTTCAATTCGGCGCATTTGTATCCCCGATTTCTCGAATTAAATACAACATTTTCAAGCGCTTCTTCAAAAGCGTCATTATCGCCGTAACCAATCACGGCATTTTCATAAGTAAAGAAATTATACTTATTTGATGTGCAAAGGGGTACGGTCTGCCTTATTTCTTTATGTGCAACAAGAATATCGGCGGTAGTGACATTAAAATAGGTATGACGTAAAACGCCTCCGTCGGTACTCGGGTCATCCCACGTTATATCCGTAAAATACCCGTTACCGTCAAAAACAACATAATTCCACATATGACCTATGAATTTACCCGAACTGTCGGCTGCCTGACCCGTTACAAGACGGTTATCAATTCCGACTGCGCTGAGAAGATACTGAAATGTTCTTGAATAACCTTCGCAAGACGCTTTGCCGGTTACAAGACATCCGTAAATATCATTTATATTCTGTGAATTAAGTTCATAAGTACAGTGATTGACAATATAATCGTGAATATACAGTTCACGCTCATAATCAGACGTATACTGAACTGCATTTGAAGCAACTTTTGAAGCAATGGCATTCGCTTCGGCAAGTTTTGAAGAGTATTCTTCATAAGTCATATTATATTCGGGAACGAAATATATTTTTTTGCCGTCCTGAATAAGCGTACTTGACGTACTCAGGCAAAACAAGTCGGGATTGTCGTATGAAATTGCTTCAAAAATCTTATTGAAATCACCTGTTGTCAGCGCAGGAACTTCTATGCGTTCCGGCATTGAATAAACTGATTGAAGAATAGTCGCATACATAAGCTTTTCATCATCGGCAAGTTCTTCGTAACAGTGACGGTAATACCCCGTTCCCTCTCCGCTTGTCGGTGCGGGCGGATTAAACACCGTCGGCTGATTCATCTGCACAAGTTTTAAACCGACAAAACTTCCTACGGTAAGCGCCGCCAAAACAAAAAAGGCAATGATAATAATAACATTTTTCTTACTTTTATTCTTCATCTGAAATCTCCTTAACCGAATTTGAAACAAATACCTTTAAACTTTCTTTTGAAGAAGAAGGTACAAGAGATTCTATTTTCTCTTTTGAATTTGTATAATCAACTATTGTAATGTCAGTACGGCAGTAATTTATGAGTTTTTGAAACAACGAATCACCATTAAGACAGTTTTCTGTTGTAAAAAAAGAACTGAATGCGGCTACCGTAATTTTTGCATTCATTTGCGATGCTTCGTTTTTATCAAGCGTTTCGCAAAGATATTTCATATATTTGCATACTTTTTCCGGAGTAAGTTCATTTTCACCTTTGTTTATTTCAAGGAACATATCGTCGGTATCATACGCAACTGCTGTCGGTATGTTAATTTTAATGTTTCCCATTGTCCTGAAAACAGATTTGTACTGCGTTTCGGTCAAAAGAACATACCTGTCTACATTCTCGCCGCACAGTTTTGAAAGTGCTTTTTTAAATGATTCGCCGCCGTTCAGCGCTTCGGTTGAAAGTTTTGTTTCACCGATTTTTTTATTTGCGCTTACAGGAACAACTCTTACAGTTTTTTCAGAAAGGTCAACACTTATAAGTTGAGCAAAATAAAGTTCGGTTTTTGCGTCATCAGTAACTCCGACTGCAAAAACGCCGAAGCCTTCAAACCGTTTTTTCTCTGCGGGTTGAGTTGTTGTAACAACTTCGGTTGTTGAATCGCCTGTTTTGTATATATTTTTAAAATCATAATCAAGAGATTTCCAAAGAAGCAAAAAAGAGAATGCACCCAATACCACAGCAAAACACAGAAAAGCAATTATGTATTTTGTCTTACTTTTTGATGTACGGCTGTTATTCTGCCCGAGGTTAAGCCCGTAACGAGACATACAGCACCTCCGAATAAATAATATAATAAGTATAATAAAAATCAGATGAAATTACAATACATAAATTAAAAAAAACGACAGATGCTTTCGGGTTGTTTTTTTCGAAAAAGCACCTGTTATTTTTTGTATTTGTATTTCACTTTGTTTTCGGTTTAACTATAAGTGAACAAATTACGCCGGCAAGCACTGCCGCTGTTATTCCCGCCGCACCTGCGGAAAGCGGACCCGTAAGAATACCCGTTATTCCGTCTGTTGCAATCATTTCTTTTGTACCTTTTGCAAGAAGCGCTCCGAATCCGAGTAGCGGAACGGTTGCACCTGCACCCGCAAATTTTTCGACATACTCATAAACACCTATACCGCCGAGTATTACACCTGCAACAACAAAGCCGACAAGTATTTTACCGGGCGTGAGTTTTGTTAAATCGACAAGTAATTGACCGACAACGCAAATAAGTCCGCCAACCAAAAACGCTTTTAAAAACATCATAATACATCACTCTGTTCTGTTTCTTTTTGATGTATTATTTGTATTTTTTACGAATTTATGTATTTAAAAAAAGAAAAGTGCAGTCAAAAGACTGCACCGGATACATATTAAAAGTCTTAATAAAAAATTATTCTGCAACCGTTTCGGAAACGAAATCGTCATCAAGGCAGGAGCAGGAAACGTAATTGTCCTCATCATAGCCCTGAGGTGCATTTTTTGCTTTGATTTTTTCAATAACAACATAAACAGCCGCTGCTGCTGCTGCGATTGCCGCAATTATACCTAAAAACTTAAGAAACTTTTTCATATATATTGCCCTCCTCTGTTTTATTTACTTTCTGATTATACCATATAATGAGAAAAAGTCAATCATTAAAAATATAATTAACAAATAATTCATTTTACTTTTTGAGTAAAAAACTTATCAACAAGTTCGGTTCTCAAATCAGATGAATAAAATCCACGTATTGCAACCGAACGGTTTTCGGACGGCAACATCAAAACTATCTGTCCGTTTGCACCGGTTTTGTAATAACAGTCGGGATAATCATCTCTTTTTGCTATTCCGTAACCGTTTTCGAGACTTAATTTTACATATTCCGGTGAAAGGAGTTCACGGTTTTTATATTTACCGTTATTCGCCCACAAATAGCCGAGCCTTGCAAGGTCTCGGTCATTGGCACAAAAACCGGAGCCGCCGGTTGTGTAGCCTTGCGGACAAACAGACCACGAACTTTCACGGAATTCAAGTCCTCTGAAAAGATTCTTGTGAAGAAATGAAAACACATTTTCGCCTGCGGCTGTTTCAACCGCACGGCACGCAAGGTAAAACGCCGCATCGGTATAATGATAATCAACGTCCCTTTTACCTTCAATAGGCAAAGCGAAAATGTATGACAGCCAATCGTCTATGCCTTCATATTTTTCATTATCAATGTCAAGATTTCCGTTTATAAGACCTGTACGGTGACGCAGACAGTCGTGGAGTGTAACCTCTTTCCACTTCGGTTCGGCGGGAACGGGACAGTTTGCTATCAGTTCCGTTACGGGAGCGTTAATGTCAATCTTACAAGCCCCGTACAAAAGACCTACCGCCGCTGACGTTACAAGTTTTGAAACGGAATAAACATCCGTACACCACGGTGCCGGAACGCATCGTTCGGAATATTCTTCGCCTGCAACAATTTCGCTGACACCGTATATATTTATACCTTTTTCTTTTACATAAGAACAAATTTCCGAAACAGAATTATTCATTCGTTTACCCCCTCTGTTGAATATAACTGTTTCATTCTTAAAGAACGATTCAAATAAAAAGCAATCGCAAGACCGTAAGCATTTTCTTTTATAAGTTTAATAATACATTAAACAATCACAAAAATCAATTTATAAAAATAACTTTTATTATTTTCAAAAACATCTTTTCAAAGCGTATAAAAATAACTGTTCAGACAATAATTATTTACGGTACTGATAATTAACATATTATGCCACTTCTTACATAGGCACTTTTGCCGAAAAAAGTAAGGAGTGCGAAAATGCAATATAACAAAGTCGAAATCTGCGGAATTGATACTACACAACTGAAAGTATTAAGTGATGAAAAAAAATCAGAACTTTTAAAAAAAGCGAAAGCCGGAGATAAAAACGCCCGAGAGCAGCTGATAAACGGTAATTTGCGACTTGTATTAAGCGTTATTCACCGCTTTTCAAACAGAGGAGAAAATCTTGACGACCTTTTTCAAGTCGGTTGTATCGGTCTTATTAAAGCAATAGATAATTTTGACGATTCCCACGATGTGAAATTTTCAACTTATGCCGTACCTATGATAATAGGTGAAGTAAGAAGATATTTGCGTGACAATAACCCCGTTCGTGTTTCAAGGTCAATGAGAGATACCGCATATCACGCAATGCAGGTAAAAGAAAAACTGTCAAACGAAAACGGTAAAGAACCCTCTGTTGAAGAAATTGCAAAAGAACTTGATTTACCGAAAGAAACCGTTGTTATCGCTCTTGAAGCGGTCGTTGACCCCGTTTCGTTTTATGAGCCGGTATATCAAAACGGCGGCGACACAATTTACCTTATGGACCAGTTAGGCTCCGATGAAACAGATGATGACTGGATTGACGAAATAATGCTGAAAGAATCACTCAAAAACTTACCGAAACGTGAGAAAAAAATACTTTCCATGCGCTATATGCGTGGAATGACACAAACGGAAGTAGCGGATGAAATAGGCATATCGCAAGCACAGGTGTCAAGACTTGAAAAAAGCGCCCTTTCCTCTATTAAAAGAAAAGAGCAGAATTACAGACGTAAAAAAACATAAAGATTATCATAATACTTTTTATTGCATTTTTCCGTTTTTCTGTTAAAATGTTTATACAGACGAATAAAGATTGACAAAAAGCGGAGGCATAGTTATGAAAAAAGATTTTGGCGGAGTTTATCCCGCACTCTTAACACCTTTTGATGAAAATGATAACATCAATTTTAATTCTCTTGAAAAACTTGTCGATTACAACCTCAAAAAAGGCGTTCACGGTTTTTATGTTGACGGAAGCACCGCAGAAGCATTCCTTTTGAGTTTTGAAGAAAGAAAAGCAATACTGAAAACCGTAAGTGAATGCGCAAAAGGCAAATGCAATCTCATTGCTCAAATCGGATGCATCGGCACAAAAATGTCGGTTGAACTTGCTCAATATGCCGAAAATCTCGGTTATGATGCTGTTTCTTCCGTTGCGCCGTTTTACTATAAATTCGGTTTTGATGAAATAAAAAAATACTACTTCGATATTGTTAATTCCGTCAATATTCCGATGGTAATATATAACATTCCCGCTTATTCGGGCGTTACGCTTTCCGCCGACAACATCGGTGAGTTTTTAAGCGATGACCGCTTTATAGGCGTAAAACACACAGCAACCGATTATTTTGCGTTAAGGCAGTTCAAACGTGCTTTCCCCGACAAAACAATATTTAACGGATTTGATGAAACATTCCTCGCCGGTCTTTCAATGGGCGCTGACGGTGCAATAGGAAGTACATTCAACTTTATGGCTGAAAAATTCATCCGTATTTTTGAACTGTTCAAAAACAATGACGTTGCCGCCGCACAAAAAATTCAAAATGAAGCAGACGTAATAATTGAAGAATTGTGCAAAGTCGGTGTTATGCAGGGTGAAAAAGCAATTCTTGATGAACTTGGCATAAAAATGGGCAACGTAAGAGCCCCATTCAAACCGATTTCGGATGAAAACAGAAAATATATTGTTGAAAAAGTAATGCCACTTCTTTAATTATAAAAGGTCTGTCGCATTTAGCGCAGAACGAAAAGCAAAAGGTTTATATAATAAAAACAAATAACAAAAACGGTTTTCTTACAGTCATAATATGTAATGAAAACCGCTTTTTCTATAATCGGATGTTTAATTTTATTTGCTTTTCTAAGCGTTTTTTCGCCCTCGGCATACCTTAGTATTGCCCACGGGCGAAGAAAACGTTTTCTGCATCTAAATGAGACAGCCTTTTTGATTTTTTTTGATAATAAAAACTTATTCTTCAATATCGAAAACTTCGGGATTTTGCGGCATCATTACGTTTTTAACAAGATAGAAAATAAGGATACTTTCGGAATTTGTACACCCTTCGCTTCCCATTCCTGTTTTTGTTGCCACGCTTATATTACCGTTAAGGTCTATCTGATAAACTTTTTCAAGGTCAGACTGACTTCTGCCGTATTCTTTGGAAACAAGCGATTTTTTCTTAAACTGCAAAACAAAGTTACTGTCGGATTCGGGGTCTGTATATATTGCAACAAGTGCTTCGGCAGGTATTGTTTTATATTTACTTGTAATAGTTTTAATATATTTGTTATCAGGATAATATTTACCGTCTTCGGTAATGTTGTCACCGGTCTTTTTTATTACGGGAACGCCGAGGGCGGTACACAGAATATTTTGTGCATCAGATGACGTAATAATTCCGTCTTCATCAAAATCGGCAAGTAATGACGACACTTCATCTATACCCGATGCCATTCTAAGAACGCTTCTCGCATCAGAAACGGTTATCTCCCCGTCGCCGTCAACGTCACCGAGCAGAGCACTTTCTTCGGCAGAACACATTATACTCACCGAAAAAAGAGAAAATATTACCGAAACGCATAACAGTACGCATAACAGCCTGTTGTGTTTTTTCATATACTAAACTCCTTTTGAATACTTACTGAACGAAGAACTCATAAAAAGCACGGTATGCCATATACAAATCAAATTTTGAAATAACTTCGTAAGGTGCGTGCATTGAAAGTACGGGAACACCGAGGTCAACTACATCTACATCGTGCTGTGCAATATATTTTGCAACCGTTCCGCCGCCACCTGCATCAACTTTACCGAGTTCGCCTATTTGCCATACGACTTTTTTACTGTCGAGAATTGAGCGTATTTTACCCATAAACTCGGCGGAAGCATCGCTTGTCCCGCTTTTTCCGCGAGAGCCTGTATATTTTGTTATTACAACGCCTTTGTTAAGGAAAGATGCGTTTTTCTTTTCAAATACGTCGGCAAATGTCGGGTCAAACGCCGCATTTACATCAGCAGAAAGACATTCACTTTTTGAAAGAACATCATAGCCCGCTAACCCCTGTGAAGACGCTATTCTGTATATAAAGTTCTTTAAATAATCGGAAACAAGACCAGTATTACCCTCGGAACCGATTTCTTCTTTATCGGTAAGAACGGTGATAACGGTGTGAACGGGTTTCTTTACGTTTAATGATGCCATATATGCAGGGTAAGCACATACTCTGTCATCGTGACCGTATGAACCTATAAGGCTTCTGTCAAAACCGATATCATCCGCTTTGAAAGCAGGTACCATTTCAAGTTCCGCACTCAAAAAATCGGATTCGGTTATGCCGTATTTTTCGTTTATTATTTTTAATACGTTAAGTTTAACAAGTTCACTGCCCTCATCCGCCTTAAAAGGTCTGCTTCCTACAAGAACGTTAAGTTCTTCGCCGCGTATTCCGTCGGAAAGTGTGCGTTTGCCCTGTTCCTGACCGAGATGCGGAAGTATATCGGAAATTACGAATTTAGGTTCGTCATCTTTTTCACCAAGCGTGATATTGACGGCAGTACCGTCTTTTTTAACGACAACACCGTGTAATGCAAGCGGAATTGTTACCCACTGATATTTTTTTATTCCGCCGTAATAATGTGTTTTAAAAAGTGCAAGTTCATCACTTTCATAAAGCGGTGACGGTTTAAGGTCAAGACGGGGTGAATCGATATGTGCCGCCGCAATTTTAACGCCGTTTGAAAGACTTTCACTTCCGATATTTGCAAGGATTACGGATTTACCTCGGTTTACGCTGTAAATTTTATCGCCTGCTTTATATTTTTCAGAAGCGTCAAATTCTTTATATCCGTTCTTTTTGCACGCTTCAACCACGGTTAAAACCGCTTCGCGTTCGGTTTTTGAATTATCAAGAAACTTTTTATATCCTTCCGCAAAATCGTCTGCTTTTTTTATTTCCTTATCATCGCATACAACACATGCATTTTCGGGATTATAAAAAAGTTCTTTTCTGAGATCTTCCGCATTTTTTGCCATTTATATCAGTCCTTTGTTAATTATAAATTTTCTTATCTTTGAATTATTATATCCTACTGTAAATAAAAATGCAATAATCACTCTTTGAACAAATAATCACACAATTCCGAAAGCATTTTTTCCGGTTTAAAATCACCGTCGTTTACAATGACGAAATCGGCATTTTCCGTATAAAACGAATCATCTTTTTGTGCGTTCATTCTCAAAAGCGCATCTTTTTCGGAAATTCCGTCACGCTCTTTTATGCGGGCAAGACGAACATCCCCGGGTGCTGTAACCGCAATAAGTGCATCGCACTTTGACGCATAACCGGATTCAATTATTGCGGCGGCATCTACTATTACAACGTCATATTTTAAAAATGCCTGTTCTGCGAGTTCATCAATTTTTTTATTTACCGACGGATGAAAAACAGAATTAAGAAGTTCTGTTTTTTCGGGCGTTGAAAACGCTCTTTCAGCAAGTTTTTTTCTGTCAAGTTCGTCGTTCACTTCTATATCATTACCGAAAATCTCTTTAATTTTCGGTAAAAGCGAAAAGTCCGTTTTAAGAATATCACGGGCAACAACATCACCGTCTATAATGTAAGCGCCTTTTGATTTGAGATACTCACAAACCGTTGATTTTCCCGCACCGGTTTTTCCCGTAATTGCAACAAGTTTTTTCATATTCACACCTCTTTCACTTCAAAAGCGGCGGCACGCAAAAGCCTGTTCATTACCGCAAGGTCATCATCATTTTCCCTCGGACAGCGAACATAACATTTTTTCATATTTTTTTCGTCAAGTTCACGCAAAACATCAAAAAGGCGGTTACTTAAAGAACGGTGATCATTTTCGTTTCCGTAAGAAAAATACGGACAGCAAAGTTCCTTTCCCTCGCCGTTAAACACCATAGCACACGTTCCGGTTTCGTTGTTTTCGTTTACAAATGAACAGAATCTTTCATATTCACCTTTAACGAGAATAACCTGTGCATTCGGAGAATAATGTTTATATTTCATTCCCGGTGAAGATACTTTCTGCCCCTTTTCAAGCGGATTAAGCACGGCATTATCCACATCAACTTCACCGAGAACACTTCTGAGTTGACCTATTGTAACATTACCCGGTCTTAAAAGCCGTGGTGTTTTGCACGCAAGCAGAATTACAGTTGATTCAACACCTTCTTCTGACTCGCCGCCGTCAATTACAAGCGGTATTCTGCCGTTAAGGTCGTCATAGACGTGTTCCGCTTTTGTCGGACTCGGTTTTCCCGAAAGATTTGCCGACGGTGCCGCTATGGGCACACCGCACGCTTTAATAAACATATTTGCAACAGGATGTGACGGACAGCGAACTGCGACGGTTTCAAGCCCGGCTGTTACTGCGTAAGGCACTTTTTCCGACTTCGGAAGTATCATTGTAAGAGGACCGGGCCAGAACTTTTCGGCAAGTTTTTTTGCATTTTCGGGTACATCACTTACCAAATCGTATATCTCCGAAAATTCGGAAATATGTACAATAAGGGGGTTGTCCTGCGGTCTGCCTTTTGCTTCAAAAATCTTTTTTACGGCACTTTCACAATAAGCGTTTCCCGCAAGTCCGTAAACCGTTTCGGTGGGCATACCCACCACTTCGCCGTCATTGATTAGTTTTGTGGCATAAGCATATTTTTCGATTGTGTCATTTTCGGTTATTTTAATAAGTTCAGTTTTCATTTATTCTCCCGATGCTTTCAGTTTATCAGCTGTGTCCGCTGTAATGAGTGCATCTATTATTTCGTCAAGATCACCGTTCATAATCTGCTCTATTTTATAAAGCGTAAGACCTATTCTGTGGTCGGATACACGCCCCTGCGGAAAATTATATGTTCTTATTCGTTCGCTTCTGTCACCTGTGCCGACCTGCGAACGTCTTTCATCCGCAATTTCGGCGTTCTGTTTTTCACGTTCAATGTTAAGAAGACATGACCGAAGAACTTTCATTGCCTTATCTTTATTCTTATACTGACTTCGTTCATCCTGACATTCAACAACCATTCCGGACGGCAGATGCGTTATGCGAATGGCGGATGATGTTTTATTAACTTTCTGTCCGCCTGCACCCGAAGAACAGTAAGTATCTATTTTTAAATCTGCGGGGTCTATGTCAATATCAACTTCTTCCGCTTCGGGAAGAACGGCGACGGTTACTGTGGATGTGTGTATTCTGCCGCCGCTTTCTGTTTCGGGCACACGCTGAACACGGTGAACGCCGCTTTCAAATTTAAAACGGGAATATGCACCGTCACCGGAAATATTAAAACTTATTTCCTTTATTCCGCCCAAACCGGTTTCATTGAGGTTCAGAACCTCCGGTTTCCACCCTCTTGCTTCGGAATACATCGAATACATTCTGTAAAGTGAATTTGCGAAAAGCGCCGCTTCTTCACCGCCTGCACCCGCACGAATTTCAATAATAACGTTTTTGTCGTCATTCGGGTCTTTCGGCAAAAGAAGAATTTTAAGTTCGTTTGAAAAAATCTCCTTCTTTTCTCTGCAATCTTTTATTTCTTCTTCAAGAAGTTCTTTGAGTTCGCCGTCTGTTTCCGTTTCAAGGAGAGATAATGCAAATTTTTCATCTTCATCCGCTTTTTTATACTGTCGGAACACATTTACGACAGGTGTGAGATTTTTCAATTCTTTCATCAGTTTTTTGTATTCTTCCTGATTGGCGACAATTTCGGAATTGCACAGAAGTTCATTAACTTTTTCAAACCTGTTTTCTACTTGCTGGAGTTTATCAAACATTGTTATTCTCCGATTCTCTTATAATTTTTTTTATGCTTTTTTCAGCCTTGACACGAGGTATCATAAATTCTCTGCCGCAATTTGTGCAGCGAAGACGGAAATCCATTCCCGAACGAAGAACAAGAAAACGCTTTTCGCCGCAAGGATGCTGTTTTTTCATTTCAAGTATATCACCGACTAAAACTTCCACCGTAACACCCCACACAAATAACATAATAAATATAGAAATATTGTAACACAACTTTACATAAAATTAAAGAGCAGATATAAAAATAAATGAAAACAGGTGATATAAAAATGACACACTTTCTTCCGGAAGGTTTTCTGATGAAAACAAAGGAAAATGAAACCGCCGTTTCAAATTTTGAAAATTTCAAAGAGGCATACATAAAAGGTACGCCTCTCGAAGCCCGTGCATCCGTTTGCGATAAAGACCATAATCTTCACATAGATTTCGGATTTACGGAAGGAATAATCCCCCGAAAAGAATGCGCAATAGGAATTGATGACGGCTCCACACGTGATATTGCAATAATTGCAAGAGTTAACAAACCCGTAAGATTTATTATTACCGATATTTTCAGCGCAGGCGGAAAACAATATGCATACCTGAGCAGAAAAGCCGTTCAGGAGGAATTTTACGAAAAAAGAATGCCTTCATTAAAACCCGGAGACATTATTGATGCAAAAGTGACACATCTTGAAAATTTCGGAGTGTTTTGCGATATAGGCTGCGGAATCAACGCTCTTTTACCGATTGACAATATATCTGTTTCAAGAATCCCTCATCCCAATGTGCGTTTTTGCGTCGGTGACGATATTAAAGTTGTAATTAAAGAAATCGACAGTATGAACAGAATAACACTTTCACATAAAGAACTGCTCGGCACATGGGAAGAAAACGCAAATATGTTCGCAATAGGCGAAACTGTAAGCGGCACGGTAAGAAGTGTCGAAAACTACGGCGTATTTGTTGAACTCAAACCCAACCTTGCAGGACTTGCGGAATATAACGATGAAGTTCACACAGGTCAGCAGGCAAGCGTTTTTATTAAAAGCATCATTCCCGAAAAAATGAAATTCAAATTGATAATTGTTGATTCGTTTGATGCCGACTACCCTCGTGAAAAACCGTTTTATTTTACAAATGACGAACATATTGACCGTTTTGTCTATTCGCCCGACTGCTCCGACAAAAAAATAGAAACCGTATTTTCGGAAGATTGATTTTTCTTCTTGTAAATAATATCACTGTATTGTATAATTAAACTGCTCACATATAATTTTGAGGAGGACAATTATGAAATACAGTGATTTTTCTTCAATAGGTTTTCCCGTATCAAAATTAGGATTCGGTCTTATGCGACTGCCTAAACTTTATGAAGATAAAGAAGATATCGATTATAAAGAAGCCGAAGCGCTTGTTGACGAAGCGTACAAAGCAGGCGTTAATTACTTTGATACCGCATACGTTTACCACGGCGGCGATTCCGAAAACTTTGTAAAAAAAGCACTCGGTAAATATCCCCGTGAAAGTTATCATCTTGCAACAAAACTTCCCGGCTGGATGATTCGTGAAAAAGGCGCAACACCCGAAGAACTGTTTACGGAACAGTTAAATAAATGCGGTGTTGATTATTTTGACTTTTACCTTTTACACTCCGTAAACAGAGAGATTATGGAAGTATTTGAAAATGCCGGCGCTTACGAATACCTTGACGAACAAAAAAAGAACGGCAGAATAAAACGCCTCGGTTTTTCTTATCACGGCGACCTCGAATTTTTCAAAGAACTTTTAGACAGACACCATTGGGATTTTGTTCAACTTCAGATAAATTACTACGACTGGGAAGCATCCGATGCAAAGAGTTTTTATTATGAACTTGAAAAAAGGAATATCCCCTGCATAGTTATGGAGCCTGTCAGAGGCGGCTCTTTGCACACTTTAAACGAAGAAGCAAAAGCGGAATTTGACAAACTCGGAAATGCTTCATACGCTTCATACGCATTGAGATATGTCGCTCAACTGAAAGACGTGCTCGTTGTTTTAAGCGGAATGAGCACAAAAGAACAGGTACTTGACAACATAAAAACATTCAGCGAATGTAAGCCGCTTACAAAAGAAGAAACAGAAGCAGTCGAAAAAGCGAATGTTCTTTTCAGAAAAAATTTCGCCATCCCCTGCACAAATTGCAAATACTGCATTGCGACCTGTCCTTCGGGTATTGATATTCCCGCCTGCTTCAAGGCATATAACGAATACAATAAAACAAGACTTTCGGAGGACTTCAAAAAAGAATATCTGCTCATTCCCGAAGAAGCAAGAGCAGATAAATGCGTTAACTGTAAAGTCTGTATGGAACACTGTCCGCAAGGCATTAAAATACCCGAAAAACTTTCAAGACTTAAAAATATCGAATAAGGTGAAAAAATGAAAAAGATTTTAAAAACAACATCTTTATTACTCGCTTTACTTATTACCGTTACGGCATTTTCCTCCTGCGGTAAAAAAAGAGCACCGAACATTGCCGAAAGCATAAAAAAAGTTTACATAAACGGCAAAGAAGTCAATACGGTTGAAAGTTTTGCCGGTGCTTTTTCGGGTGTTCAGGGCGATATGATTGAATTCAAATTTGATAAACCGCAAACGTTAAACACCCTTTACATAATGGAAAAAACAGCCAGCGTGAAACAGTTCAACATTTATGCCGAAATCGACGGTGAATTTGCTCTTGTTTACACAGGAAAAGAAATGCTCGCACAGTTCTGCACGTTTGAAACGGTTGAAACATCCGCTGTAAGAGTAAAAATCGTAAATACCGATATCGGGAAAAACGAATTTGTCATTCAGGGAATAGATTTTTACAACATAGCACTTGAATCGGAAGTTCAGAAATAAAGGAGAAAATAAAATGTCTGTTATTTTTAATGAAGAAAACAAAACATTCAAACTCGACACAAAAACTTCATCTTATATTTTCGGAGTTTTTGAAGGTAATTATCTCGTTCACTATTATTACGGCGCATACATACCCGACGCAGACGTTACCGATTTAAGATTCAGAGGCGGTTACGCTTCGTTTTCCCCGGACAGTCCGTCTGCACCGGTAACAAACTTTTCGCCCGATGTTACACCTTTTGAATACTCGACAAGCGGTGCCGGTGATTTCAGACTTTCCGCATTTTCCGTAAAAAACAGCGCAGGAAACACGGTCACGGATTTGCGATATGTAAGTCACAAAATCTTTGCAGGTAAAAAAGAAATTCCCGGTCTTCCCTCTTTATATGTAAATAATGAAAACGAAGCCGACACACTTGAAGTATTGACATACGACAAAGTTACAGATGTTTACGTTACACTTGTTTACACGGTTTTCAAGGAATACGGCGCAATAACAAGAAGTGTAAGAGTGGAAAACAAATCGGATAAACCCTGCAACATTGAAACCGTTCACTCACTTTGCGTTGACCTGCCTTCTGCGGATTACGAAATGTTTGACCTTTACGGCAAATGGGGCAAGGAACGTTCACTTGACAGATTCCCTTTACATCACGGCGTACAGACAATAAGAAGCAAAAGAGGTTCGTCAAGCCATTTTCACAACCCCTTTACCGCACTCGTTACAAAAAACGCTACCGAAAACTACGGCGAGTGTTACGGTTTCAACCTTGTTTACAGCAGTAATTTCTCAATAGATGCAGAAGTTGACGTTTATGACTGTACAAGAATTGTTATGGGAATAAATCCCGAAACGTTCAGTTGGCATCTCGAACCCGGCGAAGTATTTTATTCACCCGAAGCGGTTACGGTATATACAAATAAAGGCATTGGCGAAATGAGCCGCATTTTCCATAAACTGTACGCAAACAACCTTATTCGCGGTAAATGGAAAAAAGCAAAACGTCCCCTCCTTATTAACAACTGGGAAGGAACGGGCATGGACTTCGACCATGACAAACTTGTTTCTTTCGCACGCCACGCAAAAGATATGGGATTTGAAATGCTTGTTATGGATGACGGCTGGTTCGGTCACAGAGATGACGACAAAACCTCGCTCGGTGACTGGTATGTTGCCGAATACAAACTCAAATACGGTCTTGCGGGACTTATTAAAGAAGTAAAAGCACTCGGTCTTAAATTCGGAATATGGTTTGAGCCCGAAATGATTTCACCCGATTCCGACGTTTACAGAGCACATCCCGACTGGTGTTTACACGTTGAAAACAGAGATAAATCAATCGCCAGAACACAGTACGTTATGGACTTTTCAAGAAAAGAAGTCCGTGACTACGTTTACTCTATGATGTACAAAATTCTTTCCGAAAACGATATTGATTACGTTAAATGGGATTTCAACAGAAACCTTACGGAAGTTGCCTGTTCTGCATATCCCGAGGAAAGACAGGGTGAAATTTTCCACAGATGTGTTCTCGGAACATACGAAGTTATGGACAGACTTACAAAAGATTTCCCCGATATACTTCTTGAAAACTGTTCGGGCGGCGGCGGAAGATTTGACGCCGGTATGCTTTACTATTCTCCGCAGATATGGACAAGTGACAACACCGATCCGATTGAAAGACTTACCATTCAATACGGGACGTCACTCTGCTACCCGGCTTCAACAATGGGTGCACACGTTTCCGCTAACAAAAGAACGGGATACGAAACAAAAAAGAACGTTGCACTCTGGGGCTCTTTCGGTTATGAACTCGATCCCGACAAACTCACAAAAGAAGAGATTGAAGAAATAAAAGGTCAGGTTAAGTATTATCACAAATATTATGACGTAATTCATTACGGCGACCTTTACAGACTTATCACTCCGTTTGAAAATGAGTTCCACGTTGCATGGCAGTTCATTTCGGAAGATAAAAAAGAAACGCTTATTACCGTAGTTGAAATAAAAAGAGCATACAACGATTTCTTTATGTTAAGACTTCAGGGACTTGACAGAGAAAAAATATACATTGATGAAGAAACCGGTAAGGAATACAGCGGTGCTTACCTTATGAATGCAGGTCTTAACCTTTCAAATAGGCCGCATTACGATCACGAATCATACCTTATTCATCTTATTGAAAAATAAGGAGAAAAAATGCAGATAATAAAAAGTTCTTCCGATTCTTAAGACACGAAAAGGAAGAACTTTTTGTTATTGATATTCTTTTAAATTTTTCTGTTTCGGCTCTTTCGGCTTAACGTTTACAGAGTAATATGTGTAGTAAACTACAAATCCGGGCTTTGCACCGTTAGGTTTTTTAATGTTTTTTGCATCACTGTAATCAACTGTCACGATAGTAGAATCTTTTACAGAGCTGTAATATGCGGCTATTTCAGCGGCTTCAACTATTGCATCATCAGGTACTTCCCCGTTTTCGCTTACAAGAACAACGTGTGAGCCGGGTGCTTTTTGAACATGAAGCCAGATATCCCCTTTTTTGGCAGTCTTGAAAGTAAGTTTGTCATTCTGTACGTTATTTCTGCCGACAAGCACTTTTAACCCTTGCGACGTTGTAAATTCAAGCGGCGGCAAAGATGCTTTTTTAATCTGCTTTTTACCGTTTCGTTTATTTTTCAGAAAGCCCTGCGAAACGAGTTCTTCTCTTATTTCGGAAAACTCTTTTTCGAGTGTCGAGCGTGTGAGAAGGTCTTTTACACTTTCAAGGTATTTTAAGTCCGCCTCGTTTTCCTCTATAAGTTTTTCAAGCATTTTTTCAGCCGTACAGAGTTTTCTGTATTCCTTATAAAATTTCTGTGCATTCTGCGACGGTGAAAGTGCCGGGTCAATATTTATTTTTACGGTTTCGTTTGTATAATAATTATACACTTCATAAAAAGACGTACCTTTACCGAGAGCATACTGATTGGCGGTAATAAGTTCCGCTTTTATTTTCAGTTCATCTCTGTCGGCACATCTTTTAAGGTCTTCGTGCTGATTATTTAATTTTCTTGATGTTCTTTCAATGACGTTTTCAAGTTGTTTGAACAGTTCCGACGCTCTTGAACGTGTTCTTTGCAAACTTTCACGTTCCGAATAAAATCCGTCAAGGAGCAGGAATGCGTTTTCAAACCTTTTAGATGTATACGCCCCGCCGTACTGTGAAACGCCGAGGAATGAAAATTCAACCGGTTTTTCGGAAGAATCGTACAACACGGTCATTTCGGGCGAATTATTAAGAAGCATATCTTTTATTTTTGAAAGAACACTTATAAGATTTTCTTTTTCAAGCGAACTGACATCAGTTACGCTTTTATCGTCAAAACACGTCTTGAATGCTATTTCACGGGCGAGAAGCGGTGATACACCCTGTACCGTTTTCAAAACAGCGGAAGACAGTTTATTGCCGTTTAATGAAAGAATTTCATTCGTAATAAATTCAACATCGGTTTTTCTTATATCGTGTTTTTCCTGCGTTGGCGGCAATTTATAAACAGCACCCGGCAAAACAAGACGGTACGATGATTTTTCGCTGTTTACTCTTTTTACGGCATCAACTATTTTACCGTTTTCATCATACAGAATTATATTACTGTGCTGTGCCATTATTTCAACAACGAGCGTAAGTTTTACCCTGTCACCTATTTCATTTGTTGCATCAAAAGTGAAAAACACAACTCTGTCAAGGTCTTTCTGTTCAACAGAAACAAGTGTAGAGCCGACAAGATGTTTACGGAAAAGCATACAAAGCATAGGCGGATTCTGCGGATTTTCGGGTGCTTTTTCCGTAATGTGAAATCGGGGCGCATTTGCATCTGCGGTGAAAAACAGTTTATACATACCCGTTCTTGTACGCATAATAAACACCAACTCGTTTTTTGAAGGTTGGTGTATTTTATCGACTTTTGCGCCTGTTAATAATTCGGCAGTCTGTGCTGTTAAAAAGTTTAAAAATATTCCGTCAAGTGCCATTTTTACTCCGTAAACTTATATATTTATTGTGTAATTTTTCTTATAAAAAAACATTATTTATCAAACGCTTTTGATTATGTTTCGTTCGGAATAAAGTTCGATTTCCGCTTCACCCGAATATTGCTCATTAAGACATCTGTAAAGGTAATCAGTCACGGGATTTTCCGTTTCAAAATGACCTGCCGCAAAAAACGAAATACCCGTTTCGTGAGCATTAAGAAAATCATGATGAGAAGCATCGCCCGTTACAAAAGCGTCAACATTTTCAAGTTTTGCACCAAAAATGCAGTCACCGCCCGAGCCACTGCAAAAACCGACTTTTTCTATTGATTTATTTTCATCCGTATAACGAACCGTACCGCCGAGTGCGGTTTTGATTTTTTCGGCAAATTCAAAAGGCGTTGTCTTTTCAATCGTACCGATTTTTAAAAATTCGTCATACTGTGAAGTATATGTATTCTTTATTCCGAGTTTTCGTGCGAGACAGTCATTTACGCCTGCAAATGCTTTATCAAGGCAGGTGTGTGACGAAATAAAGTTTATGCCCGACGAAACGGCATTATATGATACGCTACCCTTTTCAACCGATTTTAAAGGATTGAAAATAAGCGGATGATGTGTTATTACAAGGCCTGCCCCTATACTTTTCGCTTTTTCGATTACATCGTTTGTAACATCGAGAGCAACAAGAATTTTTGACACGTCCGAGTCAAACGAACCTACGGAAAGACCGGTGTTGTCCCATTCGGCGGCGGTATTGTACGGCGCTAAAAAATCAAGAAAATCATATACATCTTTTACTTTAAGCATCTGTTTTCACCTCTGAATTTTTCGGCTTATCCTTTTTGAGAATATCGTATCTTATTATTGCAATGATTATGGAACTCATTATAAAACATTCTGTTATTACGCCCGCTATTGAATGACAAAGTGCGTTGTAAATAAGCCAGCACGGCGAACTCGGAAAAGTAATGATACGTATTTTTGTTTCGTTTTTCATCCACAGGCTGACGGTGGAAAGAATCATACCCGCAAGCGGAAGAACGGAATACCATTTATCCCATGTAACTATGCAACATACTATATTTACAACAATAAAAACGACGAGCCAGACTTTGCTTTTTGCCCACTTTTTATCGCTGTTTACAAACACAGCCGCCCGAAGTGCACCGATAAGATTCATAACAGCGCCCGTATATGCGCCCAAAAGTATGTAGTGTATCATAAAAAGCGTACAGGAAAGGACGGTAAGCAAAAGAATGCCTTTTCTTTTTTTCTGCTGATAGGCAAGAAAAGTAACCGCCGTTCCGCCAAAGCCTATTATTTGTGCGATATTTTCAATCATTTAAAAAATCCTTTAAATCAATAATAAGTTTTAAAAGGCGTACGGTTTCTTCGGTTTCGCCTTTCAGAATAAGTGCATCGTATTTTTTCTGCATTCTGCAAAGTTGATGCGAAATATGTTTTTCAGATTCCGGAGTTTTAGGGAGTTTTCCCAAAAAGCAGTCGGAGTATTTATAACTCTTTTTAACACCTGTGTAAACTGCATCAAACGCTATATAACAGCGTTTACCTTCACAAACGGCTGTTTCTTCACAAATTTCAAAACCGTTATCAAAAAGAAATTCTCGTAACTCCTCCGCCCTGCTCTGCGGCTGAAAAATAAAATGAAGACTTTTATTTTTCACCCACGGAATTTCCGAAAGTTTTTCGGCAATAAGCGTTCCGCCCATTCCCGCAAAAACTATTTCCGTTACTTCCGTTCCTGAAAACGAATTTAACCCATCGGAAAGGCGAAGTGTGATTTTTTCTTCAAGACCGTATTTTTTAACGGTCTGCCTTGCATTTTCAAGCGGAAGTTTTCCTATGTCGGCGGCAATCGCTGAAGTTATTATGCCTTTTTGCACCAAATACACGGGAAGATAGCCGTGGTCTGTGCCTATATCGGCAAGAACACCGCCGCCCCTCACAAGAGATGCGGCGGCTGAAAGTCTCGGTGACAGTTCAATTCTCATTTGTCTTTAAGAAATTCGTTGATTTTGGAAACGAGTTCGTCAGCGTTTACACCGTGAACCATACAAGCCTGCTCAACAGTTTCACCTCTTGCGGAGGGGCAGCCGAGACAATGCATTCCCATTTCAAGGAAAAAAGGTGCGGTTTCGGGTGCGTTGTCGAGTATTGCACCGATAACGGTTTCTCTTGATATTGTCATATATAAAACTCCTTTGATTTATTTCATAAAAAGTATACCATATATTCAGAAAAAAATAAACCCATTTTTTTAAAACGGATTTATTTTTACAAGTCATATTATAATTTTCAATTTATTCCAACAGTTCATTTGCTATCTGTGATAATTTTTCACAAGGTTTGTATTCGGTTTTATAGCCGACGCCGTCAATAACAATAACCGGATTAAATGCAATTACTTCCGTAACTGTTCCGTCATTCATTTTTATTGTATATGTTGCAGACTGACCGTAATACTCCCTGTAAGAACTGTCTTCTTCATAAATAACAACATCGTTCAATGCGTCTGCAAGTTCGTCCAAATCAACTATTTCAAATGTTTTATCGGGTGGAAAAATTCTTACGCTTACAGAAGAAATATCAGCAACGTTTAATTCAGCAAAAGGTCTTTGCTCTTTATTGTTTTTTCCGCAAGATGCAAGAACACAAATAAAAACAATAACGGAGATTACAACAAATAATAACGTTTTTTTCATTTTTCCAACCGCCTTTCATATATAAGACAAATAAAAAAAGCATACTGTTGCATTTTTTTAAGTTTTTTTGTTTATTCTCTTGTAATAAACACGTCAAAATGTTATCATATTTCCAAACAGTCTACACGGAGGAATTATTATGCTTCAGAAAGATTTTAAACCCGTTTTAAGATTTATGGTAGTATCAGATATACACTATCCCGATGAACGCAGCAAAGAATACGAAAGAATGGAAAGAGCGCTTCAAATCGCTTACGAACTTTGCGAAAAAGACGAATATTATAAAAAACTCGATGCTCTTTACGTTGTCGGCGACTTTGCAACAGGCGGTTCGGAAAAACAGATGCAGCATTTCAAAGAAACGCTTGATAACGGTCTTAAACCCGAAACTGAGCCCGTTCTTATGATGGCAAGCCACGAATATTTCGGCGAAAACGGCGAAGACGGGGCAAACGAAAGATTTAAAAGAATTTTCAATATGAAAACAGACAACCACAAAGTTTTCAACGGTTTTCATTTTATAAGCATTACAACTACAAAAGGCTGCAGATTTTCCGATGAAAAAATAAAATTTGCAGAAGAAGAACTTAAAAAAGCAAGAAAAGACGGCGGCAGAAAACCGATTTTCTTCTTCCAGCATCCTCATATTACCGACACGGTACACGGAAGCATTAACTGGGGCGAAGACGACCTTTATGCTACACTTATGAACTATCCTCAGGTAATAGATTTTTCAGGTCATTCACACGCACCGATTAACGACCCACGTTCAATTCATCAAAAACATTTTACATCGCTCGGCACGGGTTCAATGAGTTACTTTGAGCTTGACGAATTTGACAAAGTTTACGGTACACTTCCGCCCGACAAAGAAAACTGCGCACAGTTCTTAATTGTTGAAGCAGATGAAAATGACAGAGTAAGAGTTTACCCCTATGACGTACTCACAGAGCACTTTTTCCCGTATGTATGGGAAATTGACGAGCCGTGGAATCCCGACAGTTTCAAATACACAGACGCTATACGCTACAAAACAACCGTTACTCCCCGCTTTAAATCCGATTTCAAAGTTGATTTTTCCGATGTTTCCGAAAACGGCTTTACGGTTACGTTCCCGCAGGCGGAAATCGACGAGGATTACGTTGACGACTACATAATCAAGATTTATGAAAAAGACAGCGGGCTTCTTGTAAGGCAGGCATCAATGTGGTCGGGTTATTATTTATACAATATGCCCGAAACACTTTCATGCACTTTTAAAGAACTTGATTCAGATACAACGTATGACGTCCGAATAGTCGCACAGAGTTTCTGGAACACAAGAACGGTTTCCGATAAATTCTCAATCAAAACAAAATGAGAAAAGGAGTATTTCTATGGAAAAAATCAGTACCGACAAATTAAGATTCATTGACGAATACGGCAGAGAACGCATTTTTACAGGTATGGGTGTTGTCGATAAAAAAGATTTTGACATTGACAACCCCTGTTTCGGTTATCCTGCCGATACATTTCCGTTTGAAGAATATAAGGCAAGAGGATTTGATATGATAAGGCTCGGCTTCACCTGGAGTGCTATGGAGCCTAATCCCGGTCATTACAACGAAAAACTTATTGAATCACTCAAAGCATTCCTTGACAAATGCGAAGAATACGGTATTTACGCTTTCCTTGACTGTCATCAGGACTTGTATTCATCATATTGTTACGGTGACGGCGCTCCACGCTGGGCTACAATTACCGATGAGTTTACTCCGCACAAACAACTTGCCGTATGGGCGGAAGGCTATTTTTACGGCAGAGCATGTCACAGAGCATTCGACAATTTCTGGAACAATGTTGAGTACAACAAAAAAGGTCTTCAGGATTATTTTGCTGATATGTGGAAACATCTTGCAAACGAACTCGGCGGACACCCCGCACTTTTCGGTTATGATTTCCTCAACGAGCCGTTCCCCGGTGCTGACGGCGGAAAGATTTTCAGAAAACTCATTGCAAGTGTTGTAAAAACATCCGTAGTTGACAAAAGAGTTTCACTTTCACAAATGGCTAAAGAAGCACTCGGTCCCGAAAAGCCGAAAGTACTCGATCAGTTCCCCGCAGAAGTGTTCAGAAAAGTCGGCTCGGTATGTGATGACATCGTTAAAAAATTTGACGAAGAAAAGTATTCTCCGTTTATAAGCAAAATGGGTAACGCAGTACGTGAAATAAGAGATGACGGTATTCTTTTTGTTGACAACAACTATTATTCAAATCTCGGTATTCCGTGTTGCAACAAACCGATTGAAGTAAACGGTAAAAAAGACGCACTTCAATGCTTTGCACCGCACGCTTATGACCTTATGGTTGACACGCCTGCTTACAAATACGCAAACAACTCCCGTGTAGGTATGATTTTTGACGAACACAGAAGAACACAGGAAAGACTCGGTGTTCCCTGCATTGTCGGTGAATGGGGTTCAAAAGCAGACGGCGACGGCTGGTATCCGCATTTCAGATTCTTACTCAAAAAGTTCGACAACTATAAATGGAGTAATACATACTGGTGCTATTACGACGGTATACTCGGTGAAGATTTTATGTGCCTTCTTACAAGACCTCACCCGAAAGCGGTTGCCGGTGAAATAAAAGAATATGAATATGACTGTGAAAACGGCGTGTTCACTCTTACTTTCGAGCAAAAAGAAAAATGCAAAAAACCGACTGTAATTTACATCGACCGTGACGCCGAAAACATTGAAACAGACGGCAAAGTAAAAGTTGTTAAGCACAGCGGTAACATCGGCTCCGACGTTGAAATTAAAACAGAACCCGGTATTCACACCGTAAAAATTACATTTTAATAATTAAAATTACTAACACAGGGTGCGTTTATCAATAATTAAACGCACCCTGTGTAATTTACATTTTTTAAGTTGTTTAAAAATTATTCGGCACTTGAATTACAGTTTGCCAATTTCACAAAATCAATTTTGCCGAGCGGAGTTGTAGGCAAACTTTTGACAAACTCATATTCATAAGGAATACTGAAATATGCCAAAGAATCTGCACAATGGTGCTTTATTCTTTGCTTTATGGACTCGCACGGCTCAACACCGTTTTTAAGAACAATATATGCCTTTGCAACCTCTTTTTTGTAAGGATGAGGTATTCCCACAACAACACATTTTTCAACATAGCAAAGTTGTTCTATAACATTTTCGACATTTCGAGGATATATATTATAACCCGATGAGATTATAAGTCTTTTTCTTCTTGATTTATAGAATACAAAGCCTTCGTCATCAACCATACCCATATCTCCGGTATGAAGCCATGTTTTGCCGTCAGAATGAATTTTCAGTGCATTTGCGGTTTCAATTTCGTTATTACGGTAACCGAGCATAACTGTCGGTCCGTTAATACATATTTCACCGACCTCGCCCGGCTGAACACTGCAATCTGTTTCGGGGTCAACTATGCAAAACTCATTGCCGACAAGCGGTTTGCCGATTGAGCCTTTTTTATAATTTTCATTTACAGAAAGGCAGACTGCGGCAAGGCTTTCAGTTAAACCGTAGCCCTCGCTTATTTTAATGCTGCTTTCATGATTTTTGAAAAAATCGTTTACTCTTTCTTCCAAAACAGGTGGTAAAAAATCGCCGCCGCTTATTGCGTACTTCAAAAATGAAAAGTTTAATTTTTCAAGTCCTTTTGCCGATAACATGGCTTCGTACAGCGTGGGCACGCCATAAACCATTGTCGGTTTATATTTTTTAATCAGATTACCGAAATTTTTTGCATTGAATTTAGGCACTAAAACAGCACAAGCACCAAAGCACAATGTTACATGAATACAAACGCCCAATCCGAAGCCGTGAAAAATAGGTAGTATGGCAAGAACCTTATCGCCAACCTTAATATCCCTCAAGGTTGCCACAGATTGAATGCTGAAAGAATTGAAATTACTGTTTGACAACACAATTTCCTTCGATGTACCGGTTGTACCTCCGCTGTGAAGTATAACTGACTCTTTATTTTTGGCTGTTTCAAAGTTTATTTTTTTACCCGATTTAACAAACGAACTCCATGAAACCGCTATATCATCATCTTTTTCCAATACGGAATTATGTTGCTTCAATGAAAATGCAGATTTCATTAAAAAGCCCATTGAATCCCCTGCCGATACGACAACAGCATTTTTCAGGTGAGTTTCACTTATTGCGGGCTTAATTCTTTCATAGCAAAAATCCATGGTCAGCAAAACCCTGCTTTTCACCGATACAAGTGATTGCATTATCTCTTTAACGGAAGACAGCGGATGAAGAATATTACAAATGGCGCCAAGACTGTTTAAGGCATAAATACTTATTATTGCTTCGGGAGTATTTGCCATAATAATTGTTACAATATCGCCCGATTTAACACCTAAAAATGCATACGAAGATGCGGCGGCTTTAATTCGTTCTATAAGTTTTTTATATGTAAAGGTTTTACCGAAGTATTCAAGTGCAATCGCATTAGGATTTGCTTCGGCAGAAATTTTTACCATTTCGTACATATTTATATCAGGCGTATTTATTTCCGATTTTCCGTTTTCGAATACAGTAAGGAAAGATAAAAAAGGATTTAATTTTTTAATAGATTTATTCTTCATATTTTTTTACATTGAATGTAATACTTCTCGTATTTTCTCCCTTAATTTAATATTTTCAGTTTCAAGATCTTCCGTCAAATAGTATGGCTCGCCGAACTTTATTTCTATTTTACTGCAAAAAGGTATGTACTTTCCTTTAATGGCAAAGGGTACTATCGGTGATTCCGTATCGCTTGCCATCTTTACAGCACCCATTTTCAACGGAAGTATTTCCTCATCTGTTTTATTTGTTCGACCCTCGGGGAATATGCCTATAACTCTGTCCTCATTCAGGTACTCCTTGGCGCTTCGCAAGGCATCCGGATCCTTTCGTTCCCTGTGAACGGGGATTAGCCCTGCGGAATGAAAAAACATATTTAAAAATCCGGGTTTAAAAATATCGGACTTTGCAAGAAAATGAATACACCTTCCTGTACTCATCATAACCATAAAACAGTCAAGACTTTTTGTATGATTACCTGCAAGCACCACTCTGCCGTTTTTCGGAATATTTGAATTACAGCTTACCTTCGGAAACATAATAATCCGAAAGAAAAAACAGGCAATGGGTTTAAGGATTATATATATTACAGGCTCTTTCTTTTTTGTTTTCATTTCATTCTCCCAATATTACGGTTTTTAACGAATCAGTATTTTAATGTTTCCGTGAAAAATCCATTTGCATTTTCATAAAAGATTTTCTCAAGAAGTTTTCGTGAAACACCTTTTTGCATCAGAGTATTTTTTACATTTTCAATTTTTTGTATTCCGTCAAGTTCATCACAAACAGTGCAACCGTCAAAATCGCTTCCTATGGCAATTACGTCTTCACAGCCGAGATTCAGAAAATGTTCAATCTGCCTTAAAATTGCATCAGTACCCTGTGCATTTTCATCATCAAGAAATTCCATGTAGAAATTAAGACCTATAAGACCGTTCATATCACGGATAACTTTTATCTGCTCATCTGTAAGATTGCGTTTGTGACCCGCTTCTTTATTTACAATGTCGGCATTGGAATGTGTTGCAATAAAAGGCTTTTTCGCAACTTTTGCCACGTCAAAAAAACTTTCACGGTTAAGGTGTGACACATCTGCAACAATACCGAGATTTTCCATTTCACGAATAACGTCTTTACCGAATGATGTCAGCCCTCCGCTTTCTTCATAAGCGCCGTGTGCGATTTCATTTTTTGCATTCCATGTAAGTGTCATTATTTTTACGCCACGATCATACAGATACTTAACATTTTCAATTTTACCGCCGAGAGCCGCTCCGCCCTCTACCGATAAAATCGCTTTTATTTTTGTATCTGTATTTTTGTCGGAATAAAGTGAAATATCTTTTTCTTTATTTAAACATTCATAAAACTTAT
The DNA here is from genome assembly GCA_045598225.1 of Acutalibacteraceae bacterium. Classification (GTDB taxonomy): domain Bacteria; phylum Bacillota; class Clostridia; order Oscillospirales; family Acutalibacteraceae; genus DTU089. Next base: position 33,029 of record JAZLLP010000031.1, on the reverse strand, counting down.
CGGCAAGTTTGTTAAAATACGATACAGCCGCTTCTCCCCTGTATTCGTCGGGAATAAAGCAGGCAAAAGTCTGAACATACTTCTCAAAATTCTTCGCTCTGTCAAGAGAAATATGCAAATCGTTATGTAAAATGTCCTTACCCGAATCACAGATTTCCGTCAGCGTATCACAGTGTAAATCAAAATATTTCATCAATCCACCCGTTTATGTTTTTATTATATTTTATGAAAATGCGTGTTCAATATGATTAACGGAAACGACCTTCATATTTTCATCGGTAATAACTTCAACTATATCAAAGCGCTTCGGTTTTTCAATTTTGTATTTACCCGTATACATTGCGGCGGCACTTTTGAGATTGCTTATTTTTGAAACGCCAACCGCGGATGACGGCGGTAAAATTGCACCCTCGGTCCGTGTTTTGACTTCAACAAAACATATAACGCCGTCTTTTTCGGCAACAATGTCAATTTCACCCGAAGGCGTTCTGAAATTAGCGCTTAAAATGTCATACCCTTTTTGTCTTAAAAAGCGTGCGGCTGTCTGTTCGCCGAATGCACCCAACAATCTGTTATTCATCATTTTTCATCAATATTTTTAAGAAAAGTTTTACGGTGTATTTCACTTATACCGTATTTTTTTATCATTTCGTAATGAAGTTTTGTACCGTAACCTTTATGCTGTGCAAAACAGTACTGCGGATATTTTTTATCAAGTTCATACATAAGTCTGTCACGGCTGACCTTTGCAATTATTGAAGCTGCGGCAACGGATATGCACTTTCCGTCACCTTTTACTATTGTTTCCTCGGTAATACCTGTTTTCGGATAGCGGTTACCGTCAATGTAAAGAAAATCAGGCTTTATGCTTAAACCGTCTACCGCACGTTTCATAGCAAGAAAAGTTGCATTGAGTATGTTTATTTCATCAATTTCCTTTTCGGTTGCCACACCTACACTCCAGCAAATTGCATCTTTTATTATGTCGTTGTAAACTTCATCACGTTTCTTTTCCGAAAGTTTTTTCGAGTCATTAAGAACGGGGTGAGAATAGTTTTCGGGAAGTATGACAGCACCTGCAAAAACCGGTCCCGCAAGCGGTCCTCTGCCCGCTTCATCAACACCGCAGACTACTTTAAAACCTTTGTTATGCGCTTCGGTTTCATAAGAATAATCAAGCATTATTTTTCCTCCGGCAATTCGAGTGTAAGTTTACCGAGTTTTCCGCCACGGTATTCATCAAGCAAAATAACGGATGCTCTTTCGGTATCGACTTCGCCGCCGGAAATAAGCATACCTCTTTTTCTGCCTATCATTTCAAGGATTTCATACGTTTCTTTATCTTCAAATCCGCTTATTTTAAACCTTTCGGCAATTCTGTCGCAATAGCCGTTTTTAAGAAAACCCAAAAGACGTAAAGCAAGCGTTTCGCTGTCAAGAATTTCATCTTTAACAGAGCCTGTAAACGCAAGTTTATTGCCGACGTTTGCATCATCAAATTTCGGCCACAAAACGCCCGGTGTGTCAAGCAGTTCAATACCGCTTCCGACTGCAAACCAACTGTTACTGCGTGTAACGCCGGGCTTGTCAGCGACTTTTGCACGGTTTCTGCCTGCCATTTTATTTATAAACGAAGACTTGCCCGTATTCGGTATTCCGACAACCATTACACGCAACGGTTTACCGTGCATACCTTTTTCCTCGTTACGCTTTATTTTATCTTTCAGCACGCTTCTTACAAGCGGAAGATATGCATTCAACCCTTTTCCCGAACGGCAATCCACCGGTAAAGCGTACATACCTTTTGATTTGTAGTATAGGACCCATTTCGCCGTTGCCTTTTCATCGGCAACATCGCATTTATTGAGAAGAACTATTTTAGGCTTGTTGCCTATCATCTCGGAAAGTTCGGGGTTTGACGAACTCATCGGTATTCTCGCATCAACAATTTCCGTCACTAAATCGACAAAAGGCAGGCTTTCTTTAATAAGCCTGCGCGTTTTTGCCATATGTCCCGGAAACCATTGTACTGTCTGGTTTTGAAAATCACTCATAATCGTAAATATTATAACTTCCGAAAGGAATTATTCTTACAAATGCCTTTCCTAAAATGTAACGTTCATCTATCGGCTCTATAAGTACGGAACGGCAATCGGTTGAACCGTTTCGATTGTCACCCATGCAGAAAAGACAGCCTTCCGGTACGGTGTACGGGAAAGAAATATCATCTGTTTTTTGAAGAATGTAATCATCTTTTGTGTACGGCTCATTTAACGCTACGCCGTCAACATATACGGTGCAGGTATTATAGTCAATATTTACAGTCTGACCGCCCTTTGCAATAACACGTTTTATAAGCGGCTCGTTAAAGTAGTTCGGCTGTGTAATTACAACTATGTCACCGTATTCGTATTCGTCTTTTTGGTAAGTTAAAAGCCAGTCATTTTCATGAAGTGTATTCTCCATAGAATGACCTACAACACCGACAAGTCTGAAAGCAAACGTAAATACAACTGTAATTATTATAAACGCCGTCATTATTGTCGAAATAAAATCGTAAAAATTTAAAATGAATTTGCCTTTTTCTTTTTTGTTTTTATTATCTTTTTTTACATCAAAATCGGTTACGGCAGTTTCCTCAAAAGATGTATTCGGATTGTTTTCGCTCATTCAACATTCCACCTGCCTAACGGGAAAAATCTTCCGACAACTCTGCCGACAATACACCTTTCATCAATACAGCCGATTACGGTTGAACGGCTGTCAAGTGATTCGGCACGGTTATCACCTAACACAAAAACTTTTCCTTCTTCAACTGTTATGGGAAAAGCAATGTCAAACTGCTGGTTTGTCAGATTGTCGGTATAATCTTCTTCCTCGCCGTTTACAGTTACTATGCCTGTTGTAAAGTTAATGTCAACAACATCACCGCCGACAGCGATAATACGCTTTACAATGGGCTCTTTTAAATCTTCCGCGCCCGACATTACAACAACATCGCCCCGTTCGGGTTTGTAACCCCAGGCGGTAACTATAAGGCGGTCGCCGTCCTGCAATGTAGGTTTCATTGAAGGACCGTCAACGCTGACAATTCTTACAACAAATGTAAATAAAAGCGTTATTACCGCTACTGCGGCAATAAAAGACTCGAAGACCTCGAATATTCCGAAGTCTTTTTTCTTTTCTTTTTTCACTTTTTCACTTTGAACATCTTCAACTGCTTTCAAAGTGTATTCTTCTGTTCTGCGCAATATTTCCACCCCGTTCGGGTAAATAATTTCAATTACAGACCGTTTTTTATTAACTCAACGTTAAATGTATTAAGTTACTAACCGGACTGAACCTTGTTTACTAAACAAACAGGGCAGATAAAAATCTGCCCCCGCTTTGGCTTTATCAGCCGATTTTTTCCTTAACCTTAGAAGCCTTACCAACTCTGTTGCGAAGGTAATAAAGTTTTGCTCTGCGAACTTTACCGCGGCGAACAACCTTAACGTCAGCAACGTTAGGAGAATTAACCGGGAAAACTCTTTCAACGCCTACACCGTAAGAAACGCGGCGAACTGTGAATGTTTCGCTTACTCCGCTGCCTCTCATGGCAATAACCGTACCTTCAAATGCCTGAATTCTTTCTCTTTCGCCTTCACGGATTTTAACGTCAACTCTGACGGTGTCACCGATTTCAAAAGCGGGCTTCTCAGCCTTAAGGCTGTCCTGTGCAATAAGTTTTAATGCGTCCATAATAACCTCCGATTTTTTTCAAGCGTTCATATTGAATAAGTCAACAGCGGACCGCCAGCTTTAATGTTGCCATTAACTGCCGTTGACCCTTTACGGGTAACAACGCACACATAGACTTAAGTATAATATCACAGTACTTTTCAAAATGCAATAGTTATTTATAAATATTTTATTTTTCTTTTTCGTTCCCCGTAACAGGTATTGTTATTTCGGTTTTGTAAACACCGTTTTCCGACGAATATGAATACGACATATTCATTGCTTCGCACAGTCTTGCACAAGTTTTTATACCTATTTTTGTACTTTCAACGTGCTTATTATTCTTATTTACATCATTTTTAAACCTTATCAGTATATAATCGCCTTTAAGTTTTACAACCGCTTTTACAGGCTTATGGAGGTCAGCGTATTTGTTTATATTTGAAAAAATATTGTCAAAAATGCGTTTAAGAAGCATCACATCAACATATATTTCCGCATCCTCGGCAAGATTTTCTTCGTAAACATCACATCCCCTTGCCCGCAAATCAGCCATCGGTTCACCGAGTAACTGTTCAAGAAGAATCCTTGCGTTTTCCGTTTCAAAATTCGCTTTAACTTCGGGTGAGCCGAAAACAAGGAAATAGCCGAACAGTTCATCGGTAAGACTTTTTAACTGATATGCTTTTTCACGGCAACTTTTAAGATAACGGTTAAACTGCTCGTCATCTTTATATTGCCCGTTTACAAGCACGTCGGAATACCCGATAAGCGTTGTAAGCGGTGTGCGTATATCGTGAGAAATGGAAGTAATAAGTTCCTGATTCGATTTCCAGGCGTTTTTTTCACTTATAATCTGTTCTTCAAGCGTGCCTCTCATGTGTTCAACGTCAAAAGCAAGCGTTGAAAGTTCATCCCTACCCTTCATCGAAACGGATGAAGATATATTACCTTTACTTACAACGGAAACCTGTTTTGAAAGAGATTTTATTCTTTTTATAAGAGTTCCGTGATATTTAAGCAAAATAAAAAATAATACAAGACAATAAACGGTTGCGGTGATTGCGTAAAGAACAACGTTATAAATCTGTTCTATATGGTTATATAAAATAACCGAACACACGCCGTCGCTGAAACGTATGGGATATGTCATAAAATCGTAATTGCTGTAAACTGTATCGTTGCCCGAACCCGTCAGTATTTTTGAACTTTGCGACAAAAACGGAAAAGCAGAATCTTTAACTATTGTTGTACTGCCGTCATTTACATACCATGTGCTTTTATCACCCGATGAAACATCTCCCAATACCTGCCCCGATTCCCTGAACACGGTAAGAGAAGCGTTTCCGTGTTCCGAAAGCCATTCGTCAAACTTTTCACTCTCGGTTGACGCAACATTGTTCTCTTTTACATAATCGGCAAACGAAAGTAAAAGTTCTATCTGCTGATTTGTAATTCGTTCTTCGTCAAGAAGAACGTTGTCGATAATTTTTGCTCCTATTACCGAAACAAAAAACGATACAACAAATGACACAATAAGCGCAACTATAATAATGACTATCATTTTAAAGCGCAGAGTGTGAAAAAATGATGACGTTTTGCCGTGATTTATGTCAGTCAATCTGATACCCCTTTCCCCAAACGGTTTTTATTATAACCGGTTGAGTCGGATCGTCTTCGATTTTCTTTCTCAAATTAAGAATGTGAACCATTACCGTATTTGCCGCCGACGGAAGATATTTTTCCTGCCATACCGCCTCATATATTGTTTTTGTATCATTCGGAATACCACGATGATTCAAAAAGAAATTGAAAAGAATATATTCGGTATCGGTAAGTCCTATATCAACGTCATTCTTATAAACAGTACGTCTGTCAGAATCAATTCTTATATTTTTCAACGTGTCTATTGATTTTATCAGTTCCGACGTATCGTTATACTCACGGTAGCGTCTTACGAGAGATGTTACTTTCATAAGAAGTTCACCCTGCGAAAACGGTTTTGAAAGATAATCGTCACCGCCGTTATAATAGGCCTCCGCTTTGTCGCTTTCAGCGGTTTTTGCGGTAAGGAACAAAGCAGGTACGTTACTGAACCGTCTTATTTGTTTAAGCGCTTCAATACCGTCCATTTCGGGCATCATAACATCAAGAATAACGAGGTCGATATCCCCGTTCTGTTTAACACTTTCCACCGCTGAAGCACCGTCGGCAGCCTCAATTACAGAATAGCCGTTTGACGCAAGAAGAATTGAAAGTACGTCTCTTATATCCGGTTCATCATCAACAACAAGTATTTTTTTCTGTTCCATAAAAATTCCCTTTCGATAATAATTATAACACGCCGAAATATTTTAACGCCTCTGTATTCGTCATATAAAGTATATCACTTCTGCCGGATATTTTTTTGCAGAAATTTTCAAAACGCTCCCACGTATCGTTTATATCAAACTCATAACTGTGACCCCACATATAAAAAAGCATGGGCTCTGCAGAAGCAGATGAAATAAATTCATCGGTAAGTGCATTTATTTTTCCCTCGTCATCAAGATGATGAACTGTGGGATTGAGAAGATAAGGATTTTCGGGCAGATTGAAATTGTAACTTGAAATAATAGTCCTTGAAAAAGTTACGCCTGTTTTTTCTTTAATAATTCCCGCAACATCTTCATTACAATTTACGCCGCCGCACGGATACGCCATACCGGTTACTTCGTATCCGCAAAGAGAAGAAAGATTATTCCTGTCACATTCGACCTGACGGATAACTTCATTTTCGGGAAGTGACGTCAATAACGGATGCGTCAGCGTATGAACCGCAACCTCATGTCCCGAATAAACATCTTTAACCTCTTCGGGCATTACTTTGATGTGCGAAACACGTTTACCCTCGCGAATAAGTTCGCCGTCTTTTCCCAAAAGTTCGGAATTGATGTTAAACGTTGATTTAAGCCCGTATTTATTAAGTATGGAAATAAGGCGCTTGTCCTGCGTTACGCCGTCATCATAACTCAAAGTAAATACTTTATTTATTCTGTCCATATTATCACATCTTTTTATAAAAATAATTAAACTGCCTTTTGATTACTAAAAGACAGTTTAATTATACACTTTCATAATCTTTTTTTCAATAGAGAATTTTCACAGTTACATTGACGGAATGAAAAGGACACGCCTGTTCCCCGTTGTTTCGCCCTCAAGTTCATTTTCATCGGCAATGGCACTTACCGTAGTATTATAACGGCGTGCAATATTCCAAAGACTTTCCTCGTTTTCGGGGAAATAGACAGTAACAGCGCTTAACGTTTCACGTTTAATATCGGGATTTTCCGTAATATCCGAAACAACTTCGGTTTCGGTTTTTTCAAACACCGTACATATTATTCCGAGTTGTGCTCTCACTTCCGCCTGAGAACTTCCGTTAAGCGTGCAATCAAGAGAATTGACGGAAACGTGGCAAACACATACACCGTCGGAATATTCACCGTTAAGCGTTTTTGAATATTTATAATCAACCATTTTATCAAGTGTTACTATTTCACTGGCAGTATCTCTTAACAAAAATGACAATTTAAGAGAACCGCTTATATTAACGGTATTTTCTTTACATTCCGCAACGGAATCTCCGCTTTCACTTGTCATATCAAGAATTGATGATACACCTATTTTGGACAAATCTATATTTTCTTTAAAATTGTAATTGTCGTGTATTTCATCTGTAGATGTATAGTATAAAAGTTTTTCTCTTGTAAGGTCTACGCCGCCTTCAACAGAATAAGCATCGGTAATAACAAAATAGTCTTTCTGTTCCCACATCTTTACAGAGGCGTTTATACTCAGCGCAATATCAAACGCACGCCCGTCACCCGAAGAATCGTTTTTTATTACAACATCACAAGCATATACATCAAGTACAACATCGCCGGAAAAACGCTCGTTCATTCCGTCAAATTCAAGTATCTGATTTATGGGGAGAGTATGACTTATATGCGATACTACTCTTTTATCTTCACACGGAACATAAGAAATTTCAACTGTAGAATCGCCTTTTATCATTATTTTATTACCGATTTTTTTAGTTTCGGTTACAACGGCAGATGCACTTGAACTGATAAGAAACGATGCACTTCCGTCTTCGATTTCAACAGTTTCACTCATTGAAAAGTTGCGGCTGTTACAACATCCGAGTGACATTACGCTTATAGGAATACATTTTTCTTCAACAGAACACTGTTCGCCCAATGATGTTATTTTTTCGCACACGCCCGAATAGGCAAAAACGCAAAGCGAAACGCCCGCTTTTATTTCAGCCCTTTTCGGACTTACGGCACGGCAGTTCACATAATTTACGCCTGCTTTCACATTTACGTCATCGGCATCGGCAAAACACTGGTTTTCGCAGTAACGGGTAAAATTTCTTGATTGTGAAAAAGAGTAGATACATCCGTCTTCCGCCGTATAAATCATACGAAGTTCACAAACGCCGTCTACCGTCACACGCTCGCCCACACAGCGGCACGAATTGATTTTCGGTATTGCAACGGATTTTATTATACGCAATATTTCCGGCATATATTCCGGTAAAGAAAGTTCTGCTTCAACACATTCCTCAAGGCTTGTTTCAAAAGTTTTGTCAAGATAACGGTAATCTTCTTTTTGTAATGAAATATCCATTTAATATAAACTCCCTTCATATATTCCAAAATAAATATATGAAAGGAGTTTTTATGTTATGAATTATTATCGGTTATTTCTTTACCCTCGTAAACTGTGGAATATAAAATATTCTTATTTTCTTCAAGGTCTATTGAAATTGAGGAACCGTCCCACTTGTTTGAATAATACCAGGTATCATCAAACGGTATTTTCTGTGAAACAATCATCTTATCAATACTTCCGCCCGATTTAACAAGACATGTTGAACAACTTGCAATAAGTTTCAGCATCTGCCCTTTTGTAAGCGTTGTTTCTATGTAAGGTGCAACATCTTTGGCTGTTCCCGTAAGTTTAAAAATGCCGAGAGGGTTTATTTGCTTCTTGACTTTTGAAGCAATGGATGAAATAACTTTACGCTGACGCTGTGTTCTCATAAAATCAGAGTCAAGATAGCGTATTCTCGAATACCACAACGCCTGATAACCGTTTATGTGAACGCTGTCGCCGCTTTCAAACTCATCCGGCTGTTTTGCACCTTTATAGTCCTGACCGTTATTGAGATAATTTGCCTCTTTCTCGGTTATTTCAACATCTATTCCGCCGAGACCGTCTACAAGTTTTGTAAACATACTGAAATTAACCGTTGCATAGCCGTCTATTTTTATGCCGAAATTCGTTTCGATTGTCTGAATAAGCAGATTTGCTCCGCCCCACGCATAAGCGGCGTTAACTTTCGATTCCTGATGACCGGGAACATAAAGATGCGTATCACGAAGAACTGATGTAACTACGATTTTACCTGTTTTTTTATTGATTGAAGCAATCATAATACTGTCGCTTCGTGATGAGCCGCCTTTTTCCTTATCAAGACCTATAAGAAGAATATTTGTAACGCCTTGTCCGGAAATAAGTTCCGTTTCGGTTTCGGCGTGTACTATTTCCTCGCCCTCAATAAATTTATTTACAACACCCAATGCGGAGAAAATTGCAAAGAAACCGCTTCCGAGAATTACAACAAGCAAAAAAATCAAAAATGTTTTTGCAGGACTTTTTTTCTTTTTCTTTTTATTACTGCGGTGTGCATCGTGGTCCGACAATTCATCAGCCGTTTTACGGGGAGGCGCTTTCGGCTGAGCCGGTCTGTTGTCGGTATTTGAATAAATGTCTTCGTAACTGTTTTTATCAATATCAACAACAAACTTGTCGGCAGGCTGTTTTTTTGTAAAGTAAATATCGTCACGCTTCGTATTTACTGGTTTTCGGGGATTCAAATGAACATCATATTCATCATGCTTAGGTTTGAGAATAGGTTCATTAAAATCATCGTATGATGACTCATTTCGTTTTTTATTAAATTCACTCAGCAAGTCAAGGTAATCCTGATCCTGCCCGTTTTGTGTATTTTTATTATCGCTGTTCAAAATTACACCTCGAATTTTTGATTGGAAAGCAATCAAAGTTTTACACTTTCATAATCGCCGCCGATTGCACTGATGCGTTCTGCGACTGTGGAAAACCTGCCGGAAGAAACCTCATTTTTCGCTTCTTTTATAACGGAAAGCGCACCGTTAAATGTGCTTTTAAATACTTTTCTCGTTTCTTCATCTACCGCTTTATATGCTTTTTTTGCGCCTTTTATTGCCGAGGGAACGTGTTTTGAAAAATCAAGAAGCCCTCTGCACCCGGTACCGTTTACAACAGCCTCTGCAATTTTATCAAAACATTCCGACTGAACATCGTTAATCTGCGTAAAAAGTTTGTAGCAGGTAAGGTCTGTTAATTTGCCCAATGATGAAAGTTCCGGCAATGAAACCGCCTTATCGTCTTCAACAAGCCATGATGAAATATCGTGCTGTAAAGGACCTGTGAGCCGTTTGCTTTTTACAACCGTATAGTCATCATCATGAAACAGAAGCATACCGACAAGTGAAGACTGCGGAACAAAATGCTTATACTTCGGAAGCATTTCCGAGTATTGCGGCATTTTTATAAATGAATAATCAAAAAACCCCGGACCGTCGTTATTATAAAACTCTTTAATACGTTCACGGACTTTTTCGGAAGAATAAAGAACACCGTACTGTGCGACGTTACCGCCTTTTGAATGACCGCACACTATAATGTCACCGTCAAACTTTTCGGCGACTTTTGCAAGATAATCGACAGCAAGTTTATGAGAAGGTATACCCTTGTGGGTGAAAATGTCAATATCTTCTTTCCAGCCGATAAGAGTATCGTCAGTTCCTCTGAAAACAACAAGTACCGTTCCGTCGGGAAGAAGGTATGTTGCCGCACCGAACTGTACCGCAGGAGATGTACTGAACGTTTCTGTACACGCAACTACTTTCATTTCGGAATAACGTTTGCACCTGCTCATTTTCATAAGACGTATGCTCATGCCTTTCGGAAGAACAAGCCCGACGGCTACGTGCTTATAGCCGTTATAACGGAACATTTTCTGACAGGCTTTTTCAAACGGGACAGGTTCATCGTCAAAACTGTCTGTTACTACCTTTTCAAGCGGTATATATGAAACATTACAAAGAGCAAAATTGTCAGCCTCACAGAAAGGTTTATCTTTAAATGAAATATCGCCGTATTTATTTAAGTATTCATCTATTGAGGACACAAAAACCGCCATCCTTTATAAAACAAATTATTATTCAGGAAAAGATGCAGAATACAACAGAAATATATTCAACTCTCTTTAACCTTTATAATTTTACCATATTTTTAATAATTCGTCAATGGAACGCAATAATCTAAAGGTAATTTTTGAGTTAAATTTCAGTTAATTTTTGAAAAAATATTCTTGACATAACAATACCGTTGTGATAAAATATCCGTTGTTGTGACACGCGGGTGTAGTTCAATGGCAGAATCCCAGCCTTCCAAGCTGGTCGTGTGGGTTCGATTCCCATCACCCGCTCCATTTACACGCGGTTGTAGCTCAGTCGGATAGAGCAACTGCCTTCTAAGCAGTGGGTCGGGGGTTCGAATCCCTCCAACCGTGCCAATTACGGTGGATGTAGCTCAGTTGGTTAGAGTGCCAGGTTGTGGCCCTGGAGGTCGTCGGTTCGACCCCGATCATCCACCCCATTAAGTCAAACACCAAGCATAAAGTTTGTTGTTTGACTTTTTTAATAAAGGGGTATCGCCAAGCGGTAAGGCAACGGTCTTTGACGCCGTTATTCGCTGGTTCAAATCCAGCTACCCCTGCCAAAAGAGACAAACAAACTATTTTAGGTCTGTTTGTCTCTTTTTATCTCACAAATAATGCAATAATTGCTGTTTTGGAGTGGATTTCACGAGAAATTCACTCTTTTTTCGTGTATAAATCAAATAAATTTTTATGTATGAAAAGCATTTTCAACTTATACAAAAACGGATACAGTTTGGAGAAGATACAGACCTATTTGTTTAATCACAATACTCCCTCTCCTTCAGGAAATAAGCAGTGGAGTAGAGATGTCCTTAACAAACTTTTGAACAACAGTAATTACACCTTATTCCGTGTCGTCAGCGTTAATGACAATAAGCCTTATTCGAGAACACGAATATTTCATACCCCGTATAACCTTCGTTCCAAGGTTTCCACAAGCAGATACAGTATTGCGGGATATCCAAGTTTGTATTTAGGTACGACATTAGCATTGTGCTGCGAAGAAACTCATATAAATTCAAATCATAATTTTGCATTGGCGTCATTATTTCAACTTGAAAGGTCAATTGAATATTCAAATACAAACATAAGAGTAATAGAATTAGGGGTTAAACCACAAGACTTTTTGAATTTAGAAGATACGAATGAAAGCCGTGAAAGACATATCTCTCGGCATTTGCTTATGGATAGTGATATTCGATCGGCGTATTTGTTGTGGTATCCTCTTATTGCATCGTGTTCATATATTAGAATTGACAAAAGTGATCCATTTGCGGCAGAATACATCATTCCTCAATTATTAATGCAATGGGTAAGAAATGAAATCGGTTCTAAAAAAGGGGGAAAACGAGATCAGTTGATAGGAATTCGTTATTTTTCTTGTGCATCAGTCAGAGCTTCCGAAATGGGATTCAATTATGATTTATATACTTGTGAACGAAAATTGATACAATCAAATGACCTTGATTTCATCAAAAATGTTTAGTATAAAAGGGTGTACTGTTGACAAAAGGGGTTAATTTGGGGTATAATAAATTCAGAAAGTCGAGGTGTCACAAATGGAACGACGAGAACTTCTGAATAGAATCGCTAAGCTGACCGAAGAAATCGGGAAGCTCCCGAAAGGATATATCTCAAAGAAAACCATCAGCGGAAAAACCTATTATTATCATCAGTGGTCGGAAAATGGCAAAAAGCAAAGCCGATATCTGCCGGATGAAGAAATAGAACCAATGACCGCACAGATTGAAAAGCGAAAAGAACTGCAAAACGAAATCCGCCGTCTGAGGTCTTTACCTAACACAAAAACGGCGGTAAGCGAGGTAACACGCATGAAATGTACTCTGATGCATAAAAGAATCCCTGTTGCCGAAATCGAGCTTGACGATGTGACCGGATATATCGTAAAAATCGGAGCGGTGTTTGCACCGGAGCATCTGCCTGTCGGTATATCGATAAAGAAAGGCGTATGCGACCGTGCCGCCATGAACGAATGGTGGACGGATCGCTCCATTCCGTCAAGCCGTTCCGGTGTCAGAGAGGCACTTGAAACACTTGAAATTGCCGACACAAAAATGCTCCTCATCCGTTGCAACGGGCTTTCTCTGTCCGATCAATATTGGATACGACCGGACGGCTCAAGACTTATATGGGATGCGGTCAATTTCTTCGAAAATCCTTTCTCGGATGACATCGGCGATGTGCTGTTCGGTACAAACAAGAAAAAAGATACCCTTGATCTGTCCTCGCCCGACAACACATCGGACGGCAATCTGAAAAAGCGGTGGAAGGTCATAAACGGAAAACGCTGTCTTGTCAAAGGCGGCTCCAATCCGTTCCGTCAGCAACCGTTCAATGAACAAATCGCCACTGAAATCATGAAACGGCTCGGCATTGACTGTGTACCGTATCAGGTGGTATGGAACAAAGGCGCGCCGTATTCGGTATGCGAAGACTTTGTCTCTGCCGACACCGAACTTGTCAGTGCATGGCGAATACTTCAAACCAAGAAAAAGAGCAACAGCACATCAACCTATCAGCATTTTCTTGACTGCTGTGAAGGACTCGGCATAAAGGATGCTGTCCCGTTCCTTGATCGCATGATTGTTCTTGATTATATTATCGCAAACGAAGACCGGCATCTGAACAACTTCGGTGTACTACGCAATGCCGAAACACTTGAATGGATCGGCTTTGCACCGGTCTACGACAGTGGTTCTTCGTTCGGCTATGACAAACTGCCCGTACAGATGCGTGTTGAGGATGAGTATATCTGCAAACCGTTCAAAAAGCATCATGCAGAGCAACTCAAACTGGTATCCTCCTTTGCGTGGATCAACTTTGAGAAGCTCGGCTATGTACGGGAAATCATCACCGGCATCATGACGGCGGACAATGCTTCGGATTATCTCGACACAACCCGTGTGAATATGATTTGCGAAATGACCGAAAAACGCATCCGCAATCTCGAACAGCTTGCCATATCGCACACGGATGTCCATACCGATAGTACCGATGACGATGTAACCGAAGATGTGGCGGAAGATTATTCACCGAAAATGAGTATATAATCGAAAAACAAGATAACCTTGCAAATGTAGGTTATCTTATAGGATGCTATTGAGCGAATGGTAATGTAATCGCTTGAATGCATAGTGGTTGAATCCAAGACACAAATCAAGATCATCTTCATCGGCGGATTGTAAATAAACCAAACCCTCGGATAAAACACCGAGGGTTCAACACCATCCGCCGATTTGTCGAAAATATCTTTTCCGTAGTCCAATCACAAAAATCGACAAATCTCGCAAGAGGTTTGTCGATTTTACTTTTTCACTCTTCACTAAAATTTCTGTGTCGATTTTTGGGAAGTAATATGTAATAGTGAATAAGTGACGCCAAAAATCCCGTCCGAAGCAAAATCATCTCCGAACGGGACTTTTTCATTCATTTTCAATCATAAGTTTAATTATTTCATCATCGGTTGAACGCATTCCGTCACGGGCAACTTTGCTTACCGCACGAATGGTGTTTTCAACGCCTTTTACTATTATTCCGTCACCGCCGTAAAACTGACTGTTGTTTTTATACATATTCCAACCGAGAAGACCCGCTTCAACAGCAGATGCAATTTTTGCCGCACAACTTGCCTTTGCGCCGTCACAAATCATACCGGAATTTACGGCAAGAGCATTTACAACGGTATGCGCCACCTCTTCAAATTTACCGCCGAGCAAATAGCAGATACCCGCCCCCGCTCCTGCGCCTGCACTTGTTGCGCCGCAATATGCCGAAAGACAGCCTATTCCCGTTTTAAGATGTATTGTTACAAGGTTTGACACTACAAGAGCACGGTATAATTTTTCATCGGAAAGATTGTTTTCTTTTGCATATATAATAACCGGCACCGAAGCGGTAATACCCTGGTTGCCGCTTCCGGAATTAATTATTACAGGTTTTTCACACCCGTTCATTCTTGCGTCCGAGCCTGCCGCCGCCCACGCTTTTGCCTTGTTGTGAACAGAGTCACCGTACGAAGAAAGAAGAATATTACCGATAGCGGCACCGTAACTTCCTTTCATACCCTCTTCGGCAATTTTCATATTATAATTTATCTGCCGGTCAAGAATATCACGAACATCATCCGTTAAAACCTCATCGGCAAACTCAACTATTTTTTCAACAGATAAAAGTTCCCTGCTTTCGGGAAGTTTTTCGGGGCTGTCATCCCCTGTTTTTTCAAACAGAACTTCACCGTTTTTCTCAACACGGACAACATTTGTATGTCTTTCGGTAATATGAACATAAGCGGTATTTTCTTTATTTTTAACGAGTACGCCTATATCAAACGGATAATCGGAATCCGCTTTTTTTACGGAAATATCCGCATTTTCGGTATAATAATCAAGTTCTTTTGAAATGTCCTCTTTAATATCTGAAATAACCTCAAGTTTTTTGTCTGCATCACCGAAAAGAATACCGACGGCAAGTGCCGCTTTCAATCCTTTTTTACCTCCGGTATGCGGAACAATTACGCTTTTGACGTTTTTTATTATATTTCCGCTTACCGAAAGTTCGGCACTTTCGGGAATTGTACCTAAAGTGTTACGGGCAAGCGCACCGGCATACGCAATCGCTATCGGCTCGGTACAGCCCATTGCCGGCACAAGTTCTTCCTTTAAAATGTTTAAAAACGCATTGTAAAGTTCTTTTTCCATAACAACACCCCGTTTTCGTTCAGGTCTGTGCTAAATGCTTTATTCTTCAATCAAGCCGTAGTATCTGCCTATCCAGTAAGGCATAAGGAAACTGCTTGTATTTGCAGCGCACTGAGATCTGCCGCCGTCTATTGTATAGGGATTTGAATCATAATTCTGCTGACAGCGTTCATCAATATCAAGTGCCACTTTGAGTTGTACTCCGCCGCCCCAGCGTTCGGGTTCCATATCATATTCAAGATTTTTGCGTTTGCTGTTCAGGAATCTCTTTGTATTGAAATCAAGAGGAGTGTCACGAAGATTCTTTATTGCTATGTCAAGGTCGCAAACATCATCGGTAAATGCACCGTAAATAAGGTTAAAGAATGCGCTGTGTTCTGTACGTTCATAATTCCAATGATGTTTTAAGCCCATAAGAAGATAAGAACGAATACGGACATCTTCTTCAAGACGGAGAAGTGTTACCGAGCAGAGGAAACCGAGATTGTCATCAATGTGAGTTACTCTTGCATCATGTTTTTTATGCTGTGCGGCATTAAGAATATAATGTTCATTCTTTGCAAGGCGCAAATATTCTTTACGGTATTTTTCATCGCCCGAAACGTGGTATGCAACTGTAAGGAAAGTGAGTATTTCAAGTGAATTGATACCCTTTTCCCACATCCACATATCTTTACGGTTGAGTTCGTTCGGATCCCAGCATGCCCATGTGGTCGGAAGCCCGTCAATGTCGCAAAGTCTGTAATTATTTGCAAGAATGTGGTCAACTATATCGCAGATTATTTCTTTAATAAGTTCTTTTTCTTTCTTATCCGCACAAAAATCATAATATGCGGAGAAGCCGAAGAAATGACCTGTCATTTCATCACTTGATGTTTCACCAAGCCATTCACGTTTACCGTCGGGTGCTTTGTGCCATTCGCCGCCGTCAATGGGTAAATCAAGTTTTTCGCCGTATCCGGGGTCGCCGGGGAAACGTACTGCCCTTGCGGTAAAGCCTTTGATTCCCGTGATTTTTGTAAGAAGTGCGCAGGCATTCATTGAACGGCGTGCCGCTTCAAGAACTTTTTTGTCTTTTGTTACTGCATAACAGAAAGAAAGTGCGCCGATATAAGTTTGAGTCCAAAGTCCGTCATTATCGGTTATTGAAGGAACACCTGTTGATATATCGCCGTTTACTATGCCGTGAAGTCCTGTGACAAAACCGGGCTCACGAACATAATATTTTTCGGTTACGTCAAATAAATATTTTGCTTTTTCTTCAAGCGTCATTTCCTTTTCGGAAATTTTGCTTAAGCCCGAATCCGTTGCAGTCCATATATCACTGCCGCTCATTATTGCACAGTTTACTTTTTCTTCGCATACCCAGCGGGTTGCCGGAAGATATTTTGTTGTTCCGTTTTTAAGAACTGCAAGTCCTGCTTCTGTTGAAAAAATTACGCTTCCGTCATCTGCAAGTGTAATGTCAAACACTTCTTCTGCGGGCAGGCAGTCAATTTCGTTTCTGCCGAACCATGCACAGTTATTGTCATATATGTATGCACCCTTATCTGTTCCGAGCCAGATGTAACCGAGTTTATCATCAACAGTTACGGAATTGATTTTAAATTCGGGCATTGCGGAATGTTCGGGATAAAGGCAACGCCAATGTTTTCTTTTGCCGGCAAAAATCATAAGACTTCTTTCCGAGAAGGAAACTATCATTCCGTTTTCAACGCAAAGACCTTCGGCAGGAAGGTCTGCCTCATGAAATCTGTTAAACTGAGCACCGTCGAGTTCATAAAGAGTAGTTTCGGTTATAAGAAAAACCTTTTCTTTACCGCTTATACCCGTTACTTTGTCATCAAAAGTCTGAAACTCTTTAATTTTTCCGTTTGAGCCTACATAAACCGTATTTTCGTTTGCAAAATAAACTTTATTGCCGACTGTGTGTATAACTTCTACCGCTCCGCAGGAAAGGCTGCCGAACGTACCGTCTTTTTTAGTGTAGTTAAGTCCGTTTTCGGTACCTACATACACCGTGCCGTCATCGGATGCGGCAAGACAAAATGCTTTGTCGGAAAGAAGTCCGTTCGCCGAAGTGTAAAACTGACATATTCTCTGAGGAAATTTTGCGCTTTTGTAAAAACCTTTTCTGTTCATAAAATATACTCCTGTTGTTTATTTATCTGTATGTTACTTCCGTTTCTCCGTCAACGGCGGTAATTTCAATTACCGTTACCGGCTCATCGGAATGATTGATGAGGATGTCTGCAATTTTGTCTTCTATTTCTTTTCTTATTGTACGTCTTATATCTCTTGCACCTCTGCCGCCGTTTTCGGATTTTTGTGCAATTACTTCACTCACTCCGTCACCGACAACAAGGTCTATTGCCTTATCTTTAAGATAAGTTCCGAGTTCGCCTATAAGAATAGAAGAAATTTCAACAAGATTTTCTTTCGTAAGATTATTGAATACAATAATTTCGTCTACCCTGCCGATAAATTCGGGACGGAGAAAATCTTTAAGAGCCTTCATTGCCCTGTCTTTTGAAACCGTATTTGCATCACGGTTGAAGCCGAGGGCATTTTCTTTAAGTTCACTGCCTGCGTTTGAAGTCATTATAATAACAGTATTTTCAAAACTTACCGTTCTGCCCTGTGCATCACTCGTTTTGCCTTCATCAAGAATCTGAAGAAGAATATTGAGAACGTCGGGATGTGCTTTTTCAATTTCATCAAAAAGAATTACCGAGTACGGTTTTCTTCTGACTTTTTCGGTAAGTTGACCGGCTTCATCGTAACCGACATATCCGGGAGGTGCGCCGATTATTCTCGACACGCTGTGTTTTTCCATAAATTCGGACATATCAAGTCTTATAAGTGTTTCAGGCGTTTCAAAAAGTTCATTTGCAAGTTGTTTTACGAGTTCGGTTTTACCTACGCCCGTTGGACCGACAAATATAAATGAAGACGGACGGCGTACAGGTGAAATCTGTGCTCTGTTGCGCCTTACAGAAGCACAAAGAGATTCAATTGCTTCATCCTGACCGATTATTCTTGCTTTAAGTTTACCCTCGAGTTCGGAGAGTTTTTTCATATCATTCTCAATGATTTTTGAAGTCGGAATACCTGTCCACAAGTTTATTACCTTTGCAATATCCGCTTCGGTAACGTTGTTATCAGCCGCTTTTTCCTTGAGTGCGGGTTCATCGCTTTCAAGTTTCATACGTTCCTGCTTTACACCGGCAAGTTTTTCGTAATCAATTTCACCTTCTGTAACGCTGACGATTTCTTCTTCCTCGTCATTAAGTTCACTGAGCCTTTTTTTAAGTTTTTCGTAATCACTTATTGCAACGTTTCTGAGATTTGCACAAGTGCAGGCTTCATCGAGAAGGTCAATCGCTTTGTCGGGTAAAAATCTGTCGTTAATATACCGTTCGGAAAGAACAACCGATTTATATACAAGCGAATCGCTTATTGATACCTTGTGATAATTTTCATAGTATTCCTTTATACCGAGAAGCATATTGTAACAGTCGGAAATTGAAGGTTCTTCAACCTTGACGGGCTGAAAACGTCTTTCAAGAGCCGCATCTTTTTCAATATGCTTTCTGTATTCGGTAAACGTTGTTGCGCCGACAACCTGAATTTCACCTCTTGAAAGAGCAGGTTTAAGAATATTTGCGGCGTTCATTGAACCTTCCGCATCACCTGTGCCGACAAGATTATGAACTTCATCAATGAAAAGTATTATGTTGCCTTCCTGTTTTACTTCATCAACAAGTCCTTTAATTCTGCTCTCAAACTGACCGCGGAACTGTGTGCCGGCAACAAGCGCAGTTAAATCAAGAAGATGAATTTCTTTGTCGGCAATTCGTGCGGGAACTTCGCCTGCGGCAATTTTCAAAGCAAGACCTTCCGCTATTGCGGTTTTACCGACACCCGGCTCACCTATAAGGCAGGGATTGTTTTTTGTTCTTCTGCAAAGAATCTGCATTACTCTGTATATTTCGGTTTCTCTGCCTATTATTCTGTCAATTTTTCCGTCACGTGCTTTTGATGTGAGGTCGGTGCAGTAAAGATTTAAAAACTTACGTTTTGTTTTTTGTTTTTTCTTGCCTTTTTTATGCTTTTTGCCGTCATCTTCGGATTCATCAGACGCTTCAACAACGTCATCCGTTTCGGCACCGTCATCTGCACCGGGCATTTCACCCTGTATGTTATTAAATAAATTCTGTAAAAACGGCATTGTACCTGCGCCGCCGGGCTGGAAGCCTTCCATACCCTCCATACCTTCAAGCAGTTCGCTGAACTGGTCGCTTACGGACTCAAGTTCATCATCGGTTATTCCCATATTCTGTATCATCTGTTTTACGGGACCTATGTTGAGTTCCGAAGCACATTTTAAGCAAAAACCTTCCTGCGTTGTTTTATCACCGTCAATTCGTGAAACAAAAATAACGGCAGGTCTTTTTTTGCATTTTGAACAAATCAATTTATTATCCATTTTTTCTCCTGAATTGTTTTGTAGAATTGCTGTAATATAAATATCGGTTTATTATTTTGCGCTCTTTTTCTGTGCAAAATATTCTTTAAGTTGTACTTTAAGACCGGGCATATAACTTGCAAAAGCAACTAATGTAAGTATTGCCGAAATAACAACAAGTATTATCATAATTACATCGGGAAGAGTGAATGCCGCCCTGAAAGCACCGACTTCCGGACCGAAACAGATAATGAGTATCATTACGGTGTAAAAAGCAAATGTGGCAACTTTACCGTATATTTCGGCAGCACCCGGACGAAGCCCCATTGAAAGCAATATTACGCTGCCGATTACCATTACCGCTTCTTTTGCGATAAATACAAGGAAAACCCAACTGAACGCTTTGAGTGTCGGATTTACTGCACCGTGGAATGTAATAAAAAGAAGTACCGCAAGTGTAATCTGCGTAAATTTGTCGGCACACGGGTCAAGAATTTTACCGAGTGCGCTTATCTGATTGAAACGGCGGGCAATTTTTCCGTCAAAGAAATCGGAAAGACCGGAAAGTGCAAGCACTAAAACAGCCCACAAAAATTCGCCTTTCATAAACAGAACCGCAAAAATCGGAACCATAACTATTCTCAAAAAAGAGAGAAGATTCGGTATTGTAAGACAGCCTTTAAATAAATCTTTCATAATTCACATACCCTTTCGTTTCTTAATTCAGAAAATTGATAACCGGATTTATTCCGGATACAAAACCGTATATTTTCGATGATTCGATTATTTCGGTAAATGATGAACCGTTGCTCGCACCTGCTATAAAATACAAAACCGTGCAAATTACAAAAACAAGAATAATTGCTTTTATTACACCGAGTGCTGCACCGAGTAATTTATTCACTTTACCGACAATCGGAAGTTTATTCGCTATTTTACCGATTATTTTTGTAAGTGATTTTATCAGAAGCGCAAGTACAATGAAAAGCACTATAAACACTAACGCCTTTATTGCAACAATAAGAACGGCGTATGCGACTTTATCCATTACAACGTTTATTATTTCGTCTGTCGAAAAGTTTTTTCCGGTTGATGCCGCTCTGGAAAGTTCATTTAAATCAACACCGACAAAACCGGCAAGTTTTACCGCAAAAGACGGAATGGTATTTGTAAGTTCCATTACCTTTGTTGCCGCAGACGCTTTTTGCGGTACGTTTTGCGCAAGTGCGTTTTCAAATTTATTTCTAACAATTCCCGAAACAACGTTTTCGTATAAAAAATCGGAAATACGGGGCGTAAGAAAATATGAAAACGCAGTTGAAATAATAAGCGAAAGGCTTTCGAGAAGCGATGCTACGAACCCTTTTTTCTTTGATGAAACTACAACAAAAACAATAAGGGCAATAAGAATAATATCAATTATATAACTCAAAACTACTCCCCCTTTTTATTATGACACCGTCAAAGATGAATCGCCGTATGAAAAACACCTTGAAATATTGTCAAGAGAATGAACAAATATGTACTTATCGGTCGGAAAAATCGAATAAAGTTTACCTGTAATATCAATATCGCCGACTTTTTTTCCGCTTCGATTATAAACTATTATTTCACTTTCGGCAAGAGCGAATATATATTTATCACTCATTGTTACGGCTGTTATTTCCGTTTCAACAGGTATTTCCGTTTTAAGTTTGCCGTTTCCGTTAAATATGCTTATGCTGAACACGTTTGAACTGCCGTATTTTGCAAGCGTAAGTTGATAATCGCCTGATTCGTTACATGAAAACGAATTAAATTCAGGTGTAAAATATTCCGATACCGTTTCATATTTATCGGCTTTTTTCGTGAGTTTAAATATTCCGTTATCACCGAAAAGCGTAAGAGTATTCGAAGATGTAAATTCAAGTGCATAAGGTGCTGTACCCGTAATTTTCGCTGTATTAAGCGGTTCGTTATATTCAAAACCGAAAAAGCTGAGTTCCGAATATGTTTCGCCGTTCTGTGCACCGAAAACCGCAACACCGGCATATTTTCCGTCGTCGGAAAGTGCTATTGACATTATATTTTCATAAGCGCAGTTCCACTTAAATATCTCTTTTGATTTTTTATTGAAAACAGAAAGTGTACTTGTTGATTTTGTACCTCGTGTCGCAAGAGCATAATTTCCGTTTTTACCGTATTCGGCTGAAATAAGCACATTTTCCGCTTCACCCGACATTACTATTTTTTTGTCGGTCAGAAGTGTGTATCCTGTTCCGTTTCTGTCAAATATTACGGCTTTTGTACCGTTTACGGAAACAGCGGGTTTTGCAAACGAATGTACACATTCATATACTTCTTTTCCGTCACTGTTAATAAGAACGGCGTTTGAGTCGGAAAGAACAAGAAGCGAATCACCGAGATTTTTTATGTTTACAACGCTTTCCGTATTGATTTCAATGGGGAAATTCTTCTCGTCACCGAACATTTTGGATGATGCTTTCGCCGCAAGTGCTTCAATGGGAATTATTCCGAAAACCGAAGCAAAATATGTAATTAAGAAAACAGCAACGAGCGTTACCGCTATAATCCCTATACTTTTTTGTTTTGCCGTAAGGCGGCTTATTCGTTTTGATATTTCATAGCCGCTGTTCAATTCCTTTAATTCAACTTTCAAATATGTCACCTCCGTAATAAACACGGTTAAGGTAAAGTCCGTCAGGCGGTAGAGTTACGCCCGAACGAAGCCTGTCTTTACTTTCGATTATGGGTTTTATATCGGCAACGCCGATTTTTTTTTCATTAACGGCAATAAGCGTTCCCGCCATAATGCGGACCATATTATATAAAAATCCGTCTCCGCAGACCGAAAATATCACATTATCGCCTTCACGACGAACAGATGATGAATACACGGTACGCACTTTCGATTTAACCTGAGCACCCGAAGCACAAAAGGCGGAAAAATCATAAGTTCCGATATATTCCTTTGATGCCTCATCAAGCAATTTTTCATTCAAAGGAAATTTGTACCAATACGCCCTTTTATACATAAACGGTGAAAGAACGGCTGAATTTGCAATAACATATTCATATTCTTTCTTTATACAGTCAAAGCGGGCGTTAAAATCATCTTTAACACGTTTACATTCCGTTACCGTAACATCGGGAGGAAGTTTCGTGAGAAGCGCCGGAACGAAATTTTCTTCGGGAATTGTGCTTTCGGTTTTAAAATTAAAATAATATTCTTTTGCGTGAACGCCTGCATCCGTTCTGCTGCACCCCGTAACCGAAACTTTTTCACCGGTCAGCGAAAACACGGCGTTTTTTACCGTTTCCTGAACACTTCTTGCGTTCAGTTGCTGCTGCCAACCGTGAAAAGAAGCGCCGTCAAACGAAGCCTTAAAAAGAAGATTTCTCAAAAGCACACCCCCTGTCAGTATATATTGTAAAATAAAATCAGATTACATTTTCAAAATAAATATTCAGAAAAACAAGACCTGCACACACCGCAACAGTGAAAACAAAGGCAACGGCATCACGCCACGTCATTTTCATTATTTTCAGTCTTGTTCTGCCCTCGCCGCCCACATAACAGCGGCACGACATTGCATCGGCAAGTTCAAACGCCCTTTTAAACGATGACACAAACAACGGAATAAAAATCGGGAAAAGTGCTTTAATCCGCTGAATTATATTGCCCGATTCAAAATCTGCGCCCCTCGCCTTTTGTGCCGACATTATACGGTCGATTTCATCAATCAAAGTCGGTATAAACCTTAAAGCAATCGTCATCATCATAGCAAAAGTATGAATATCAACTTTAAACACTTTAAGCGGAGAAAGAAGTTTTTCAATGGCATCCGTAAGTTCGGTCGGTGACGTTGTATAAGTCAGAAGCGAACTTATCACAAGAAGCACGAGAATTCTTACGGCTATAAAAATCGCAGTATATACGCCGCCGTCGGTAACGGTTATTTTTTTGTACGCCCACAAAATATTGCCTGTGTTATTGTAATAAAGTTGCAATAAAGACGTAAGCATAATTATCGGCAAAAGCGGTTTGAAACTTTTAAATATTATTTTCGGTGAAAGCCTTGTAAGTGCAAAAACAAGTACCGTAAAAATGCAGACCGTACCGAGCGAAAAGAAATTTTTGCAGATAAAAATAAAAATCAGCAAAACAAGCGTAATTATTATTTTTGAACGTGCATCCATTTTATGAACAAATGATTTCCCGGGAAAATACTGCCCGATTGTTATGTCGCTTATCACACCGCTACACCCCGCTTTCTTAAAAAGTCAAGGAGTGCCTGTGCTCCGTCTTTTACGGTATAAACATCTTGCGGAACATCAAAGCCCGCTTCACGGAGTTTCAGAAATATCCGTGTAACATCGGGAACATCAAGTCCGAGCGAAAGGAGTTTTTCGCCTTGCGAATAAACCTCGTGAACAGTACCCGTAAGTTCAACTTTGCCGCCGTTCATAACGACAACTCTGTCGGCAACAGCCGCAACATCATCCATATTATGCGAAACGAAAATAACGGTATTCCCCGTTTTTTCGTTGTATTCCTTAATAAAAGAAAGAAGACTTTTCTTTCCTTCGGGGTCAAGCCCCGCTGTCGGCTCGTCAAGTATAAGAACTTTCGGCTCCATTGAAATTACGCCGGCAATGGCAACACGCCTTTTTTCGCCGCCCGACAAATCAAACGGCGACCTTTCAAGATAATCTTCCGAAAGTCCCGAAAACTTAACGGCATCTTTTACCCTTCTGTCAATTTCCTCATCCGAAAGCCCCATATTTTCAGGACCGAACGCAACATCTTTGTAAACGGTTGATTCAAACAACTGATACTCGGGATACTGAAAACAAAGACCTACGTTAAAACGGCATTCACGAACGGTTTTTTTCGATCTATGTATGTTTTCGCCGTCAAGAAGAACTTCACCCGAATCCGGTTTCAACAGTCCGTTAAGGCATTGCAGAAGCGTACTTTTGCCCGAGCCGGTGTGACCGATAATACCTACAATTTCGCCTTTTTCAAACGAAACGGTTACGCCTTTAAGCGCATCCTTGCGAAACGGCGTTCCTTTCGAATATTCAAATATTAAATTGTGCGTTGAAAGCACAGACATTTTTTTATTCTCCGATATTTACTGTTTTTTTAAATTCACGAAGAAAATCATCGGTTGTAAGAATTTCATCCGGAAGATTTACTCCGTTTTTTTTGAGTTCAAGCGAAAGTTCAAGCGCTTTCGGAACATCAAGACCTGTTGATTTGAGATAATCCGTTTTTAAAAACACATCTGCAGGTTTACCGTCAAGCACCGCTTCGCCGTCATTCATTACTACCACTCTGTCGGCGGAAATTGCTTCATCCATAAAATGAGTAACAAGTATTACGGCAATTCCGAGTTCTTTATTCAGCCTTTTAAGAGCATTCATTACTTCCCGCCTGCCTTTCGGGTCAAGCATGGCAGTAGGCTCGTCAAGAACTATACATTCCGTTTGCATTGCAATAGCACCTGCTATTGCAACACGCTGTTTCTGACCGCCGGAAAGTTTATGCGGCTCGTGATGACGAAATTCATACATACCGACAAGTTTAAGAGCGTTGTCAACACGTTTTCTTATTTCATCTCTCGGCAAACCGAGATTTTCAGGACCGAACGCAACGTCATCTTCAACTACGGTTGCGACAATCTGGTTGTCGGGATTCTGAAAAACCATACCGACATTTTTTCTTATGTCAAGTTCATTGTTTTCATCGGATGTATCAAACCCGAAAGAAACAACCTGCCCCGAAACAGGTACGAGAAGCGCGTTCATAAGTTTTGCCATTGTTGATTTTCCCGAGCCGTTATGGCCGAGAACACAGGTAAACTCACCTTTATAAAAATCAAGATTAAGATTTTTTATTACTTCTCTGCCCTCATCGGAATACTTGTAAGTAACATTTTTGAATTCAATTATTTTTTCCATACTCATTTTGTCCATATTGCTGTTGAGCCGCACGGAAGCACAAGACCGCTTCCCGATACTTTAAGACCGATTTCATCCGCCGAAGCACTTCCGCCAAAATGCGGCGTAACAACAGAATTCATTATGTAACTCATTACCGCCGGTGAAAGACCTGCGGTATATGAATTTATAAGCATTGCAAGTGCGTTATCGGAAAGAAGGTTTGAACACAGTTCAACAAAGCCGTAAACTTCATCTTCAAGTTTCCAGACTTCACCGCCCGGTCCTCTGCCGTATGAAGGCGGGTCCATTATTATTATGTCATATTTGTTACCACGTCTTATTTCACGGGCGACAAATTTCATACAGTCATCTACTATCCAACGCACGTTTTTGTCTGCAACTCCGCTTGACAATGCATTTTCTTTTGCCCACTGCACCATACCTTTTGATGCGTCAACGTGAACTACCGATGCGCCTTTTTTGAGTGCGGAAACAGTTGCGGCTCCCGTATATGCAAAAAGATTGAGAACTTTTATATCGGTTCTGCCGCTTTTTTCTATTAAATTCGCAACGTAATCCCAGTTACACGCCTGTTCAACAAACACACCCGTATGCTTAAAGCCCATGGGTTTAAGATTGAAAACAAGGTCACGGTAACCTATCTGCCACACTTCGGGTATCGGCTTGTAATACTGCCACGAGCCGCCGCCGGTATTTGAACGGTTATACCTTGCGTGTGCTTTGTGCCATAATTTATTGTTTTTCGGTGTATTCCAGATTACCTGCGGATCGGGGCGAATAAGAATTATGTCGCCCCACCTTTCAAGACGTTCACCGTCCGAACAGTCTATAAGTTCATAATCTTTCCAGTTTTCAGATATTCGCATTAAAGCAACCTTTCTCTGACAACCTGTGCAAGTTCGTCAGCAAGAACCGTTATTTTTTCTTTATCTTTGCCTTCAAGCATTACACGCACAAGTGGCTCAGTACCGGAAACACGCACAAGAACACGTCCGTCTTCGCCGAGTTCGTTTTCTGTTTCGGCAATCGCTCTTTTAATTTCTTCATCATGCGGAAATCTTGCTTTTCCGAAATCGGAAACACGAACGTTTATAAGCGTCTGCGGAAATACTTTCATTTCAGATGCAAGTTCCGAAAGTTTTTCGCCTGTTTCTTTCATAACGCAAAGAAGTTTTAAAGCTGAAAGTTCACCGTCACCGGTTGTTGCGTGATCAAGGAATATTATGTGACCTGACTGTTCGCCGCCGATGTTGTAGCCGTTTTTCAGCATATTTTCAAGAACGTACCTGTCACCGACTTTTGTTTTTTCACAGTTTATTTCATTATTTTTACAGAATTCAAAAAATCCCATATTACTCATTACGGTAACAACGGCGGTATCGTTTTTGAGTTTTCCGTTTTTCTTCATATTCTTTGCGAATACGGAAATGAGTTTATCACCGTCAACAACTTCACCATTTTCGTCAACCGCAAGAAAACGGTCTGCATCTCCGTCAAACGCAAGACCTGCGTCACATCCGTTTCTCACAACAAAATCCTGCAATATTTCAAGATGCGTTGAGCCACATTTCTCGTTTATATTCGTTCCGTTCGGGTGAGATGATATGAAATAACATTCGGGACACAATCCCATAAACAAATCGGGCGCAATAAGTGATGATGAACCGTTTGCACAGTCAACCGCTATCTTCAAGCCCTCAAAATTTTTACAACCGAATTCTTCAAGGTCGTTTTCAGCTATTTCGGTAAGGTAATTTATATAATCTATTCTCGAAGTTTTTGACCTTACTATTCTGCCGACTTCACCGCCTACTTTTACAGGCGGAACCTGTGATTTGTCAAGAATTATACTTTCTATTTCCTCTTCAAGTTCATCGGGAAGTTTATAACCCGTTCCCTGAAAGATTTTTATTCCGTTATATTCGCACGGGTTGTGTGACGCCGAAATCATAACCGCCGCATCATACTCGTACTTTTTCACAAGATACGCTACTGCCGGCGTGGGAATTTCGCCGAGAAGCATTACATCCGCACCAACCGAGCAAAGACCTGCCGATATAGCGGATTCAAGCATCTGCGAAGACGCTCTCGTATCCATACCGATAAGAACTTTCGGTTTTTTGTTCGTGTGTTCGGTAAGTACCATTGCCGCCGCTCTGCCTATTTGCATGGCAAGTTCGCACGTCAGTTCGGAATTTGCAATTCCCCTTGCACCGTCTGTGCCGAATAATCTGCCCATATAAATTCACTCCAAATCAATATTGTTCAAATGTTTCCTGCGAATCGACGTCATCGGCGGAAACAATGCCGAGATGACGGTACCCGAGCGGAGTTACTTTTCTTCCGCGCGGTGTTCTGACAATAAACCCGAGTTGCATAAGATACGGTTCATAAACATCTTCAATGGTAACGGCTTCTTCGCCTATCATGGCGGCTATTGTTTCAAGTCCGACAGGACCGCCGTTATAATTTTCAATCATCGCTTTCATAAGATTGCGGTCAACAAGGTCAAGTCCGAGTTTGTCAATTTCCATTCTCGAAAGTGCGTTCTGCGCCGCTTCAACGTCTATTATGCCATTGCCCATTACTTCCGCATAATCACGTGCGCGTTTTAAAAGTCTGTTTGCAATTCGTGGCGTTCCCCTTGAACGTGATGCTATTTCAAGCGCACCGTCATCATCTATGCCGATATTTAATATTCCCGCACTTCGTTTTACTATTCTTGCAAGTTCTTCGGGCGAATAAAGTTCAAGCCTTAAAATAACACCGAATCGGTCTCTTAAAGGCGCCGATAACTGACCTGCTCTCGTTGTTGCGCCGATAAGTGTGAAACGTTTCAAATCAAGACGAATAGACCTTGCGGAAGGACCTTTGCCTATCATAATGTCAAGAGCATAATCCTCCATTGCGGGGTAAAGTATTTCTTCAATACTTCTTGAAAGTCTGTGAATTTCATCAATGAAAAGAACATCACCGTCATTAAGACTTGTGAGAAGCGCCGCAAGGTCGCCCTGTTTTTCAATGGCAGGACCCGATGTTATTCTTATCTGAACGCCCATTTCAGCGGCAACAATTCCCGCAAGCGTGGTTTTACCGAGCCCGGGAGGACCGTAAAGAAGAAGATGGTCAAGAGATTCGCCTCTGTTTTTTGCGGCTTCAATATATATTTTCAAGTTGCTTTTTGCTTTTTCCTGACCGATATACTCATCAAGAGAATGAGGACGGAGCGATACTTCAATATCATTATCGGCAGTAGTGAATTCGGGGACTATTACCCGTTCTTCATCAGCAACAAAAAAATCATCCATAAAAATTCTCCTTAAAGTTTTTAAAATCTGATGACAAGATTTTTGAGTGCGCCTTTAACAAGTTCTTCAACGGAAAGCGACTGATCAAGTTTACTCACCGCAACAGATGCTTCGCTTTGCGAATACCCGAGCGCAACGAGTGCGGAAACAGCCTCTGCGGAATTGCCGAGTGGTGACGAAGCAGACGCCGCCTGATTTATTTGTGCGCCTTCGGTTGAAACAAAATCGGCGGAAGAAATTTTATCTTTAAGTTCCATTATTATTCTTTGAGCAAGTTTTGCACCAACGCCGTTTGCCATGGTTATTGATTTTGAATCACCGGTTGCAACCGCAAGCGCAAAAGCCTCCGGTGTTAAAGCGGAAAGTACCGCAATAGCCATTTTAGCGCCGACACCCGAAACGCCTGTAAGCATTTTAAACGCCGACAGTTCCTCTTTTGTATAAAAGCCGAAAAGGTCAAGCGCATCCTCACGAACATTCAGGTGAGTATACAAAGTGACTTCACCCGAAGTGTTTGAAAGTGCCGCCGAAGTATTCGACGTTGTAAAACATTTGAAAGCAACACCCGAACAGTTTAACGCTACAAACTGTTCATCTCTGTAAACCACGTTACCTGTTAAACTGTAAAACATTTTTTTACCCCTTTATTGATGTAATCATTGAATCGCTTGCGTGCCCGTGACAAATTGCAAGCGCAAGTGCATCGGCGGCATCATCGGGTTTGGGAATTTTGTCAAGATGTAAAAACATCTTCGTCATATTCTGCACCTGAATTTTTTCAGCCCTGCCGTAACCGACTATGCTCTGTTTAACCTGAAGCGGCGTATATTCGTAAATCGGAATACCGAGATTTTCAACTGCAAGCACTATTACGCCCCTTGCCTGTGCAACATCAATCGCCGTTTTCTGATTCGTGTTGAAGTACAGTTTTTCAATGCTGACCGCATCCGGCTTAAAACGTACAAGAAGTTCGGTAAGGTCTGTATATATTTTTTTCAGCCTTTCATTAAAAGGCATATCTTTATCGGTAGTGACCGCTCCGTAACCCATCAGTGCAAATTCTGAGCGTTCGTGTTTTACAACTCCGCAACCGACTATTGCATACCCCGGGTCTATTCCGAAAATAACCAACCAATCACCACCCATACCAAATCAATTTATTATATCACAATGATTATGAAAATAGCAATATAAATATATAATATTTTAATAATATTATTTAATTTTATTATGTAATTCGACATTTAATCTGTAACAATTATGTAACTTGACATTATCGCAAAATTAAGGTATCTTTATATAAACAATAAACTTGTCCCGAAAGGAGTTTTATTAAATGGCAAAAGCAAAAAACAAAAACACGATTATACTTATTCTTTCGGCGGTTCTTATAATTGTTGCCGTAATAATTGCAATAGCGGCTCTCTCGGGTGACAATTCGAAATCTGCAAAAAAACCGAAAGAATCCGAAAGCGAATCCGTATCTGTTAACCTTGAAGAACTCGCAACACTTAACACACCTACAACAGAACCTGCCAAAGCGTTTACCGCTTCAACCGGCAAATATAAAATTGCCACTAAAGACGACCCGCTCGGTCTTCGCGTTGAGCCTAACACAAACTCCGACAGACTTATTTATGTCCCCAAAGGACACGAAGTTGAAGTTATTGCCGTTTGGGAAGACTGGGGTTACGTTGTTTACGAAAAAACAGGCGGCTGGCTTTCAATGAACTATCTTGAACCGGTTGTGTCGAAATCTTCAACTCCTAAAACGACATCATCAGCGGTAACTTCCGAACAGGCTGATTAAAATGAGTTACTGTAACATTTGTCCGAGAAAATGTAATAAAGAAAGATCACCCCTTACCGAAAACGGTAAGGGGTTTTGCGGTATGGGAAATACGCCGGTAATTGCAAGAGCCGGTCTGCATTTTTGGGAAGAACCGCCTATAAGCGGCGAAAAAGGCAGCGGCACGGTATTTTTCAGCGGATGTAATTTAGGTTGCTGTTTCTGTCAAAATAAAAAAATAAGCAAGGAACATTTCGGCAAAGAGGTTTCAACCGAAAGACTTCGTGAAATTTATTTTGAACTGATTGAAAAAGGAGCACATAACATAAACCTTGTTACGCCGACACATTTTGCCGAAGCAGTTGCAAAATCGCTTGAAAAGCCTCTCCCCGTTCCCGTTGTTTACAATTGCGGCGGTTACGAAAGCATTGAAACATTAAAAACACTCGAAGGTAAAATCAGCATTTATCTGCCCGATATGAAATATGCCGATGATGAACTCGCAAAAAAATACTCAAAAGCACCCGACTATTTCAACATTGCTTCAAGTGCAATAAAAGAGATGTTCCGTCAAGTCGGAAATTACGAAATTGACGAAAACGGGATAATGACAAAAGGTGTGATTATACGTCACCTCGTTTTACCCGGTCAACTCCAAAACACCAAAAAAGTAATAGATTGGGTAAAAAATAATTTTGAAAACAGTCAGGTTCTTTTCAGCCTTATGAGTCAATTTACACCTGTCCCCGGGTGCTCTGTTGACGAACTCGGCAGAAGGCTCACAAACGAGGAATATGAAGAAATTTCCGATTACCTGTTTAACAGCGGAATCGAAGACGGTTTTATGCAGGAACTTTCCTCGGCAAAAGAAGAATACATTCCGCCGTTTGATTTGACGGGAGTGTGATAGTTGCTAGTTGTCAGTTGCCGGTTGCTAGTTGCCAGTTGTTAGTTGCCAGTTGCTAGTTGCTAGTTAGTTATTAAACTGTACCCATAAAAACGGACACAGTGATTTTAGGGTAATGAGGTAACGTCCCTGAAAAGCGGACAGAAAAATAAACTCAAAACCCCGAAAACCGTACAGTGGAAAAAAGTTCGAGTTTATGGTAAAATGTATCCGGTCAAGTCAGAAAGGTCGGATACAAAATGAGAAGATACCCGTTAACAAAAGAATTTGTCAAGGAACTCAACGAGCACAAATGTGTTGAGCATGCAACAGAATGGACTGTAATTTTTACTGAAGAATTCAAACAGCATGCTTATGATGAATATTACCGAGGGAAGAGCACAAAGAAAATATTCACGGAAGCAGGGCTTGATACAGAGAAACTCGGAAATAAGAGACTTGAAAATTTCCGATGTTCTGTGATGAACGGTGCGGACAGAGAGACCGGATTTGCAGACAAACGGAAAGACAAGAGTAAGCAAGCACCGCCAAGCACCGAAGCACAAATGGCAAAACGGATTAGGGAACTTGAACATCAGGTAACATATCTTGAGCAGGAGAACGACTTTCTAAAAAAAATTCGTTCGGTGGAAGAGGCTTACGGTGGGAAAACGGGCGGTGCGAAATGATGACGTCGTCAAAGTTTGAAATCATCCACAATGCAACCTGCCGGGACAACAATGCTTTAAGTATTGCAAAGATGTGTGAGCTTGCAAAGGTTTCCCGTTCCGGCTACTACGAATGGATAGCAGCAGAGCCCTACCGTCAAAAACGTGAGGATTCCGACAAAGC
>JAZLLP010000030.1:0-66819 GCA_045598225.1 Acutalibacteraceae bacterium | reverse complement strand
GTTTGGCAACAAAATCAGCTTTCCCATGGGCATAGAACGCTTCGCGGATGTTTGCGCCGATGCTCGGACCAGAACGAACAAGCTGCTTTGTCAAAATACTTTCGTGCTTTGCTTCATGAATTGCGTTGCAAATCCTGATAATATCAAGCGCAAATGCTTTTGATTTTACCATAAGCGGACTGTCCGACATAACTTTTACCTCATCCCTTTTTCTTTATTATAACATTTCTGTGAAAACACTTCAATACTTTTTTACATAAAAAAAATGAATTTCGCCCCGGCGAAAAGCTACTGAAGTGTACCCAAAGTCAAGTACAATTTTGATTTGTAGTGTTTAGTTTTTTCAATAGTGTGGTATAATGTTTCCGCTTTATCGAATCGGAGGATAGGGCAACGCTGAGGAGCGACCTGAGCGCCGGTTCGGGTTTGCGGGAGACAGAGTACCAAGTGTGCACTGTCTCTTTCTTTGTCTCCCGGAAACAAAAGCGTTAAACCTCGGGGTTTGGGGCAGAGCCCCAAGTCTTCAAAGGATATATACCGGTTGTAACATAACGGTAATACTCCTTCGGTGAAAGCTTAACTAAATCCCATTGGTATCTGTCGTTGTTGTAGTAGTCGATCCAATCGTCAATCTTTGCTTTAACTTCAGCAAAGGTTTTCATCATAGCGATTTCATACTTGATTTCGTCTTTCATATGTCCGAAAAAGCTTTCCTGCGGTGCATTGTCCCAGCAGTTGCCTTTGCGTGACATAGATTGTACAAAGTGATTGTCTTGTAACACCTTGATAAACGCTTTGCTTGTGTAATGGCAGCCTTGGTCACTGTGTACGATTGTTGTATCATCGAGTGTACTGCCGTGCTGTTGTGCAAGATCTGCCACCGTTTTCAGCACAAATGCCACTTCAAGACTTTCGCTTAATTCATAAGCAAGAATTTCTCTTGTGAATGCATCAAGCACGGTTGAAAGGTAACAAACTCCCGTATCGTAAAATATATAGGTTATGTCTGTAAGCAACACTTTTCTTACCCCTCCGGCAAGAAATTGCCTGTCTACAACATTCGGAAATACAGTGTTTGTTCTTAATGCTTTCGCCATTTGCCGGTACGGATTCGGTCCTCTGTACGGGCATTTAAGACCGTATTTGTGCATAAGGCGGCGGATCTTTTTCAGATTCATTACAATGTCTTTGTGCAACAGCCGCATATATATGCCTCGTGCACCTTTGGCATATCCTCGATGCTTGTATGCTTCAAGAATAAGATCAAAGTCGGCTCGGTCTTTATCTTCTTTTTGTTCTCTGTACGGCTCCGCAGCAACCCATTCGTAATATCCCGAACGAGATACCTTGGCAAGTTCACACATCTTTGCAATGCTCAAAGCGTTGTTGTCACGGCAGGTTGCGTTGCGGATGATTTCAAATTTTGACGATGTCATCACTTCGCATCGCCCGCCTTCCCACCGTAAGCCTCTTCCACCGAACGAATTTTTTTTAGAAAGTCATTCTCCTGTTCAAGATATGTTACTCGATGTTCAAGTTCCCGTATTCGCTTTGCCATCTGGGCTTCGGTGCTTTGTGCTTCCCTGCGGCAGTTGCTTTTACGACCGTCTTCAAAACCGAATCCGCTTTCTGCTTTCTCAAAAAGTTTATTCCTGAAATTTTGAATTCGCTTGTCTCCGAGGATTTTTACATCAAAGCCGGCATCCGCAAAAATTTGCCGCATACTTTTTCCGCTGTAGTATTCTTCGTATGCAATCCTTTTGAACTCCGCCGTGAAACTGACCGTCCATTCGGTCGCTTTTTCCACATACGGATGTTCCTGAAGCTGCTTCATATATTCTTTAGGCATGGGTTTTCTTGCTTGCATTTGTATCCGACCTTTCTTTTACTTGACCGGATACATTTTACCATAATTTCGGAAATTTTGCTACTGTCTTGTTTTCGGGGGTTCGGCTTCCGTTTTCTGTCCGATTTTCAGGGACGTCTCCCGAAAACACTACAATACACCTGTCCGTTTTTATGGGTACAGTTTATACGCCGTCTTTTACCTCTTCACTATTCACTCTTACTTCTTAACTGAAATTCCGTTCATGAAATAATTTTAGTGAAGAGTTAATAGTGAAAAGTGAATAAGTAAAAAATTCCGCCCACTTTCGTGAACGGAATTTTTTGGTGCCGGAAGCGGGGGTCGAACCCGCACGGGGTATTAGCCCACCGGATTTTGAGTCCGGCACGTCTGCCAATTCCATCATTCCGGCAAATTATCGGTGAGGTTATTATAAAGCAAAGAATAATAAAAATCAATAGTTAATTTCGGTATATTTCATATTTATTTATTTCACATTAAATGAATTATAAATTTTTATCCGTTCAATTCATTTTCAAATTTCGGAATAAGGTATTTATTCACGGTAAAAAACATTGTTTTCATTTCAATATCCGAATACTCGTTTAAAGAAGAATCTTCGGAAGCACGTTTTGAATTAAATTCTTTGTCGATTGAGTAAATTGCCACAAGTGTTTTTTCGTTGCGTACCGGTTTTCCGTTTTCATCTTTTGAGCCGTCAAATTCAAGCACAATATTACCGTTTGCATCGGGAATTGTGTAAATTGCAACGAGCGTGTCAGCGTCAAGGTTGTATTTTTTTGAAACGGCATCCAAATATTTATTGTTCTTGTCGTCCGTAAAAACAGATTCGCCGGTTCTTGTGTATTTTGATGATGTGCTTTCCTGTTCCACGGCGGGAATGTTTTGAGATTGGGTTTCCTGTTCGGCGTTTGAGTTTACCGTTGTCAATGATGATTTCTGTGTTTCGTCGTTTTTCTGAGCCTGTTCGGTTTGTGCGGCGGAAGTCTGAGGAGTATTTTGCGCTTCGGTGTAATCGGTTTCGTTTTCTGTTGAAATTTCCGTAAACGCTGTTCCGGTTTGTGGGTATTCCGAAGAAACTTCCGTTAAAACGCCGGATGTCGGATTGACAGTTTCGGTTTTTTTGCAGGAAGAGAAAGCGGTAACGAAAATTACCGCAAGAAAAGATATAAAAAACAGTATCTTTTTTCTCATTTTACCACCTGATTATTGATTATCACCTGAAAAAACAGCGCAGCGTAACGCTGCGCTTAAAAGCATAAAACTCAGCCGAAAATGCCGCCGAAGAATGAAGTGATTGTGTCTATTGCCGCACTGAAATCATACTCTGCAAGGAAACCTGAAATAGTATCTGTAATACTGTCAAGTTCGAAATTGGAGAAAAGGTTTGTTAAAATTTCGATTATAGCATCCATTATTTTCGCCTCCTTCAATAAAAAATATAGTATCAACACATTAAAATTATCACATATTGATTTATAAGTCAATGGGTTTTGCGAAAAATTCTTAAGAAATCTTAAAAAATGTTCGGGAGTTTTGAACAAAAAAAGAATAATATATTATAATTCTTGACTAATTTACGGCTTGGGTGTAAAATACATAATCAGTTTAATAGGCGGTTTTTGAACATATCAAAAAGAAAATGTTCATATTTGAAGAAAATTCAAAGACAGTCTGAAAAACATAAAGAAAGGAACGTAAAAGGCGGTAAAACATTGTTTTCGCAAATGCTTGCACAGCCTTTTTCGTGCGGAGGTTTTATGGACGGTAATTTGATTACGGTCAGTAATCTTTCAAAATCATACGGCGACCATCTTGTGCTTGACGGTATGTCGTTTTCGCTTCCCGAAGGTGAAATAGTAGGTCTTTTCGGGCCTAACGGGTGCGGCAAAACAACTCTTATGAAAATTATGACCGGACTTATTCACGATTATAAAGGCGAGGTCCTTATAGGCGGTGAAAAACCCGGTGAAAAAACAAAAGCGCTTTGCGCATATCTTCCCGAACAGACTTTTGTTCACGACTGGATGCGTAACGTTGATGCGGTTGATTATTTTGCCGATTTCTTTTCCGATTTCGACAAAAACAAAGCAACGGAAATGCTGAGACGTTTCGGGCTTCCCATGAAGCAGAAATCAAAAACCATGTCAAAAGGTATGCAGGAAAAACTGCTGTTATCACTTGTAATGTCAAGAAGCGCACGTCTTTATATGCTTGACGAGCCGATGGGCGGCGTTGACCCTGCAACAAGGGCATCAATACTCGATTTTATAATGGAAAATTACGCTGAAAAATCGACTATTGTTATGTCAACTCACCTTATAAACGATTTACAGTCTGTGTTTACGCACGCACTTTTTATAGGCGGCGGAAAAGTTCTTCTCAATGAGAGTGTTGAGGAAGTAACATCAGGCGGCAAATCAATAGAAGATGTATTCAAGGAGGTTTTCCGTAATGTTTGGTAAACTTCTTAAAAACGATTTAAAATCACAATGGCATTTTGTTTCCGCAATTTACCTTTGTGCAATAATTGTGGCGGCGGTTGCCGAAGGCTTTGCGATTTTTTCCGAAGGGCGTGTAACGGTTGCTCTTGCAAGTACGCTTGTCGTTATTGTATTGGCAATAACAAGTCTTATTACGTTAATTGCGGTTGCAATAATGTTTTCAAATACGCTTTTCGGCAGGGCGGGTTATCTGACATTGACGCTTCCCGTTAAAACGGGCTCGCTTATAAGGTCAAAAACTCTTTCCGGTCTTATCTGGATATTTGTATCTTACGGTCTTCTTATAGCGTCGGTGTTCCTTTCGTTCAAACAGTTAAAAGATGTTCTCGGTGACGAACTCACCACTTCGACGGAAGATATTCTCGCACTGTTCGGTATACCCTCGTTTTTCACAATATTTGTCGGCGTTATTGTGCTTTGCATATCGTTCATAGCGGTAATACTCGTGCTTGTTCAGAGTCTGTATCTTGCAATATCGCTTTCAAACGTGTCACCGCTCAGTAAACTCGGCAAATTCGGTGCGGTAATAATGTTTTTCGTAATATTCGGTGTTGTTCAGTCCGTTACTACAAAAATCGGCGGATTGTGGAATATGGGTGTTGTAATAAGCGAATCTGCGCTGACTTTTACAAGCAACACGGCAAATTACGCAGGTTCAAACACTTTGTGTGTGGGACTTTTCGGAACAGTATTGAGAATAATTGCGGCTGTCGCACTTCATTACCCGATAACCGCCATAGTTAAAAATAAAGTTAATGTCAAATAAATAAGGAGTGGGATATATGGATAATATGACCGGCTTGAAAAGAACCGACTACTGTGGAACTTTAAGAGCATCGGATACCGGCAGAGAAGTAGTAGTATGCGGCTGGGTAGCAAAACAGCGTGACCTCGGCTCGCTTATATTTGCAGATCTTCGTGACAGAACGGGTATTGTTCAACTTGCGTTTGATGACAGTACCGACAGAGAAATATTCGACAAGGCGTTTGCCGTCAGAAGCGAATATGTTCTTATGGCAAAAGGTATTGTTCGTGAGCGTTCCTCAAAGAACAGCGAAATACCGACAGGCGACATTGAAATAGCCGTAACCGATCTTCGTGTTCTTTCAAAAAGCGAAACACCGCCTTTTGATATTGTTGAAAACTGCAACACGGCTGAACTTACAAGGCTTAAATACCGTTACCTTGACCTTCGCCGTCCCGACCTTCAGAAAAACATTCTTTTCCGTCACAAAATAACGAAAATAACACGTGATTATTTTGATGAAAACGGCTTTATTGAGATTGAAACGCCTATGCTTATACGTTCCACTCCCGAAGGAGCAAGAGATTTCCTTGTTCCGAGCCGTATTCATAACGGCAGTTTTTATGCACTTCCGCAGTCACCCCAACTTTATAAGCAACTTTCAATGGTTGCCGGTTTTGACCGCTATATGCAGATTGCACGTTGCTTCCGTGACGAGGATTTAAGAGCCGACAGACAGCCCGAATTTACGCAGATAGACCTTGAAATGTCTTTTGTTGATATGGAAGACGTTCTTAAAATCGGCGAAGGCTATATGGCAAGAATTTTTAAGGAAGCACTCGGCATTGATATAAAACTTCCGCTTAAACGCCTTACATATAAAGAGGCTATGGAGCGTTACGGCTCCGACAAACCCGACCTTCGTTTCGGTATGGAAATTTTCGACCTTACCGATATTGTTAAAGATTGCGGCTTCTCGGTATTTTCATCGGCAGTAGCGGGCGGCGGCTCTGTAAGGGGCATTACCGCAAAAAACGCTGTCGGCACATACACAAGAAAAGAAGTTGACAAACTTACCGAGTTTGTAAAAGGTATCGGCGCAAAAGGTCTTGCGTGGATTCGTCTTACCGATGACGGAATTGCTTCATCGTTTGCGAAATTTATGACGGAAGATGAAATGAGCGCAATTCTCAAAGCGGCAGGCGCAGAAAAAGGCGACGTCGTATTCATTATTGCCGACACTAAGAACAATCTTGTTCTTTCCACGCTCGGCGCGCTTCGTAACGAAACGGGCAAACGCCTCGGCGTTATCGGTGACGGATACGAACTTCTGTGGATTGTTGAATTCCCGTTCTTTGACTGGGATGAAGATTTACAGACGTTTGTTGCAATGCACCATCCTTTTACCGCACCGCTTGACGAATGTCTTCCTTACCTTGAAACCGATAAAGCGCAGGTAAGGGCGAAAGCGTATGACCTTGTTCTTAACGGTATTGAACTTTCATCCGGCTCAATAAGAATAACCGACCCGGAACTTCAAAGCAGAATATTCTCACTTCTCGGACTTACCGATGAAGAAGCATACAGCAAATTCGGTTATCTTCTTGACGCTTTCAAATTCGGACCGCCCCCGCACGGCGGAATGGGAATAGGTCTTGACAGACTTGTAATGCAACTTCTCAATGCGGAAAGTCTTCGTGACGTAATAGCATTCCCGAAGGTACAGAATGCGTCAGAACCTATGACGGAGTGCCCCGCCGCAGTTGACAAAATTCAACTTGATGACCTCGGCATTGAGGTGTCAAAAAAAGAATAATTTTAAAAAAATATACATCCTTTTGCGAAATTTGAAAATAATACTTGAAAATAGAGCAGAAGTAGTATAAAATTAAAATGTTAAAAACCAAAATAACGAAAAAATATTTCGGAGGATTTATTTATGGCAGAAATGATCAGTGCCGGCGATTTCAGAAACGGCGTAACATTTGAAATGGAAGGCAAAGTTTACACAGTAGTTGAATTCCAGCACGTTAAACCCGGTAAGGGCGCAGCATTCGTACGTACAAAGTACAGAGATGTTATCAACGGCGGCGTTGTTGAAAGAGCATTCAGCCCCACCGACAAATTCCCCACAGCATTCATTGAGAGAAAAGATATGTCTTTCTCTTATGAAGACGGCGCACTTTACTATTTCATGGATCCCGAAACATTCGATATGGTTCCTGTTGATGCCGCTAACCTCGGCGACGGCTTCAAGTTTGTTAAAGAAGGAATGGTATGCAAACTTCTTTCCTACAAAGGAAACGTTTTCGGCGTTGAACCGCCCACATTCGTTGACCTTCAGGTTGCAAAGACAGATCCCGGTTTTGCAGGCAACACCGCTACAAATGCTTTGAAACCCGCAACACTTGAAACAGGCGCTGAGATTATGGTTCCTCTTTTCATTGAGGAAGGCGAAATGGTTCAGATTGATACCAGAACAGGCGAATATCTCGGCAGATCAAAGGCTTAACATTTAAGTGTAACTGCTCTAAAATAAAAAACGGAGGAAAAAATTATGTCACTTACAGAAAAGGTTGCTTATCTCAAAGGTCTTGCAGAAGGTCTTGACCTTGACAAAAACGCAAAAGAAACAAAACTTTTTGAAGCAATTTTCGATATTCTTGATGAAATGGCTCTTACGGTAAGCGAAATTGACGAAGATCTTGCAGATGCCGAAGACTATATCGAAGAAGTTGACGAAGCACTCAGTTACGTTGAAGATTACGTTTATGACGACGATGACTGCGACTGTGATTGCTGCTGCGACGAAGACGACGAAATGTATGAAGTAGAATGTCCGTCATGCGGCGAAGTTATTTACCTTGACGAGGATATGTTCGATGAAGAATATATCGAATGCCCCGCTTGCGGTGAAAAACTCGAACTTGACATCGACTTTGACGACTGCGACTGCGATTGCGGCTGCTGCGGCGAAGACGACGAATAATTTTTAAAACAAAAGTCTTTACAAACAAGAACTTTTGTGATATATTAAGTTGTCCTTTCGGCTCGGGTACGGAAAACGCTTTAAAAAGCACATCACCAACCGTTCGCTGGGTTGATTGGTAATAAATTATGAGGTGATATTATGACACAGGCAGAAAAACAGGCAATTATCAAAGAGTTTGCTACACATGAGGGCGACACAGGTTCACCCGAAGTTCAGATCGCTGTTCTTACAAAAAGAATAAACGACCTTAACGAACATCTTAAAGTAAACAAGAAAGACCATCATTCACGCCGCGGTCTTCTTAAAATGGTAGGTCACAGAAGAAACCTTCTTGCATACCTTCAGAAGAACGACATAGAGCGTTACCGTGCTATCGTTGCACGCCTCGGTCTTCGTAAATAATTGCAAAAATCGGGGCAAGCGGTCAGCCGTTTGCCCCGTTAGCAGTTTTTTAATACTGCAAAAATTCTTTATTCAGCGACAAAATTTTAAAAAATATCCGCATCCGGTTGGTTTTAGCGATAAAGAAAAGCGCATAATAATTGTGTTCTTTTCTTTGTTGCTAAACCGCTCGTACGCGGAAGAAAGAGGTAAAAAATGTTTAACGAATTCAAAGTATTTGAAACAGAAGTTGCCGGCAGAAAACTTACAATAGAAACCGGCAAAATGGCACAACTTGCCAACGGCGCATGTCTTGTTCGCTACGGTGAAACAGAAGTTCTCTGTACCGCAACAATGGCTGACAAACCCCGTGAGGGCGTGGATTTCTTCCCGCTTTCAGTTGATTTTGAAGAAAAACTTTACTCGGTAGGTAAAATTCCCGGCTCTTTCCAGAGAAGAGAAGGCAAGGCTTCCGACAAAGCGGTTCTTGCATCCCGTGTTATCGACAGACCCATTCGTCCTCTTTTCCCGAAAGATATGAGAAATGACGTTTCGGTTGTTGCCACAATTATGTCGGTTGACCCCGACTGCTCACCCGAAATTGCCGCTATGTGGGGCGTTTCAACAGCGCTTGCAATTTCCGAAATTCCGTGGGACGGTCCCGTTTCAAGCGTATCGCTCGGTCTTGTTGACGGCAAATACGTTATTAACCCCACTCTTGAAGAAAGAGAAAAAACAGAAATGACGGTTACCGTTGCTTCAACCGACAGCCTTGTTGCCATGATTGAAGCAGGTGCAAACGAAATCAGCAACGAAGTAATGTTCGACGGTATTATGTTTGCTCACGAAGAAAACAAAAAAATCGTTGAATTTATTAAAGGTATCGCCGCAGAAATAGGCAAAGAAAAAATACCTTTCGAGTCAAACGACCCGTCAGAAGAACTTTTCGAAGCAATCAAAGCATTTGCGATTGATGACGTTAAAGCGGCTCTCGACACAGATGACAAGAGAATCCGTGACGAAAGACTTAAACCCGTATATGAAAAAGTTCATGCTGAATTTGAAGAAAAATTCCCCGAAGAAGTTGACAAAATCGACGACTGCCTTTACAAATTGCAGAAATTTGTTGTTCGCCGCTGGCTTCTTGACGAAGGCAAACGTGTTGACGGCAGAGGAATAGATGAAATCCGTCCTCTCAATGCACAGATAGACCTTCTTTCAAGAGTACACGGCTCGGGTATGTTCACAAGAGGACAGACACAGGTTCTTTCAATAACAACACTCGGCACTTCAAGAGATGCTCAACTTCTTGACGGTATTGACGAAGAAGAAGAAAAGAGATATATTCATCACTACAACTTCCCGTCATACTCTGTCGGTGAAACAAAACCCTCAAGAGGTCCCAGCAGACGTGAAATCGGTCACGGCGCACTTGCAGAACGTGCACTTATTCCGGTTATTCCGTCAATAGAAGAATTCCCCTACACAATCCGTGTTGTTTCGGAAGTTCTTTCTTCAAACGGCTCAACATCACAGGGCTCTGTCTGCGGCTCAACACTTTCTCTTATGGCGGCAGGCGTTCCGATTAAAGCACCCGTTGCAGGTATTTCCTGCGGTCTTATCACAGAGGGCGACCGTTTCATGACAATGGTTGACATTCAGGGTCTTGAAGACTTCTTCGGCGATATGGACTTCAAAGTTGCAGGTACTAAAAAAGGTATTACCGCAATTCAGATGGACCTCAAAGTTCACGGTCTTACACCCGAAATCATTAAAGAAGCATTTGAAAAAACTTACAAAGCACGCTGCTACATTCTTGACGAAATTATGGCTCCGTGCATTGCAGAGCCCAGAAAAGAACTTTCAAAATATGCTCCGAAACTTCTTTCAACGAAAATTGACGTTGAAAAAATCGGTGACGTTATCGGTAAACAGGGCAAGGTTATTCAGAAAATCTGTGCAGAGTGTAACTGCAAAATTGACGTTGAAGAAGACGGTACTGTATATATCACCGCTGTTGACATTGATGACGCAAACAGAGCACTCGATATAGTAAACACAATCGCAAACGATCCGGAAATCGGTGCAATTTACAAAGGCGTTGTTACAAGACTTATGTCATTCGGCGCATTTGTTGAAATCGCTCCCGGTAAAGAAGGTCTTGTACACATCAGCAAACTTGATGTTAAGAGAACCGAAAAAGTTGAAGATTGCGTAAACGTCGGTGACGAAGTAATAGTAAAAGTTACCGAAATTGACGACCAGGGCAGAATTAACCTTTCAAGAAGAGATGCTCTTATTGAAGTTGAAGGACTTGTTCCCGAAAACGATATAAGCGAAGACAAGCCCCGCAGGGACCACAGACATTTCAATCACGACCGTAAACCCCGCAACTGATTGAAACGCAGTAATTAAAATAATAATATTTAATTAACGTTAAAGATTTCAGGACATTCACGTGTTTGTCTTGAAATCTTTTCGGTTATAATTTTATTGAAGTTTCAGTATAACTGTGGTAAAATAATTAAAAAGTACGGGAGTTATTTTTAATAATGAAATTTCTTTTTTTAATATCGATTATAGCAGTTGCCGTTTTTCTAATAATCAAAAACGGCAAACCGTCAAAAAGTGAATATGAAAAATCATCATATTATATGACAACACATATTCCGTATAATGAAATGTGTAACGATATCGGCAAGTTGGGCGAGTATTTTACATACCGAGAAATAAAAAAGTATGAAGAATCGGGCGCAAAAATACTTTATAATGTGTATTTACCGAAAGAAAACGGAGAAACAACCGAAATAGACCTTATGATGATTTCCTCAAAAGGAATATTTGTTTTTGAAAGTAAGAATTACAGCGGTTGGATTTTCGGAAACGAAAAGCAAAAAACGTGGACACAAACGCTGTCAAACGGAAAAAGCAGAAATGCACATAAAGAGCATTTTCTTAACCCGATTATGCAAAATAAATTACATATTGATACATTGAAAAAAATAATAGATGGTATTCCTGTTTATTCGGTAGTTGTTTTTTCTGTCCGTTGTGAATT
Source organism: Acutalibacteraceae bacterium (assembly GCA_045598225.1). Taxonomy (GTDB): domain Bacteria; phylum Bacillota; class Clostridia; order Oscillospirales; family Acutalibacteraceae; genus DTU089. The sequence goes on along the minus strand of JAZLLP010000030.1, from coordinate 55,272 downwards.
AAAAAAAGTTGTTGTAAACAGTAAGGATGTTCGAGTTGTAAAAAGAAATCAGACTATGGCTGCAATAAACAGTCTTGTAAAATCCAATCCGCCGTTTGAAATGTCAATTGACAGAATAAATGAGATATATAATAAAATTTATCCTTATTCACAAGTGAATGAAGATGTAAAAGTTCAACATATAAATGACATAAGAAAAAGTCATAATATGGAATTGCCAGACGATAATACTGCAAAAGAAAATTCAGATAATAAATTTTTGCAGGAAATTGTTTCAGAAAAGTCAGACAAAATTCCGTCACCTCCGCCGTATAAAAAAGATGATAATGAAGAAAAAACTTTATCGGAGAATAAAGATACCGAGAATGATTCGGAATTTTTCGATGAAAAAGATGAGATTACAGAAGAGTCCCATATTGAAACAGAGAAAATGTCGGTAATTGAACAGTCGGAAGATAAAATTGAATTTGAAAATGAAGCAAAAAATGATATAATAGAGGATGATTCTGAAACAGATGAAGCGGTTTTGTTGTGTCCGAAATGCGGAGGTAAACTGATTCTTCGTAAAGCAAAACGCGGTAATAATTCCGGAAATCAATTTTACGGATGTGAAAACTATCCTAAATGTAAATTTATAAAAAATATATAATAGTCAGAAAGGATTATTTATTATGGATGACAATAATTTTAACATTGAACAGGTAGAGGGTGCCGAAAAGGAACTTAAATCCAAAGACAACACACGAAAAATAATAGGAATTATCGCTGTAATTGCATTTTTGGTTTCGGCAGGTTTTCTCGTAATGGAACTTCCCGCATACATCTCACAGAAAAACTTTGAAAAAGCGGTATCTTATGAGCAGGAGTATGACTATGAAACCGCCATTGAGTATTATTCAAAGGTAAAAGAAAGCGACAGCGCAAATTATTCGGCGGCAACTTCAAAAATAGCCGAACTCAATCTTTATATTGATAAAAATAAATTTGCAACATCTGCACTTAAAGCGGCGATAAATACGGGAAATATCAGTATAACATCATTCGGTGAAGTTAATGATATTATGTTTTCAAATGACGGTACCGATGTCGGTTTTGTCGTAAACGGAACGGGATATATTGTTTCGACTTTTGAGCCGGAAGAAAACCGTTATTACACGACATTGCGTGATACAACAGTTGACGGCGGACTTTATGTAACAAAATTCGCACCGTCAACAAAGTTTAAAGGCTGGCTCGGAAGTTTAACCGAGGAAATAAAAACGGAGTCATCGAACATACTGTTTAAAGCGAAAATGCAGAAAGATTTCAATAACGATTACTACGTTCCGAAACTTGCCGAAAAATATTTGAATTTATCTGCACAGACCGAACAGACTACGCAGGCAAAATAAAAAGCAGAAGGGGAAGATGTTATGTTGTCAAAAACACCGCCTATGGGGTTTAACACGTGGAATACTTTCGGTGAAAACATAAATGAAAAAGTTATTATGGACACCGCCGACAAAATGGTTGAACTCGGACTTCTTGACGCAGGATATGAATATCTTGTAATTGATGATTGCTGGAGCAAGCGTGAGCGTGACCCCGAAACGGGCAAAATTGTTCCCGATGACGTTAAATTTCCTCACGGAATGAAATATGTCAGTGATTATGTTCATTCAAAGGGATTGAAATTCGGAATGTATTCGTGCGCAGGCGTAATGACCTGTGCAAGGTATCCCGGCTCGTTTGACCATGAATTTCTTGATGCAAAGACGTTTGCCGAATACGGTGCGGATTTTCTTAAATACGATTTCTGTTATAAACCGTCATACGCCGACGGACCGCTTCTTTACAGAAAAATGAGTATGGCGCTTAAAGCAAGCGGCAGAGAAATTCTGTTTTCCGCCTGCAACTGGGGAAGCGATGAAGTTGAAAAATGGATTCGTTCAACAGGTGTTCATATGTACCGTTCAACAGGCGATATAAACGATTCATTCGCATCGTTCAGAGATATAATGCTTTCGCAGATTGACAAAATCGCATACAGCGGTAACGGTTGTTTTAATGATATGGATATGCTTACCGTCGGAATGTACGGTGAGGGCAACGTAGGCTCGGCAGGCTGTAACGATATTGATTACAAAACGCAGTTTGCACTCTGGTGTATGTTCTCGTGTCCGCTTATGCTCGGCAGTGATCTTCGTAAAATGAACGATTACATACATTCGCTTATTACGAATAAGACGCTTATTCGTATAAATCAGGATATTGAAGTAAGACCTCCGTTTGTTGCGGCAAAAGATACGGGAAAAACGCCCTGTTTTGTAAAGGTTCTTTCCGATAATGAATTTGCCGTTCTTTTCACAAACCTTTCGGAAGAAAAAAGGCGCAGCGAACTTTATTTTGAAAATATCGGACTTACAGCGGCAAGCGGTCTCGGACTTCAGATGACGGATGTATTCACAGGTGAGAACATCGGCGTTAAAAAAGAATATGTCAGTTTTGACCTCGAACCGCACGACTGTGCTATGTATATTTGTAAAATTGCGGAATGATGAATGAATTCTGTCTTACCTGCGGTAAGGAACTTACAAATGACGATATAGGTTTCCACAAAAAAATGGTGAACAGGGGTGCAGAGGAATTCTGCTGTATTGAGTGTCTGTGCGAATATTTCGGCATAACCGTTGAAAAAGCGCACGATATGATAGAACGCTTCCGTTCAAGCGGATGTTCGCTGTTTGTGTAATTGAGGTATTTATATGTCTGATAACGAAAAAATAGAATTATTTGAAGATCAACCTATACGTGCCGCATGGGATGATAATGCGGAAGAATGGTATTTTTCGATTGTTGACGTTATTGCGGCTTTGACTGAAAGCGTTGACGGAAGAAAATATTGGAATAAACTGAAAGAGCGTTTAAAAAAAGAGGGCTTTCAGTTGGTGACAAATTGTCACCAACTGAAAATGAAATCGCCTAAAGACGGGAAAAGATATGCAACCGATGTTGCGACAACTGAACAGTTGCTCCGAATAATTCAATCTGTGCCTTCAAAAAAAGCTGAACCTTTTAAAATGTGGTTGGCGCAAGTTGGAATGGAACGTATAGAAGAAACAATAGATCCCGAACTTGCAATAGATCGTGCACTTGAAACATATCAGAAAAAAGGTTATAGTGATGAATGGATTCATCAAAGGCTTTTATCAATTCGTATCCGCAATGCTTTAACCGATGAATGGCAGCGTTCCGGAGTTCGTGAAGGTATAGAATACGCAATTCTTACAGATGAAATTACAAAAGCATGGTCAGGCATGTCAACAAAATCATATAAAAATTTAAAAGGTTTAAAAAAAGAAAATCTTCGTGACAATATGTCAGATATGGAACTTGTATTGAATATGCTTGCAGAAGCCACGACAACCGAAATATCAAAGAAACAAATGCCTTCAACTTTTGAAGAAAGTAAAAAAATTGCACATTCAGGCGGTGAGGCCGCACATGATGCACGAATAGCGGTCGAAAAGCGTACAGGAGTTTCTGTAATAACACCAAAAAATGCAGCAGAGTTGAACGGTGTGGTGACAAAACTTATTGAAGATTTTTCAAAAAACAACGAGTAGAGAAGATGTGCCTTCCCTACTCGTTATTTAATAATAATAAGTTAAACTTGAAACTTAAAAATTATCTACCGCCGAACGTTCAACAGCAAGACCTTTTGTGTAATTCTCCATAAATGCGTTGAATGAAGCAACTTCATCTTTGTCGGGCTCAAGTGTTGTCATATCCTGCGAATTAAAGACTTTTTCGTCAAGGAAATCGGCAAGTGAAAGTGAGCCTTTGTTTATCATATATGAAGCAAGAACGGCAATACCCCATGCACCGCCTTCGCCTGCCGTTGCCATAACGGAAACGGGAGCGTTCATTACTGCGGCAAGTACGCTCTGACCGATAACGGGCGTTTTGAAAAATCCGCCGTGACCGAGAATTTTATCAACTGCAACATTCTCGTTTTTCTGCAAAATGTCAAGACCTGTTTTTATTGCGCCGAATGCGGTGTAGAGTTGAACTTTCATAAAGTTTGCAAGTGTAAAGTTTGCATCGGGTTTTCTAACAAGAAGCGGTCTGCCGCTTTCAAAGCCTGTAATGTGTTCGCCCGAGAAGTAGTTGTATGAAAGTATGCCGCCGCAGTCTTTGTCTGCTTCCGCACTCTTTTTGAAAAGGGTTGTGAAAACATCGCCTGCGTTAAGTTCAACGCCCATTGCAGATGCAAATTCCGTGAAAAGGTTTGCCCATGCGTTAATGTCGGATGTGCAGTTGTTGCAGTGTACCATGGCAACGGGTTCACCCGACGGAGTAGTGACAATGTCAAGTTCACGGTACATTTTTGAAAGTGCTTTTTCAAGAACTATCATAAGGAAAACGGAAGTACCTGCGGAAACATTACCCGTTCTTACCCTTACGCTGTTTGTCGCAACCATACCCGTACCTGCATCGCCCTCGGGCGGACAGAGAGCAATACCGTCTTCAAGGTCGCCTTCTTCATCAAGAAGAAGAGCACCTTTTTTTGTAAGTGTGCCTGCATTGTCGCCTGCTGTGAGAACTTCGGGAAGAAGGTCGGAAAGATTTTTTGTAAAACCGTGTTTTTTTGCGTGTTCGTTGAATATTCTGATTTTTTCTTCATCGAATTTGCCGGTTTTTTCATCTATCGGGAACATTCCGGAGGCTTCGCCGACACCGAGAACTTTTTTACCGGTGAGCATATAGTGAATAAAGCCTGCAAGTGTTGTGAAAAAACAAACGTCTTTTACGTGGCTTTCTTCTTTGAGTATTGCCTGATAAAGATGAGCACTGCTCCAGCGCTGCGGAATATTGAAGTTGAAACTTTGAGAAAGTTCATCTGCCGCTTCGCCGGTAATTGTGTTTCGCCATGTGCGGAACGGGACAAGAAGATTATCATTTTCGTCAAGCGGAATATAGCCGTGCATCATACCGCTTATGCCTATTGAAGCAAAGCGTTTTACCGTTATGCCGTACTGCTCTTTTATATTTTTTTTGAGCGATGCGTAACAGCCTTTCATACCTGCGTAAATTTCGTCAAGCGAGTAAGTCCATATACCGTCAACAAAACTGTTTTCCCAGTCATAATTTCCGGAAGCAATCGGTGCATTGTTTTCATCAATAACTACCGCTTTAATTCTTGTTGAGCCGAATTCAATACCGAGTACGGCTTTGCCGTTTTCAATAAGTTCTTTTGCAGTCATAATTTTCACCTATTCTAAATTTAATGTTGCGTTATTGTCCGAAATCCCGTAGTTGCCTGCGGAGTGTTTGAGCATTTCGTAAAGGTCAACTTGTTCGCCCTGCGAGCCGTGGAGTTTTTTGTTCAGTATTTTCAGTACGGGTTTCAGCCTTTTAAGTACCTTTAAAAATACTTCGCCGAGCGGAGTGTCTTCGGTAAACGGCTGGTCGCCCTCAAAAACGCTTCGTGCAAGGTCAACGGCAAAATCTTTGAATTTAATGTCTTTAACCTCTTTCGGTGCTTTTACAAAGAAAAATCCCGCAATCTTGCCGACAGTCCACGAATTAACGCCTTTGCCGAGTTTTGCTATGATTTTATAAAGCGAGGGTTTGTCTGCTCCGATTTTTGAAAGAAATTTCTGCGGATTTTTTTCCATAGCCTCAACACACCAAAGTAACATTCTGTCAAACTGGTCTTTAAGATATGTTTCGCACGATTTTCCCTTTGTGTCCCACTCGAAATCGGGAACGGGAATACTTTCTATTTCGGCTTTTGTGTAATTTTCTTTAAGCGTTACACGGCGCATATATGCGGGACAACCTATTACAGAGCCGGTGCAAACATCATAAAATACGTTGCCGTTGTCGGAATATTTTACGTTTATGCTCTGGTTGTGCATGTGACCCGTAAATATGAGGTGAACGCCGTTGTCCGCAAGTGTGTTAATGAGCCTTTGTGCGTCACGCTGGCGTGCATCACCGATAAGTTCAAGTATCGGCTGACCTGCTATTACGGGGTAATGCTCCATTGCAATAACTTTCTGCCCGTCTTCTTTCGCTTTTACGAGTTGTTCTTTCATCCAGTCGAAAAATTCGTCGGAATACGGCACGTTTCTGCCCTCTGCGGTGTCATTGCATATTACAAGAAGACGTAAACCGTCTGCGAGTTGTGCAACGTATGACATGTGTTCTTTGTTGAATGCAATGGCATCTTCATAGCCGAATTCTTTGTAATACCCGTAAAGGTCGTTAAATTCAATATGTTCAACTTCGCTTCTGTCGGCGTTGTTGTAGCAAAACGGTTTGGCGTTTATGTCGTGACCTGCCGTAACAACAAAAATGCGTTTTCCCGATTCTTTTAACTTTAAAAGATGTTCACGCAAAGCAATGTGGCTTTCTTTTTCGCCGTTGAATGAAAGGTCGCCGGCAATAAGTATTGTGTCGGCATCTTTTACATCTTCAAGATATTTGAAAGTCGCTATGTCAATAGCTTCTGTTTCGGCAAAGCATTTTTGCTGTGTGTCCATATATTCTTCATATTCTTTGCCGTATGCGCCGAGGGAGTTTTTAAAATAGTGAGTATCGGTTATAAGGTAAAACTTAAAATCATCCAAAAAAATCACCCCGTTTATTTATATATAATAATTTTACCATTTAAAAAAGAGAATGTCAATTTATTATATTGACTTTAAAGAATGATAAACTTATAATTATTTTTGAATTTTATTTTTATTTGGGAGAAAAAAGATGATTACACAGGAAATGATAGACAGAATAAATTTTCTTGCAAAAAAAGCGAAAACAGAAGGACTTACAGAGGATGAAAAGGCTGAACAGCAATCTTTGAGGGCGGAGTATGTAAAATCATTCAAAGCGTCGCTTGTAAGTACGCTTGATTCAACCGTAATTCAGCGCCCCGACGGAACAAAAGAAAAACTCCAAAAAAAGAAAAACGGCAAAAACACTCATTAAATTAACGAAAGGCTGACGTGTTGAAAACCCGTTATTATTACGGAATTACGCACGTTTTTGAATATGGCAGAAATAAGAAAAGCAAGAAAAAGCGACCTTGAAAGAGTTGAATATATATGCCGTCAGACGGCGGGCGAGGGCGCAAGAACAAATGAAATAATGGGAAAAACGACAGCGCTGACGTATTCGACATATTATATAACGGAGGATGCCGATTCGTGTTTTGTGCTTGATGACGGCAAAGAAGCAGTCGGATATATCCTCTGTGCGCCCGATGCAAAGCGTTTTACGAAAATATTCAGAAAAAAATACGTTCCCGAAATTTATAAACTTGAAAAACGAAGCGGAATTACTGCGTGGGTTATTCCCATACCGTATATGATTCTCAGAAGAAAATACAGCGCACATCTTCACATAGATTTACTTCCGCAGTATCAACGGGGCGGTTACGGAACAAAACTCGTAAATACGCTGATTGAAGAACTGAAAAGAAAAAACGTAAACGGCGTTATACTTTGCGTTGACGGAGATAACACGGGTGCAATAAAGTTTTATGAAAAAAACGGCTTTAAAACCGTTGTGAAATTTACGAAATTCAGAATTATGGGAATGAAGTTGAAAGATGAGCAATGAAAAAACGCCTGTAACGGCAATTATTCTCGGTGCGGGGCACCGTGCAATGACTTATGCGGAATATGCGGTAAGAAATCCCGACGAACTGAAAATAGTCGGCGTTGCCGAACCCGATGATTACAGAAGAAATTTTGTCCGTGAAAAATTCGGCATACCCGAAGAGCATTGTTTTAAAACTGCACAGGACCTTGCCGAAGTTCCGAAATTTGCCGATGCTGTAATAAACGGCACAATGGATGAACAGCACGTCGAAACGTCCGTACCGCTACTTGAAGTCGGTTACGATATGCTTCTTGAAAAACCGTTTTGTGTAAATGAAACGGAAATGGAAAAACTTTTAAGTGTAATTAAGGCGCATAACAACAAAGTTATGGTATGTCACGTTCTCCGTTACACTCCTTTTTACCGCATAATTAAAGAAAAAATATCAAGTGGAAGTATAGGGGCGGTAATAAATATACAAACTGCCGAAGATGTGAGTTATCACCACCTTACAACGTCATTTGTGAGAGGTAAGTGGGGAAACAGTGACAAATGCCATACTTCGATGCTTCTTGCGAAATGCTGTCACGATGTTGATATTATGATGTGGCTTATGTCGGAAACAAAACCTGTTTCGGTTTCGTCTGTCGGCTCGAAATTTCAGTTCAGACCCGAAAATATTCCAAAAGGCGCAGGAACACGTTGTGTTGTTGACTGTCCTCTTGTCGATACCTGCCTTCAAAGCGCAAAAAGAATTTATCTTGACCATCCGGACAGATGGGAAGTATATGTCTGGCAAACGCTTGAAAGCATTGAAAATCCGACAGATGAACAGAGACTTGAAGTTCTTAAAACAAGTCCTTACGGCAGATGTGCTTACAGGTGCGACAACAATGTCGTTGACCACCAGAGCGTGCTTGTGAATTTTGAAAACGGCGCAACGGGAACTCACAATATGGCAGGAGGAGCCGCCGCACCGTTGAGAACAATCCGTGTTGTCGGCACAAAAGGCGAAATATACGGTGAATTTGAGAATAATTATATTAAAGTAATGACAATAAATCCCGAAAAGGGCAAAGATTATGACCTTGAAGAAATAGACGTTTCAAAATATGACGGTGTTTCGGGCGGGCACGGCGGAGGAGATGAAAACCTGACAGCCGACTTTGTATCTTTCGTAAGGGGCGATGAAGTCAGCGTATCATGTACTTCCGTATGGGATTCCGTTGCGGGGCATAAAGTTATATTCCTTGCCGACAAATCGAGAGAAAACGGCGGCTCTGCCTTAAAAGTGGAATTATAATGGAGACTAAATGGTGATAATTTGATGAGTGAGCGAACAAAACACACCGTAGGTGTAGTAATAAGAGTTACTTTTGTTGCGGCGGTTATTGCGGTTACGGTGTTAAAATACGATTACCTTGTTAATATTGACGTAAGAGACCTTATTGCCGGCACAAACAATAAATTTGAAGCAACGGGAATAATATGGGGCGTGTATGCTCTTAAATCGGTTGTTTTCGTAATTCCCGCTTCAATGCTTTATATGTCTGTGGGTATGGCATTTGATTTTCTTCCCGGACTTTTAATAAATGCTGTCGGAATTTTTCTTGAACTGAATCTGACGTTTTTCATAGGCAAATTTCTCGGCGGAGACGTTGTGGAAAAGAAACTTCTTGCGACAAAATACGGTGAAAAAATCATAAAACTGCGTGATGAAAAAACGGCGCAGATATTTTTTGTAAGGCTTCTGCCTGTTTTTCCCATAGATTTTGTAAGTCTGTTTTTCGGCGCATCGGGAATGAAATATCTTCATTTTATTGCCGTTTCTTTTTTCGGAATAATTCCCCGTGTAGTTATAATAACCGCACTTGGTGACAAAATATATGATTTACTGCCGAGGGGATGGATGATGACGATTGTAATTGTTGTCATAATTGCCGCACTTATTGTAAGCACAGTAAAATATATTACAAAAAACAGAAGAAATAAATAAAAAACTCACGCTTAATAATAAACAATACCGCCGTCTTCCGAAAAAAGACGGCGGTGTTTGTTATAAAAAATATAAATACAGAAAACAAAAATCAATAGTACAAATCTTTTGAAGTTTTGTCCTTTAATATTTCATACTGTTCGGCGGCTTCTTTTTTTGCGCCTTCAAGGTCGTGGTCACGGTAGTTGCCGCATTCTTCCGCACTTACTCCGGGAACGTCACCCTCAAATTCGCTTATGAATTTAAACGCCTTTTTTGTGAGTTCAACAACGTCTTCGTGGCTCATTCCCGTTGTGAGAAAATAAAAGCCCGTTCTGCATCCCATAGGCCCGAAATAGATTATGTTTTTTGAAAATTCGGAGTTTCTTGCATACGTTGCAAACAGATGCTCTATTGTATGTATTGCACCTGTTTCCATAACTTCTTCAATGTTGGGGCGGCGTGTTCTTATGTCATAAGTTACAACGTCGCCGTCAATGCGTGAAATGTAAATACCTCTTTGAAGTTTTGTATGGTCAACTTTAAAACTTTCTATTTTTTCCATTGTTCTTTCTCCTTTTCGGGTTGCTTTTTTTCTCTTAATTCTTTAAAAAAACACGACAGCATATCGGCACATTCTTTTTCCATAAATCCTCCGGAATATGCGGGTTTGTGGTTAAAATCCATAGTCAGCAGATTTGTAACCGAGCCGCACGCTCCGTTTTTTTTGTCGTATGCGCCGAATATTACATTTTTAATGCGTGAATTTATTATTGCGCCCGCACACATGGGGCAAGGCTCAAGTGTAACGTATATGTCACATTTGTGAAGCCGCCAGCCGCCGAGATTGCGGCACGCTTCGTCTATTGCCTCAATTTCGGCGTGGTAAAGAGCGTTTTTTCCGTACTCACGTCTGTTTCTTCCTCTGCCGACGATTTCGTCACCGAGCGTTACTACTGCGCCTATCGGAACTTCGCCCTCGCCGTATGATATTTTAGCAAGGCGAAGTGCTTCTGTCATAAAATCGGTATTTTCCATATTTACATTTTAAGAATGAAATGATATCTGCATAACGGCTTCACCAAGGAATACAAGTGTTGCCGCTATTACAACAGGACTGCTTAAAAACGATTTGAATCTTGCACCGAGCGAAAGTTCGGGATAAACTTTATCGGAAAGAGGAACACTTTGTTTTCTGTACATAACGAAGTATATAAGAAGCGAAACTGCTCCCGCTGCGAAAATAATGCCCGAAAGTGCCGTTAATACTATGTCTGCCATGTTTTCATTCGAGTAAATTTCAACTGCCGAGTATACGACCGAAAGTGAATTTACAAGTGAATGAATAATGATACTCGTCCATATACTTCCGCTTTCAATGCATACAAAACCGAGAATAATTCCGCACAAAAAAGCAAAAGGTATCTGCGCCGGATTGCCGTGGAAAACGCCGAAAACGAATGCTGACACAAGAATTGCAAAAGAGTTCCCGTGTTTTTTCATACTTTGAAGTATGACTCCCCGCATTGCAAGTTCTTCGGTAAGCGGCGGAATAACCGAAACAGACAGGAACATTAAAATAAGTTCTTTGAGGTTGGTCGGGTCGGGACCTGTTGAGTATTCAAAGTAAATGCCGAAATTTTCAAGTATTGCGGTAAAAGTATTTGTGACGGAGTTCGCCACAAGACACCAGCCGAGACCTATAAATATGAGAAGAATCGTTTTAAGGGGCGGTGAGCACGGAGCGTTAAACGGTATTTCAAATTTATGACCTTTATTTTTAATAATTACTCCTATGATTGCAAACGGCAGAGCAACGGTTATCACCGAGTAAAGTATTCCGATTGCAGAACTGAAAGCAGGGTCAGTGTTGTATTTGTCAAAAAGGTTGAGCACACTCAGTACAGAAGAAAACAAACCGCTGAAAATAAGGAACAGAAACATAGCGAGTCCCGCAAACGTACCCGACTTTTTAAGCGAGCGTTTCGCTTCACGGCGGCGTGCCTCTTTTAATTGCCGTTCACGGATATATCCGTCATCCGCAGGAGGAAAAGGTCTTCCGTAATGGTATTGAGGGGAAGTGGAGTCAGTGCGGTAACTTTCATATATCTGTGCCGGTGACGGTTGGTTTCCGTAATAAGGGGGAGGACAAGGCTGACCCTGCTTTTCAGAGTATTGAGGTTGACTGTGTGAATTTTGCTGTTCGGTAAAAGAATTGTTTTCCGGTACAAACTGTTTGTTTCCCATATAGCCGTTCTGTGAAGCGGCGGGATTTGTCACCGGACTTTGCGGTATATTATTACCGGCGTTTGTGTTGCAGGAATTTTCTGTATTCACTTCGCCGGACTGCTCACGGTTTTCGGGAAAATCCATATAAACACCTCCGTTATAATCCGTTATACTTTAAATTATATCAATTATTATAACAAATATCAACAGATAAATTGTGTCCGTACAATAAATTTTTACAATATGTAGTAGTTGCGATTTTTGACGGAATAATGTATAATTTTAAACGGTTTACACATCTGAAAAAGGAATGATATTTTTGGAAAGACAGACTTACAAATTGAAAATAGCCGGCGAAGAATACCGTGTAGTAAGCGAAGAAGACGAAAAATATATAGAGGAACTTGCTCATGACCTTGACATTAAAATGGCGTCACTTCTGAAAAGCGGCAGAGTTTCAACTACTCAGGCGGCAGTTCTGTGTGCGCTTGATTATGCCGATGAAGCAAAGAAAAACGGTTCTTCAACAGACAATCTCCGTTCGCAACTTAAATCGTATCTTGAAGATGCGGCGCAGGCTAAAAGCGAAAGGGATTTTTACAAACGTGAAGTTGAAAGACTTAAAGCAGCACAGAAACTTGACGGTACAAAAGACCCGACATTATGGTGAAAAATATGGAACTTAAAGTTAAAAAAGTTCGTGACGGTGCAGTAATACCCAAACGGGCAACACAGGGCAGTGCCGGTATGGACCTTTATGCGTGCATTGAAAAGCCCGTCACAATAGAACCTCACAAGTGCGTGCAGATTCCGTCGGGCATAGCAATAGAACTGCCCGATGAAAATTACGGTGCATTCGTTTTTGCAAGAAGCGGTCTTTCACGCAAGCACGGCATTGCGCCCGTAAACGCAGTAGGCGTTATTGACAGTGATTACAGAGGCGAAATAATTATGGGCCTTGTCAATCATTTTGAAGAAAGTTATACAATAGAGCCGGGCGACAGAGTGGCGCAACTTGTAATAATGCCCGTGTCCGTAATACCTGTTGTCGAGGTTTCTGAACTTGATGAAACAGAGCGGGGCGAGGGCGGTTTCGGCTCAACAGGCAGAAATTGATTTTTTAACGGGGCGATTTTTTTGTCAGCAATAGCAGCAATAGCAACGCCGCAGACAGCCGCAGGAATAGGAATAATAAGAATTTCCGGTGACGGTGCGATTGATATTGCCGATAAGGTTTTTAAAAGCATATCGGGTAATAAAATTAAAGATAAAAAAGGTTATCAGGCGCTTTTCGGCCACGTTTATGACGGCGATACCGTTATAGATGAGGCTGTTGCGCTTCTTTTTCGTGCACCTAAAAGTTATACGGGTGAAGATGTAGTCGAACTTAACTGTCACGGCGGAATGTTTATTCTGTCACGTGTTCTCAGAGCGGTATTTTGCGCAGGCGCAGTTCCCGCCGAGCCGGGCGAATTTACAAAAAGAGCGTTTCTTAACGGAAAAATGGACCTGTCAGAAGCAGAGGCGGTTATGTCGCTTATTTCAGCATCGGGAGAAGATGCGAGAGCCGCTACTCTCAATGCACTTGACGGTGCTTTGAGCAGAGAAATTGCTTCGTGCCGTGATGAACTTGCAAGAACGTCTGCTTTCCTTGCGGCATGGGTGGATTATCCGGATGATGAAATACCCGAACTTGAAACAGAAGAACTTAAAAAAGTAACGGGGAACGTCAAAACAAGACTTGAAAAACTCATTTCCGGGTTTGATGCAGGTCAGGCGGTTATTGAAGGCGTTGATACTGTAATAGTCGGCAGACCGAATGTAGGTAAATCAACTCTTTTAAATGCGCTTTCGGGCAGAAACAGGGCAATAGTAACGTCTGTTGCGGGCACAACGCGAGATGTGCTTGAAGAAACGGTAAGGCTCGGAAACGTTACTCTACGTCTTGCCGATACAGCGGGAATAAGAAATGAAACAAGCGATGAAATAGAACAGATAGGCGTTTCACTTGCCAAAGAAAGATTTTCGAGAGCAGGACTTGTTCTTATGGTACTTGACAGCGGCGAAGCGCTTACGGAAGACGACAAAGCGCTTCTTGACGAATGCAGGAACAAACGCTTTATTGCCGTAATAAATAAAAGCGATATAGGCGGAAAACTTGACAAAAATGAAGTTTACGGTTATACGCAGAATGTTGTGGAAATATCCGCAAAAGAAAACAGAGGACTTGAAGAACTCAAAAACGCTGTTGAAAAAACAGTCGGAACATCGGATTTTGATTCGTCTGCACCGCTTTTGACAACAGAGCGTCAGCGTGCCTGCGTACTCAAAGCGATAGACTGCCTTTCGGATGCGCTTGACGGACTTAATGCGGGCATAACATCAGATGCCGTCAACGTCTGTACGGACTGTGCAATAGAAAATCTTTCAGTTTTAACGGGCGAAAAAGCAACCGAAACGGTTGTAAACGAAGTGTTCAAAAATTTCTGCGTAGGTAAATAATATTTAATAACGGAAAAAACCGCACCTGCATACTGAGTATGCGGATGCGATTTTTATGTTTAAAAGTGCTCAAATGAAAGCCGTTATAATGAAAGCGACATCGGAATTACTCTGCTTTTTTTGAGTTTTCGACGGCTTCTTTAAGTTTTTCCTGTGCTTCCTGGGATGCCTGACGGCGTGCGGCTTTTTTCTTTCTTGATTTATAGGTGATAAGTTCCTGAACGCACTGTTCGGGAATATCAACATCGCCGACGGTAACAACTTCTTTGTTGTAAAGACCTTTGAAGTTTGTGCCGCCTGTTGTAAGAAGTTTGTTCTTTTTGGCGTATTTTATAAGTTCTTTTTTCTCATCTTCGGTAATACCGTTAATGTAAACTTCTATTCCGTCAAGACCTGCTTCAACGAGTTTGTCAAGAAGTTCGGGGTTTTTACAGCGAAGCGGATGCGAAAGAACGGCTATGCCGCCTGCATCGTGAATAGCGGTGAGAACATCAAAAATATCTTCATATTCAGGTACAAAGTCGAGAGAATTTTCATCATCTTTCGAGAAAAGTGTTTTATAAAGGTCGCCGTAAATTGTGTTTGTAAAGCCTGTTTCAATAAGAGCCTGCATAATGTGTGCTTTAAAAATGTTGGTGGAGCCCGATGCACATTTTGCAATAAATTCGGGTGTTACGGGGTAACGCTGTGCAACTTTAAGCATCATATAATGGGAGGCTTTTTTTCTTGTGAGCGAACTTCTGCGGCAAAGGCCTTCAAGCCTGTCCGGAAAGTCGGGTTTATAGCAAAGCAGGTGAATTTCCTGACCGTTGGTTTTGTCGGTACCCGTAAGTTCAACGCCGGGTATAACGGTTATGCCGAGCCTTTCTCCGATAACCTTTCCTCTTACGGTGCCTGCAAGGCAGTCGTGGTCGGTTATGGCAATAGTTTCAACGCCCCGTTTTTTTGCGAGCAAAATTAAATCTTCAATGCCCAGCGAGCCGTTGGACAATCGGGTGTGGCAGTGCAAATCAAACGACAAAACAATCCTTCCTTTCAAAACAAAACGGTAAATAATCGTAATAAATACCGAAAACAGCATTTTATAATAAAAAATGCACAAATAGACCGAATATAATGATTTATAATTATTTTACAACACATATTGAAAAAAATCAAGTGTAAATTATTTATTAACTTTAATTAAAGTTAAATAGAAATTGATTTTTACCGTAATATATGATAATATCATAATGTATTTCTATACGCATATATGCACGGTGTTTGACGTGCTGCAAAAAACGGTGATGGTAATATATGAAAGAAGTATGTTATGTTGCGCTCAGCGGCGGCGTGGATTCGGCAGCGGCGGCGGTTTTACTTAAAGAAAAAGGGTACGAAGTGCACGGACTTACGCTTCGTCTTAAACCGGGCAATCTTGCAGACGGTGATATTGATGATGCCCGTAAAGTTGCCGAAACACTCGGAATACCGCTTACGGTTCTTGATATGCGTGAGGAATTTAAAAAAGTGACAGGCTATTTCTGCCGTGAATATCTGAACGGCAGAACTCCCAATCCGTGCGTTTACTGTAATCCCGAAATAAAATTCGGTAAAATGATTGAATATGTACTCGAAAACGGCGGCAACTATCTTGCGACAGGTCATTATTCACAAATTGTTAATTGCGGTGACGGAAGTTTTGCAATAAGAAAAAATCCGACATCAAAAGACCAGAGTTATTTTCTTTGCAGGCTCGATCAGCATATTCTTTCACACGTTATTTTTCCGCTGAACGGCGTTTCTAAAGATGAAACCCGTGCGCTTGCTTTAAAAACGGGACTTTTGGTTGCCGAAAAAAAAGACAGTCAGGAAGTTTGTTTTATTCCCGATAACGATTACATTTCGTTTATTGAAAAAGAGTTTTCGCCGAAAGCGGCACCGGGCGATTTTATTTCATCCTCGGGTGAAGTTCTCGGAAAACATTCGGGATTATATAAATATACAATAGGTCAGCGAAAAGGGTTGGGCGCATTCGGCAAGCCGATGTACGTTCTGTCGCTTGATAAAGAAAAAAACACCGTTACCATCGGTGATAACGGTGAACTTTTCAAAACGGAAATAAACGTTTCCGATTTCAGTTTTATTAAAGGCGAAGCGCCTTCGGAAGAATTTGACTGCTTTGTAAAAATAAGGTGCGCCGCAAAACCCGCACCGGCAAAAGTAATAATGAACGGCGAAACCGGAAAAGTGATTTTCAAAGAACCGCAGCGTGCGGCGGCTCCCGGTCAGACGGCGGCGTTTTATGACGGCGACATACTTCTGGGCGGAGCGATTATTGACTGAATTTATACTGCGTTCAGATAGACGTTTAACGTTCCGTAACTGTCAACGGTTGCAAGAAGAACATCCGACAGTGAATTGACGTTTTGATTTTTAAGTTCGTTTTCAAGACGTATTTTATCGTAACATGAATTTTCAAGTGCGGTATTCATTATTTTGCCGTCTATAATAACATCATAACCCATTTCTTCCTGCGGAGGATTTATGTTCATATCCTGCGGGCAGGCGGGTCTTGTTGCCGAAGTAGGCAGAAAACTTATTTTTCCGTTAGGTTCGAGTACGGCAAGTTTAATATCGTAAAGGTTGTAAAAGCCGTTAAGTCGTGCCTGTGAAATTAAATCGGTAACGGTGAACTTGCTTTTTTTCAGTTCGTTTTTATATATTTTTTTATCTTTGTAAAGTATGACAGGCGTACCCGAAATAAACTTTTCGGTTTTGTAAGATTTAAGTTGTATAATGCTTATAACGAAAGCGAAAACGGCATAAATTATCATTGCCGTAAGCGGCTTTTCGTATTCCTCGATGTTCGTTGCCATTTCGGCGGCGATTGAACCTATTGAAATGCCGATTATATAATCGAACATGGAAAGTTCCGACATCTGCTTTCTTCCCATAATTTTCGTCAGCACGAAAAGAACAACAAGCGACACAAGTGATGTCGCAACAACTTTCAATAATGAAATAATCATAAATAATCACCCTTTTGTTAATTGAAATTATTTTAGGCAAAAACGGCAAAATTATGTGTTATAAGGGTGAAAACATTTAATACATCAAAAACGGTCGTGAAAAAATGATTAAAAAAAGTTTGAAAATTACATCTGTGCTTATTTCTCTTGCAATCTGTTTTTTATCGGTTGCGTTTGTTTCGGGATGCGCCCGTAAAACAAGCGGTGCGCTGGCTCTTGACGGAGTTGAAATAAGTAATGACGTTTTCACATATTTTATTGACGAGGCGTTCACACAACTCGGCGAAAACGTTTCCCGTGAAGATGCCGTATCAAAAGCAATAGTGCTTTGTTCGGACTATTTTAAGAAAAATACCGTTGCTCATAACGAGGGCGTTTCGCTTTCTATGGCGGAAAAAGCGGCGGTTTCCGAAAAAGTCAACGCATACTGGGGAATATACGGAAAATATTACTCACAGATAGGTGTTACAAAGCAAACGCTTACAAAAGTGTTTACGGCGGATGCCTACCGTGATGCGCTTCTTCTTCATTATTACGGCGAGGGCGGCGAAAACGAAATAAGCGTAGCAAGGCTGTACGCATCATTCAAAACGAATTATATTGTTTTCAGGTCAATAAACGGTTATTTTACTTATGTTGACGGAAACGGTCTTACACAGAGGTACAGCGATACTGAAACGGAGGCACTTATTCTTAAATTTCAGAATATGGCGTCACTCGTAAACGCAGGCGAAAAAACTATGGAGGAAGCGGCGGACTTCCTTGCGGAATCGGGATATTCAAGTTCCGTTGCAACCGTTGTTCTTAAAAAAGACGATTCAAGTTATCCGAACGGATTTTTTGACAAGGTTAAGTCGCTTGAATCAAGAAAAGCGTCTGTAATAGGCACGACCGATTATCTGTTCCTTGTTATGCGCGGCGATGCGGATGTAAATTCGGAATATTACCTTGATAAAAAAGAAGAAATAATAAAAGATATAGTCGGAACGGAAATCGATCAGCGAATTGACAAATCGTTTACACCCGAATCCGTTATCGATTCGTCGGAAACACAGAATTTATATCTTGTTGTAAAATACGTAAGAGAGGGTATGTAAATGAACGAAGTTATTGAAAATATAATGACACGGCAGACAATACGTGAATATACAAAAGAGCAGGTGCCGGAAAATCTTCTTAAAACCGTTCTTGATGCGGCAATAAGAGCACCGAGCGGAAGAAATACACAGCCGTGTCACATTCGTGTACTCAGAAACGCCGAAAAACTTGATGAAATGAATACCGATTTTAAAAATATTGTCGGTTGGGACAAGCCTGCATATACAGGCTGGGACAAACGCCCGGTATATCATAACGCTCCGACGTTTATTTTCATTTTTGCCGCCGACAGGTCGGATATGGCGGCAGGACTTATGGCTGAAAACATTGCTCTTGCATCAAAAGCGCTTGGGCTCGGTTCGTGTATGGTCGGCTCTCTCGGCGCACTTTTTGATGATGAACAGGGAGCGAAAAAATGGAAAGAAATTCTTAAAGTTCCGCAGGAATGGCAGTTTTTACTCGGTATGTCACTCGGCTTTCCGAATGAAACACCGCCCATGAAGGAAAGAGAGGACGGGCATATACTCATTATTGAGTGATAGATTATGAAATATAAAGCAGGAAATTACGATGTAGCGGTAATAGGCGCAGGTCATGCGGGAATAGAAGCAGCACTCGCTTCCGCACGGCTCGGTGCAAAAACCGTTGTTTTTACAATAAATCTTGACTGGATAGGCAATATGGCGTGCAATCCGTCAATAGGCGGCACGTCAAAAGGTCATCTTGTAAGGGAAATAGATGCTCTCGGCGGTGAAATGGGAAAAGCCGCCGATGCAACGCTTATTCAGAGCAGAGTGCTTAATGTCGGCAAAGGTCCCGCCGTTCATTCGTTGCGTGCGCAGATAGACAGAAAAGAATATACAAAATATATGAAGCACTGCCTTGAAATGCAGGAAAACCTTGATTTGAAGCAGGGCGAAATAGTGTCGCTTGAAAAAAACGCTGACGGATTATGGGAAATGGCGACTAAACTCGAAGCGATTTATACGGCGAAATGCGTTGTTATTGCCACGGGAACGTTTCTTAAAGGCAAGGTATATGTCGGTGACGTTTCATACGAAAGCGGTCCCGACGGTATGTTCCCGTCAAACGACCTTTCCGACAGCCTTAATAATATGAATGTTTCGCTTCGCCGTTTCAAAACGGGAACTCCGCCGAGAATTAACCGTTCAAGCGTTGATTTTACATCGCTTGAAGTTCAGAACGGTGATGAAGACATAACTCCGTTTTCATTTGAAACTCCGTCAGATACGCTTGAAAACAAGGCTGTTTGTCACATTACATATACAAACGAACAAACGAAAAAAGTCATTCTCGACAATCTCAGCCGTTCACCTCTTTATTCACACAAAATCGAGGGAACGGGACCCCGTTACTGTCCGAGTATTGAAGATAAAATAGTCCGTTTTTCCGAAAAGGAAAGGCATCAGGTGTTTATTGAGCCGTGCGGACTTGAAACGGAAGAACTTTATTTGCAGGGGCTTTCATCTTCACTTCCCGAAGACGTTCAACTTGAAATACTTAAAACCGTAAAAGGTCTTGAAAACGTAAAAGTAATGCGTACCGCTTACGCTATTGAATATGACTGCGTAGACCCTCTTTCTTTAAAATCCACGCTTGAATTCACCGCACTTCCGGGGCTTTTCGGTGCAGGTCAGTTCAACGGCTCGTCGGGATATGAGGAAGCGGCGGCGCAGGGACTTATAGCAGGCATAAACGCCGCATTAAAAGCGCAGAACAAAGAGGAATTTACTCTTGACAGAAGCACGTCTTATATAGGCACGCTCGTTGACGACCTTGTTACAAAAGGGTGCGCCGACCCGTACAGAATGATGACTTCACGAAGCGAATACAGGCTTATTCTGCGTGAAGATAACGCCGATTTGCGCCTTACGGAAAAAGGGTATCATCTCGGGCTTATTTCCCGTGAAAGATATGATGCTTTGCTTGAAAAAATAAAACTCATTGAAGAAGAACAGAAGCGTGTTGAAAGTATAACAATACCTCCGTCAGAGGAACTTAACAGAGTTCTTGAAGAAGCGGGCACGGCGCCGACTGTTACGGGAGTAAGACTTTCGGAACTTATTAAAAGACCTCAACTTTCATATTCGCTCCTCACACCGTTTGACAAAACACGTCCCGACATACCCCGTGAAGTGTTCGAGCAGGTTGAAATAAACATAAAATATGAGGGTTACATAAAACGCCAACTTGCACAGATAGATGAGCAAAAACGTCTTGAAGTCAAAATAATACCCGAAGATATAAATTATAATGACGTAACGAATCTGCGTCTTGAAGCGATTGAAAAACTCAACAAAGTCCGCCCGCAGAACGTAGGGCAGGCTTCGAGAATAAGCGGCGTTTCACCTGCCGATATTTCCGTGCTTTTGATATATTTGAGAAAAAACAGATAATTTGGAGGATTTTTTATGATTCCGAGGAATGAACATCCGAATCCGATGATGAAAAGAGAAAATTACCGAATACTTAACGGAGAATGGGCTTTTGAATTTGATTTCGGCGACAGCGGCAGAGAAAGAAAATTTTATTCTCCCGATAAATCTTTTTCACAAAAAATAAACGTTCCGTTCTGCCCCGAAAGTAAACTGTCGGGAATAGAATACAAAGATTTTATTCCCGCGGTATGGTACAAAAGGAAAGTCACGTTTACAAAAGAACAACTTGAAAACAGAATTTTTATCATTTTCGGAGCGGTTGATTTTCATTCCGTAATATATGTAAACGGAGAAAAAGCGGGCGAGCATTTCGGAGGATACGTTTCATTTGAAGTTGAAATAACGAAGTATGCAAAAGAGGGCGAAAACGATATAACCGTTTACGCACAGGATGACACAAGAAGTTCTCTTCAGGCACGCGGAAAACAAAGTCAGGAATATTATTCGCACAGTTGCGATTATACACGCACAACGGGTATATGGCAGACCGTATATATTGAATTTCGTCCGAAGAATTTTGTTAAAAAGTTAAAATATTATCCTAATATTGATGACGTTTCGCTGACGGTAAACGCTATGCTTGACGGCACGGGAAAATTTTCCGTAAAAGCGTTCTGGGATGAAAAGGAAGTCGGATTCGCTTCATCGGAAGTAACGGGTAACAACGTAACGCTGAACGTAAAACTTTCCGAAAAGCACCTTTGGGAAGTCGGTAAAGGCGGACTTTATACCCTTGAAATTACTTTCGGTGACGATAAAATTTCAAGTTATTTCGGTCTTCGTGAAGTTTCGCTTTGCGACGGCGTATGCAAAATAAACGGCAAACCCGTATTTCAGCGTCTTGTACTCGACCAGGGATTTTATCCCGACGGCATTTACACCGCACCGACTGCCGAAGACCTTAAACACGATATTCTTATGTCGCAGAAAGTCGGTTTTAACGGCGCAAGACTACATCAGAAAATATTTGAACCGCTTTTCCTTTACTATTGCGATGAACTCGGATATATAGTATGGGGCGAACACGGCAACTGGGGACTTGACTGGTCACGGTTTGAGTCGATTCGTTATTTTCTGCTTGAAATTGAGGAGGAAGTTGAGCGTGATTTCAACCATCCTTCAATAGTCGGCTGGTGTCCGTATAACGAAACGTGGAACGTAAACGGCAGAGAACAGGACAGTGATACTCTGCGTATAGTTTACAGAACGGTAAAAGCGATGGACTCCACAAGACCGTGCATAGATACAAGCGGTAACTTCCACGTTGAAACAGATATTTTTGACGTTCACGATTACGAGCAGGATACAAAAGTATTTAAAGAAAATTACGATAAACTCTTTAAAGAAAACATTCTTTTCGACCGTCACAGTTCAAGGCAGACGTGGTGCGGCGAGCCTGTTTTCATGAGCGAATACGGCGGCATAAAACTCGACCTTTTAAAAGACAGCAGCGACGGCGACCGTTCAAAAAGCTGGGGTTACGGCAATTCCGCAAGAAGCCTTGAAGAATTTTACGCCCGTTACGAAGGTCTTACTTCGGCACTTCTTGACAATCCGAAAATGCTCGGTTTCTGTTACACGCAACTTACCGACATTGAGCAGGAGCAGAACGGTATATATTATTATGACCGTTCCGAAAAATTCGATGCCGACAGGCTTTATAAAATCAACACAAAAGTTGCGGCTATCGAAAAATAAATTTGTCATTTTACACAGTAATTGTACGGAAAAATTCAGCACAATTCTTATTGAAATAAACTCTATTTGTGTTATACTTAAAAGGTAAATATTACTTTGCATTATTGCAAAGCCGAAAGGATTGATAAATTATGGCAGAAAACAGATTTATCGGCGATTATCCGGTAATCGGTATCAGACCTATTATTGACGCAAGACGCGGTCCTCTTAAAGTAAGAGAATCTCTTGAAGAGCAGACTATGAACATGGCTAAATCAGCCGCAAAACTTTTCACCGACAATCTTAAATATTCAAACGGTGAACCCGTTAAAGTTGTTATTTCAAGCACTTCAATCGGCAGAGTTGCCGAAGCCGCACAGTGCGCTGACGAATTTAAAAAAGCAGGCGTTTCAATAACTCTTTCGGTTACTCCCTGCTGGTGCTACGGCTCCGAAACAATGGATATGGACCCCAACACAATAAAAGGCGTATGGGGCTTTAACGCAACTGAAAGACCGGGTGCTGTTTACCTTGCATCTGTTCTTGCCGCACACGCACAGAAAGGTCTTCCCGCATTCGGAATTTACGGTAAAGAAGTTCAGGAAGCGGATGACACAACAATCCCCGAAGACGTTAAAGAAAAACTTTTAAGATTTGCAAAAGCAGCCGTTGCAGCCGCTACAATGAAAGGCAAATCATATCTCCAGATAGGCTCTATCTGCATGGGTATTGCAGGTTCGACAATGATTCCCGAATTTATCGAGGAATATCTCGGTATGCGTGTTGAGTCCGTTGACGAAGTTGAAATTCTCAGAAGAATGGAAGAAGGCATCTATGACGAGGCTGAATTCCAGAAAGCACTTAAATGGACTAAAGAAAATTGTCCCGAAGGTTTTGACAAAAACCCCGATTTCGTAAGAAAGAGCGACGAACAGAAAGAAAAAGACTGGGAATTTACAGTTAAAATGATGTGCATCATCAAAGACCTTATGAACGGCAACAAAAATCTTCCCGAAGGCAGAGAGGAAGAAATGGTCGGCCATAACGCAATCGCCGCAGGTTTCCAGGGACAGAGACAGTGGACTGACCACTGGCCGAACGCTGACTTTGCGGAAGCACTTCTTAACACATCTTTCGATTGGAACGGCGTAAGAGAACCGTACATCCTTGCAACCGAAAACGATATTCTCAACGGCATTTCAATGCTTTTCCAGAAACTTCTTACAAATCAGCCCTCAATGTTCTCCGACGTTCGTACTCACTGGAGCACAGAATCGGTTAAGAGAGTTACAGGCTATGAACTCGAAGGCAAAGCAAAAGAAGCAGGCGGCATAATCCACCTTATCAACTCCGGTGCATCCTGCCTTGACGCATGCGGCGAACTCAGAGATGAAAACGGCAAACCCTGCATGAAAAAATGGTTTGACGTTACAGACGCAGATGTTGACAAAATGCTCAAAGCAACAACATGGTGTGCTGCCGATAACGGCTATTTCAGAGGCGGCGGATTCTCTTCTCGCTTCGTAACAAGAGGCGAAATGCCCGCAACTATGATTCGTATCAACTGGGTAAAAGGCCTCGGACCGACAATCCAGATTTGCGAAGGTTACTACGTTGCACTTCCCGATGAAGTTACCGACAAACTCTGGAAGAGAACAGACTACACATGGCCCTGCACATGGTTTACTCCCATTCTTACAGGCAAAGGCCCGTTCACAAGTGCTTATGAACTTATGAATCACTGGGGCGCAAACCACGGTGCTTCCACATACGGCCACATCGGTGCAGACCTCATTACACTCTGCTCAATGCTTCGTATTCCCGTATCTCTTCACAACGTTCCCGAAGAGAAAATCTTCCGTCCCGCCTGCTGGAATGCATTCGGCACACAGGACCTTGAAGGTGCAGATTACAGAGCATGTAATGCATACGGCCCGTTCTACAAATAATATTCTTAGATTCACTCCCGCAACAAAATGGTTGCGGGAGTGAAATTTTGTGTATAAAGTATTAAATAAATTGCTGTAATATCTTGAATAATTCTGATTTTTACTTTATAATTATTTATAATAAATTTTGGCGGTGTTTATATGAACGAAAACAAACGAAAAGAGATAGCTGTTGTTTTTGATATGGCAATTTCTGCTTTTGCTGAAGGTCTTGTGAGCAGATACAGGGATGAAGTAGATGATATAAACGGTGTAATCAATATGAAAAAGAATAACTGTTTTATTGCTGAATTAGGCGAAGAATTTATGTTTTATTCTGCATTTGTAAGAAGTTTCGACAGCAGTTTTGGTAATGTACTTGAAAAAATCGGTAACAACATAGCTAAACTTTCGTATGAAGTCAGAGGGAACATTGATTCCTTTATGCTTCCGGATCAAACTCAAAGAATTGCTACTATACTGGATAATTATAATGCACACATCGTAAAACCGGAAATCAGCCATTATTCATCTTATACAACTATTTATCCGAAAGATATAACAAGTTTTCAGAAAAGTCATGTTACAGATAATTATTTTTACTCACCTGTTAAAAACGAACATTATCTTATTGAATTGAAAGCATCCGGAGATCTTGATAATAAAAAATCAAAAGCTGAAAAAGATGCGTTATTGGAAGAATATTTTTTATTAAAGAATCAACTGAGAAATGATGATACTGCAAAAGTAAAAATATTTTTTGGTACGGCATATAACAAATTTGGCGAGGGAAGAATGTGGAAGCAAGAGAGAGTTCGCCAGTTCTTTGCTGAAGATGAATTGTTAATAGGAAAAGATTATTGGAATTTTGTTTGTGACGATGAAGAAGGATTTAATATAATATTTGAGCAATATAAAAAGTCTGCTGAAAATATTAAAGAAGCACTGAAAACCATAAAGGGAATGTATTTTAATTGAGTATGGACAAGAAAAGATATAAATTGATAAATGAAGATTGTTTTGTGGCATTGAAAAATATACCTGACAATTCAATAGACTTAATATTAACTGACCCGCCATATAATATTGCTAAATATAGCACCGGAAATATTAAGTTCGATTGGCGATCTGATATAAATAATGATTTGGCAGAATGGGATTTGGAGACATTAAAGCCAGCTTCACTTGTCGAAGAATTTAAAAGGGTGTTAAAACCGCAGGGGAATATTTTTATTTTTTGTTCTTATAATATTATTGGTGAGTATCATAAGGCATTTGACCCTGTATTTGATACATTTCAGTTTATGGTTTGGCATAAAACAAACCCTGTTCCTAATTTCAGAAAATCATCATTTTTAAACAGTTGTGAATTGATTGTAGCTTGTTGGAATAAAGGACATACATGGAATTTTACAAATCAATCCGATATGCACAATTTTATTGAGTCTTCAATATGTATGGGTAGTGAAAGAATAAAAGATGAAAACGGAAAAAATTTGCATCCTACACAGAAACCAGTATCAATTCTCGAAAAAATAATTTCTATTGCTTCAAATGAAAACGATGTTGTGTTAGATTGTTTTAGCGGCGTAGGCAGTACAGGCGAAGCCGCCTTAAATCTAAACAGAAAATTTGTTGGCATAGAAGTTGATAAAACATATAATGATGCTGCACAAAAAAGGCTTGCTTCATTACAGTCTTCAGATCACAAAAAAGCAATATAAATAATATATTCCCCGACTGAAAAACAATTTCAGTCGGGGAATATATTATAGGTACTTTGTTAATGCCGCAAAATCTTTCATAGTAAGGTTTTCGGCTCTCACGTTAGAGGGAAGTCCTGATTTTTCGAGTGCTTCTTTAACTTCTGCTTTCGGTTTTGAAAGTCCTGCGCTCAACGAGTTTTCGGCGGTTTTTCTGCGCTGTAAAAAAGCGGCTTTTACAACTTTGAAGAAATATTCCTCGTCATTTATTTCAACAGGCGGTTTTTCCCTTACTTTAAGTTTAATTACGCAACTGTCAACGTTTGGCGGAGGAAGAAAAGATGTGCGGGGAACGTAAAAAAGTTCCTCTGCTTCGGCGTAATAACATACCGCAACCGTTACTGCGCCGCCGTCATGGCTTCCGACATCTGCACAAAGTCTGTCGCCCGCTTCTTTTTGCACCATAACCGTTATTGAAGTAAGCGGCAGTTTGCTTTCAAGAAGCATCATAATTACGGGTGAAGTGATGTAATACGGAAGATTTGCACAAACCGCAACTTTCATACCGCCGCATTTTTCTTCGATAATGCTTTTTAAGTCTGCTTTTAAAATATCCTGATTTATTATTTCCACATTATCAAATTCATCGAGCGTTTCCGAAAGAACGGGCAAAAGTCTTTTATCGACTTCAAAACTCAATACTTTTCCCGCTTTTTTTGCAAGTTCCGCAGTAAGCACTCCCACGCCCGGACCTATTTCTATTACGCAGGTGTTTTCGTCAATATCGGCATTTTCTGCCATAGCGGGGCAAACTTCGGGGTCAATTAAAAAGTTCTGACCGAGACCTTTATTAAATGTGACACCGTGTTTTTCCATTACACGGCGTATTGTGTTTATATCGGAAAGATTTTTCATTTTTACCTCCGAAAGACTTGTATTTATTCATCATTTAAGATATTATAATTCCCGTAGGAGTTTATGTCAACAACTTGAAAAGGAGATAATCAAATGAGCATAAAAAACGCAGAATTTATAAGACAGAATTCGGATTTCGGTACAGTTTGTCCCGTTTTTCACAAGGTATTCTGGCTTGACAAAAAAGTACAAAAAGCAACGCTTACAATAAGTGCGCTCGGATTTTATGAAGCAAACATAAACGGCAGCCGTGTAGGCAAATTCATTTTTGCTCCCGGCTGGACAAGTTACGAAACAAGACTTCAGTACCAGTCTTATAACGTGACGGAGTTGCTTGAAGAGTGCAACACCATTGACGTAGGCGTAGGCACAGGCAGACGTTTTCATAACAGAAAAAACGAAGACCGTGACTACCTTGCGGCAAATGAATCTGCGCTTATAGCATCGCTTGAAATAGAGTATGAAGACGGCTCGAAAGAAGAAATAAATACCGACAAATCGTGGGAATGTTATAAAAGCAACATTCTTTATTCCGACATTTATAACGGTGAAACGGTCGATTACAACGCTTTAACCGATGAAAAGTTTGAAGTAAAGGAAGTTCCCGTTGAAAAGAATATACTTATACCCACCGAGGGCGAGGAAACAAGGGAAATAACACGCATAGATGCGGCTGAACTCATTGTTACACCTAAAGGTGAGTACGTTCTCGATTTTAAACAGGAAGTAACGGGTTACGTTGAATTTATCGTTCCTGCAAACAAAGGTAAAAAATATACACTTCTTCACGGCGAATTTCTTGACAAAGACGGCAATTTCTATAATGCAAATCTTCGCTCGGCAAAGGCTGAAATCAACGTTATTTCAGACGGCACAGAGCATAAATACAAACCGCATTTTTCATTCCAGGGTTTCCGTTTTGTAAAACTTGAAGGCTTTGAAAAAGATGATATAAAACTTGAAAATTTCACGGCGGTAGTCGTATTTTCCGATATGAAGCGTGTCGGCTTCTTTGCGTGCGGACATGACCTTGTTCAAAGGCTTTATGAAAACATAGTATGGGGACAGAGGGGCAATTTTCTTGATGTTCCGACAGACTGTCCGCAGCGTGACGAGCGTATGGGCTGGACGGGTGACGCACAGGTATTCGCACGCACCGCTTCAATAAACTACGATACCGATAAATTCTTTACAAAATGGCTTCACGACCTTAAAGCAGACCAGAAAGAAAACGGCTCTGTTCCTTACGTTATTCCTGCCGGCTGGGACGGTGACGGCTCTGCGGCATGGGGTGATGCAGCAGTTATAGTTCCTTATCAGATGTATCTTGCATACGGTGACACAGACATAATAAGAGACCAGTTTGATTCAATGAAAAAATGGGTATCGTTTATTGAATCGCAGTGTTCCGAAAAAGGTCATTGGGATAAAGGCGGTCATTTCGGTGACTGGCTTTCACTTGATGCAGGCTTTGAAGCGAGCGGCGGTCTTACCGACAAAAATCTTATTGCTACCGCAATGCTTGCATATATTACCTCACTTATTTCTAAAATGGGTAAAGTAATCGGTGAAGACGTTTCATATTACGAAGAACTTCACGAAGCGTCTGTAAACGCTTACAGAAAACATTATCTCAATACCGGAAAAACGGAACACGAAACGCAGACTGCAAATATTCTTGCAATTTATTTCGGACTTACCGACAACGTTGAACGTGAGGGCGCAAAACTTATTAAAGATATTGAAGAATGCGGACATCTTAAAACGGGATTTGTCGGTACACCTTATCTTCTTCACGTTCTCACCTCACTCGGCAGAACGGATATTGCATATAAACTTCTTCTGAGAACGGAGTACCCGTCATGGCTTTACCCCGTAACAATGGGCGCAACTACAATGTGGGAACGCTGGGATGCAATGAAACCCGACGGAACTTTTGCTACTACCGATATGACATCTTTCAACCATTACGCATACGGTGCAGTCGGTGACTGGATGTTCGCATACTGTGCAGGCGTAAGACCGGATGATAACGAGCCGGGTTACAAACATATCATTTTTGAGCCGCATCCGTGCAAGGCGCTCGGCTACGCAAAAGCAAGAATTATTACAAAATACGGTGAAATTATTTCATCGTGGCAGTATACGGGCAAAGGTGACGAATGTGAATTTTCGTTTACCGTTCCCAACGGAACTCATGCTACTCTTTATCTCGATAATGAGGAATATGAATTTGAGCCGGGAACATATAATACCTGTTTTGAAATAAAAGGTGAATAATAATATTTAATCACCTTGTTATTATTTTAAGAGGTAAAAGAAATGTTTGAAGAAGAAAAAATAATTGAACAACAGCATTTTGAAGAAGTGCGGGAGTTTATAAAAAAGGATACCGTGCGCCTTACCGCCCTTGCGGAGAATTACCGTGAAAACATAAGAGAAATGGGCAGAAAGTTTAACGAAGACAATCCTTACGGCGGAATGTACAGTGAAGATGTTCAGTCGAATAAGGAACTTACCGATATTCACGCCGAAATGCAAAGTGCAATGATTCTTTCGGAAGAAGCAAAAAACGATTTGTATTTTTACAGAAAACTTATAAACGAACCTTACTTTGCCCGCATAGATTTTATGCCCGTAAAAACAGGTAAAACGAAAAAAATATATATTGGTCTTAAAACGCTTCAGGACCCCGATACTTATGATTTGCTTGTTTGTGACTGGCGTGCACCCATATCAACTCTTTTTTACGAAGATTATGACGGCGAAGCGTGGTTTGATGCACCGTCGGGAAGAATATACGGCGATATATTGCTTAAAAGGCAGTTCAGATTTGAAAACGGTGAACTGAAATACTTTATTGACTGTGATTTGAAAATTGACGATGATATTCTCCGTGAAGTGCTTTCAGGTCAGTCGGGTGACAAACTTAAAGTAATTGTAAACAGTATTCAGCGTGAACAGAACAGAGCAATAAGGTACAGCGACTCGAAAAATCTGCTTGTTACGGGGCCTGCGGGAAGCGGAAAAACTTCTGTCGGTTTTCACAGACTTGCATATCTTCTTTACAGAAACAGAAACGAACTTAAATCAGCCGAAACGGTTATGTTCTCGAACAACGATATTTTTTCGAGTTACGTTGCGGATATTATACCCGAACTCGGTGAAATGCCGATAAACTACGCAAGTTTTTATTCCGTTTTCCGTGCCGAAATACCTGCATACAGAACGGGAGATTATTATGCACTTGCGGATGAACTTATAAATAAAAGCGAAATAAGAAAAGAAAGCGTGCGAATAAAATTCAGCGATGAGTTTCAGGAATATTTAAAAATAACGGCAGATGAATTTGTTCCCGAATTTTCGGACGTCACCCTTTTTGATGAAACGGTAATTAAAGGCGAAACAATTCTTGAACGTTTTCTTTCCGACAGCGAAATTGCACCGCTTCTCCGTGGCGAAAGGTTGTGTACTTTTGCAGACGGAATAATTGACGAGTATTTTATTGTTCATAATGATGAAATACGCGGTATAATCGACGAAGAAACGGATATTGACGAAGATACATCAAAAGCCGTAAAACTCAAACGCAGAATACTCAAGCAGGAAACATCAAGGATGATAAAAGATTCTTTGAACTTCGACCCGGTTGTTATTTACTGCAAAGCACTTTTTAAATATGTTAAAGAAAACGGCGAAAACGAAAACGCATCAAAACTTACTGCTCAAAACCTTAAATCGGGAACACTTTTGTTTGAAGATGCGCTTTGCGTTGTAAGACTTAAACAGCACCTCGGCACAGCGGCGGTAATTCCGTCGGTAAAACACGTTCTTATTGATGAAGCGCAGGACCTTTGCGTTTTACAGCACGAAATTATAAGAACAATGTTCCCGAGAGCATCATACACTTTGCTTGCCGACTCAAATCAGGCAATAATTCCCGAAGTGAATACAACAGATACAGATATGCTTTCAAAACTTTACGGAACAAATACTGTCAATCTGAACAAAAGTTACCGTTCGACTGCGCCGATAAATAAATACGCTCTTTCACTTCTTCCCGAAAACAGAAGATATGATATTTTTGAGCGTGACGGCGAAGATGTTGAATTTATTGAGAGTAAATCCGTTATTGAAGACGTAAAAAAGAAACTTTCGGAGTATTCAAAGAAAAGCGCGAACGTTGCGATTATTACAAAAACAGCCGAAACCGCAAGAAATATATACGCCGAATTGAAAGAGGATTTTGATAATCTTATTTTATGCGACAACAAATCTGCCGAACTTTCAAATGCGCCGTGCGTTATGAATCTTGCGCTTACAAAAGGACTTGAATTTGACAGCGTAATAATTGCCGACACAGACGGCACGTTCTGTAATGAAGAAAACAGAAGGTATCTTTATATGGCGGTTACGAGAGCGCTTCACAGACTGGCGGTTGTCAGTTGTTAGTTGCCGGTTGCTAGTTGCCGGTTGTCAGTTGAGATTATAAATATTAAGAAAAAAGCAGGTTTTCCGATTTTTTACGGAAGACCTGTTTCCTTTGATGCATTTATGCGTGAAAATAAACCGCCCGAGCCTGAGAAACTGAGCGGTGTATTTCTTTACATTACTTGTTTTTTGAGGGTGTAACCGTCTATCGGTTGCCCTCCTGTTTTTATATATCATATCTTTGTCAACCTGCCAACCTGCCAACTGACAACCGGCAACTGTCAACCGGCAACTGTCAACTGATACCTGTCAGTTGAATATTTATTTGCTTAACAACCACTCTGCAACATCGATGATTCTGATTCCTTCGTACTGATATTCGGGATTTCTTGTTCTTGCGATAACCGTTTTCGGGTAAGCATCCTTTATTTTAAGCAGCGGTTCGACCTCTCTTTTAAATGTTTCGGGAAGTGTTATATTATCTGCAACCTGAATATATATTTTTTCGCTGCGCTTTATCGCCACAAAATCAATTTCTTTTTTATACAGAACACCGACATATACCTCATATCCGCGTCTGAGCAGTTCCATTGCAACAATATTTTCAATTACTCTGCCCGTATCAAGATTTTTTGTGCCGAGTTTGGCATATCGGAAGGTATGGTCACTTAAATAATATTTATCGTTGGTTGTGAGATATTTTTTTCCGTTTATATCATATCTGCGAAACTGATAAAATGCAAAAGCATTGCACAAATAATCCAGATAGTTGCCCACTGTTTTATGATTTATTTTATCATTGTTTGAAGTAAGTGTGTCTGCAACTTTTCGTGCAGAAGTAAGATTTGAAATGTTATCCATTAAAAATTCAGAGATTTTATCCAGCAGAACCGGATTTTTGATATTATATTTTTGCTTTATATCTCTTAAAATCAAGGTGTCAAAAACGCCTTCAATATAATCATATCTTTCTTCCGGCTCATTATACAGATATGAACCGGACATACCACCCTCAAGCATAAATCTGTCAAAGGCGGTAATCATATCGGTATAGCCGAAATATTGTACAAACTCGGAAAAAGAAAACGGATATACTTTAATTTCAAAGGTTCTGCCGGTAAAAAGTGTTGCTAAATCTGAACTGAGTAAAAATGCATTTGAACCGGTGATATAAATATCAAATTGTTCCAATGCGTGCAAATTATTAATGCAAAACTCAAAATTATTACACATTTGAATTTCATCAATTAAAACAAAATTCACTTTATCCTCAATATAATTCCCCTCAACATATTCATTAAGGGCTTTATATTCTTTTAAACTGTCATATTTTGAAAGATTAAAATTAATGTGAATGATATTTGCATTTTCAATGTTTTTTTGAACATATGCTTTAAATGCTTCCAAAAGTTTTGATTTGCCCGAACGCCTTACACCGGTCAAAACCTTTATATCGGGTGTTCCGATTATACTGATCATTTTATTGAGATAATCGCTTCGTTCAATCAGTTTCATAAAATGCACCTCCGAATGAAAGTATACCACATTTACTTCCCAAAATCAACATTTTTTCAATTTTGGGAAGTTGACGGCAAACGATATTGATTTTTCATTCGGCGCTTTCTGAATAAAATTCCTCCTGATTAAAATAGTTGTATATCGAATTCGATGTATTCATAACACAACATTAACGGGAGTAAATCAATACAAACGGTAATCGAATTTGCGTATATTTTCAAATAAAAATCAGCGGCAGGAGAAATCCTTCCGCTGAAAATGATTGTGTTAATACCGAAATACACTTTACATATTAACTAGCAACTGGCAACTGACAACTGGCAACTGACAACCGGCAACCGGCAACCGGCAACTGTCACACTCCGAAATACTTTTCGGCGTTTCTGAACGAAATGTCTTTTACAACTTCGCTCAAAAATTCAATATCGTTCGGGTATTTGCCGTCTTCAACGAGGTCGCCCAGAAGTTCGCACAGAATTCTTCTGAAATATTCATGACGGGGATATGAAAGAAGACTTCTTGAATCCGTAATCATACCGAGGAATTTTGAAAATGCACCGAGGTTCATAAGCGCCTGCATCTGCGTGCGCATACCGTCATAGTTGTCATTGAACCACCATGCAGTGCCGAACTGTATTTTTGAGGGTATTTCATCATCCTGAAAATTGCCGAGCATTGAGCCTAAAACGTAATTGTCTTTCGGATTAAGCGTGAAAAGA
The DNA here is from genome assembly GCA_045598225.1 of Acutalibacteraceae bacterium. Lineage (GTDB taxonomy): Bacteria > Bacillota > Clostridia > Oscillospirales > Acutalibacteraceae > DTU089. Next base: position 21,517 of record JAZLLP010000030.1, on the reverse strand, counting down.
ATTGTTTTCGGAAGTCTTTTTTCCGTGTTCATAGCATCTAAAAGTCTTGAAAGATTTATTGCCACGTCACAGTCGCAAATTGAGTCAAAACCTGCATCGGGACCGAGTTTTCTGAACATTTTCGTGTTGTTGTTTCTCATCGGCCCGAGGTGGAGTTCCATTCCCCAGCCTCTTATTGCGTATTCGTTTGCAAGGAATATGAGGAGTTCTGTCTGATATGCGTCTTTTTCGCGGGTTTCAAGCGTATTTCCGCCGAGCCTTTTTGCAAATATTTTGTTGAGCGTTTCTTCGTCTGCTCTGTTGTAAGGTGCATACATAAGTCCGTGGTCAGCCGCACGGCAACCCATTTCTTCAAAGAAGTTTATTCTTGAAAGAAGTGCATCTTTAAGTTCTGTAAACGTTGCGATTTTTTTACCGCAAACGTTTTCGAGTGAAGAAAGCCACGGCAAAAACGCATCGGCATCTATTGCAAGAGCCTTGTCGGGTCTGAATGCGGGCAGAACTTTGCATTTGAAGTTTTTATCCTCTGCAATGAGTTTGTGATATTCGAGTGTGTCAGCCGCATCATCTGTTGTGCAGACGTATTTTACGTTGCTTCTTTCGATAAGTTCTTTCGGTTTGTAACCGCCGTTTTTGATTTGTGCGTTCGCTTTTTCCCAGATTTCATCGCACGTTGCAGGTGAAAGAGGCTCATATATTCCGAAATAACGCTGTAATTCAAGGTGTGTCCAGTGGTACAAAGGATTTCCTATAAGGTTAGGCATTGTCTCTGCCCACGCTTTGAATTTTTCGTATCCTGTCGAATCGCCTGTAATGTATTTTTCGTTTATTCCGCAGGAACGCATTGCACGCCATTTGTAATGGTCGCCCGCAAGCCACAGATAAGCAATATCTTCGGGGTCTTTGTTTTCGTAAATCTCTTTCGGTGAAAGGTGGCAGTGCCAGTCAAATATCGGCTCGTCCTTTGCCGCCTCAAAGAGTTTTTTTGCGGTGTCGGTAGTAAGCAAAAAATCTTTATCCATAAAAGGTTTCATAAAAATACCTCCTTTTTTCAATATCTTACCACACGGGTTTCGAATTTGCAACAAAGTAATATAAAATATGAAAGATGAATGTTCCGTATAAATCCGGCGTGACACTGTATGAATCCGGCGTGACGGAATAAAACGGTTGTAAATCAGAGCAAAATAAGTTATAATACAAGATATGTTATAATAAAAATTTATTCCTGCTTTTCCGAAAGCAGGAAAAAGGTGGGAGAAACAATGAAAAAAGCATTATCTGTATTATTTGCGTTCATTATGGTTTTTTCTGCAATACCATTGAGCGGCGCTGAGGATTTGGTGAAAGGACTTGATTTCGGATTTCTTTCGACAAAAGTGAAAGCGGCGAATGTGAATGACCTGGTTTTTGAACTGAATAGTGACGGTCAATCATATTGTGTTTCCGGTTGTCATTTGGATATAATTGATTCTCTCAGCATTCCGTCAACATATGACGGTAAGCCCGTAACAAGCATAAGTTACAGAGCATTCATCGGATGCAGACTTACATCGGTAACGATACCCGGCAGCGTAACGAGCATAGATGATGAGGCTTTCGCTTATTGCAATAGTCTTAAATCAATAACGATACCAGACAGCGTAACGAGCATAGGTAACGCGGCTTTTGCAGAATGCTGTTACCTCACCTCTGTAACGATAGGCAACGGCGTAACAGGCATAGGCGAGAGTACTTTCGCATGGTGTAAAAGCCTTACCTCGGTAACGATGGGCAACAGCGTAACGAGCATAGGCGATGGAGCTTTTTACTATTGCGAAAGCCTTAAATCAATAACGATACCCGACAGCGTAACGAGCATAGGCAAGGAGGCTTTTTCCGGCACGGCATATTACAATAATTCTTCAAATTGGGAAAACGGAGTTCTTTACTTAAATAATCATCTTATAAGGGTCAAAAGCGATACCACAGGTGATTATATAATAAAAGCCGGAACAAAATGTATCGCTGATCATGCATTCGAAGAATGCTACATTCTTACCTCGGTAACGATACCCGACAGTGTTGCGCGCATAGGTGAATGGACTTTCTCCGGTTGCAGCAGCCTTAAATCGGTAACGATACCCGACGGTGTAACGAGCATAGGTAAATGGGCTTTCTCGAGATGCTACAGCCTTCCGTCTGTAACGATACCCGACAGTGTTACAAGCATAGGTTGTAATGCTTTCGCTTCTTGCGGCGGAATTACATCGCTGAAGATACCCGACAGCGTAAAAGACATAGGCGAGTTTGCTTTTTTCGCTTGCGAATCCCTTGCATCGGTAACTATACCCGGCAGCGTAACGGACATAGGCGCGGGTGCTTTCTCTGATTGTCGCAGCCTTACAAGCATAACTGTTGATCCCGGCAATAAAAATTATATCTCTGTTAACGATATTATTTTTAATAAAGACAAAACCGAACTTGTCTGTTTCCCTGCCGGCAAAAGTGACGAAAGTTATTTGATTCCGAGCAGCGTAACGAGCGTAGGCGAGAGGGCTTTCTCAGGTTGCGGCAACCTTATTTCGGTAACGATACCTGACAGCGTAACGAGTATATGCAACGGGGCTTTCGCCGCTTGCAGCAGCCTTACCTCGGTAACGATACCCGACAGCATAACGAGCATAGGTGATGATGCTTTCTTCGGCATGGCATATTACAATAATTCTTCAAATTGGGAAAATGGAGTTCTTTACATAGGGAATCATCTTATAAAGGCAGAACAGGAAATTACAGGCGATTATACGATCAAGTCCGGAACAAAGTGCATTGCCGATAATTCCTTCTCTGATTGTCGCAGCCTTACAAACGTAACGATCGGAAACGGTGTAACGAGCGTAGGCAAGAAGTCTTTCGCTTGTTGCTATAGTCTTAAATCAATAACAATACCCGACAGCGTAACGAGCATAGGTAAGAATGCTTTCTACTATTGCTTCGATCTTAATGCTGTATATATTACAGATATTGGTGCGTGGTGCGGAATATCATTCGGTGATATTTGTTCCACCCCCTTACTGTATGCAGGTAAATTGTATGTAAACGGTAAATTGGCAACGAGTATCGTCATACCCGACGGTGTTGCGAGTATAGGTAATTGGTCTTTCTTAGGTTGCAAATGCCTTGCATCGGTTACAATACCCGACAGCGTAACGAGCATAGGTGATGAGGCTTTCGCTTATTGCGATAGTCTTAAATCAATAACGATACCCGACAGCGTAACAAGTATAGGTGAATCGGCTTTCTTCCTTTCCGACAGCCTTAATGCTGTATATATTACAGATATCGGTGCGTGGTGCGGAATATCATTCGCTGATAGTTATTCCAACCCCTTAAAGAATGCAAATAACTTGTATGTAAACGGTAAATTGGCAAAGAATATTGTTATACCCGACGGTGTAACAAGTATAGGTAAGTGGGCTTTCGCTTGTTGCGGCAGCCTTACTTCGGTAACTATACCCGACAGCGTAACGAGCATAGGTGATGAGGCTTTCGCTTGTTGCGGCAGCCTTACTTCGGTAACTATACCCGACAGCGTAATGAATATAGGTGATGAGGCTTTCTGTGGCTGCAAAAGACTTACCTCGGCAACGATACCCGGCAGCGTAACGAGCATAGGTGATGAAACTTTCGCTTATTGCGATATTCTTAAATCAATAACGATACCCGACAGCGTAACAAGTATAGGTGAATTGGCTTTCGCTTCCAGCGGACTTACATCGGTAACGATACCCGCAGGCGTAACGGCCATAGGTAATTCCGCTTTTTCCGATTGCTGCAGTCTGACAGGCATAACGGTTGATTCGGGTAATAAAAATTACAGTTCTAAAAACGGTGTTCTTTTTAATAAGAATAAAACCAAACTTATTTGTTACCCTGCCGGTAAAAATAATAAAAGCTATTCAATTCCGAACTGCGTAACGAGCATAAGTGAGTACGCTTTCGAAAGTTGCAGTAACCTTACATCGGTAACGATACCCTGTAGCGTAACGAATATAGCCGATTATACTTTCCTTGCTTGCAGAAGCCTCACATCGGTAACAATACCCGACAGCGTAACAAGCATAGGGTATGCTGCTTTCCGTTATTGCAGCAGCCTTACATCGGTAACAATACCCGACAGCGTAATGAATATAGGTGATGAGGCTTTCTGTGGCTGCACAAGTCTTAAATCAATAACGATGCCCGACAGCGTAACGAGCATAGGCGGGGGCGTTTTCATCGCTTGCGAAAGACTTAAATCGGTAACGATACCCGACGGCGTAACGAGCATAGGCAGTAGTTTTTTCGCCGATTGCAGCAGTCTTACATCGGTAACGATACCCGACAGTGTTACGAGCATAGAATATATGGCTTTTGAAAATTGCGGCAGCCTTACAAGCGTAACGATCGGAAAAGACGTAACGATCATAGATGATGACGCTTTTGAGAATTGCGAGTCCTTAACGATCAGGTGTTACAAGAACAGTACTGCACACATATATGCAAAAGAGAAGAATATACCTTTTGTGCTTATATGCAAACACGTATATAAAAACGGAGTATGCACCTCCTGCGGCGACTGGCAATATAAAAATACGGTTCTTAAACTCGGCAAAGCGGTCAACCGAAACGGTTCTGTAAAACTGACCTGGAACGCCGTGAAAGGTGCGGAAAAGTATATCGTTTACCGTAAAGCGGGTTCTGCGACAAAATGGAGTGCATTAAAAACGGTTACCGCAACCTCCTATACGGATAAAGCTGTAAAGAGCGGAACTAAATATACATATACCGTAAAAGCAATTTGCGGCAAGGTGAGCGGTAAATACGATACAAAAGGTCTTTCAAAACTTTACCTTTCGACACCCAGTGTAAAGTCCGCAAACAAAAACGGATATATAAGTGTTTCGTGGAACAAAGTTACAGGTGCAAAGGGCTATGTAATTTACAAAAAGACCGGCTCGGGTGAATTTAAGAAAATTGCCACTATTGACAAGGCTTCAACTGTTTCTTACAAAGACAAATCGGTAAAAAGCGGTACAAAGTACACCTATTATGTAAAAGCAGTCAACGGCAAAACATACAGTAGTTACAAGGCTTGTTCTGCGCTTATGTACCTTGCACCCGTTAAAATTTCTTCCGCAACAAGCGGTAAAACAGGAATAACGGTAAAATGGGGCAAAGTTTCTGCTTCAAAAGGCTATGTTGTTTACCGCAAATCGGGCAGCGGAAGTTACAAAAAGCTTGCAACAGTCACGGGCGCAACAAAACTCTCTTACCTTGACAAATCCGCAAAGAAAGGTACAACCTACACCTATTATGTAAAAGCATATAACGGCAAAAATAAGGGTTATTACGCAAATACAAAATCCTGTAAAGATAAGTATTGATTTCAGAATAACCCTGCAACAAACAAAACAGCGCATAGGAAATTAACCTTATGCGCTGATTTTCTTGACTTTTTTTACCGATTGGAATATCATATAAAATGAGAATTAATCGGATTATTTTTCATAGGGGTGAAAAATATGTTTATTGAAAAAGGTACAGGCGTTATTGAAGATGACGAACTGCTTGACGCTTTAAAAAAATCGCTCGAGGGTAAAAATCTTAAAAAGGTGCTTATTTTACCGCCCGATTACACCCGTATGTACTCGGGTGCGGGCAAAATAACGAGAATGTACTACAATCTTTTAAAGGATTCCTGCGAAGTTGACATTATGCCGGCACTCGGCACGCACGAGCCTATGACAAAAGAAGAATGCACGGCGTTCTTTTCGGATGACGTTCCGTTTTCAAAAATACTTGTTCATAACTGGAAAACGGATGTTGTAAAAATCGGCGAAGTTCCGGCGGAATTTGTAAGCGAGGTTTCCGAGGGACTTGTAAATACGAAAATAGATGTTGAAGTTAATAAAAGGCTTCTTGAAGATTATGACCTTATAATCTCGGTAGGGCAGGTGGTACCTCACGAGGTTGTCGGCATGGCGAATTATTCAAAAAATATTTTTGTCGGATGCGGCGGAAACAGTATGATAAATTCTTCCCACATGCTCGGCGCATTTTACGGTCTTGAAAGAATAATGGGTAAAGATTTTTCACCCGTTCGCAAAGTTTTTGACTATGCGGAAGAAAATTTTCTTAAAAATATTCCGCTTATGTATGTTCTCACCGTAACAACGAACGAGGGCGACAAAACACTTCTTCATGATGTTTACATCGGCAGAAAACGTGAACTTTTTGAAATGGCTGTAAAAAGAAGTCAGGAAATAAACCTTATTTACACGAAAAAACCGCTGAAAAAAGTTGTTGTTTACCTTGACTCCCGTGAGTTTAAAAGCACATGGCTCGGCAACAAGGCGGTGTACAGAACACGCCTTGCCATAGAAACGGGCGGTGAACTTGTTATTCTTGCTCCCGGCGTTAAAAAATTCGGTGAAGATTCCGAAAATGACAGACTTATAAGAAAATTCGGTTACGTCGGCAGAGAAAAGGTGCTTGAACTCGTAAAAACCGAGGATGAACTCAAACAGAATCTTTCGGTTGCGGCGCACCTTATTCACGGCTCATCCGACGGCAGATTCGGCGTAACATATTGCACAAAACTTCTTTCAAAAGAGGAAGTCGAAAGCGTTAATTTCAAGTATATGCCCTATGATGAAGTTGCAAAAAAATATAATCCCGCCGAACTTAAAGACGGTTTTAACACCGTTGACGGCGAGGAAATTTACTATATAAGCAATCCCGCACTCGGACTTTGGAGTGTGTGAGCATTTTTAATTTTGCATTTTCTTTTCAAAATAAATTATCGGAAAGTTGAGGAAAAAATATGAAAAAATCAGATATCGGACTTATCGGTCTTGCCGTTATGGGTGAAAACCTTGTAATGAATATGGAAAGCAAAGGCTTTACCGTTTCTGTTTACAACAGAACAGCGGACAAAGTTGAAAAATTCGTAAACGGCAGAGCGAAAGGCAAAAACATCACGGGTACATATTCACTTGAAGAACTTGTTGCTTCACTTGAAAAACCCCGTAAAATCATGATGATGATAAAAGCGGGCGCACCCGTTGACGATATGATAGAAAAACTCATTCCGTTACTTGAAAAGGGCGACATTATAATCGACGGGGGAAACTCTCATTTCCCCGATACCGCAAGAAGAACGGCTTACGTTGAAAGCAAAGGTCTTCTTTACATCGGCACGGGCGTTTCCGGCGGTGAAGAGGGTGCATTGCACGGTCCTTCCATGATGCCCGGCGGCTCACCCGAAGCATGGGAAAGCGTAAAACCCGTTTTGCAGGCGATTTGCGCAAAAGTCGAAGACGGCACACCCTGCTGTGACTGGGTAGGCGAAAACGGCGCAGGTCATTTTGTAAAAATGGTACATAACGGTATTGAATACGGCGATATGCAACTTATCTGCGAAGCGTATCACCTTATGAAAAACGTTCTCGGTCTTTCCGATGATGAAATGCACGAAGTATTTGCCGAATGGAACAAAGGCGAACTTGACAGTTACCTTATTGAAATAACAAGAGATATTCTTGCATACAAAGACACGGATGGCGAGCCGATAGTTGAAAAAATACTTGATACGGCAGGTCAGAAAGGCACGGGCAAATGGACGGGTATAGCGGCGCTTGATGAGGGTATTCCGCTTACGCTTATAGGAGAAGCGGTTTTCTCAAGATGCTTAAGTGCAATGAAAGAAGAACGTGTTGCGGCTTCAAAAGTTCTTTGCGGTCCGGCAGTATCTTTTGACGGCGACAAAAGGCAGTTTATCGAAGATATAAAAAATGCTCTTTTCGCTTCAAAAATCGTTTCTTATGCACAGGGTTACACGCTTATGAGAAGCGCCGCAAAAACATACGGCTGGAATCTCAATTACGGCGGCATTGCTCTTATGTGGCGCGGCGGATGTATTATAAGAAGCGTATTCCTCGGCAAAATCAAAGAAGCGTATGACAACAATCCCGAACTTTCAAATCTTCTTCTCGACCCGTATTTTAAAGATGCAATCGAAAACGCACAGGCAGGCTGGCGCAGAGTTTGTGCAACTGCTGTTATGAACGGTATTCCCGTTCCCGCAATGTCAAGCGCACTCGCTTATTTTGACGGTTACAGAAGCGAAAGACTTCCCGCAAATCTGCTTCAGGCACAGCGTGACTATTTCGGTGCTCATACATACGAAAGAGTTGACTGTGAACGCGGCAAATTCTTCCACACAAACTGGACGGGTGAAGGCGGCGACACGGCGGCTACACAGTACAATGCATAAGTTGTGAATATTGTCAGGCGAATATTTTAAAAGAGGTAATAATAATGACTGAATTAAAAAAAGACTGTAAATATGCTCTTGTAGTTCCCACAAGTATGGGTGTAAGAATATCTCCTGCGGCAGGTCAGCCCGTTGCCGCTTCCGATACGTTCTTTATGCAGGCGACATCTGCCGAAACAAACGTAGCAAGCATATCGTCATATCTCGGACTTTCCGTAAAAGTTCTTACAACTTTTGTTGAGGGCAGTCCCGTAGCGCAGTTCATAAAAGCAAATCTCCGTTCGAGAAATATGGAGTTTGAGGGCAAAGACGTTCCGCAGGGCGGTCCGTGGGGATACCGTCATCAGTTCAACATAGCAGACAGCGGTTACGGCTCAAGAGGACCCCGTGTTCAGAATGACAGAGCAGGCGAAGTCGGCAGAACTCTTAACATAAACGATTTTGACCTCGACAGAATTTTCGGTGAAGAGGGCGTAGGCGTTCTTCATATGTCGGGTCTTGTATGCGCTCTTTCGCACGAAACAAGCATTTTCTGTCTTGAACTTGCAAGAGCCGCTAAAAAATACGGCACACTCATTTCATTTGACCTCAATTACCGTGCATCTTTCTGGGAGGGCAGAGAAAAAGAACTTCGTGATATTTTTACGGAAATAGCATCTGTTGCGGATATTCTTGTAGGTAACGAAGAAGATTTCCAACTTGCTCTCGGCATTGAAGGTCCGGAAGCCGGCGGCAAGGATATAGGCTCTAAAATCGAAAGTTTCAAAGAAATGATAGGCAGAGTGAAAAAGAGTTTTCCGAACGCTTCAACATTTGCCACAACTCTCCGTCAGGTAAAAAGCGCAAACTGTCACCTTTGGGGCGCAATTATGCTTTCGGGTGACGAATGGCAGGTAGTTGAGCCCCGTGAAATTACAGTTCTTGACCGTATAGGCGGCGGCGACGGCTTTGTAGGCGGACTTCTTTATGCAGTTCTCAAAGGCTGGGATGCAGAGAAGCAGATTCAGTTCGGCTGGGCAAGCGGCGCACTTGCAACAACATTCCTCACAGACTACGCACAGCCTGCCGATGAAGAGCAGATATGGAGTATCTGGGGCGGAAATGCAAGAGTAAAACGGTGAGACAGTTGTTAGTTGTCAGTTGTCAGTTGCCGGTTGTCAGTTGCCGGTTGTCAGTTGCCGGTTGTTAGTTGTCAGTTGCCGGTTGTCAGTTGCCGGTTGTTAGTTTTCAGTTGATAAAGAATATGAAAGAAGCAGGTTTTCCGATTTTTTCGGAAGACCTGCTGTATTTATAATATAAAACTTTAGAATTCAAAAATCGGCACTTGACACCTGACACCTGACAACCGGCAACTGACAACCGGCAACTCACAGATACTTCGCATTAAACCTCTGTTCCAGTTCAATACTGCCGTCATTATGGACAGTTGTAATTGTAACGCCCTCGGGCCATTCGTTTTCGGGCATATCGGGCTCATATTCTTCTATTGTGTAGCAGTTGTAGCCGCCGCACTGGTTATATACGAGGTAAACACCGTCATATAGTGCGGCAAAATCGTTGACGTGGTCGTGACCTGCAAAAATCGCCTGTGAGCCGTTTTTCTTCATTGCATCAAAAAGATGACTGTTATACTGCGAACAGCCTACGCTTTCATACTGATTTCCGTAAAGAATTTCCGCTTTTCCCGTGGGTGAATATTTGCCGTTTTCGTCGGGTTCTCCGAACACTTCTTTATATTCGGGAATCGGAATGTGTAAATAAAGCATTGACTGAACATTTTTGTATTCTTTTTTAAGATTTTCAATATTTTCCGTGTACCAGCGAATCTGTGACGGTTTTATGTAATCGTAACCGTGAAGGTCACGGGGAATATTGTAATTTGTTGTATGCGGCTCGCAAATATCTCTGCCCGAATCAAAAAGAACAAGACTTTCTTTTAAATCGGTTTCGCTGTTCATTATGTTTATAATGAAATTGCCGTAGCCGAAAAGCGATTTTTTACCGAACTTTGAAAGGCAATGCGGATAATCCGACATACTTTTCATAAGAAGATATTTAAAATACTCTTTTTCGGCTCTTGCTTCGTGGTTGCCGAAAACGTATGCCCAGTAAACGCCGAGTTTTTCCATCATTTCGGCAAACTGAATGGCATCAATCTGCTGATATTTTGAAAGCACCACGTCACCCGTAAATATAACAAGGTCGGGTTTTTCTTGTGCAACGTGTTTTACAAACATCTGCAAGGTTTTGTCATTTACCGAGTAATCTTCATCAAGGTGTAAATCGGTTGTGTTGAGTATTTTAAAATCGCCGCTGTCTATGGTACCGTCGGGTTTGAATTTTGCTATGTATGTTGTGTCTTCCGTTTCTTTTATTATTTTTACATCCGTTCCGACAAAAGGAATCTGCACGGACGAAAGAAAACGGTTTTTTGCGTGTTTGCCTTTTGTAACGTCAAAAAGCGGTTTTTCCGCTTTAAGAAGAAGTCTTATTGAAAACTGCTGTAATTTTGTTCTTACGGGTTTCATTTTTTTCAGCCTCGCTTATAAAAATCTACATACTATATTATCAAATGAGGAGAACAATTTCAATATACACTTTCGTTTCGTTATATTGCACAGATATTTATAAAAAAACTGTGCAAAAGACAGATATTCACAAAATTCGACATAAAGTGATTACAAAGTGAAATTTTTGTGATATACTCAATATGTTGTTTTATCAGAAAACAAATTATCAATATTTTGGGGTTGTTAGTGTGAAAACGCTTCTTATATATTATTCCGAAGACGAGGGAATAAAATCTCTTTGCAGAAAAAGCGAATCGAAAAAAATCGTCACTTGCGAACTTCGTGAACTTTCGGGTTCTTCATCACTTAAAAGAAAAATTTCGGCAATAACGGGCGGTCATTCCTGCGTTTCCGAATGTGTTTATGATTTGAATGAGTTTGATTCCGTAATATTCGCATCCGACGGCAGGTTCGGCGGTCTTGCTCCCGCAATGATTTCATTTATTAAAACCGCCGATTTACGCAATAAAAAAATATACGGCGTTGTTTTCGGTGACAGAAGAAGCGCACAGAGGGCGACAGACACGTTCAGAACATCCGTTTCACTTTCCGGCGGAACTGCCGAGGCGGTTGTAACCGTACCCGTAAAAGCATTTAAACGTTATGATGAAGATGTTTTATGTTTTGTTCGGCACAAAATGACTGTATAAATAAGAGTTGACTATTTTCAGAGAACCTCGTTAATCGGTTCTCTGTTTTTTTATTTAAGAAATATAAATTATTGTAAATGTAAAAACAAGCCGTTCATTTTTGGCTGATTTTAACATCTTAATTTACATTTAATTCATTGACATATAACCTTTTTGTGTGATATATTTGTATTTGGTAACGTATCTGTTGTGCGTTAATGCCGGAATACCGGCAAATTTCCCGAAAGGACGTATTTTCGTTATGAAAAAAACAATATCTCTTGTACTCGGTCTGGTGTTGATTTTCAGTGTGTTTGCTTTTTCGGTAAATGCAGCAACACTTGATGCGGAAAGTACATTCAATGTTACTCAGAGCGATGTTTCAAACAATAAGGTGACTTATACAATAAACCTTGCAAGCAACGTTTCAATAAGCGATTTTTTAATCTGGGTAAAATACGATACAAATGATTTGAAAGTTGTTGAGGGCGGCGCCTGCACAAAAATTGTTGACGGCGACGAGGAGCAAATTGTTCCCGGTTACATTGAAAGTGATATACTTGCCGATTCTTTATATAAATCATCAGACTTATATGAAAAGGGTAAACAGGTTTATGCGTTCGGGTATATGTATACAAATTACAATACAGGTTCAACCGGCAAGAAATTTGCTTATGTTACTTTTGAAATAATCAATCCCGACCGTTCAAAAAAGACAAATGTACAGTTTTATTTCGGTAATTCCATTGACGGCGACAAACAGAACTTTGCTTCTGTTTCAACGGTTATGCTTAATAAACCTAAAATAAAAAGCGTTGCCGATTCCTCGGGCTATGCTAAAGTTTCATGGGATTATGTAAAAGGTGCCGATACTTACGTTCTTCAGCGTAAAGTTTCCGGCGGAAGTTGGGCAACCGTTAAAACAGGCTCAATGAGTGCAGACAAAACTTCATATTCATATACGGATAAAGAACTTAAAACAAGCGGCGCATACTATTACAGAATGTATGTCAAAGCAGGCGACCTTAAGAGTGCATACAGCGCAACCTCTTCAAAATTCACGTTTGTTGAAGCACCCACGGTTAAAGCGACGTACACAAGCGGCGGCATCAAAGTTACATGGAATGCTGTTTCTTCCGCATCAAAATATGCGGTTTACAGGCGTGAAGCGGGTTCTTCCTCCTGGAAAAAAATTGTAAGTTCGACAACATCACGCTCTTACACGGCAAAAGAACTCACAGCAGGCAAAACCTATGAGTTTTCGGTAAAAGCGATTGACTCTTCAAAAAACACAAGTCCTATGGCGGCGGTTGCTTCTTACAGGTATCTTAAAGTTCCGTCGGTTAAAACAGCAAACTCCGCTACGGGCGTAAAAGTTTCGTGGGGCAAAGTTACGGGCGCTTCAAGTTACAAAGTTTGCAGAAGACTTTCGGGCGAAAGCAAATGGACAGGGCTTGACACCGTAAAAACCACATCTTTTGTTGACGCTACCGCAAAAAGCGGAAAAACTTACGAATATCTGGTATATGCTATATACGGTTCATCGAGAAGTGTTTCTTCGAGTGTTTCTTCAATTAAATACCTTGCCGCTCCGAAAATCAGCAGTATTGAAACGGTAAGCAACGGCATTAAAATGAAATGGAGCAAAGTTTCCGGCGCAGGCGGATATTATATTATGAGAAAAACAACATCCGGAAGTTTCTCAAAAATAGCAACAACAACCTCAACTTCTTATACCGACAAAACCGCAAAAACAGGTACAAAGTATGTATATACAATAAAGGCATACAAAGGCAAAGATGTTTCCGGTTACAACACAACCGGCTGGAAAGCAACAAGGCTTTCGGCACCCTCGGTTAAAATCGCAAACGCCGAAAGCGGTGTAAAGGTAACCTGGGGTAAAGTTAAAAATGCCGACAGTTACAAAGTATACAGAAAAACAGCAGGCAGTTCTTCATTCAAATGTATTGCAACGGTTACTTCCGGTACATCGTATACTGATACAAAAGCAAAGTCAGGTACTAAATACGTTTATACCGTTAAAGGCTGCTACGGCGATTGTTGCGGTCTCGGAAAATCAAGCAGTGAACTTAAATATCTTGCTTCACCGAAAATCAGCAGTCTTGAAACCGTCAAAAGCGGAATAACGGTTAAATGGGGCAAGGTTACGGGTGCCGAAGGCTACTATGTTTACAGAAAAACAGGTTCGGGCAGTTTCGAAAAAATAGCAACAACAAAATCAACTTCTTATACAGATAAAAAAGCGACAGCGGGAACAAAGTATAAATATATGCTTAAAGCATACAGCGGAAAAACAGTTTCGGGCTTTAACAGTTCAGGATGGTCTGCCGCAAGAATAAATGCTCCGAAAGTTACCGTAAAAATTGCGGAAAACGGAATAAGTGTTTCGTGGAAAGCAGTTTCACCGGCAAGTAAATATATAGTTTACAGAATGGCAAGCGGTGAAACAGAATGGAGTAAAATTGCAACCGTTTCTTCAACTTCATATGTTGATAAAAACGTTGAAAATGCAAACACATATAAATACTCGGTTAAAGTTGTTTACGGGTCTTGCAACGGTATTCAAAGCGCAGCCAGTGAAATGGTTTACCTCCTTTCACCCGAAATGTCGGTTGTTACGGGAATATATGAATTGAAAGTAACATGGCTGGGCGTAGAGGGTGCAACAAGTTACAACGTTTACCGTAAAACAGCAGATACCGACTGGGCATTGATTGCTTCACCCGAAAGTACCGAATACGCCGACACACAGATTACTGCGGGAACGGAATATATTTATACGGTAACTGCGGTAAACGGCAATGCGGAATCTTTCCGCAATGAAAAGGGCGTAGTTGCTTCTTACGAAAACTAAATAAAAGAAAGTATATAGGCTGACTTTACAGTGTTACGGGTTTTGTCAGCCTGACTTTCTTATATAGGGGGAATTGATTTTGAAAAGATTTATTTCTGCAATTCTTTGCATAGCAATGTGTTTTTCCATAATAGGCGTTACGGGAACGGGCGTTGTTGCCGCAAATGACGTTTTACAACTTTTTTCCGTAAACCCCGAAACATTTAATAATGACAGTGTAACATATTCCGTAACGCTTAAATCGGGAATAACATCATTTGAGGGAACGGTGGTAATTGTAAAATATGACCCCGCTGTACTCAAAGTTTCCGACGCCGGAAAAGGAAGTGCGGCAGGTCTCAGCGGCGAATTTACCGACGGCGATGCAAAAGATGTAAAAGGCGAATATGCGTTTGCGTACATAAGTTCCGTCAACAATGAAGATGTAAAAAAACCAAGCGAAATATTTAAAATCACCTTTACGGTTATTTCCGAAAACCGTCCTGTTACCGATGTGGAATTTTACTGTAAGGAATTTGCTTCCGACGGTAAGAATATAAACGCTTCCGACGGTCTTAAACTTATTACGAAAATAAGTGTATCAACACTTAACATACCTCATCTCAACAAACCCGAAATAACCGACGAGGGTATTAAATTTACGTGGGATTTGATTGAAGATGCCGAATCTTATGAAATCCGCCGTTATTCGGATGAAACGGGCTGGGAGTCCGCCGGCACAACGGGTACAACGGAATTTACCGACAAAAACGTTGAAAGCGGCGTTGAATATGAGTATACAATAAGAGCGAAAAATTCATACGGCGAAAGCGCATACAATTCACAGAACAGAGAAGCAATGTTTATTGCCAAACCGAAAGTAACCGCCGAAAACAATGACGGCGGAATACTTGTTAAATGGACTTTGTCTGACGGTGCTTTAAGTTATACTCTTTCAAGGCGCATTGCGGGCGAAGAAAAATGGACCGAACTCGGAATATACGAAGACGGTGAAACGTCATACACCGATAAAGATGTTGACTCCGGTGTTGTGTATGAATACGATGTAAACGCTTTCTGCTCTCCGTTCAGAACAAAAGAGACTGAAACAGGTGCTAAGGTTTGTTACGTTGAATATCCTAAAATAAAGAGTGTAGTCAACGAAACAGACGGTATAGTTCTTACATGGCGTGAGTCTGAAAATGCGGTAAGGTACGACATTTACCGCAAAGGTACGGATGAAGATGAAAAAATGAAAAAAATCGGTTCATCCGACACACTCACATATACCGATAAAGACGTTACAACAGGCGAAAGTTATTATTATGCCGTAAAGGCTGTTACATCTGACGGCGAAAGCGGTTTTGCACAGTACGGTTCGGTATTTACCCGTGTTCCGTCAACGAGCATTGCCGAAGTAAAGCGTACTGCAAACGGAGTTTATTTAGAGTGGTACGGTGTTGAAGGTGCTACCGGTTACAAAATATACCGTAAAATTCCCACTGCAACAGCATGGAAGGAAGTTGAACTTTACGGTGAAGACGGTGAAAAACTCACAACGCTTGACGAAATGAACAATACTTATATTGACGAGACGGTTGAAACCGATAAAACTTATGTTTATTCCGTTTCGGTATTTATAGGCGATTCCGAAAGCCCGAAGAGCGAAGCATCCGAAAACGTTTATTTCATAAAAGCACCGGATTGCGTTTTAAGCAATACCGAAAACGGCGTTCTTATCAGGTGGAACAAATCTTCCGAGAGCGCAGTTTATGAAATTTACAAAACAGACAGTGACGGCATTGAAACGCTAATCGTTTCAAATTATGCATCTGAAAGTTATTGCGACAAGTCTGTTGAAAACGGAAAAGAATATTCATATTGCATAAGGGCGATATCCGACAAAGGCAACAGCCTTAAAAGCGAAAAGGCGACAATAACTTGTCTTGAAAAACCCGTAAACGTAAAAGCCGCCGTTGTTTCAAACGGAATAAAAATAACATGGAGTCCGCTTTACGGTGCTGACGGTTATAAAATTTACAGAAGCACGGGCGCTCTTGCGGGAAGCGTTGACGGAAGCGAAACAACAAGTTTTGTTGATGCAACCGTAAGTAATAATGTAAAGTATCAGTATTATGTTGTTGGTATTGTCGGTGAATCCGAAAGCAACAAAAGTGCTTTAACTACTGCTGTAACATATCTTAAAGCGCCGGAAAAACTCACAGTTGAACCCGCAAGCGGAGGACTTACCGTCAGTTGGAATAAACTTGACGGCGCTTCAAAGTACAGACTGTTTTATAAAACCGCTTCCGCATCATCGTGGAAATCAACAGACCTTACATCTGTCAGTAAAACCTTTACGGGTCTTACCGAAGGCGAAACGTATGAGTATAAGGTTTGTGCCGTAAACGGTGCAAGTGTTCTCGGTTCCGAATCAAGCGTTAAAAAATACGTTTATCTCAAAGAAACAACCGTAAAACTTGCAAACTCCGTAAAAGGTGTAAAGGTAAGTTATTCAAAAGTAACGGGTGCTTCGGGTTACAAAATACTCAGAAAAGCGTCAGATGAAAGCGGTTGGGTAACGCTTGACACGGTAAGTTCATTGACTTTTTATGACACCAAAGCAACAAGCGGAAAAAAATATACATACAGAGTAGCCGCAGTTACCGGAAGTTCACGAAGCGTTTATGCCTCTGCTTCAATAAGGTATCTTGCTACTCCGAAAGTATCATCCGCTTCAACGGTTGACAGCGGTATCAGCGTAAAGTGGAACAAGGTAACAGGCGCAGACGGGTATTATCTTTACAGAAAAACATCGACGGGCGACTGGAGTAACATAGCGAAAACAGCCTCGGTTTCCTACACGGACAAAACCGCAAAAACAGGCGTAAAATATGAGTACACCGTCAAAAGTTATAAAGGTTCAGACAAATCTTCAAAATATCCGGACGGATTAAAAGCCGCAAGAATTGTTTCCCCGACCGTTACGCTCAAAAATGTTTCAACGGGTGTTAAACTTTCATGGAATAAAGTTTCGCCTGCCGATTCCTACATTATTTACAGAAAACTTTCCGGCAGTTCCACGTGGACAACGCTTAAAACAGTAAGTTCTTCAACAACATCTTATACCGATAAAACCGCTAAGAACAACAAAACTTACCAGTATGCGGTAAGAGGTGTTTATGAAGATTGTAACGGTCTTTTCAAGGCAACCGACAAACATTGCTATATTGAAGCACCGTCAGGTCTTAAACTTTCAAACGTTTCTACCGGAATAAAGGTTTCGTGGGATAAAGTTTCGGGTGCAAAAGGTTATTATGTTTACAGGAAAACTCCGTCGGGAAGTTACAAAAAAATTGCAACTGTTACCGATAAAACATCTTATACCGACAAAAACGTTAAATCGGGCAGTGCTTATGTGTATATGGTACGCTGTTACAACAGTTCAGCAACGTCGGGCAACTTCTCGGGAAAACAAAAAAGATGGCTTTCGACTCCTCAGGTTGAAATAAAGAAAGCAACAAAAGGCATTAAAGTCAGTTGGAATTCCGTTACCGGTGCCGAATCTTATAAAGTATACCGTAAAACTTCCGACACATCAGAATGGACTCTTATAACAACTGTAAGCAGTTCGGTAAAAACTTATACCGACAAAACGGTTGTGAAAGGCAAAACCTACTCATACAAAGTTCAGGCAGTCAAAAGTCCGTATGCAAGTGCAACCAAGAGCAGTAAAGCACTGAAATACAAATAAAATAATAAAACAAAGGTTTTTTGAGGGATGTCCCGACAGA
Source organism: Acutalibacteraceae bacterium (assembly GCA_045598225.1). Taxonomy (GTDB): domain Bacteria; phylum Bacillota; class Clostridia; order Oscillospirales; family Acutalibacteraceae; genus DTU089. The sequence continues at coordinate 3,374 of JAZLLP010000030.1, read as the reverse complement.
AACCTTTGTTTTTTGTAATTTTTAATAATTCTTAATATTGCACAGATTACACACGTTATTTTCATTAAAAAATACAGATTGAAAAGCGTAAAAATTTAGTATATAATAAAATTTACATTAAAGTCGGAGGTAATATTATGAAAACGACAAAAAAGGTCATTTCCGTTATTTGCGTTGTTGCCATGCTTATCGGTGCGCTTTCATGCGTTGCGGTTGCGGCGGGTGACGTAAATTACACAATAATCAATCCTTATGAAGGCGTAGATTTTAAAACTTACAAACAGTACAAAACCGACCTTCACAGTCATACCACTCAGTCTGACGGGAACAACACACTTAAAGAACAGATTGAAGCACACTATGGCTATGATTTTGACGCTTATGCTGTTTCCGACCACGGAACGGTAAGTTACACATGGACCGACAGCGTTGTTGTTCCTACATTCAAAGTAGGTGTTTCCGTTAAAGATTTTGAAGTAACAGATCTTGAATGCCTTGAGGCTGACGGCGGCTACACTTCAGACGGCGATAAATATTATTTCTCATCCGAAAAACTTTCCGATGCCGAGGGCGATACTCAGGATTACTATTGGCAGGAGGGCTCTGAAGACCACAAGATGATGCGTGTTCCCTATGCTATTGAGAACAACCCCACATCACTTAACAACGCACACGTAAACAGTTGGTTTGCCGATTACGGTCACGGCATTCTCGGCGGTACAAGCGACTATGAAACACCCATTAAGTCAGTAGATGAACTCGGCGGTCTTTCGGTAATCAATCATCCGGGCGAATATACAAGCGCAAGAGATGAAGAAGAAACCGCAGATGCTTACGATTACAGCAATACTCATTACGCTTATGTTATTGATAAGTTCACAAATCTCCTTGAAAAATATCCGACCTGCATAGGTATTGATATGAACAGTAAAGGCGACACAAGAACACGTTATGACAGAAAACTTTGGGATATTCTTCTTATGAACGTTGTTCCCACAGGCAGAAACGTTTTCGGCATTTGCACAAGCGACTCTCATAATGCGAACATTATTTATTCGGGTTACGTTGAGATGCTTATGCCCGAACTTACCGTTGACGCACTTAAAAACTGTATGGCAAACGGTCAGTTCTTCGGTTGCAGTAAATATATAGGCAACCCGGAAGAACTTACGGAAATTGCAAATTACTGTGTAAACAGCGGCAACAAGACGGCAACAAGAGTAGGTCAGCAGATACTTGACGCACAGAAAGAAAATGCAAAATGCAAATATGAAGCAGACCTTGCGATTGATGCTCCCGTAATAAATAACGTTGTTGTTGACGATGATGCCGACACAATTACAATCAGCGCAAAAGATGCTCTTTGCATCCGTTGGATTGCAAACGGCGAAACAATCGCTTACGGCGACAAAATCGACCTTGACGATTACAGCAGCGACATCGGTTCTTATGTAAGAGCAGAAATTTTCGGTGAAGGCGGCATAGTTTATACTCAGGCATTTATGCTTAAATATACGGGCGCTCCGTCCGCATCAAAAGACGGCTTCATTGATTTCTGGTTCCTTGCAAGTTTCATTCCGGACTCCTTGATAAAATTACTCGGAGCACTTCCGATTTTTGAAATAATCTGGGGTTGGGTACAGGGCTGATAATTCATATTGAATTATAAAAAAAATAAACAGATAATTTTCTTTAAATCGAAACGGAAATTTTCTTATGAAGATTGACGGCGATTCAAAGATAAAATAAAAAAAGATGCAAAAGCAGGTGCGTGTATGATATTTTATTCCGAACATTTTAAAGAACTTGAAAACAAATGCAAATTTCCCGAAGAAGCGGTAAAGGCTTTTAACGCGATTGCTCAGCATCTTGATGCGGACCAAAAACTCGGTGCCGAATTTGAGCGTCTGTGCAGAGGATATATGTATCCTATGGCAACAAACCTCGGAAGAAAATGGATACCGAAGGTAGAAGAATTTGCAGAAAAAAACGGTATGAACAAATACACACTCGATATGGTGTTTATTATGGTTTGCGCCGAACTTCTTCACAAAAAGTATAAAAAGAAAGGTTACAGCGATGAACTTTTCTGGGCAGGCTGTGACGATTTCAGATGCAAACTTTTAGAATGTATAGAATGTGAGGGCGTTCCCGGAACATTTGTTGCCGGCTGGAATGACGGCTTTTTCGCAACAAACAGGTTTGCTCTCGGCAGATTCCAGTTTGAGTATGACAGATTCCCGTGCGATTTTACAACAAGCGCAGGTGTTAAAATCAAAAAAGGTCAGAAATGCGTTAATTTCCATATTCCGTCATCGGGCATTCCGCTTACAGATGAAGTTCGCCTTGATTCATACAAAAAGGCATACGAATTCTTTGAAAGCGAAAGAACAAAAGAAGGTTATCTCATTTTAAAATGCAGTTCATGGCTTCTTTTCCCCCGTCACAAAGAATTTTTGCCTGAAAAACTGAATATTCGCCGTTTTATGAGTGACTTTGAAATATATGACAGTGCCGAAAGCGAAAACTTCGGTAACGATTGGCGTGTATTCGGTCATTATACCGAACTTCCTTTGGAAGAATGGCCCGAAGATACGACTTTGAGAAAAGCGTACAAGAACTGGCTTCTTGCAGGCAATCCCGCAGGTCACGGTTGCGGTGTTATTGTGTTTGACGGCGAAAAGATAGTAAGATGAGTTGCCGGTTGGCAGTTGCCAGTTGCTAGTTGCTAGTTGTTAGTTGTTAGTTGCTAGTTGTTAGTTGCTAGTTTGTAGTTGCTAGTTGGCAGATTATATTATAACAAAAGCAGAATTTCTGTAAATATTCGGAAATCCTGCTTTTTTCTTAATATTTATTATGTTATGAAAATAATCGAATTGAATCTTACGGGCTGCAAATATTATTATGAAATTCACGAACGAATCCGTTTGGCATTTGATTTTCCGGAATGGTACGGAAAAAATTGGAGTGCATTTTGGGATTTATTATGGAGTGAATGCGATGCGGATAAAGTGATAATAAAAGGAGAAAAGTCATTGCCGAAAGAATTTGACGGTTCATTAAAAACAATGCACATAATTTTAGACAGAAATATTTTGTTTAGAAAAGAAAATGGTTTGAATGGTTTTTCTTATGAAATAATCGACTGAAAAACATATATATTTAATTAAAAGCGAAAAAGTACTGTTATTATTAAAACTATCCGTACCGTTGTTTACAATGATACGGATAGTTTTATTTGTGTGCTCGGCACGCATATTTACTTGGCGGTGAAAGTCCGCTACAGGCTTGGCAGTAGGAACTGTTAGACGAAGACAAGGGCGTCCTTCGTGAGGAGGAGTCTGAAAGAAGTCGGATGTAAGGGCTGAAAAGTG
>JAZLLP010000029.1:0-49400 GCA_045598225.1 Acutalibacteraceae bacterium | reverse complement strand
AGCGTGGACATGCCACTACTGCGAATAAAATACTGAATAAATCAAGCGGGGCTGTCGCATTCAGATGCAGAAAGCGTTTTCTTCGTCCCGTGGGCAATACAAAGGTATGCCGAGGGCGAAAAAACGCTTAGAAAAGCAAAATTCAATAAACATTCTGTTATATAAAAAGCGCTTTTCATTACAAAATCTCTGTAAGAAAAGCGTTTTTTTGTTATTATTTCGTTTAATAAAGTGTTTTGCTTAAATGCGACAACCCCTTTTTTATAATTTCTGTATTCTGTAAAATATTTCCTGCATACGTTTGTCTATTTCCGCAATTTCATTTGCCGATTCAATCATATCTTTGCAAATGTCATCCGGAATGTTTTTATTTGCCTTATACCGCAAATCGTGTTCAAGGCTTCCCCAGAAATCCATAGCGATTGTTCTTATCTGAACTTCAACCATAACGTATTCTGTTTTGTCGGAAAGGTAAATCGGCACTTCAAGGTCAAGGTGAAGACTTCTGTATCCGTTATAGTTCGGATTTTCAATGTAGTTCTGCCTTTTAATGAGTTTAAGTCCCGACTGCCGTAAAAGCATTTTTTCAACGTAGTAAACGTCATCTATGTAGTTGCAGACAACTCTTATTCCGGCAATGTCGTTTATATGTTTTTTTGCGTTTTCAATGTTTAACGGCAGGTTTTTCTTTTTGAGTTTATTAACTATGCTGTCATTTTCTTTTATGCGGCTTTCGATATGATGAATGGGGTTTCTTGAATGGTAAACGCCGAATTCATCATCGAGAATCTGAAGTCTTGTTTCAATTTCTCTTGTAGCGGCAGTATAAAGGTGTCTGAGTTCAAGATATTCGGAATAATTCCGAAACAGTTCGTCATTTTCCATATTTTTCTTCTTTCGTTTTTATAGTCCGTAATATTCGAGTATGCCGTTATAAATTCCTTTTGCAACGTATTGTTGACCGAGGGAGGAATTAAGCAGTTTGAAATCGTTATGTGCAGTTGTTGTTTTGCCGGAACTTCCCTTAAACGGCGTTGTAATGTTTGTCGTATTTGAAATAAATCCGCATTCAACAAGAACTGCCGGACAGTTTTCTATACGCGTTACGCAGAACGGGTAATAGTGTGCATCTCTGTTTGTCATTGAATAGCCTATTTCATTGAGCGATTGCGGAATGTTTTTTGCGATTGAATACGCAAGCGGTCCGGAATAGTTTTTGTAGTAGTAAACAGATGAGCCGTGAACAGAACTGCTGTTTGAAGCGTCAAGGTGTATTGAGATAAACATATCTGGGTTATCTTTGCACGCCGTAAGTCTGCGTTCTTCTATTTCGGGAACGCTTTTTGAATCGTCACGTGAAAAAACAACCGTCGCACCCGCATTTTCAAGTTGCTTTTTCAGTTGCAGGGCGATTTTATATGTTATATCTTTTTCGTAAACGCCTGTTCCGCTTCCCGCACCCGGTTGTGCACCGCCGTGACCGGGGTCTATTTCAATGGTTTTGCCCGAAAGTGTCTGTACGTCTTCCTTAACGGAAATTACAAGATAATTCTTTGAATTGTAATACGCTTTGTAGCCGTAAAATTTACCGGTATTTCTGAAATAAACACGCAAAGTAGCCGTTTCGTTTTTGTCATCAATTATCCATTTTGTGCTTTTTATTACATCACTTTTCTTAAAAGTGCATTTTCCGGTTGCTTTCGGTGTGTAATAAAATTTTATATCCATATAATTACCGGTAAATTCGCCGTCTGCGATGTTATGTACACGCCCGTCATATCCGGATTCGTATTTTTGCGGTTTAATCGTAACGTTGAACGGAACACGCCAGTCAAGTGCAATATAAAAATCGGTGTTTCCTGTTTTGTATGTCGGAACCGTTTCAAGAGTTGCGCTGTTATCAGGAAGTTTGTATCCCGTAAAAACGCTGACTTCATCTTTATAAACACGTCTTCCTGATTTCAGAATATAATAACCTTTATCTTTTTCGCTCGTCTGTACATAATAAGGACCTGATGAAATGTAATCGTAAGTGCCTTTCGGAAGAGATGAATAAAGCGGATTTGATCTGTCATCAATAGGTGATGAAGCAAGTGTTTCGGCGCAGTATTCCTTTACTTTGCAATATTTTACCTTTGTTGAAGAGCCGTTTTTCTTTTTCGGTGACAACTGCGAAAGCGTGTCTTTATATTCAACAGGTATGTCAGGCGCTGATTTCATAACAAATAACGCATCGGCAGATGTAATTATGCCGTCACCGTCAACATCTGCTCTTCCACGCTGTGCTTCTGTAAGTGTGCCGATTCCGGAGGCGTATTTCAGTATTTTTTTTGCATCCGAAAAAGTGAGTTTTCCGTTGTCGTCAATATCTCCTTTAAGCGTACCGGCAAATGAAAATACCGGAATTGCGCCTGCAAGAATAATTACGGCAGATAATAATGCGATTGCTTTATATATTTTTTTCATTGTAACATTCCTTTTATTATTATAAAAAAATTATACTATGACTTTTTGTTTTTTTCAATAGTTTATATATTTACTTTTTTTGGATTTAAGTTATACTGTTTTTAATAAATATATCGGAGAAAAATATGCTTTTATTTGAACTTGAAAAAGAATCTGTGTGGACACAACTGAAAAACACGGCAGAACCCATAATAATGTACGGAACGGGAAACGGCGCCGACAAAGTTTTTGAAGTATTCCGAAAATACGGTATAACCGTTGCAGGTGTCACGGCAAGCGACGGCTTTGTTCGTGAACGGTTTTTTCACGGCTTTAAAGTAAAACCCGTTTCGGAATTTGAAAAAGAATACAAGAATTTTACCGTTGTCATAACATTCGGCAGTTCAATAAAATCGGTTATTAATAACATAAAAAAACTGTCTGAAAAGCATACGGTGCTCGTTCCGTGTGTTCCCGTTGTGGGAAACGTTATTTTTGACGATGATTTTATTTCGGAAAATGAAGATGACATAAATAAAGCGTACACATTATTTGCCGACGAAAAATCAAAAGAAGTTTATGCGTCTTATGTCAATTTTGAATACAGCGGAAAGCCGAAATATCTTTTCGGGTGTGAAAGTGATGAAGACGAGGCGTTTTCAAACTGCATACATCTCGGTGAAAACGAAAATTATGTTGATATAGGTGCTTACAGAGGTGATACGGTTGAAAAATTTCTTTCATATACGGGTGGAAAATACGGATTTATAACCGCTGTTGAACCCGACATAAAAAGTTATAAAAAACTTTGTGAAAACTGTAATGGACTCGAAAACTTTGAAGCAGTCAACAAAGCGGTGACACGAAGTGACGGGAAAGTCTGTTTTTCGTCGCTTGCGGGAAGGCAGTCTTCAATAGGCGGAAACGATGTTATTGACGGCGTGTGTCTTAAAACTTTATGCGAAAAAAGGAAGCCGACATATATAAAAATAGACTCGGAGGGCGAGGAGATAAACATTCTTGAAGGCGCATCAAAAATTTTGTCGGAATGTTTACCGAAACTTAATATTGCGGCATATCATAAAAACGAAGATATTTTCAGAATACCGATTATTATTTCGGAAATATCAACGGAATACAGAATATATCTGCGCCATCATCCGTATATTCCCGCATGGGATACAATTATTTACTGCGAAAAATAAAAAAAATTTCGACAATTTAAAAAAATTATTGACATTTGGTTTATTTATATGTATATTGTGAATTGCAAATATAAATCAAGGCGGGAAAGCAACGCTTTGACTTGCATTATTCACCAATTTGAGGAAATTTTCAGTTTCTTCGGGTAGGTGTTTTTTCTTATTTATAATCGCTTTTGCGGGAAGGGGCTGCATAATTGGAAAACAACATCATTGAATTAAAAAACATTACTATTGCTTTTGACGGTGAAAAAATACTTGATAATATGAACTTAAATATCCGCGACAAGGAGTTTATAACCTTTCTCGGTCCTTCGGGTTGCGGTAAAACGACCACGCTCAGAATCATTGCGGGCTTTTTGCAGCCCGATTCAGGCGAGGTCATTTTTGATGGTAAAGTAATAAACGGTGTTCCGCCGCACAAAAGACAGTTGAATACAATCTTTCAGCGTTATGCACTGTTTCCTCACCTCAATGTGTATGAAAACATAGCGTTCGGTTTAAGGCTCAAAAAAATGAGCGAGTCGGAAATAAAAGAACAGGTTAAAGAGATGCTTGCTCTTGTAAACCTCAAAGGTTTTGAACGCCGTGATGTCTCATCGCTTTCGGGCGGTCAGCAGCAGCGTGTTGCAATAGCAAGAGCGCTTGTAGTTAAACCCCGTGTGCTTTTGCTTGACGAACCTCTCGGCGCACTTGACCTTAAACTTCGCAAGGATATGCAGGTCGAACTCAAAAATATTCAGAAACGTCTCGGAATAACGTTTATTTACGTTACGCACGACCAGGAGGAAGCGCTTTCAATGTCCGACACAATAGTTGTTATGGACGGCGGTGTAATTCAGCAAATCGGCGCTCCGACAGATATATACAACGAGCCGAAAAACGCTTTTGTTGCCGATTTCATAGGTGAAAGCAACATAATCGAGGGTGTTATGAGGGCTGATTTCAACGTTGAAATGGCAGGGCACAAGTTTAAATGCCTTGACAAAGGCTTCGGCGTTGACGAAGAAGTCGATGTTGTTGTGCGTCCCGAAGATGTTGATATAGTTCCGGTTGAAAATGCTATGATTTCCGGTACGGTATCGGGCACAACGTTTAAAGGCGATTATTATGAAATAATAGTTGAAATAAAAGGTTTTAAGTGGATGATTGAATCCACCGAATTTCAGGAAGTCGGTTCAACAATAGGCATAAATATTGAACCCGACGCAATACATATTATGAAAAAATCAAAATACTCCGGTCTGTACGGTGATTACAGTTCGTTCAGTGAAGAATTTGATGAACTTTCCGACGTCACTTATGAAGATGACAGTGAGGAAAACACAATAATTGACTGATTTTGTACTGTTATTACTTCGAAAGGGGTGTTTTGCATGAAAAAGAAAGGCTCGCTTGCGGCGCAGACTTCCGGTTCGCCCTATGTTGTGTGGGCGGCAATATTCATTATAGTACCGCTTTGTATGGTAGCATATTACGCATTTACCGATTCAAACGGTGCATTCACGTTTGCCAATATGGTAAACGTAGGTAAATACACAAACACTTTTGTACTTTCACTCTGGCTCGGCCTTCTTGCTACCGTGATAAGTCTTCTCATAGCATATCCGCTTGCATACATAATTGCAAATTCGGGTGAAAAAAAGCAGAAACTTATGATAATGCTTATAATGCTTCCGATGTGGATGAATTTTCTTTTGAGAACTTATTCGTGGATGACAATTCTTGAGGACAACGGACTTATAAATGCATTTGTTACTTCGCTCGGACTTGAGCCGCTTAAACTTATAAATACGCGCGGCGCGGTAGTGCTCGGTATGGTTTACAATTTTCTTCCGTATATGGTGCTTCCGATTTATACCGTTATGCTTAAAACCGACCGTTCTCTTATAGAAGCGGCACAGGACCTCGGTTGCAATAAATTCGGTGTATTTAAAAACGTAATTCTTCCTTTGAGCATACCCGGCGTGGTATCGGGCTTTACAATGGTTTTTGTTCCGTCTGTAAGTACATTCTACATTTCGCAGAAACTCGGCGGAACGGGAACAACGCTTATAGGTGATATAATCGAAACACAGTTCCAGACCGCAAACAACTTCCATCTCGGCGCATCGCTTTCATTTGTTTTGATGATTTTCATTTTTATATGCCTTGCGGTCATGAACAAGTTTTCAGATGATGACGGGGAGGTAATACTGTGAAAAAACGCATTTCCGTACCGTCAAAGATATACTCTTTGCTTGTATTTTTGTTTCTGTATGCACCGATTGCCGTGCTTATAGTATTCAGTTTCAACTCCGGTAAAAGTATGTCTGTTTTTTCGGGTTTTTCGCTTCATTGGTATAAAGAACTTTTCAATGATGAAGCAACTCTTTCGGCACTCAAAAACACCGGAATTGTAGCAGTTATTTCTTCCGTTATTTCAACGGTTATGGGTACTGCTGCGGCAACCGCAATATACAAATATAAAACAAAATGGTTCAAGTCAACGGTTCTTACGGTAACTAACATACCTATGATGAATCCCGATATAGTAACGGGTATTTCAATGATGCTTCTTTTTGTTTTCATAGGTTCGCTTATGGGTAAAAACGATTCGCTCGGACTTGCAACGGTTATAATAGCACATATTACTTTTGAACTGCCTTATGTCATTCTCAACGTTTTACCGAAACTGAGACAGACGGACCGTAATATTTACGAAGCGGCGCAGGACCTCGGATGTCCGCCCGTAAAGGCGTTTTTCAAAGTCGTTTTACCTGCGATAATGCCCGGAATACTTTCAGGTCTTGTAATGGCGTTTACCCTTTCGGTAGATGACTTTGTAATAAGTTATTTTGTAAGCGGTCCTACATCGCAGACACTTCCCATAAGAATATTCTCCATGACGAAAAAACGTGTAACTCCCGATATGTACGCACTTTCAACTTTGATTTTTGCAGTGATTCTTGTGCTTCTCATCATATCGAATTTTGCCGGTCAGAAGAATGAAAAAAACAAAAAGGGGGCGGCAAAATGAAAAAAATAACCTGTCTTCTTTTTGTTGCCGTTCTTTTACTTTCGATTTTTCCCGTAACTGTTTTTGCGGGAAAGGATTATTCACATCTGAAAGGCACTACGCTTAATGTTTATAACTGGGGCGAGTACATTTCCGACGGTGAAGACGGAACGCTTGACGTAAATGCGGAGTTCGAAAAAATATACGGAATTAAAGTAAACTATACAAACTTTGAAAGCAACGAAAATATGTATAATAAACTCAAAGGCGGCGGTGCTTCTTATGACGTAGTTATACCTTCGGAATATATGATAGCACGTCTTGTCGATGAGGATATGCTTGAAGAACTTGATTTTTCAAATATTCCGAATTACAAGTATGTTCTTGACAAATTCAAGGGGCTGTATTATGACCCCGATGAAAAATATTCCGTTCCTTATACGGTAGGCTACACGGGACTTATTTATAACACTTCGCTTGTTGATGAAGAGCCCGACAGTTGGGGAATAATGTGGGACGAAAAATATTCCGGTTCTATTCTTATGTTTAACAATCCCCGTGACGGGTTTGCCATTGCACAGTTCTATCTCGGGCAGGATGTCAACAACACGAAAGAAGAGGACTGGGATGCGGCTCTTGCGGTGCTTAAAGCACAGAATCCGCTTGTTTCATCATACGTTATGGATGAGGTTTTTGACAAAATGATAGGCGGTGACGCAGCAATAGCGCCGTACTATGTAGGGGACTATCTTTCAATGGCTGAAGAAAATCCCGACCTTGCTTTTGTGTATCCGAAAGAGGGCGTAAACTATTTCATAGATGCTATGTGTATTCCGAAAGGCGCACAAAACAAGGAAGCGGCTGAACTGTACATAAACTATATGCTTTCCGAAGAAGCGGGTGTAGCAAATGCAAACTATATCTGCTATGCTTCACCGAACAAACTTGTTCTTGAATCCGACGATTATGAACTTAAAGACGATCCGCTTCTTTACCCTGAAGAAGGAACCGTAAAATCGCAGATATTTGAGAATCTCGAACCTGAGATGCTTGAATATATGACAAAACTTTGGAATGAACTGAAAGTTGAGGGTAATACGGTTTCCGATGCGTATATAGGACTTACGGTTTCGGCTGTTCTTGTTATTGTATATGCAGTTTTCAAAACAGTTAAAAAGAAAAAACGCGAAGCAATGTATTAAAATTGTTTTGAGTGGGCTGTGCTAAATGCAACAGCCCACTCGTATTTTTATTGACTTTTGCAATATTTGTTGTATAATGAGAATGGTTTTTTGCGGTATTTACTAATGAAAGGGTACTGATAATATGAATTATGCAGGAGTTCTTGCAGGTGGCATAGGTTCCAGAATGGAAAGCAAACTTCCGAAACAGTTCTTAAAAATAAACAATGTTCCTATTATTATAAGAACTTTAAGAACGTTTCTTGCTTCACCCGAAACCGACAAAATAGTTATAGCAATGAATCCGCAATGGATGGATTATTTCAATGAAATGTTGAAAGAATATAATATGGACACTTCGAGAATGATTATCATTTCGGGCGGAACAACAAGGTTTCTTTCAATGGTAAACATTGTCGATGCCTGTATAGCCGATTTGGGCGACGGTTTTTGTGAAGATGATTTACTTTGTATTCATGACTGTGCAAGACCTTTTTTCACTGAAAAAATTATTAAAGATAATTTTGACGGCGTAAAAGATTTTGATATGGTAACAACTTCGGTTCCGACTATTGATACCGTGCTTATTGCGAAAAACGGTAATGAGAGTTCATACGTTCCCGAACGTTCAACCGTTTTCTGCGACCAGGGACCGCAGACTTTCAGAATAAAGCAGTTTAAAGAAATACAGTCCGGTCTTACACAGGAAGAAACCGACTCATATATGGAAGCGGGGAGAATGTATCTTGAAAAAGGTAAACGTGTGGGCATTGTTCCCGGTGACAGAATGAATTTCAAAATTACTACCGAATTTGATATGGTTCTTGCAGAACTGCTGATTAAAGATAAAGAGTAAGCCTATTTTTAAAAGGAGATTGTTTTATGAAATGCGTTGCCGTAGGCGATAATTTTATTACACCCGATATGATGAAAAAAGGTATTGAATCTTATCCGTACCTTCAGTTTTCCGATATAGAATATTTTTATTTCGGTTTGCAGTCACGCTCCGAAATGAGAAATATTGTTAAAATAATAGAAACGGGCGGGTTTGAAACGCTTGAACTTCCCGAAGGTCTTCTTGAAGCGGTTGAAGATGCCGATGTTATTATGTGTCATCTTTGCCCCATAACAAAAACACTTCTCGGACATGCAAAAAAATTAAAACTCGTTCTTTGCAATCGTGGCGGTCACGAAAATATTGACGTAGAAGCCTGCACCGAGAGAAATATCGGCGTACTGCTCAATCCGAGTCACAATGCAAATGCCGTTGCCGAATTTACAGTCGGTCTTATGCTTAACGAAACAAGAAACATCACACGTTCCGCTATTGCCGTGTCAAAAGGCGAGTGGCGTGAAAAATATCCGAATACCGCAACAACAATTCACGAGATGAGTGATATGACAATAGGTCTTATAGGATTCGGCTCTGTTGCAAAACTTGTTTATGAAAAACTTAAAGTATTCGGTTGCCGTTTCCTTATTACCGACCCGTTCGGAAACTATGACGACATCAATAAAAATATAGCGAAATTCGTACCGCTTGAACAACTTCTTGAAAATTCCGATATAGTTTCGCTTCACGCAAGACTCAGCCGTAAATCAATTCTTTTAGGTGAAAAAGAATTTAGAATGATGAAAAACACAGCATATTTCATCAACACCGCAAGGTCTTATATGGTTGATTACGATGCACTTGCAAATGCTCTTAAAACAGGCGAAATAATGGGCGCCGCAATAGATGTTTTTGATAAAGAACCCGTTGACCCGAACAATCCTCTTGTGGGTCTTGACAACTGCACGCTTACAAATCACCGCGGCGGCGACACAATAAATTCATACAGCGACAGTCCCGCAATGATGATGAAAGCGGCACAGAAATATCTTGAGGGCGATATGCCTAAATTCTGGATAAATCCGTCTGTTAAGAGATGAAAAAATCGGGCAGTTTAACTGTGGAGGATATATGAAAAAATTAGTAATGGCTGACGAGTGTGCAATGATTGCATATACATTGAGAAAGTCATTTAAAACACGCTCACTTCAAAAGAAAAAAAGCGTTTCACGCAAAATTTATTTTTGTGCGGATGAAAACTTTTTGTGCGATTATCTTTTGAAAGCGACAGCGGAATTAAACGAACGTTTTAAAGTTTACGACAAAATTATTTACGTTTCTCAGGGAAATGATGATTTTTACCGCAAAGAGACGCTTCTTGAAAGCGGTTGCGAAACAGTTGATATAAACGCTTTGGAAAAAATTGACGGCGAGGCTGAAGTTTTCTTTTTTGCGGACTGTATTAAAGGCTTTTCAGACAGAGAAAAAACAAGCAATGCACTGAAAACCGTTCTTGAAAAAATTCGTTCAAACGGAAAAGCAAAATGTATTTTATCGGTATTTCTTCCGAAAATAAATGAATTTCCCGGCGAAGTAACGGCACTTTCGGAACGAGAATATAATTTCTTTATTGAAAAATGTTGCGAAAAAAATTCAGAAACACAATTTTATATTTCACTTGAAAAAATATGCAGAGAAGAAGTTCGTGAAAACAACACAAACGTATCTTTATTAAGATTTGACAACGTTTTTGCGCCCGATAAATTCCATACGCCTTCAATCGACTTTGAAGGAATAATAAACGAAGTTTATTCTGCTAAAAAAGCGGTTATTACGGATGAAGATTGTAAAAAGGAAACATCTGTAACTTATGTCAGAAATGCGTGCTATGCCGTATATAACTCAATGTTGAAAGCAAAAAAAGGTCACGTTTACAATATTGCGTTCAACAATATTACCGTTGCTTTACTTAAAGAAACAATTTTCAAGAATTACAGCAGTTCGGTTTCTGTTCAGATGAATGTTAGTTCGGGTATTGAAAAATCATACAATAAACTTAATCAACTTGTATTTTCAAAACTCGGCATAAAAAGTGTTTGCTCGCTTGAAACCGGCATAAAACATGCTTATTCATACATTACCGGCGAAGAATATGACACTTCCTCCAACACTTCGTTCTATTGCGGAAAAATAAAAACAATACAGCAACTTGAAATAGAAATACTCAAAGTAATTGATGATATTTGCGTTAAACACGGAATAAAATATTTCCTTGCGGGGGGCACGCTTTTAGGTGCTGTCCGTGCAGGCGAAGCAATTCCGTGGGATGATGACCTTGACATAGGTATGCTCCGTGAAGATTACGAAAAATTCAGAAAAGTCTGTGAAAAAGAACTTCCCGACGGTTTTTCGTTTTCATCACCGTTTAACGGAAGCGGCAGTCATTACACAATAGAAAAAATCAGACTTAACGGGACGTATTTTTCAACGAACTACTCAAGTGAAAATATTTTTCCCGACGGTGTGTTTGTTGACGTGCTTGTTTACGACCAGACGTCAAATAACGGCTTTTTGAGAAAAATGCAAGGGCTTATACTTGCCGTAATGTATGACTGCCTTATTGTAAAGTGGTTCGGCAGACCGAGAAAGAATTTTCATTACCGTATTACAAAGACGCTTCTTCCCATACTTAAAATTATACCTTACGGAGTATTTCACGGTATTTTCGAGTTCTTTGTTAAAATCTTTATGAATAAGAAAGATGCAACGCTTCTTATTGACAGCGTAGGCAAAAAACTTAAAGACGGCCCTTTGCCGAAAAAAGGCCTTGAAGACACTGTTTATGTTGATTTTGAGGGCATAAAAGCGCCGATTCCCGTTGATGTAACAGGGTACCTTAATTATGCTTACGGTCCTACTTATATGCAGATGCCTGTACTCAGTAAGCGTTCATGTCCGCACAACTTTGCACGAATTGACCTCGGTAAATATGTTTTTGATGTTAAAGGCGAAACAAAGTTCAGAGATGTTGACCTTCGCGGTGAACTTTACGAGAGTGAAGATGAGGTATAACAATGGACAGTATCAAAGTTAACAGTAAAAACACAAAAATGGTTGCTCACAGGGGTTTAAGCGGTATTGAAAAAGAAAATACGCTCCCCGCATTTGTGGCGGCAGGCAACAGAAGTTATTTCGGTATTGAAACCGATGTTCACAGAACGCTTGACGGGAAATTCGTTGTGATTCACGACGATGACACAAAAAGAGTTGCCGGTGTGGATTTTACCGTTGAAGAAACGGATTTTGATACGCTCAGAAATGTTCAACTCATTGACCGTGACGGTGTTGATGACAGAATTGACCTTAAAATACCGACATTAAGAGAATATATAAGAACTTGTAAAAGGTATGAAAAAAAGAGCGTTCTTGAACTGAAAAACGCTTTTTCAAAGGAAGATATCGGAAAAATAATTGACATTATAAAAACAGAAGATTACATTAACGAAGTTATTTTCATTTCATTTGATTTTGACAATCTCGTAAAAGTACGTGAATATCTTCCCGGGCAGGAAGTTCAGTTCCTTTTCGATGATTTTAGCGATGAAATATTTGAAAATGTTAAAAATCACAAGTTCGATATTGACGTTCACTACAAATCTCTTACAAAAGAAATTGCCGACAAATATCACGGGGCGGGCATTAAAATAAACTGCTGGACTTGTGATTCGGTTGAAGATGCCGACAGGCTTATCGGTTACGGCGTAGAGTATATTACGTCAAATATTCTTGAATGATTTTGTTAACAAAAAATAAATAACTAATGCCGTGTGTTTCTGAAAACACACGGCGTTAAATTCTTTATATTGAATATTATTCGGATTTTTCGTTATCAAGTGCTTTGTAAACGAGAGCCGCAATCACACCACCTGCGAGGGGAGCAACTATGAATACCCATACGTTTGCAAGTGCGTCTCCGCCTGCGAAAAGCGCAGGACCGAAAGATCTCGCGGGGTTAACGGATGTACCTGTGAAGTGGATTCCGAAAATGTGAACAAGTGTAAGTGTAAGACCTATTACAAGTCCTGCAACTTTACCGTTTTCAACTTTTGAGGTAACACCGAGAATTGCAAGAACAAAGACAAATGTGAGAATTACTTCAACAACAAGCGATTTAACAACATCACCGTTGTAAAGTCCGTTTGCGCCGAAGCCGCAGTCCCGGCCTGCAAGGTAGCCGAGAACGGCAGCACCTGCAATAGCGCCGAGGAACTGAGCAGCAACATAACCTATAAAATCTTTAACGCTCATTTTTTTGCTTACGAGCATTGCGATTGAAACGGCGGGGTTGATGTGGCAACCGGAAACATTACCGATTGAGTAAGCCATTGCAACAATAACAAGACCGAAAGCAAGTGCTGTGAGGAGGTATGCTACGTTGGGGTCAAGTGTCGAACAACCTACAACCGCAGCAGTACCGCAAGCAAAAAGAACGAGTACGAATGTACCGATAAATTCGGCTATATACTTTTTAATTGATGACATAAAAAACACTCCTTAATAAAAATATAAGTGAAAATTCTTTCTATTTTAAGTTTAATCTTCCGTTTCGCCGTGAAGTTGTTTCCAGTGTATTTTGCAGTAACATTTTCCGTCAATGGGCGGGTAGTCTTCATCATCGACTTTTGCGGTGTTCATACAGTCATACTCTTCATTATAAGCGCATGTCTGCTGGAAGTCAGCGCCTTCGGAAAGGCTCGGAATGAACGAGAAACAGAAAATTCCGACAACAGCCACCGCCAAAAGATAAGATGCGGCTTTTGTATTGAGACCTTTTTTGAAAAGTTTTTCGGCGTCAATAGCGTCAAGGAATTTAATTTTTGACCAGATGATAAGTGCGAGTTTTGCGAGGAAGAAAGCACATATACCGGCGAACACACCGACAAAGAGACCTGCAATAACATCGGTCGGATAGTGTACCATAAGGTAGATACGGGAACACATTGTAAAGAATGCAATAACGGGGAATACCCACGCAAATTTCTTTTTGTCGCTTTTGAAACAGAGGAAAACAGCCGTTGCAACTTCAAAAGCCGCAGTTGTGTGACCTGACGGGAAAGAATAGTCGGA
This sequence comes from Acutalibacteraceae bacterium, assembly GCA_045598225.1. GTDB lineage: Bacteria > Bacillota > Clostridia > Oscillospirales > Acutalibacteraceae > DTU089. The sequence goes on along the minus strand of JAZLLP010000029.1, from coordinate 35,615 downwards.
TTCGGAAAGAGAGCCCGCCGCAGCATACCATTTTCCGTATTTTGCCCAGAAATCGGTTGTTTGAAGTGTGTTATACGGTCTTATTCTTAAAACCATCGGTTTTACAACAACATTTGTAACAACCGTACCTATTGCTATTGCAAAAATAATCGCACAGCCGTATTTCCGTGTTCTTTTGAAAAAACAAAGAACAAGTGCAAGTATTGCAATGGGAATAACGAATGCTTCGTCACCGAAAGAGGTGAACATTTTTGCAATGATTGTTAAAAACGAACTTTGAATACTGCCGAAGATACCGTAAATGAAAGTGTCAAAACCGAAAAACGCGGTATCGAGTTTTTCGCCTATTGTGGCGGCAAGAAGAATAAAATTCATTTAATAACCTCCTGTAAATTTATAATATGCTTATGAAGAAAAATATATTTATGCTTTAATTTCTTTTTTTACTTCATCAAAACTGTCGATAAGTTCTTTTTCGGGTGCTTTTGTAATAAGGCTTACTGCAACAATAAATATAAGACCTACAATAAACGCCGGAAGAAGTTCGTAAATGTCAAGTACCGTACCTGCAAATTTAACACGAATAACGAATTTCCAGAAAAATACCATTATTCCTCCGGAAATCATACCGGCAACAGCGCCGAATTTGTTTGAACGTTTCCAGAAAAGCGCACACAGAATAACCGGACCGAATGATGCGCCGAAGCCTGCCCATGCAAAAGAAACAATGCGGAAAACGGAACTGTCGGGGTTTCGTGCAAGGAATATTGCAAAAGCGGAAATTACCACAACGGAAACTCTTGCAAGAATAATTGATTTTTTAGCCGAAAGTTTAACTTTGAATGTTTCCTGAACAAGGTTCTGCGAAATGCTCGAAGCGGCGGCAAGAAGTTGTGAGTCGGCGGTTGACATTGTAGATGCGAGAATACCGGCAAGAATAATGCCGCCTATAAATGCGGGAATGTAACCGTACCCTGCAATTACTTTTGAAATGTCAACAATAATTGTTTCAGCCGCTGTTGCATTTTCGTATGCCGGAACTATGCCGGCTTTCATTAAAGAGTAACCTATAACACCTATGAGAACTGCCACTGCCATTGAAATTACAACCCAGACAGATGCAACACGGCGTGAAAGTTTAAGTTTCTTTTCATCTCCAATCGCCATAAAACGAAGAAGAATGTGAGGCATACCGAAGTAACCGAGACCCCATGCAAGCGTTGAGAAAACAGGCAAAGCACCGTAACTGCCGGTAACGTTTTCGGCAACATCAAATCCTTTGAAAAGGTCAAGATAACCGTCAAGTGATGATACGTTTGCGAATACATTACCGAATCCGTCTGTTACGGAAGCGCCGAAACCGACTACAACTATAAGTGCAACCGTCATAACTATACTTTGAATAAAGTCGGTTGTTGAAGCCGCAAGAAATCCGCCGAGTGTGCAGTAAACTATAATTACAGCCGCACTCAGAATCATGGCGGTAAGGTAATTCATTCCGAAAAGCGTTGAAAAAAGTTTACCGCAAGCCGAAAAACCCGAAGCGGTGTAGGGGATGAAGAAAACAACAATAAGAAGTGCCGCTATTGTTGTAAGAACTCTTGAATTGTCACCGAAACGTTTTGCGAAAAAATCAGGGATTGTAAACACTCCGATTTTATGACTGTAAATTCTGAGCCTTTTTGCAACAAAAAGCCAGTTGAGATATGTGCCTACTGCAAGACCGATTGCAGTCCAGGATGCTTCTGCAAGTCCTCCCATTAAAGCAACAGCGGGAAGTCCCATAAGAAGCCATCCGCTCATATCGGATGCCTCGGCGCTCATTGCGGTTACAAGCGGCCCGAGTGATCTGCCGCCGAGGAAGAAATCGCTTGATGTTTTGTTTTTATCGGAAACTTTAAAACCGATAAAAATCATCATTGCCATATAAACTAATATGGCAGCGAAAATAATAATGTTCGTGGTAGTCATAGTAGTTTTTCCTTTTCTGTTTTTTATACGCCTTGTTTCAATAAATATTCATTATTGTTGCAAAAACAAGAAATATATACCAATTATATACTTTTTTATGAACAAAATCAAGATTAAGAAAAGGTGTTTTAATACTTTTCTTCAATTTCGGAAAAATTATTGAGAGTAATTCTTAATTGACATTATAGTTATTTTTGAGTTATAATTAAAAAGCAAAAGATGTTATATCAATTTTGTTTTAAAAAAATCAAATGAATTTTTCGGAGGTTTTTTATGGGTAAATGGTATGCAGGTGTTGTTCATTCACACACAAACCGTTCAGACGGTAAATTTGAACCCGATGAACTTATAAGACTTGCTGAAAAACACAAACTCGACTTTATTATTATTACAGACCATGATCAGTTCTGCACAAGTGTTCCGAAAAGTGATAAACTCCTTGTAATTCCCGGAACGGAACTTACAAAAGACGGCGGTCACACAAACATTTGGGGCGTTCAGTACCCGATTGATAATTTTGAATGTGAAGAGTATGACGAGTGGGAACGCAAAATTGCAATGGCACGTGAAAAAGGTGCAGTTATATGTATAAACCATCCTCTTTGCAGTAATTGCACATGGCGCTGGCCGCTTGAACCCGAAAAAGCAGACTGTGTTGAAGTGTGGAACAGCCCCCAGCACGTTGACAATATGAGATGTACCGAGTGGTGGCGTGGCGAACTTTGCAAAGGTAAAAAAATACCGGCAGTCGGAGGAAGCGATTATCACAGAGATTATGTTGTTACAAATCTTCTTGATAACCCCGTAACGTATGTATATGCAGATGAGTGTACTCAGGAAAAAATTCTTGCATCACTTAAAGCAGGTCACACTACAATAGCGCCTCACGTCGGCAAAACAATGATTGAAATTACCTGCGGTGACAAAATAATCGGCGATACCGTTAAACTTGAAGAAAAAACGGAAATCACCGTTAAAGTAAACTGCCTTAAAAAGAACCATACTCTTAAAGTGTTTGACAAAAACGGCGTGATGTATCAATATAAAGCAAGTAAAACAGCGCCGTTCAGCATAACGCTCAGAGTAAGAGACACTAATTTTGTATGTGCTCAGGTCGAATATGAAACCGGAAGCGTTTTTGAATTCGGCTACAACATTGCGGCTAAAAAAATACTTCACGAAAAAGAAAGCGGAAAGTTACCTCCGTTTATTTACGCACAGACGGGCGCAATGTATTTTGAATAATTTACATACTATATAAAAAACAAAGAACTGTGCTTTTTCGGCACGGTTCTTTATGACTTATAAGAGAGAAATTATATATTCAGCGGCGATTTGTGCGGTTGTTAAATGTGCGGCGGGGGAGTGAACGTCTTATTACGCCGCATGCAATTTTTTCGCCCGAATTTCCTGCGGGTTGTGTAGTGAAATCGTCCTCCTGAGAATGAATGATTACCGTTTTGCCGATTATTTCATTGACTGTAAATCTGTTTGTAAGAAATACTTCAAAGGCGTACCCGTTATTTCCGAAAAGCGGCGGTAAATCTCCTGCGTGATTAGGGTGAGCGCAGTTTTCGGGGTTGTAGTGAGTAAGCGCATCAGCAAACGGGTCCTGTGAATTTCCGCTGCATGAAGTGCCGCTGTGAATGTGAAACGCAAATATCTTTTTGTTGCATGTTCTTTGAGATGTCGGAAGCGAGAAAATCTGCGCCTGAACAAGTACGCCGTACCTTGTTTCGTAAAAATTTACTCTGCCGTTTATTCCGGGGTATTTTTCACTGCCCGACACAAGCGCAAAGGCTGTCGGATTCTGACGTAAAACATTTAAAAAATATGTTGACGGGTTTAATGCTCTGTTGTTCATAAGTATCAGTCACCGTTCCTTTCTGTAATAATGTATGTTTGTTTCGTGAAAGTGTGAACGGCGTGCAAAATCTTTTGAATTGAATGAGCAAAATGAAAAAGATAAGCATCGGGGCAGATGGTGTCCTGATGCTTTTTAATTTAAGGCAAAGTTCGGATTATTCAGCGCAGAGCGAAAAGCAAGTTTTAATAAATATTCTGTTATATAAAAGGCGGTTTTCATAACAAATCTTTGTAAGAAAACCGCATAAACTTTATGTTGTATTAAACAACATAGATCATTTTAAAAATCATTTTCTTTTATTTCACCATGTTCGGCTTCGAATTTTATAATACATTGACGTACTAAATATAAAACTTGTCCGTTGATTGAACGACCTTCATATTCTGCAATGTACTTTATTTTTCTGTGGATTGAGGGTTCTATTTCTATGCCAAGGTGTTTATTATTTTTATTTCTCATAACAATGCCTCACAAATAATCTTGAATTAAGTTTATTTTAAGATTATTTTGTGGTATAATGTGAGAAGTATACTTATATTAAGTATACAACTTATTGTAAGGATTGAGAAATAATGACTTGTACTTTTTTTGGTCACAGAATTACTAAAAGTGAAATAGAGCCTGAATTACGGTCAACTCTGATTGATTTAATCGAAAAGAATGAAGTGAATCTTTTTTATGTAGGTAATCAGGGTGGGTTTGATTTAATGGTTAGCAGAGTTCTTGAAGAATTATCGAAAGATTATGATATTCAATACTATACAGTTTCTGCATACATATCTGCAAAGCAAGATATTCTTTCAAAAAGTAATGATGTTCACACATTGCTTCCGGATGGAATTGAAACTGTTCCGAAACGCTTTGCAATAAACTATAGAAATAAGTGGATGATAGAGCATTCTGATTATGTTGTTACTTATGTTTCAAACCGTATTGGTTCCGGTGCGGCGCAGTTTAAAGAACTTGCAGAGAAGAAAGGCAAATTTGTAATAAATATAGAAATTTGTAATAATTTTGAGAAAAAATGATTATTACAAAAAGGTTTTAATACAAAAATGTAATCTTGCTGAAACGAAGTTCGATTTTATCCCCCCGACACATTTCGTAAAAAATAAATAACCTGCGCCCGTCATTTGAAATTGCAATGTCGGAGTAACCGCCGAACTCGGAAATCAGTTCGCCTTTCGAAAAAGTTTTCCCGTTATCTCTGCTGATTTTCACTTTCAGATTTATTCTTTCTTTTGTGTCATCGCATCCCGAATAATAAATCGTTTTACCGTCACTCACCGTACCGGCAAAGCAGGTTGGGTCGGGCAGCGTATCACAAAAACCGATATTATCAAAAGTCATTTTATCGCTGTCAAACAGAGATAAATACCTGCGCTGTATCGGATTTTCGTTACGAATATTCAAGAGAAACTTGCCGTTGTCAAGCATAACAACCGAGGCTTCACTCGGGTCAATCAGTTCATTATCCGACAAAATATCCGCGACTTTCCAATGTTTGCCGCCGTCCTCGGAGCACATAACCGAAAATACAGACGGATGATGTGCGTGAGGGTTTTCGTTTTTTGCCATCCACAACGGAACAACATATTTCCCTTTTTCAAAAGCAACTCCGTGACCCGGTCCGCAGGCAATGACCGTATAATCAAAATTGACTTTGCGTAACTGCTCGGTCAGTTCGGTTTTGTTTATGAACGTGATGCCGTCATCAAAACTTTCTGCAATAAAAGTTCTGTAGTATTCTTCCTGCCAAATTAAAAGAACCTTGTCGGAATCGGAAATAAGTACAGGGTTGTTGACGGTTTTTCCGTTTCCGTGAACAACAGTGTTCCGCTCGGAAAATGTTTTTCCGCCGTCAGCAGAGCGGCGTATTGCAATATCAATTTTTGCCCAATCGCTGTGCTCACTTCTGCATTCGTACACAAGCAGAACCGTTCCGTCGGCTGTCACGCATATTCCCGGAATTCTGCACACGCTGCCGGACTCGGAGTATTCTTCAATTAACATAAGTACCTCTTGAAATATCTGTATTTGTTTTATTTTATCAAATTATTTTTAAAACTTCAACAGACTTACAACATCAAAAACTGTTTTTTTGTGACGTCATATTTTTCAAAACCGCATATTGACATTATTTATATTATTATTTATAATAAAGCAAACAAATCAAAGGAGGCGGACAAAATGACAGTAATGGTATATGAACAGCATAATATTATTACCCGAAGTGCCGTTTTGTCTGCTGCATTATAATAATCGGACAATTTTTATTTAAGGCACTTCCCGTTCGGTAGGTGCTTTTTTATTTCAGGAGGAATAAGAATGAAATTCGATAATATTGACAACGGCATCAGCTTTGACTTCGGCAAAACGAGCGAAGCGTATGCAAAATACAGAGATATATACCCGAAAGAGCTTTATGACAGACTGCGTGAGCTTGGCGTTGCAGCTGACGGCACGGCGTGGCTCGATATCGGCACGGGAACGGGCGTATTCCCGAAGAATTTATACAACGAGAACGCAAAAATCACAGCGGTTGATATTTCAGCAGAGCAGATTTCATTTGCAAGAGCCGAAGCTGAAAAGAACGGTTGGAGTATTGATTACATCGTTTCTCCTGCGGAGGAAACGGGTCTGCCCGACAGCAGCTTTGATGTGATAACGGCGGCGCAATGCTTTTGGTATCTTGACCGTGAAAAAATGCAGAGCGAAATAAAAAGACTTCTCAAGCCGGGCGGAAAATTCATCAAGGTTTATCTTACATACACGCTCGACGACAAAATTGCCGAAAAAAGCCACAGCCTTGTAAAACGAATGAACAAAAACTGGACGCCCGGCGCATCGGGCTCAAAGGATATGTTCGATGATTTGTTCCCCAACAGGCATACCGAAACTTTTTACTGCGATATTCCGTTCACCCGTGGAACATGGCACGGCAGGATGTGTGCGTGCAGGGGAACACTCGCTTCTATGGATGAAAATACACTCAAAAAATGGGATGAAAAGCACCGGAAATTTCTTAAAAAATGCCCCGAAAGCTTTACAATAAAGCATAAGGTTTATGTTACATATTTTGAGATTGAGTAAAATAATTAAGATAATGGAATTGAATATTTCCGAATGGCGCATTGTCAGAGAACTGCTCAATAATTATATGCTTCGCACATCTCTTGTTGAAAAGTATCTCGGTAAAACCGTAAGAATCGAGATTGACAGACCTGTGGGTTATGTGCATAAAAAAGAAAAATATACACTTGTTTATCCCGTGAATTACGGTTATATTCCGGGCGTTTACGGCGGTGACGGAGAAGAACTTGATGTATATCTTTTGGGCGTTGATGTACCGATTGAGGAATACTACTGTAAAATTATCGGTGCGGTTATCCGCAAAAATGATGTTGAAGATAAACTCATCGCCGCACCCGTGGGAATGAATTTTACATTCGATGATGCATATAAACTAATAAAATTTCAGGAACAGTGGTATGATACCGAGATAAAAATGGCGGATTAAAACGATGAGCGAATATATAATGGATTTACGAGAAATCGTGGGACACCGAACTCTGATTCAATGCGGTGCGGGTGTTATAATCGTAAACAATTAGATTGTGTTCGGCTTCGCCGAGGGGTGGTTTTAATTACAGATAATAAAAAAAGAAGTGTATCTCTTTAATACACTTCTTTTTGCGATTAGACTGCGAAAAAGATATTTCGGTAAAGCGACGGATGGTGTTAAACTCTCGGGATAAATCATTTACCGGACTTTGCAGTATTTATTGATGAAATTAAAATTTTTTTTATTTCAATGCATTTATCAACAATGGTTTTATCATTGTAATAACCGCTTTCAATAAGCAGTTCTAACCAATATTCACTTTCCGAACATTCTTTCAAAGCAATTTGAAGTTTGGCAATAAAATCCGCCTTACCGTGCGCATAAAATGCTTCACGAATATTTGCTCCTATTGAAGTGCCGCTCCGAACAAGCTGATTTGTTAAAACACTTTCGTGTTTTTCTTTTTTGATTATATTGCAAATCTTAATTATTTGCAGTGCAAATTCTTTTGATTTTATAAGTAACGGACTATCCATATTTATCACCGAACAAATTGTATCATAAAAGGCAAAACAATTCAATACATTTCGTCGGCAAGGAATACTTCTTCACTATTCACTATTACATATTACTTCCCAAAAATCGACACTTTGATTTTTAGTGAAGAGTGAAGAGTGAGGAGTGAATAAGTAAAATCGACAAACCTCTTGCGAGATTTGTCGATTTTTGGTGGGAGAGAGTGGATTCGAACCACTGAAGTCGTTGACAACAGATTTACAGTCTGCCCCCTTTGGCCGCTCGGGAACTCTCCCATATTAAATTGTGGAGCTGGTGGACGGACTCGAACCCCCGACCTGCTGATTACAAATCAGCTGCTCTACCAACTGAGCTACACCAGCGCTTCAATGCTTGAATAATATACCACAAACAAATGCGTATGTCAATACTGAATTTTTAATTTTTTTAAAAAATATTTTGGCAATTTGTCAATACTTATTATAATATGCTTTTTATTGAAATCTTTTTTTGATTTACGCTTTTTTCACGGTTTTCATTTTCTTGTTTGAATAAAATTAACGGTTTTGTCAACATTAACAAAAAAATAACTGTTGTATTGTCAAATATTTCTTTAATAAACAATGGAAATGGTAAAATATTTCTGCTATAATGATTTGTGGCATTATGTATAGTGCAGAATAATGCACGAACTTAATTGAAATTATTTTTGGAGGTACAAAAAATGGCAAACAAATGGGTTTATATGTTCAGCGAAGGCGACATGACCATGCGTAATCTCCTCGGCGGTAAAGGTGCAAACCTTGCAGAAATGACCGCTATAGGACTTCCCGTTCCGCAGGGCTTCACAATTACTACTGAGGCTTGCACACAGTATTATGAGGACGGAAGAAAAATCAACGACGAAATCATGGCTCAGGCTATGGAAGGCGTTGCAAAAATGGAAGAACTCAACGGCAAAAAATTCGGAGACCTCAAGAATCCTCTTCTTGTTTCCGTTCGTTCAGGTGCCCGTGCATCTATGCCCGGTATGATGGATACTATCCTCAACCTCGGTCTTAACGATGACGTTGTTGCCGCTATGATAGCAGGTAACCCTGATCCTAAATTTGAAAGATTTGTTTATGACTCATACAGAAGATTCATCCAGATGTTCTCTGATGTTGTTATGGAAGTCGGCAAAAAATATTTTGAAGAACTTATCGACAAAATGAAAGAAGCAAAAGGCGTTGAATTCGACGTTGAACTTACCGCTGCCGATCTTAAAGAACTTGCAAATCAGTTCAAAGCAGAGTACAAAAATCAGCTTGGTAAAGATTTCCCGAGCGATCCTGTTGAACAGCTCAAACTTGCTATTGAAGCAGTTTTCCGTTCATGGGACAATCCGCGTGCAAACGTTTACCGTCGTGATAACGACATTCCTTATTCATGGGGTACAGCAGTTAACGTTATGCCCATGGTATTCGGTAACCTTAACGACAATTCAGGTACAGGCGTTGCTTTCACACGTGACCCCGCTACCGGCGAAAAGAAACTTATGGGCGAATTCCTTAAAAATGCACAGGGTGAAGACGTTGTTGCAGGCGTTCGTACTCCCATGCCCATCGCTCAGATGGAAGAAGAATTCCCCGAAGCTTATGCACAGTTCGTAAAAGTTTGCGACCTTCTTGAAGACCATTACCGTGATATGCAGGATATGGAATTCACAGTTGAAAACGGCAAACTCTATATGCTTCAGTGCCGTAACGGTAAGAGAACTGCTCAGGCTGCTCTTAAAATCGCTTGCGACCTCGTTGACGAAGGCATGATCGATGAGAAAAAGGCTGTTGCCATGATCGATCCCAGAAACCTTGACACACTTCTTCATCCTCAGTTTGATGCAAAGGCACTCAAGGCTGCTACACCTCTCGGCAAAGGTCTCGGCGCATCTCCCGGTGCTGCTTGCGGTAAAGTTGTTTTCACAGCTGATGACGCAGAGGCTTGGAAAGAAAAAGGCGAAAAAGTTGTTCTTGTTCGTCTTGAAACATCTCCCGAAGACATTACCGGTATGAAAGCGGCTCAGGGTATCCTTACAGTTCGCGGCGGTATGACTTCTCACGCAGCGGTTGTTGCACGTGGTATGGGTACATGCTGCGTTTCCGGTTGCGGCGACATTAAGATGGATGAAGAAAACAAGAAATTTGAACTCAACGGCAAAACATTTGTTGAAGGTTCTTTCATCTCCATCGACGGTTCTACAGGTAACATCTATGAAGGCATCATTCCTACTGTTGACGCTTCTATTGCAGGCGAATTCGGCAGAATCATGGCATGGGCTGACAAATACAGAAAACTTAAAGTTCGTACAAATGCCGACACACCCCGTGACGCTAAAAAGGCTCGTGAACTCGGCGCAGAAGGTATCGGTCTTTGCCGTACAGAGCATATGTTCTTTGAGGCTGACAGAATCGCAGCATTCCGTGAAATGATCTGCGCTGACACAGTTGAAGAAAGAGAAGCGGCTCTTGATAAGATTATGCCTTATCAGCAGGGCGACTTCGAGGCTCTTTATGAAGCACTTGAAGGCACACCGGTTACAATCCGTTTCCTTGATCCGCCTCTTCATGAGTTCGTTCCCACAGAAGAAGAAGATATTAAGGCTCTCGCAGACGCACAGGGCAAGAGCGTTGAAACTATCAAAAACATCATCGCTTCTCTCCACGAATTCAACCCCATGATGGGTCACCGCGGATGCCGTCTTACAGTAACATATCCCGAAATCGCAAAAATGCAGACAAAGGCTGTTATCAAGGCTGCACTTGCAGTTAAAAACAGACATCCCGAATGGAACATTGTTCCCGAAATCATGATTCCGCTTGTAGGCGAAGTTAAAGAATTCGTATTCGTTAAGAAAATAGTTGTTGAAACCGCTGACGCTGAAATCGCAGCAGCAGGTGCAGACCTCAAATATGAAGTTGGTACAATGATCGAAATTCCGAGAGCAGCTCTTACTGCTGACGAAATCGCAAAAGAAGCTGACTTCTTCTGCTTCGGTACAAACGACCTTACTCAGATGACATTCGGCTTCAGCCGTGATGACGCAGGTAAGTTCCTTAACGCTTACTATGATACAAAAATCTTTGAGAACGATCCCTTTGCTAAACTCGACCAGAACGGCGTTGGCAAACTTATGGAAATGTCTCTTAAACTCGGCAGACCTGTTAATGAAAAACTTCATTGCGGTATCTGCGGCGAGCACGGCGGCGATCCGACATCTGTTGAATTCTGCCACAAGATAGGTCTTGACTATGTATCTTGCTCACCCTTCCGTGTTCCGATTGCACGTCTTGCAGCAGCACAGGCAGCAATAAAGGACTAATTTTATCCTGAATATATTTAACCTCCGATTTTCCCTTTCAATTTCGGAGGTTGATATATAATAAACGCAAAATAAAAAATATTTACAGAAATGAGAGGCTATACTTATGAAAAAATACTTAGCACTTGTTCTTGCACTTGTAATGATTGTTTCGTGCTTTGCGGCTTGCGGCGGAAATACCAAAACAGAAACATCAACAGAAGCACCCACAGAACAGACTTCCGAAAAAACTGAAGGCAACGTAATTGCTCTCGGTAATTCAGGTCTTACCATCACAACAGAAAAGAAGTATGAAAAAGGTGAAATCAGTGCAGAAGATACTGATGAAAACCAGGTTGCATATTATAAGAGTGAAGAAACTACTGTTGACTTTGACGTTTATGAATGGGCAAAAGCAACAGATGAAACACTTGCTGCTGCAATAGCAGAAGAAGCAAAAGAATTTGAAGCGGAAGCAAAAGAAACCGAAATCAACGGTTTTGCCGCTGCATACTACAATGCAACAGAAGAGAGCGAAGGCAAAGAATATAAAACTGTTACCTATATGATAGATAACGGTGATGAATTCGTAGAAATCGTTTTCTGGCTTGACGGTGAAAATGCAGAAGCAGAAGTAAACGCTATAATCGCAACTCTTGCTAAAGCAGCAGACGCAGAGAAAGCTGAAGACGGTGTTATAGAACTCGGCAATTCCGGTCTTAAAATAACACCCGAAAAGAAATATGAAAAAGGCGAAATCAGTGCAGAAGATACTGATGAAAACCAGGTAGCATATTATAAGAGTGAAGAAACTACTGTTGACTTTGACGTTTATGAATGGGCAAAAGCAACAGATGAAACACTTGCTGCTGCAATAGCAGAAGAAGCAAAAGAATTCGACGCTGAAGCAAAAGAAACCGAAATCAACGGTATTGCCGCTGCATACTACAATGCAACAGAAGAGAGCGAAGGCAAAGAATATAAAACTGTTACCTATATGATAGATAACGGTGATGAATTCGTAGAAATCGTTTTCTGGCTTGACGGTGAAAATGCAGAAGCAGAAGTAGACGCTATAATTGCTACTCTTGCAAAATAATCTGATTTTTGCAAAAAAATAACCTGAAAGTTAAACTGAATTAAAAAACGACCTTGTAGAGTTTGCACTCTATGAGGTCATTTTATATGAAAAAACTATGTTGTATGATTCGTAAAAGTAAATTCGCTTAAATGTATTTCTTACCGAATATTAAAAAACATACATTCGTTTCAGTTGACAAGTTCTTTTATTTAATATATCATTACAGTAAATCAATATTTCGGTGGTGCTTTTATGAAAATGACAATGAAAAAGATTATTTCATCGATTCTTATTGTTGTAATGGCAGTTTTACCGTTTTTCAGTACATCTGCTTTTGCAAAAGAAGAAAAAGAGCAGGTCAGAATAACCGAAAAAACACCTCTTCTTGACGAAAACGGTGTTCTTACAAAAGCAGGTTACTGCTTTACAAATATGTATGAGTATGACCGCAGTAAAATCAAAGCAAACGGCACAAGAATCAAGGAATGGGATTTTTACCAGATTTCAAACGGCAGATACTGTCTGCAAATAACCGTTGCCGATATTTCGCTTGCGGGCAATGCGAGTGTAGGTCTTTTTGATATGGAAACGGGCGAAAGATATGATGCCGCAAACATCAACCTTTTAACTTTCGGCAAATACGGTGTAAGTCCCGATGCCATGAAACCGAATACATATACAAAAAACAAAAAGAATTTCAATCTTGAAATAGACGTTACGGAAACGAAGCGAACAATTAAATTTGCCGGCAAGGTAAAGGGGGAGGATTACACCGTTGACCTCTCTATGGATATGTTCCCGAATCATGAATCGCTTGTAATGGCTTTGCCGTTTGACCGTGGTAATGACAAACAGTTCTATTTTAACCAGAAAGTAAACTGTATGCCCGTAACAGGTACTGTCAAAGTCGGTGACCTCACAGTTGAATTCAAACCCGAAGACAGTTTCTGCGTTCTTGACTGGGGACGCGGTGTCTGGCCGTATCACGAGAACTGGTATTGGGGTAACGGCAGTACAAAACTTGAAGACGGCAGTATTTTCGGTTTTGAAATAGGCTGGGGATTCGGCGATATGAGTGCCGCTACCGAAAACACGCTTTTTTATAACGGCAAGGCTCATAAAATAGGTGAAATTTATTTGAATGAAGATAAATTTGAAACCGAAAACTGGATGGAGCCCTGGGTTTTCACCTCGTCTGACGGCAGATTTGAAATGACAATGACACCGTTTTACGATAACATTACAAAGGCACGAGTGCTTTTTGTGGGCAATATCTGTCACCAGGTATTCGGTCTTTGGAACGGCACGGTAACTCTTGATGACGGCACCGTACTCGAAATTCACGATATGGTCGCTTTCTGCGAAGATTCGGACAATATGTGGTAAAAAATAATGATTTGAATAAAAAAAGTTCCCTTTGATTTTTCAGAGGGAACTTTTTTTGAAAGGAAATTTTAAAATATTTACATTTCAGCCTTAAATTCGTTCAAAGCGTTAATAACTTTATTATAACTTTCAGTCATTGCTTTAACAAGTGAAGGAAGTTCGCTTGAAGGGGAGCCGCCACGCAAATCTTCCGTAACTGCCGAAGATGTTGTGAAAAGTTCCGAAAAACCGAGGTTTGAAGCAACGCCTTTCATTGTGTGCGCCATTCTGAATGATGTTTGAATATCGCCTGCATTGTAAGCGGTAAAAAACTCATTGTAAGTTGTATCATCAATAAAACGAACTGCGAATTTAGTAACACGCTGTTCTGTCATAAGCCTTGACATAACTCCGTCATAATCGCCGTTGATTTTTTCATAAAATTCTTTAACTGTCACAGATTGTCACCCCACATATCATCATCAGTACTGAGCGTCATAAATCTGATGCCGCTGTCATCATCAGAGCCTGCATAAAGCATTATTGTATTTTCAATTCTGCGAATAACAACAGATGCGTCAAACGGACGGCTTATAAAGTCGCTTACACCGAGTTCATAAGCACGGTCGATGTGTTCAAGTGAGTATTCGACGGAAATAAGAATAACCGGAAGTCTGTTAATGATTTTCTTTTCGTTCATCATTTTCAAAACGCCGAAACCGTCAACATTCGGCATAACAATGTCAAGGAGAACAAGCGAAAACTGTTTGGAGCGGGTTGTGAGAATATCAATTGCCTGTTTTCCGTCACAAGCACATTCAACTTCATATCTGTCTTCAAGAATATCGGTAAGAAGTTCACGGTTCATTTCGGAATCATCGACAATAAGTACTTTCTTTTTTTTATTCATAAAATACTCCTCTTATTCCTGTTATTTTCATTAAATGTATAACAACACATCTTTTGTCATTTTAACATACAAATTTTGGAAAATCAATGTTTATTTTACTCAAATATAAAAAAATAACTGATTAAACACAAATATCGCATTATTCTGTTAAAGTTTTATACATTCATCGATGATGTTTTCAATAATTCGCAACTGTTCGGGAGATAATTTGCGTAATTTTTCTGATAAAAGTAATAAATCTTTATCAACTACATCTCCGGTTAAAAGGTAATCTGTGCTTACCCCTAATGCTTCGGAAATTTTCAAAAGATTTTCCGGACGCATTGCTCGTTTGCCTGATTCGGCATACGAAACAAATTGAGTTGTTACATCGCCTTTTTCGGCAAGTTCCTCCTGCGTTAATCCGAGTTTTTTTCTGCGTTCAATAATTCGTTGACCCATTTCCCGCATACTTTTGTCCTGCATCATCTCACCTCTGTTTTTATAACTTTGTTAAATTATATCCACAATATGATAAATAATTAATGGCGTACTGTTGACAAAATTAAACAAAACACGATATTATTAATAAAAGGTGAGATGTTATGAAAGAACAAACGGCGTGCTTTACAGGACACAGAAAAATTCCGCTTGAAGAATATAATATTATTTCTCAGAGGTTAGAAAAAGAAATTATTCTAAGTATAAATAACGGATACCGTTTTTTCGGTGCAGGTGGTGCATTGGGTTTTGATACGCTTGCCGCCCGAACTGTATTAAAATTAAAAAAAGTCTATCCGCATATTCGGCTTATTCTTGTTTTACCTTGTAAAAATCAAACATTAGGTTGGAGAAATGAAGATGTACAAGAATATGAGAGAATTAAATCTCTTGCTGATAAAGTCGTTTGTGTTTCAAATAATTATTACAAAGGTTGTATGCAAAAAAGAAATCGTTATCTGGTAAATAACAGTTCATTATGTATATGTTATTTGTGTGATTCAACAGGTGGAACGTTTTATACTACCGAATATGAAAAGAGAAAAGGTTTGATAGTTATTAATGTTGCTGAAAAGACAAGCATTTTAATAAAATAGAATTAAAAAAACCGAAACGAAATCCGTTTCGGTGATTTGCTTTGTTAAAGCGTTTTTATAACCTTATTATATTGTCGCACAGTTCGTTCGCGTCTTTTTCGGAGTGGGTTATCATAATTACCGTTTTGTTTTCGGTTTCATCTTTTATAAGTGTAATCAGATTGTTTTTTGTTTCTTCATCCTGACCGTTAAAAGGCTCGTCTAAAAGAAGCATTGTGTAATTCGGAAATGCGAGCGCTCTTGCTATTGCAACACGCCTTTTCATTCCGCCGCTTAAAGAGTCGGGGAAACTGTCTTTTTCGTTTATCAGTCCTGTTTTTTCAAGAAGTTTCAAAGCAGTTTCTTCGCTTGCTCCGACAAGAGTAATATTTTGCAAAACAGTTCTGAAAGGTAAAAGCCTGTCTTCCTGAAATACTACGGAAATTTTTTCTTCTTTATCAAATTCTGTTTTTCCGCTGTCACATTTCTCAAGACCTGCAATAATCCGCAAAAGCGTTGTTTTGCCGATGCCCGACTGTCCGAGTATTGCGGTTTTTTTGTTTTGGGGAATTTCAAGCGTAAAATCTTTAAAAACCGTTTTACCGTCAAATGATTTTGAAATGTTATTAAGTTTCATTACGCTTTGCCCCCTTTGCTTTTTTTGCGGTTAATAAGTTTAATAAGCAGTTTTTCGAGTATTACGCTTACAGCGATTACAACGGCTGTCCACGCAAAAAGCGAAGGCGTTTCAAGATAAACTTTTGACGAGTAAATTCCACCGCCTATTGAATTTTTCGGACTGCATATTACTTCAGCCGCAACGCCCGCTTTCCAGGCAAGTCCGAGTGATGTTGCCGCAGCACTTTTGAGTGACGGAGTGACTGACGGAATGAAAATCTCTTTTATTTTTTTAAAATAAGGAACTTGGAAAATGTTTGCCATTTCAATAAGTTTTTTGTCGGTTTGTGAAAGTGATGTAAAAGTGTTACTCCACATAACGGGAATTACAATCAATGCGGAAGTGACAGCCGCTACCGTACCGTTTGAAAACCATACGAAAAGCAGAACAATGAACGATGCTACCGGTGTTGATTTGATTACACTTGCAACGGGTGAAAGAAGCGTGTTTAGAAGTTTTGATTTAAATGACAGTGTTCCGAAAACAATACCTAACACTGAGCCGCAAATAAATCCGCAGGTGATACGAATAACGGAAAACATAACGGATATGTAAAATTCACCCGTTGACACAAGCGACAGAAGCGCTTTAAATACATCGGCAGGTGAGGGAAGAAGAATTACGGATGAAACACCGAAAGCGGCGAGTTGCCACGCCGCTATCCAGAATAATATTGTCAGAATTATTTTTAATGCTTTTTTCATAATTATTTTCCGAGGTAATAGAAATCGTCACCCGGCAAAGCGCCGCCTATGGCAGATGCGTCAAATTCGCTGATAACTTCAAGAAAACCGGAAACACTTTTTTTCATTTCTTCGCCGGTAATAAGAACTATGTTGCAGTTCGGTATTGCGCTTTTCGCAACCGCAGAAGCGGCAATATCGTATTTTTCAATGAGTGCGGCATCTTCATCAATACTGTTGTTTGTAAAGTCAACCGATGTTTTATAATCTTCAAGGAAGTTTTCAACCGCTTCGGGATTCTCTTTATAAAATACTGTTCTTACCGCAACAGCGCCCATCGTAAGTTCGCTTCCGGTAAGTTTTTTCCATTCTTCCGTAAGGTCAATTTTTATTATAAAATTTTCGCTTTGTTTAAGCGTTGAAGTTACAAAAGGTTCGGGAAGCATAACTATATCGTATTTACCCGATAACGCCTGTGCGGCGGCTTCGGAATGTTCTGCGGCATATTCAACGGTAACATCTTTTATACCGTTTTTCTCTATGATGTAATTAAGAACGTATTCAGCCGTACTGCCTTTGCCTGATGCAAGAATTTTTTTGCCCGCAAGGTCTTTGATGCTTTCTACACTGTCACCGTTTTCAAGAATGTAAAGCACGCCGAGTGTGTTTACTCCGACAAGTGTTACACCGCCTTTTGTTTTGTTGTAAAGCGCGCAAGCGGCGTTTGTGGGAATACACGCCATATCAAGTTCACCGGAAACGAGTTTTGCGGTAATCTGGTCGGGAGCGGTTGCAACGGTAAAACTGTAACTGTTTTTTGCTTCATTATTTTCATTCATTTCCATAAGTTTTGCCGCACCCATTCCGGTAGGTCCTTTTAGAACGGCAATGTTTACGTTTGTTTTTTGAACGGGCGATTCGGTAGATGAAACGTCTGTTTCGTCTGACTGCGCTTTTTCAGAGCACGAAGCGAAAAGTCCGACACATATAAGTGCGACAAGTATAATGCTTATATATTTTTTCATAATTTTTTCTTCTTTCCTTTAATTATTTTTTAAAATTGTAAAAACTTTTCCGTCTTTTTTTATTAACCCTTCGTCGGTAAGCGCTTCAAGTTCACGGTAGACTGATGTTCTGCCTATTCCGAGAAGACTTGCGAGTTCCGACATATTGTATTTAAGTGTGACTTTCCCGTTTTCGCCGTTTTTTGAATATTCATCAAGCAAATAAGAGTACAGTTTGTAAGATGTACTCCGACTGCTGAAATTCGCTATTTTTTTATTGAGAAAATGAATTTTCTGCGAAAGCAGGCGAATGTAATTTTCGTATATTCTCGAATCTTTCT
Source organism: Acutalibacteraceae bacterium (assembly GCA_045598225.1). Taxonomy (GTDB): domain Bacteria; phylum Bacillota; class Clostridia; order Oscillospirales; family Acutalibacteraceae; genus DTU089. The sequence continues at coordinate 17,241 of JAZLLP010000029.1, read as the reverse complement.
TGAAAGCGTTAAGAAGCATTTCTTTTGAAATAAATGCAACGGCAGTCTGTTTTGTTGCGGTTATTACAGTAGGGAAAGATTCCTCTTCGTAAAAAATTGCCGCCATTCCGAAAGTTGAACCCGGTTCAAGCGTACTCATAATAACAGGTTTTGCGCCGCCTCTTTTTTCTACTCTTGCCGAACCTTTGAGAATTATTCCGACAGAGCGTGAAAAATTGTTTTCGGTAAAAATATTTTCACCTTTCTGAAGCATTTTAACGGTAATTTTATTAAAATCAAAAATCTTTTCCGCTTCACTTTCCGTCAATCCCTCGAAAATATGTGAGTCAAGCAACGCTTTTTTGTATGCAGGTTTCAAATAATCACCGCTTTTTGTTCCTTTTGGAACATAATATCAGTTTTTTTCTGCTTCGTCAATGATATTCCCGAATTTGAAACAAATATATTTTTTTGGTGTTTTTGATGATTTGAATGATTGAAATAATAAAAGAAGTGTGTTATAATCAATTAAATATAAATTTTTGGCGGTGTAAAAATGGAAAATAATAAAATGAGCAAAAAAGATAATGCGCTTCAGGCTTTAAAATTTGTCTGTTTTTCTGCTTCGGCAGGCGTAATTCAGGTTGTTGTGTTCACAATACTTGATACACTTTTTTCAAAAGTTGAAGTAAACGGAGAAGTAATGGAACTTCTGTTCCGTTCCGAATACGGCGTACAGTATCTTGTTGCTTTAATATGCTCGGTTATATGGAATTTTACTTTTAACCGTAAATTTACGTTTAAATCTGCCGCCAATATTCCGGTTGCAATGCTCAAAGTTTTCGGTTACTACTGCGTATTTACACCTCTTTCAACATGGCTCGGTACTGTTGCGACCGCACATTTCGGCTGGGGTGAAGACTGGCATAAATACATAGTTCTCGGCGTTACAATGATTACGAATATGGTAACCGAATTCCTGTTCTGCCGTTTTGTAGTTTACAGAAATTCAATGAACACCAATGAGGCGGCAAAAAAAGAAAATGAACAGAAAACAGCAAAATAACAAAAGCGAATTTAAAAAAGATGTTAAACCGGACAATATTAAAATTTGTCCGGTTTCAAAAAAATGCGGCGGATGTCAGTTGCAGAATCTGAGTTACGATGAACAACTGAAATTCAAGCAGGCTAAAGTGAATAAACTTCTTTCGGGTTTTCACAAAGTTTCGCCCGTTATAGGTATGAAATATCCGTTTCACTACCGCAACAAAGTTCAGGCGGCTTTCGGCAGAACAAAAAGCGGGCAGATTATTTCGGGCGTTTATCAGTCAAGCACTCACAACATTGTAAAAGTTGACAGTTGCCTTATTGAAAACGAAAAGGCGGATGAAATAATCTGCACAATAAGAGAACTTGTGAAAAGTTTTAAACTTACCGTTTATGATGAAAAATCTTCAAGGGGATTTTTAAGACACGTTCTTGTAAAATACGGCTTCGCAACGGGTGAAATAATGGTGGTGCTTGTAACGGGTACTCCCGTGTTTCTGTCAAAAAATGCGTTTGTAAACGCTCTTCTCGAAAAACATCCAGATATTACGACAATTATTCAAAACGTTAATAACAAATTCACGAGTATGGTTCTCGGTGAGCGTGAAACCGTGCTTTACGGCAAAGGCTATATTGAAGATGACCTTTGCGGATGTACGTTCAGAATTTCGGCGTCATCTTTTTACCAGATAAATCCCGTTCAAACCGATGTTCTTTATTCTAAAGCGATTGAATTTGCGGGGCTTACGGGCAATGAAAAGGTAATTGACGCATATTGCGGAATCGGAACAATAGGTCTTGTCGCATCAAAACACGCAAAAACCGTAATCGGCTGTGAAATAAATCCCGATGCGGTGCGTGACGCAAAAACAAACGCAAAAATCAACAACGCCGACAATGTTGTTTTTATATGTGAGGATGCGGGCGAATTTATGCTCAAAATGAAAGAGCGGAACGAGAAATGCGACGTTGTTTTTATGGACCCGCCGAGAGCGGGAAGCGACATAAAGTTTTTGTCATCACTTGTCGCACTTTCACCAGAAAAGGTGGTTTACATCTCCTGCAACCCCGAAACACAACGGCGTGACCTGTTTTTTCTTACTAAAAACGGATATAAAGTTAAAAAAATACAGCCTGTTGATATGTTTCCGTTTACGAGCCACGTGGAAACGGTAGTATTGATGTCAAGAAAAGATAAATAGAGAGGAATATTTATAATGCAAGATTATTTATATTCGGTAATAGGATTCATTGCCATTGCGGTGCAGCTCATCATAAACTACAAGGCAATGTTTATTCCGGAAAGCAATAACGGAAGAAAAGCGGGCAGATTATATCGTTGGCTGATGCTTTCATTGTTTGCCTATTATATAACTGATGCTTTGTGGGGCATTCTGGCGGGTTTGAACTGGATACCGCTGCTGTTTGCTGACACCACTGTCTACTACATTGCAATGTCTTCGATAATCGTGTGTTTCTATATGTATTTTGTGGACTATCTGGAGATGAAGAACCGGAAGGGCCGCTTCTTCAATCTGTTTGGCAAAGGCTTTTTTGCGCTGGAAACCATATTCCTGATCATCAACTTCTTCCGTCCCTGCTTCTTCTGGTTTGATGATAGCGATGCCTATGTGGCAGGGCCTGTTCGTTACATCGCGCTGTGGGTACAGGTCGCAATGTTTGCATTTTCCAGTCTTGTAACTTTGCTTGATGCACTGAAAACGGAGGGTGCGAGCAGGAAACGCCATTTTGCTATATTCTTATTCAGCCTTATTATGTTCGTCGCCATAATATTCCAGGAAAAGTATCCTCTGCTGCCGTTCTACGCTCTCGGCTGCCTTCTCGGAAGCTGTGTTCTGCATGTTTATGTTGTGGGGGATGAACAGGATGAAGCATCTAATCAGCTTTCGAACTATAAACAGGCAATTCTTTCCGATGCACTGATTGCTCTGGAAGCCAATCTGAGCAGGGACGAACTGTATTACGGCGTTTGGAAGGACGATGACGGAAACGAAATTTTGCTCAAAGATATGCTGGGACTCGAACTTCCGTGCAGTAACAGTCAGTACCAGAAACTTTGCAATGAAAAATATGTTACCGCAAATAATGAGGATTTCCTTGACAGCACGGATACAAGACGGCTGCTGGATGCTTTCGACAAAGGAACCACAGAGGTTACCTACGACTATGAAGCGCAAACACTTTCCGGTAATCATGCCCGGTTGCGCCGCAGCGTTGTCATGACACGCAATCAGGACGGAGATGTAATAGCTTATACAAACGTGAAGGATATCTCCGCCATTGCGGCACAGAAAGTTCGTGAGGATGCGTACATGCATGCTCTTGCAACGGAGTATGACAGCATTGCCATCGTCGAAATGACAAATGACGACAAGCATAATGACAAAGTACTGATCCACGGACGTCTGACTGACAGTTTAGCGGCACTGATTGATGAGGAGACCGCAAATGAAGAGTATTACAGCAGAAAGCTGGATCTGCTGCTCCGCTTTGTTCACCCGGATGACAGGGAACAGTTCTATGCAGATACAAGAAGAGAGAAAGTTTTACAGGTAAGTAATGAAAACAGAACACAGATCGTCAATTTCCGCATTGTGAAAGAGTCCGGAGACTATGTCTATTATCAACTATGCTTTGTTCCTCTCAGGGATGCAAACGGAAAACCGACAAGAGTCGTTGCGGGTATGAAGAATGTGGATAACGAAGTCCGGAAAGAGATGCAAGACCGACATGAACTGGAAACAGCCAGATATGCCGCAGAGGCCGCAAGCCGTGCAAAAACCGCGTTCCTGTTCAATATGTCTCATGACATACGTACTCCGATGAATGCCATTCTCGGTTACACGGATGTCGCCATAAAACACCGCGATGATAAGGCAAGAGTAGATGACAGCCTTGAAAAAATCAAGACTGCCGGCGGACATCTGCTGAATCTTATAAACGACATACTTGAGATGAGCCGCATTGAATCTGATAAACTGGAAATCACTGATGAACCGGCAGACATCCGAAAGCTGATTGAATGTGTGGACCAGATGAGCAGTTCACTGGCAATCCCGAAGAGCGTTGATTTTAAAACCGAAGTCGGCAATATAGCAAATCCGTATGTATATGTCGATGAACTTCATGCCAATGAGGTGCTGATTAACCTGACGTCCAACGCTGTAAAATACACTCCCATGGGTGGAAGAGTACGATTCAGAGTGAATCAGATCAGCCCTGTGACCGATGGAAAGACCGTCTTCCGTTTTGATGTCGAGGATGATGGCATAGGTATGAGTGAAGAATTCCAGGAGCATCTGTTTGAAGCATTCTCAAGAGAAAAAACATCAACTGTCTCAAAACAGCAAGGTGTCGGACTCGGGTTGTCCATCGTTAAAAAAATCGTTGACCTTGCAGGCGGTACCATAAGCGTAAACAGCAAACAAAATGAGGGCTCAACCTTTACCGTTGAGATGCCTGTGCGCGTTATGGATGAGGACGCTGTCAGAAAATACGAGGAAGATAACAAGCCTCGTGATTTCAGCGAGAAAGAGTTCAGCCTTGAGAACAAAAAGGTCCTCCTGGTTGAAGACAACGAGATGAACCGCGAAATCGCGACCGAAATTCTCGAAGAAGCCGGACTTATTGTGGACACCGCAGAAGACGGCGAGTTTGCAGTGAAGGCAGTCAGGGAACAAGGAATAGATTATTACGACTTTATCCTTATGGATATTCAGATGCCGGTTATGGACGGATATGAAGCAACAAAGGCGATCCGGGCACTTCCCGACGGTGATAAAGTTTCTATTATTGCTCTTTCAGCCAATGCATTCGAAGAAGACATTCAGAAATCGTTATCAATAGGTATGAATGCACATATATCGAAGCCGATTGACGTGAACAGCCTGTTTGAAACGATGAGGGATTTAGCAAGATAAATAACGGTTCGGTTGCCCGTTACTTCGGGTACATATTCGGGAGATACATTCCCGCAAACCTTGAAAACGGCAGATATGTTTTAAAACAGGTAGCCGGTTAAAATGAAAACAGCAATCAACAAATGTCCTTGGGAGAAAAATATGACTAAAAAATCAAGTTTAATGTTTCGCATAACAGCGCTTATTTCGGTGCTGTTTATCACGGCTTCCGTGTTGTCCGTTTCGGTAATTGCCGGAAAAAACAAGACGGTAAAAGTCGGGTATTACAACGTAGAAAACTATATGGCGGGAGCATCGGATGAAGAAGCGAAAAGCGGACTGGCTTTTGACATTCTCTGTGAACTTGCTACTGTTAATAACTGGAACTGTGAATTTGTGTATGACAGTTTTGATGTACTGTACAAAGAACTTATTAACGGTGATATAGACATTCTTTCATGTGTTTCTTATTCGGATGAGCGTGCGAAAGAAGTATTGTTTCCCGAAGAGAACATTGCGGAAGAAGATTATTATATTTATGCTTTGTCGGGCAGTTCAAACGGTGTTTCATCAAGCGATTTTAAAGGAAAACGGGTAATTACCGTTGCAGGAACAATTCAGAATACGTTGTATGAGAAATGGGCATCGAAAAAAGGTGTTTCCATGAAACATATTTATGCCGACGGTTTTGACGAAGTGTGGGATATGCTCAAAGAGGGCAAAGGCGATTATGTTGTAGGCATAGGAAACTCTGCCCCTGATTCCGGTTTTGAAGTTGTTGAACAAATAGGTGTCGTTTCTCCACGGTTTGCGGTAACACCGGGGCGTGAAGACCTGCTCAATGAAATAAATGACGGTTATACAAAGTTAAGGCAGATAAGTCCTTTTATGATTGAACACCTCCGTGAAAAATACCTTTTGGGCGAATTTGCCTCGCTTACGCTTTCAAAAGAAGAAAAAGACTGGTTTAACGGTAAAAAAACAATCCGTGTGGCAGGTTTTAAAAACGACCCGCCTTATACATATTCAAACGGCGGTAAAGCGGTTGGTGTTTATCCTGATGTAATTGAAACAATTATCAATGAACTCGGAATAGATGTAAAAGTTGAATGGGTATTTTATTCTACTCTCTCGGAGATGGAGGAGAGTCTGCTCAGCGGAGAATCGGACCTTATATGTCCCGATTATCACAGTTATTATACTGCACAGAAAAACAAAAAAGTAATATCCAATGTCATTGAAGAAGCAGACATGGGTATACTTTACGCCGATAATAATTCGAAAAATGATTTTCATACCGTAGCAACGCCCGGTACAAAACTCGGAATCTTGTATGTTCAGGATAATTATCCGGAGTGGGAAATACTTGCCTGTGACTCAGTTGAAGAATGTGTTGAGGCAGTTGCCGAAGGCAAAGCGGATGCGGCTGTTGCTCATACAACGGCTTTGCATAATTGTGCCGTTAAATATTTAAAAAAATATAATGTTGAAACTTTACTTGCCGGTTGCCCTGCATGTTTTTCGTCAAAGCCGGAAAACGGAGTGCTTATACAGGTAATCAACCGCGGACTGAACCTTATTTCCGACAGTGAATATCAGGAACTGTTGTTGAAGTATTATCCTGCAAATACAAACGGTATTATAGAGTTTGTGCAAAATAACAGGCTGTTTTCCCTTATGATTATACTTGTGCTGATTCTTGCTGTTCTGATAATAATTGAAACTACCGTAAACTCAAAGAAACTCAAAAAGAATCTCAGAGAAATTACCAAGAAAAATGCAATAATCAAGGCAAATGAACGGGAATTGATATCCGCCAAAGAAGCGGCAAACGCCGCCAATGATGCCAAAACAATGTTTCTGTTCAATATGTCGCATGACATAAGAACGCCCATGAACGCCATTATCGGTTTTACAAATATGGCGAACAAGCACATTGACGATAGAGAGCGTGTACAGGATTGTCTGGGCAAGGTGAAATCTTCAAGTGAACATTTGCTGTCGCTTATCAATGATGTACTTGATATGTCCCGTGTTGAAGCAGGAAGAATTACCATTGACAAACAGCCGGTTTGCATTGACAGTGTGAAAGAAAATCTTTTCGGTATGCTTGGAACAAGTGCCGAAAGTAAGAATATAACATTTGAATTTGATGTTGATTCCTCCGTAGTTCATCACTGGGTTTATGCCGACAGACTGTGTACCATACGTGTACTTACGAATATTGTTTCCAATTCAGTTAAATATACAAAGTCGGGCGGAAAAGTCAATATAACCGTAAGTGAGATGTTGTGTTACAAAGAGGGTTATGCCCATTTGAGATATACTGTTTCGGATACGGGCATAGGGATGAGTAAAGAGTTTCTTGAACATATTTTCGAGCCGTTTTCAAGAGCGGAAAGTGCAACAAAAAGCGGCGTTACCGGCACGGGACTCGGAATGTCAATTACAAAGTCTCTTGTTGAACTTATGGACGGTACAATAAGGATTGAAAGCGAGCAGGGCAAAGGCACTACCGTTATACTTGACTTTGATGAAAGAATTGCCGAACCCGTCGATAATACAATCGAAATAAACAAAATCTCCGAAGATGTTCTTAAAGGCAAAAAGATTCTTTTGGTTGAAGATAACGAACTTAACAAAGAAATTGCAACCGATATTCTTACAGAAGAGGGCGTTATAGTAGATACTGCCGAAGACGGTGACATTGCGGTAGAAAAAATAAAAAATTCCGCAGACGGGCAGTATGACATGATTCTTATGGATATTCAGATGCCGAGAATGAACGGTTACGATGCAACAAGAGCAATAAGAAGTCTTCAGAATGAAAAAAAGGCTATGATACCTATTGTTGCAATGACCGCGAATGCGTTTGACGAGGATAAGCAGAATGCGTATGATGCCGGAATGAACGGACATGTTGCAAAACCCGTTGAAGTTCCGAAGTTGCTCAAGACTATTTCTGATATTTTGAAATAATGTACTTTTAATACCGGGTGACAGTGTTTTTTACACTGTCACCCGGTTTTAACATGATTAACATATAATATGCGGAATTAAAAAGGTAAAAAAAGGTAAAAAACTTAATAATTACTTGAATTTTTAAGTGTATTTATATATAATTAAATATGTATAATTGCGTTTTGTACATTGGAGGCAGTATGTCTATGGATTGTAATAAAAAACACAAATCGACACAAAGTATATTAAATAACTTGTCAGAGGGGGGGCAAACAAATGAATAAAAAACAGAAACGTAAAAATCTAACAATAGTAATTGCCCTCGTTGTGGCATTTATACTGTGCGGTGCGTTCATTTTCGGGTACACTATACTTTATAGAAATATTCAGGATAACCTGATAAAGGCAACACAGGATAAAATTGCTCTTATTTCCGAAAATACGAACTATTTCCTCCAGAAAGCGAAAACGGTTGTTGAGTCCGATACCGGAAGTATTGAGTATATGATTGAAGACGGTTGCAGTAATGCCGATATTCTCGATTATCTTATTTACCAGACTGATTTTCAACTTGCTAACATGCATTCGAGTTTTACGGGAATATACGGTTATTATCGCGGTGACTATCTCGACGGAAACCGTTGGAATCCGTATGAGAACGGCGGAGAGTATTATCCTAAGGAACGCCCGTGGTATATTGCGGCACAAGCGGGAAAAGGTGCGGTTTCGGTTGCATCTCCGTATCTTGATATGGATACAGGTAAGGTTGTTCTTTCCGTTGCAAAACTGCTTTCCGACGGCGAAAGCGTTATGGGAATGGATGTAAGTCTTGAGAATTTGTCGGATTTTATCAATGAATATCTTGAAAGTGATAACTTCGGATATGCATACATAATTGACAACACCGGTACTATTGTCGCATCAAAAAATGATTCTGAAACCGGACTGAATTACTTTACAACGGATGCGGATAAAGACAAACTCGCTATTGCCGATATGTTCCGCAGTGCACTTGGCAGTGACAAGCCTTTTGAATATGAAATCGACGAGCACAGCCATCTTGTTATTTCCGAAACTATTGATAATGATTGGAAAGTTATTGCCGTTGCCGATTCCGACGCCGTTTTAGTACCGTTGTATAAACTTGCAATTATGTGCGGAATATTGCTCGCAGCCCTTATTGCTATTTTGCTGTTCTTCGCAATCAGTTCTCTTAAGGACTACAAAAGAAGTCTGACAGCACAGGCAAATGAGAAGAAATATATAAATGAATTAAAAGATAGTGAATCTCAACTTTCAAGTTATAAAAAAGCAATTCTTTCCGACGCTCTTATTTCTCTTGAAGTGAATCTCAGTAAAGATGACCTGTATTACGGCGTATGGAAAGATGACTCCGGAAATTCTGTTCCTCTTAATGAAATTATCGGAATCAGCACACCGTGCAGTTATGATGAGTACATAAAAATATGGAACAAACGGTTTGTCAGTGAAAATGACACAACTTCTTTCTCAAACACAACAGACAGAGAACATCTTATTAAAGCATTCAATAGCGGAAATAATGAAGTTACATTTGACTATGAGGCAAAGACCATTTCCGGCAAAACAAAATGGCTCAGAAGAAGCATCTGCATGACAGAGAACCGGTCCGGCGATGTAATTGCTTACACAAGTGTTAAAGATATTTCCGCACTTGTTGAGCAGAATAAGCGTGAAGAAGCGTATATCAGAGCGTTGGCAACAGAATATGACAGCATTGCCGTTGTTAATTTTGAAAAGAACAAAAGTGACGACCGAATTGTTCTTCACAGCCGTGTTGCCGAAGATTTTGTTAAATTAGTTGATGACGAGACTATGAAAGAAATGAATTTCAGCAAAAGACTTGATATGCTGACAAAATTCATTCATCCGGATGACAGAATTAAATTCAGACAAAGTGCCAACCGTGACAGGATTTTTGAAAGTTTCGCCGAAAACAGAACACATATCGTTGATTTTCGTATGATGAAACCCGACGGTACAAGTGCTTATTATCAGGAGTGTTTTCTTCCGCTTAAAGATGATGACGGAAAACTTATAGGACTTATTGTGTGTCTTCGTAATATTGATGACGAAATAAGAAAAGAGTTAGGCATTCGTCAAGAACTTGAAGATGCCAAATTTGCGGCAGAAGCGGCAAACCAGGCAAAGTCAACCTTCCTTTTCAATATGTCGCATGACATAAGAACGCCTATGAATGCAATTATAGGCTTTACGGATATAGCGCTGAAACATATTGACAATAAAGAACGTGTGCAGGAGTCCCTTGAAAAAGTCAAAATGTCAAGCGACCATTTGCTTTCGCTTATCAATGACGTTCTTGATATGTCACGTGTTGAATCCGGTCGTGTAAAAATAGAAGAAGAACCGATGTTTATTGACGCGACAAAAGATAATCTTTACAGTATTCTTGCCGGCAGTGCGGAAGCGAAAAACATTATTTTTACAGCGTCGGTTTCTCCGTCAATTACACATCATTGGATTTATGCAGACAGACTTCGTGTAATGCGTGTTTTTACAAACATTGTCTCGAATTCCGTTAAATACACGAATCCGGGCGGAAAAATCAGTATGTTTATGGAAGAACTGCCGTGCGAAAAAGAGGGTTTCGCCCGATTCAGGTATACAATTTCCGATACCGGTATAGGTATGACGAAAGAATTTCTTGAACAAATATTCGAACCGTTTTCGAGAGCCGAAAGCGCTACTAAGAGCGGCGTTATCGGAACAGGCCTCGGAATGGCTATTACAAAGTCGCTTGTTGAACTTATGGGCGGAACTATTTCGATTGAAAGTGAACTCGGTAAAGGTACAACAGTTGTAATTGAGTTTGTAAACAGAATATCGGAGCCTGTTGATTTTGCAACAACGGCAGCCGAAGAAGTGTTTACAAACCTTGAGGGTAAAAAAGTTCTTCTTGTTGAAGATAATGAACTTAACTGCGAAATTGCAACTGAAATCTTCGAGGAAGAGGGCATTATTGTCGACACAGCGGAAGACGGCGACATTGCGGTTGAAAAAATGAGAAATGCCGTAGAAGGTCAGTATGATTTAGTTCTTATGGATATTCAGATGCCGAGAATGAACGGCTATGAGGCAACAAAAGCAATAAGAAATCTGCCGAACGGTTATGCGGCAAATATACCCATTATAGCGATGACTGCCAACGCATTTGATGAAGATAAAAAGAATGCGTTTGCCGCAGGTATGAACGGCCATTTGGCAAAACCGATTGATATACCGAAATTGCTTAAAACTCTTTCGGAAATATTAAAATAAACCGATTGCCGTAAAACGATATTTATACCGGAGGGTATCAGAAATATGAATAACAATGCAGTATTAGATCAGACGACGTTAATTGAAGCATTAACAGAAGAATATGAATGCCTTTTGCACGTTGATTTTGACAGTATGCAGGAAGACCACTACCGAATCGGGCGGGATTTTTTAAAAGCAATACCCGGTTGGGAAAGTGAAACAAATTATTTAAAACGTGTCGAAATGCTCGTGAATTCCATTGTTGTACCCGAGGACAGAGAGTATTTGTTTAATGCGACAAATCCTAAAGTTGTTTTCGGAAAAATAAAAAACGGAATACCTTATTATATTGATTTTCGTGTAATAATTGAAGGCAAAATTCAGTGGTATCAGGTAAAAATGATTCATCACAAGGTGCACAAAGGTCATAACTGCGCTGTTGTAGGCATTAAAAACAATGATTACTTTATGCGTGCCAAAGAAGAAGAACAGAGGGTTATTTCTTCTCTTATGCAGGATTTTGAATGCCTGAGTGTTGTCAGCATTGAAGATAATAAATTCAATGACGAAATAATTCCGTACCGTCTTAACAGAACATTTGAAGAAAAAATAACCGGTTGGGATGATGAAAAGCATTTCTCAAAAAGACTTGATCTTCTTAAGGATAATCTTGTTTATGAACCGGACAGAGATGAGTTCTACAAGCAGACAAGACGTGAAACAATATTGACGGAACTTGAAAAAGACGTTGCTTATTTTGTTGACTTCCGCATTGTTGTAGACGGAGTAGTTCAGTATTATCAGATAAAATTTACATACACAAAAAATGAAACCGGCATAATTGACAAACTTATTGTCGGCATACACAGCATTGACGAACAGGTAAGAGTTCAGCAACAGCAGCAGGATGCGTTAAAAGAAGCCCTTTCACTGGCTCAAAGCGCAAACCGTGCAAAGACTACTTTCCTTAACAATATGTCCCATGATATTCGTACTCCGATGAATGCGATTATCGGATATACCGGACTTGCCGCATCTCATATAGACAGTAAAGAAATGGTGACCGAGTATTTAAGAAAAATAAGCCAGTCATCAGAACATTTACTTTCGCTCATTAACGATATTCTTGATATGAGCAGAATTGAATCCGGTAAAATGACGCTCAATGAACAGAAAGAAGACCTTTCCGAAATTGTTCATACAATACGAAACATTACACAGTCCGGAATATCGTCTAAAAACCTTGATTTCTATGTTGACGTATTTGACGTTACCGATGAATTTGTGTACTGCGACAAACTCAGGGTAAATCAGGTACTTCTTAATGTTCTTTCAAATTCAATTAAGTATACTCAGTCATACGGCACAATATCGTTCAAAGTGTCTGAATATAACGTCAGACCCGACGGGTATGCAACATACAGATTTTCTGTCAAAGATAGCGGAATCGGTATGAGTGAGGAGTTTGTAAAAACAATTTTTGAACCTTTTACAAGAGTTAAATCTTCCACTGTTTCCGGCATACAGGGAACAGGTCTCGGTATGGCAATAACGAAAAACATTGTTGATATGATGGGCGGAAGAATTGAAATAAAAAGCGAAGAAAATGTCGGAACGGAAGTTATAATTGAGTTCGATTTGAAAATTGCCGATATTCAAAAGGAAGAAGAAGTTCCCGAGTCACTTACGAAACTTCGCGGACTTCGAGGACTTGTAGTTGATGATGACCTTGATTCCTGCGTAAGTATTTCAAAGATGCTCAAGGAAATTTCAATGAGAAGCGAATGGTGTTCTTCCGGAAAAGAAGCGGTGTTCAGAGCACAGACTGCCTATGAAGAAGGCGATAATTTCAGCGTTTACATTATCGACTGGATGATTCCGGATATGAACGGAATAGAAACCGCACGCCGAATAAGAAAAGTTGTCGGTGAATTTACACCCATTATTATAATTACCGCATACGACTGGGCAGATATTGAGCAGGAGGCGTATGAAGCGGGTGTAACCGCATTTGTAAACAAACCTCTGTTTATGTCTGACCTTAAAAAGACGCTTGCAAAATGCTGTGATCCCGATTCGGTAGTAGTTGTAGAAGAAGAAAAACCCGACTACTCCGGAAAGAAAATTCTTCTTGTTGAAGATAACGAAATGAACAGGGAAATTGCCTGCGAAATTCTTGAAGAATACGGCTTTGTTATGGATACTGCGGAAGACGGAACGATTGCAGTAGAAAAAATGGAAAAGGCAACACCGGGTCAGTACGACCTCATTCTTATGGACGTTCAAATGCCGTTTATGAACGGCTATGAAGCAACAAGGCGTATAAGAGCCATGTCCGAGCCTGCAATAGCCGATATTCCCATTATTGCAATGACAGCCAACGCATTTGAAGAAGACCGTCAGAAAGCGTTTGAATCCGGTATGAATGAACATATACCGAAGCCTGTTGACGTTCAGCAGTTGGTAAACACACTTTCGGAAGTGTTAAAATAATTTAACGTGGTTCGTATTATTAAACACCGCTTCGGCGGTGTTTTTTATATTATTGTATTGTGTTTTAACAAATCCGCACTTGACAATCACGCATACTGCGGTAAAATATTATTTGTAAAAAATGTTATTCTCCTGTTTGAAAGGGAAGTTTAAATGTCTGAAATACTTGAAATTGCAATGCTTTTGAGTTTCGGCGCATCGTGGCCCGTAAATCTTGTAAAAGCAATAAAAACAAAAAGTGCAAAGGGCATAAGCCTTGCGTTTTACCTCTTGATATTTTTCGGTTACATTGCCGGAATTGTTTCAAAATTTACAAACGAAACGTATATGGCGAACATATCTTCAAAATGGTATGTACTTTTGTTTTATTTTATAAACCTTACGGTAGTAGGGCTCAACATAATTGTTTATTTCAAAAACAGAGCGCGCGACAAAGCGAAAGGGGAGTAATTATGAATAAAAATAATTTACTTAAAAACCTTTGCGTTCCGAAAGGTGAAATTGACGTTGTTTTCGATTCGGATACTTACAATGAAATGGATGACCAGTTTGCTCTTGTGTATCTTCTTAAATCGAAAGAAAAACTTCATCTTAAAGCGCTTTATGCCGCACCGTATTATAATTCAAGGTCTTCTTCACCTGCCGACGGAATGGAAAAAAGTTACCGTGAACAACTTCATATTCTTGATTTAACGGGCAACAGCGAACTTAAAAGCGTTACGTTCAGAGGAAGTGAAAAATATCTTCCCGATGAGAAAACACCCGTTATTTCCGATGCTGCAAACGACCTTGCAAAACGTGCTATGGAATATTCTTCCGAAAAACCGCTTTATGTTATAGCAATAGGTGCAATTACAAATGTTGCTTCGGCACTTCTCATAAATCCGGAAATTGCCGACAGAATAGTCGTTGTCTGGCTCGGCGGGCACGCCCTTCACATTGAAGAAACGGGCGAATTTAATATGGTGCAGGATATTGCGGCGGCTCGTGTTGTTATGCTTCACGCTCCCGTTGTTCAACTTCCGTGCGCCGGCGTTGTTGACAGATTCCATTTTTCTGTTTACGATTTTGAACATTATCTCAAAGGCAAAAATGAAATATGCGATTACCTTTACAAAACGGCAATGGAAAATGCTCCCGGTGAAGAATACTTAAAAACACACGCATACAGTAAAGTTGTGTGGGATGTTACGGCAGTCGGTTTTCTTCTTAATGACGGTGACAGGTTTATGAAATCCCGTATTGTTCCGCTTCACATACCCACTTATGACAAACATTACCGTGAAGAATTTTCGGGACTTATGGGTTACGTTTACAGAATAAATGTTGAAGCACTTGCGACGGATTTGTTCGGGAAAGTTAGTTGCTAGTTGTCAGTTGCCGGTTGTCAGTTGTCAGTTTTCAGGAATTAAATAAGGAATGTGATTTTTATGATTAAAATAGGACTTTACGGATACGGTAACATAGCACGTGGTGTTGAATGTGCCGTAAAACAAAATGACGATATGGTTGTTACCTGCGTTTTTACAAGGCGTGAGCCGTCATCGGTAAAAACAGTTTTCGGAGAAGCGAAAGTTTACAAAACGAGTGAAATACTTGAACATAAAGACGAGGTTGACGTACTTATTATGTGCGGCGGAAGTGCAACCGACCTTCCCGTGCAAACGCCCGAAATGGTAAAGCACTTCAATGTTATAGACAGTTTTGACACGCACAAAAGAATACCCGAACATTTTAAAAATGTTGACGAAGCGGCGAAACAAAGCGGTAAAATCGGCATTATTTCAGTCGGCTGGGACCCGGGTATGTTTTCTTTGAACAGACTTTTCGGTAACTGTATTCTTCCCGACGGCGCTGATTACACATTCTGGGGTAAAGGCGTAAGCCAGGGGCATTCCGATGCAATCAGACGTATTGACGGAGTTATTGATGCAAGGCAGTACACAATTCCCGTGGAGTCCGCGCTTGAAAGGGTTAGGAACGGTGAAAATCCCGTTCTTACCGCACGTGAAAAACATACACGTGAATGTTTTGTAGTTGCCGAAGACGGTGCAGACAAAGAGCGTATTAAAAATGAAATAGTCACAATGAAAAACTATTTTGACGAATATGACACTACCGTTCATTTTATTACGGCAGAGGAATTAAAACGTGACCATTCGGGAATACCTCACGGCGGGTTTGTAATAAGAACGGGCAAGACGGGTAAAGACCTTGAAAACAGCCACGTTATTGAATACAGTCTTAAACTCGATTCAAACCCCGAATTTACGGCGAGCGTTATTGTGGCGTATGCCCGTGCGGCGTACAGACTCAATAACGAAGGACAGAGCGGATGCAAAACTGTATTTGACATTCCGCCCGCATATCTTTCCGCAAAAAGTGCGGAAGAACTTTATAAATCTTTACTGTAATTATTGTAAACAAACGGAGATGTTTTTATGGATTTGTTCGATTCAATTTGCATTACATCTGTTATGCCCACACTTTTGACTTCAAGCGGCATTAAACCCGAAAATACCGAAAATGTAAACGGTATTCTTCTTTCACTTATAAATAAAAAATTAGGCGGCGAAAAGCCCGACAGAATAGTTATTTACAATCCCGATGCCGTTGCTTTGTGGATGTATCAGAAATATACGTCATTATTTGAAGATGCCGTTCTTTCGTCGGATATAGGACTTCCGATGCTTTCCGTAATGCCGAGCGTAACACCTGTTTGTTTCGCTTCTATGTACACGGGCGTAATGCCGGAAATTCACGGCATAAAAAAATATGAAAAACCGGTACTTACTCAAAATACGATTTTTGACGAGTTTATTAAAGCAGGCAAAAAATGCGCCATTGTTTCAACAGCGGGCGACAGCATTTCAAAAATATTCCTTGAAAGAGATATGGATTATTTCATATATGATTCCGTTGAAGAGGTAAATGCAAAAACGTTTGAACTTATTGACGAAGACGTATATGACCTTATTGTAATTTACAACGGCAATTATGACGGTAATATGCACAAAGTCGGTCCCGAGGGCGAGAACGCAATGAATGCTCTTAAAGGGAACATTGAAACATATAAAAACATTGTGGAAAAAATAAAAAATCAATGGAAAAATCATAATACCGTTTACGGCTTTGCACCTGATCACGGCTGTCATGAAATAGACGGCGGATGCGGTTCTCACGGTCTTGAAATGGAAGAAGATATGAACGTTATTCATTTCTACGGCGCATTTGCAGCTGCCGGTTGTTAGTTGTTAGTTGTCAGTTGCCAGTTGTTAGTTGTTAGTTGCTAACCGAACTTAAGAATATATTTAAGTCGGGTTAATAAGCAAAGATAAAAACAGAATAGTTTTTATATAGAATCAACCTTTACACACGGAATTGTGTAGAGGTTGATATCTTTTGTGTGCTCGGCACGCATATTTACTTGGCGGTGAAAGTCCGCTACAGGCTTGGCAGTAGGAACTGTTAGACGAAGACAAGGGCGTCCTTCGTGAGGAGGAGTCTGAAAGAAGTCGGATGTAAGGGCTGAAAAGTGCCG
>JAZLLP010000028.1:0-4822 GCA_045598225.1 Acutalibacteraceae bacterium | reverse complement strand
GATACATTTGTATTCATAAACGAATTTAGACCTACTAAACAATCTGATGATTTAATTATCAGAGCTGATTATTGTTACTTACATAAAGAGAACATTATTTTAAGTTATAGTTTAAGTTGTATTTTAAATAATAAAATCATTACAATTCTGTTCTTTCCGTTCAACAATAGCAAATTAAGTTTTAATATTTTAATCGGCAGATTTTTGGATTATTTAAATTATATTCCAAGATACAATCGTAAATCTGTTACTAAATACAAATGTATCACAGGTTTAAATGATAAATTAAAGCCTATTGAAGTTTCGTATAATACTAAATCAGATGCAGAAGAAAAGTAACCGTCAAACCTGTGAGTGGCTGTACAGCGAAAAAAGAGTATGAGATAATCAAAAGGACACCAAAAGACTCTTAAGGAGTAGGTTGGTGTCCAAAATACTCTAAAGGAGAAATTGAGAGTGAAGAATGAACTTCAGATTTTTAATTCACAACAGCGAATGATGTATTGGAACGATGCGGTTTCAAAATGCAGAAGCAGTGGCATGACCGTTCGTGACTGGTGTAATCGTGAAGGTATAAACGAAAAGACATATTACTACTGGCAACGAAAGATTTTCAAGGTTACAGCAAAAGAAACAGAATTTGTAGAGATTCCGAATACAGGGAATAAGTTGTCAGGTCAGATAATAGCAACTGTTTCTTCAAATGGCTTTACTGTTGATATTCATCAGGGAGCTGATAAGGAGTCTCTGACCGAGCTTCTGTCTGCAATAAAACTATGCTGAACGACTGGAACAGTAACTGTCCTGTATATCTTGCAACCGGATATACTGACCTCCGAAAAGGCATAGACGGTCTTGCCGTCATGGTACAGGAGCAGTTTAAGCTTAATCCGTTCAGCGACGCCTTGTTTCTCTTCTGCGGTCGCAGAGGTGACAGAATCAAGGGACTCTATTGGGAGGGCGATGGTTTTCTTCTCCTGTATAAGAGACTTGAAAACGGAAACTTTCAATGGCCGAGAAGCGGAGATGAGGTCAGAAGCTTGACTTCTCAACAGTATCGGTGGCTTATGGAAGGGTTAAAAATCGAACAGCCTAAAGCACATAAAAATGTTTCGAATCTGACGATTTTCTGATTTGAAAAAGTGGTATAAATCCTTGAAAATGCTGGCTTTTTCTGCAGTTTTGTGGTATAATTTTCTCATGAAAAAGATACATGAAATTGATAAAAATAACATGGAAACAGTAACTATTTCCCGTGCAGAATATGAAAGTATGAAGACGCAGATTGACTGGCTCACTCAACAGCTTACTCTTGCCAAAAACAAACAATTCGGCAGTTCATCAGAGAAAGCCAATGAGGAACTTTGCAATCAGCTCAGCTTCTTTTTTAATGAAGCAGAAGCATACCTGAAATCAGAAAAGCCTGTTGAAACAGAGGTTTCTTCTCACAAACGCAGAAAGAATTCAGGTAATGTTAAAGATATACTTCCTGATAATATTCAGACAGAAGTAATCCGTCACGAGATTCCCGAAGAAGAACGTATATGTCCTGAATGTGGCGACATTATGCAGGAAATCGGTAAAGAAGTACGCCGTACATTAAAAATTATTCCTGCACAGGCTGTTCTTCTCGAAGAATGGTTCTATACATATGCCTGTAAGCGTTGTAATGATGAAAATATCAAAACACCTGTATCAAAGGCAACAAAGACTCCTGCCGTCATTCCCGGAAGCTTTGCTTCACCCGAAGCTATCGCTCATATTATGACTCAGAAGTTTATTATGGGTTCACCTTTGTATCGACAGGAGCTTGAACTGAAAAACAATGGAATTCAGCTTTCAAGACAGACGATGTCAAACTGGATTCTCACTGCCGCTGATAAATGGCTGAGACCTGTTTATGATGAGCTGCATAAAAGACTTCTCAACGAAGATATTCTTCACGCAGATGAAACCACATTGCAGGTTTTAAAAGAACCGGGCAAAAAAGCTGAAACCAAGAGCTATATGTGGTTATACAGAACGGGAATGTATGCTGAATCACCGATTGTTCTGTATGAATATCAGCCGAGCAGAAGCCGTGAACACCCGATAAAATTTCTGAACGGATTTACAGGATATCTGCATACGGATGGTTATTCGGGATATCATAATCTGCCGGATAGTATCACGGTAGTGGGTTGCTGGGCACATGCGCGCAGAAAGTTTGATGAAGCGGTCAATGCTGTGCCAAAGGCAAAGAGAACACCGAACTCTGCAGCGGTAACAGGTTTGGCATATTGCACCAGGCTGTTCACAATTGAAAAACAAATTGCCTCCTTATCACCGGAGGAACGATATATTAAGCGTCAGGAACTTGAAAAGCCAATTCTGGACGCCTTGTTTGCGTGGGTAAACACGAGAGAAGCAGCACCGAAATCTGCACTTGGACAAGCTATGACATATCTTAAGAATCAACAGCCATATCTTGAAAACTATATGAAAGACGGCAGGCTTGAATTAAGTAACAACAGAGCAGAACGCAGCATAAAGCCCTTTGTTATTGACCGCAAAAATTTTCTGTTTGCAAACACACCCAACGGAGCTCAGGGAAGCGCGATAATCTTCAGTCTGATTGAGACGGCAAAAGAAGCGGGACTGAATCCGTATAAATATCTTGTATATCTTTTGAAGACAGCACCGCAGTTATCACTTGAAAATGCTGACTGGGCAGAAAAAATCTTGCCGCAATATGCACCGGATTCCTGCAAAGCCAACTGAATAACAATACAGGTTCTTTGTCAATAGTTGGGGTAATAAAACCCTGAAAAAAGAAAAATAGCAACGGTGGCAACGGCAAGTTGCTGCCGTTGATTTATGTAAACATAAAGAGAATACGTTTTCTGAATCTTTTGAAATTTTGATAACCAAAAGCATTACGTTTTAAAACTTTAATCTTGTTGTTACAGCCTTCAGTGAAACCGTTTGTATAAGGAGTATCAAAAGAATTAAGAATGCCAGAATACCAATTAAGCATAGTTTTTGCACATTTTTCAAATGATTCTATTCCGCATTTGTCCGCACTGTCTATCCATTCAGATAACTCTTTTTTAGCTTCAGCTCTGTCTTCGCTATCAAGAATTTCTAAAAACCGTTCTTTGAGAAAATGAGCCGAATAAAGCGTGGGTGATACAGATAACATAACCATTACCTGCTGCTTTTGTTCTTCTTGCAATGATTCATATCTTTTTAAAAGCAGTTTCCTCGAATGTTTGAAATAAACCCGATAATCTTTCTGAAACTTCTTTTGTACATCTTTCCTGACTCTCTCAAATGCCCACATTATCTGCCTTATCCAATGATATTTATCTACAACCTGTTTTGCATTTTTGAAGTAAACGGATGCTGTATCGTCATATGGACAACACATATCAGAAATGAATATTTTAACATTTTCTCTGTCTTTAAAAGAACGAAAATATGTTGATAAATAAGGGGAATGTCTCTTAGGCAGAATATCAAGAACCTTATGATTAACAGGATCAGTAATAATACAATTATATTTTTCTCCCGATGTATTACCTTTGAATTCATCAATGGCAATTACCTCGGGTAGCTTGGGCTTTTGAAAACTAATAAAGTCAAATATTCTGATTACTGTTGATACGGACAAATAGACTTCTTTTGAAACCTGAGTGAACGATGTGGTACTTCTTAACTTTTCAATCACATATACAATAAGTCTGTTTGTCATTCTGTGATATCGAGGCAAAAAATGAACTTTTTCATAAAATCTTTTTCCATAGTCACAGACATAGCGACGTTTTTCCAAAATCAATATGGTTTGCTTGCCGAACGACGGAATATCCTTTATTATCTGTTTTCTATAATCGTGAATATGGTCTGTTTCTTTACCGCAACAAGGACATTTATGAGCTTTTCGTTTTATTCTTATGGTTATGGTATTTTTTTCTTTGGTTGTTTCTAATTTTTTTACCTCAACATCTTGCAATCCAAGTATTTCTTCGTTAAAATTGTTATAGAGCATATCTGTCAAATCCTTTCAATGACTTGTAGCATTTTCATTTTACAGGATTTTTCAAATATGCTCTACTGTTTTTTATAGATTTTATTTGCTTACCCCAACATTTATTATAGAACCACTGATAATTAACGCCCGCCCAATCGGCGGGCGTTGCTGTTAAATGTTTTCGAGACGTTTAATCATAATCTTTGCGGCTTTGTAAATATCTCCGCAGCCGAGCGTGATAATCAAATCGCCCCTCTGAGCATTTGCAAGGACATAAACCGCAACCTCGTCAAAGGTGTTGAACCATCCACTGCCGGGGATTTTTGCGGCAAGCTGACTTGTGTAAACTCCCTCGGTGTTCACCTCACGTGAACCCATAATTTCCGTCATAACGCATTTGTCGGGAATTTGAAGAACTTCGGCGAAGTCGTCCATAAGTTTTTTTGTTCTCGAATATGTACACGGCTGGAATACCGCCCATACTCTGTTGAAGCCCATTTCCATAGCTGCATTCAGTGTTACTGTCAGTTCAGCAGGATGGTGAGCATAGTCGTGAGCGACTGTTATGTCGTTCTTCTTTCCGATTATTTCAAATCTTCTCTTTGCACCGCCGAATTCATAAAGTCCCTTTTCTATGAACTCAGGTTCTGCGCCTGCGCTGTGTGCAGCGGCTGCGGCAGCAACGGAGTTTAAAATATTGTGAGTACCCGGTACATTCAGAGTGATATCACAGAGCTTTTCACCCTTGTACATGAGCTCGTATTTTGTCTGTATTCCGCCTGCTTTGCTGGTATTTACAGGATAGTAGTCGCA
>JAZLLP010000027.1:0-115496 GCA_045598225.1 Acutalibacteraceae bacterium | reverse complement strand
CAAAGAAGTCGCCGCAATCACACTTGTAGTAATCTTTGAAGCCCGCAGCGGTTTCGGTTGCCGCCTGACCGTTTACAAGAACGGGAGTGTGGGTATGATTTACCTTGATTTTTACCTTGCAGGAAACGGTATTGTAATTATTCGTATCTGTGGGAGTAAAGGTTACATCATATTCGGTTACTTCGCTGTCATTTATACCGGGTACCGTATCGGGATTTGTCCATGTAAACAAACCTGCGACTTCGGTACTGTTTGTACTTGAAATCTGAACAAAACCGCCGGCAAGCGTACTGTCCGCAAGCTTCTTGCCAAAGATAATATCGCTCGGAGCCGGATTGGTCTTGATATTCGGAGTTGCTTTGTCGATGGTGAATTCAACTTGCGCGACTTTACTGTTCACAACGATTTCCGCCATATAGTCGCCGCCTGCATTTACGGGAGCTTCGTCCAACTGCGTATACCATCCCTGACCGCTGTATTTCTGATAGTAGGTAATGGTCGGAAGTTCCAGTCCCGCACCCGTCCATGCGTCCGCTTCGCCGTCTGCAAAGGTGAAGCTCTTGGCGTTGCCGTCATAGACGAGGCTCTCCGGAGCGGTCAGTGTTAAAGTAAGGGGATTCGTGTCGTAGCCCTTATCACAGCCGTCTGTGCAGGTCGCAGTAATTTTGCCGCCATTTGCTGTGTAGGTGAAACTGTGTGAGTGAGCAGGAGCATAAGTACCGTTAGCAACATTAAACCAGGCCGGAACATTAGACGCGATAACCTTCTCCAAAACGTTATCCGACATAACAAAGGTAAGACGAATATACATGTCTTCATAAACATAATTGTTTCCGGACTTTTCAACTGTATTTGATAATAGCGCATATGTTGATGAACCTTTGGTAACTGTAATCGCCTGTCCATCAGAGTACATTTTGGCACCGTTCTCATTGACCCAGCCGTTTTCTGCGGAGGTCGGGAAGTTTTTAACCGTATTCAAGATATCGGCAATGGTGATTGCCTTTTCCTCAAACTCCGCCGTCACGGTGACTGGATAAGCGGGCATTGTGAAAGAGTATGTGCCGTTCTGATTCCGGTTCAATTCGAGCGAAGCGAACTGCTCACCGCATTGGTCACATATCGCAGAGGTCAACGCTGCGCCGCACTTTGCGCATTCGATTGGAAGTACATTGAGGCTGTTCGCCTTGAGCTGATAACCGTCTGCCGGATTGACCGTGATCGTTACCGTTTCTCCCTCTGCGGCGGATGCCGTGTCAATGGCAATATTGCCGTGTGCGTCGTTGGTTCTGTTTGTAACGGTGTATTTTGTCGGAGGCGCAACGTATGTGCCGTTATATTTCGTATCGGTCGAACCGCTTACCGTAATAGCCGTAAGCACGCCGCTGCCTTCATTCATAATGAAGGTATAAGTAACGGTACCGTCTGAATAGGTATAGTTTTTACCGTCTGCTATCACGCTCACTGTCATACTTTGCCACAGAGACTTGATGGTTGTATATCGGAAGAACAGATTGTTGTTGAAATAGTAGCAGGTCGTTCCTTGTTCATTCGTCCAATACAAGTCCTCATCCTTCGTCAACGGGAAGTTATTATATGTAGCAATAATATCGGCAATAGTGATTGTTTCCTCAAACTCCGCCATGATAACGACGGGATAACCGGGCATTGTGAACTGATACGTTCCGTCAGTCTGCTTTTCGGGGGTTATTGTTTCCGGCTCGGAAGAGGGAGGCGTGGTGTCTGCCGGTGCGGTGTAGGTGCCGCCATAATTGTTTTGCATATTCTCGCTTGTACTCGAAAATACAATGCCGGTCAATTTGCCGTCTGTCATATTGAACGTTAGAGTGATAGTACCAAACGTTGCGGTGTATCCATTTTCTCCCGCTATTACTCCGGTGGTTGTAAGTACGGGTGTAGCATTACCTGTAACCTCACCCGTATTTGGATTAATATAATTACTATAATAAAAGCTTAAAGCTGAATTTTGACCGCTTTGGATTACAAACGT
This sequence comes from Acutalibacteraceae bacterium, assembly GCA_045598225.1. GTDB lineage: Bacteria > Bacillota > Clostridia > Oscillospirales > Acutalibacteraceae > DTU089. Next base: position 113,485 of record JAZLLP010000027.1, on the reverse strand, counting down.
GTACCGATCGGAGTTATTAACCCAAGCATCATCCGGACAATCTTTCATTCCTCCGGTACCTTGCGGGAATCCTCCCTCAACCGTTGCAAGAACATCCGCTATCGTACTGATTGTCGGTGCAACGGGGGTGGCGGTCAGCGATTTAAGCTGATAGCCGTCTGCCGGATTGACCGTGACAGTTACGGTATCGCCCTCTGCGGCAGAAGTCTTGTCAATCGTAATATAACCGTGATTCTTTTCCGCATCACTTTCCGGCGTGTCGTTGGTGATGTTGTAGGAGACGGCGGGTGCTTTTACTTTGAGATTATCAATAGTTTTTTCACTTGAAGTAACTGTCCCTACTTTTGCCGTCACTTTGATGCTGGCACTATCGCTTGCTTCCGTAAAGGTTTCCGGCACAACAGTAAACTCTGCGTTATCGGTAACGTATGCTGTGCTGGCATCGCTGTATGTTGCCTGAACGGTCAACCCTGTCGGATCGAATGATTCGCCGACTGTATATTCCGTTTTGATAGGAGTGCCCTGTATTTCAAGGGACACCAACTCCTTTTGCGGAGCCTTCTTGGGTGCATAATTGACTGTTAATGAAGTGATGCTGACAGACGAAGATCCATATTCAATTTTAAAGGAATCACATCCATTATCACCAAATGAATAAATCATATTGGTATAATCGCCTGTGCCGTTTACAGCCTCTCCATCCACATACACTACTGCACCACTGGTTGATGATATTTCAAAAGCAAGTTCAAGAGAAAGGATCTTCTGCTCATCAATGGCGGCTATGGTAACGCTCCCTTTTTTTGCTGAATTGCCTAGAATTCTAAGTTTGCCATCTCTAATGTAAGGATAACTACTAAAACCACCCGTATCTCCGGTAAGTGACCATAAAGAACTATCAAGCCCAATGGCATCATAATCATCGAATTCTTCTGTTATATTCAATCTGCTCGTGCTTGTTAAATTAAGAGTAACAGACTCGGTTGTGTCCGCAAATGCCGACATCGGCAAAAGCGTCAGCAACATAATTGCTACGAGCAGCATTGATAAGATCCTTTTTTTCATAACCAAACTTCCTTTCGAAAAAACATTTATTTTCATTTTTTTATTTCTTTGTTAAATCAAACTGTAATCCCTTTTCGGGAGTGTGCCTTAAATTGCGGAATGCTTCTTCCACTCGTTCGGCGGTGTACGGATACAGCCAGAAATCACTGACATGGAGCCGGAAAGCATCTATAGCGTATTGCTCCGAATCGGAAATCATGATAAGATTCATTGCCCGATGCCGTTCTGACAATCTTTCCGCCGTAAAGAAGCCGTAGTTGCTTGTATCAAACACGACCACAGCATACGGATCATCCTTGATGAACTCCTCAATACCATCCGTATCTTTTGAAGAAAAGCTTTGCACAACAGCATCCTTGTGATTCTTTTTCAGATATTTAAGCAACACCACAACTTTTTGCTTTTCGCACCCGATAATTGCAATCTTCATAGGACTTCCTCTCGGTTGCAAAAGATTCCCGTCCGTTCGTTCGTTCGTTCGTAGGATTGTCCGCCGATTGCTTATCTTTGTCAAGTCTTTTTGCGAAAACTCTTTCGGATTTTTAAAGCACGAACCGTTATCGGTGATTTGTACACAACCGCCCGTAGCAAGGTAATCGAGCTTGCCTTTCAACAGTTTTTTCATTTCAAGAAAAGCAAACTCTCCGGTGCAGTGGCAGGTGTAATAATGCACATCAAAACGGTCAAGACTTTCAGCAAGGTGGGAAATGAAATCGTTGCTTGCGTATTCCTTCTTGGTCGGGTTATACAGATGAAAACCGCCGATGACCGAGAAAAGAGGAATGACATCATTTCCATGTATTCTGTGATACTGTTCCATAATATTGACTATGCCCTTATGTGAACAGCCGGTAATCAAAAGACGGGTGATGCTTTCGGTAATGATAAGATACTGCTCATGCTCAAAGGCATCCTTTATGTATTCGCCGCCGTGCTTTGCGAGCAATCCGTCATTTGCACTTGAAATAAACTTCTGACTGCCGACATCGGAAAACAGTTCAAGCTCATCATCAACCGTAAACCGTTCGGGTGTGAAGACGATGCGCGGATCGGTCATATTATTGTCATGCAGACCGATGGGGATATGGAGTTTTCCAAATACGGTATAGTGTTTATCAAAAGCGGATCTGCGGATATAGATTTTTGCTTTGCTGTTATGCTTTAAGAAAGCAGATAAACCGCCGCCGTGGTCATAATGACCGTGAGAAATAATGACGGTATCTATATCGGCAATATCCACGCCGAGTTTATGTGCGTTTTTGATAAATGTGTCGTCCTGCCCGAGATCGAACAGAATCTTATGCTTTTTGGTCTTGATATACAGGCAAAGCCCGTGCTGTGCTTTGCAACCGGGCAATGCACAAAGGTTATCTGTCAGCGACAGTATTTCCAAATCTGCTCTCACTCCTTCCGGGACAATTTTATCGTAAAAAGGGTATAAAATCCCCTACCCACAGATATACACGAGTAGTATAGCATAATTTTATTATAAAATCAAGGGTTTCAGCCGATTTTCTGCGATTTTCGGCAAAGAGTTCAAATATATTTCAAATATTTCGCTTTTTCGCAAAACATCCCCGCTTTGAAGCAGAGTTTTCTGTGTCAAAACGGGGATGTTTTCGTTTGTTTTTTCAAGACGGCAGATTGATCCTATACATACTCACACCGTTATTGTTGAGCCGGCGTTCTATGAACTCACCCGGCAGCAATGCAAGCTGTGTTTTGCTGAACTTAATATTGCCGAAGTAGGCGTCGAAATTGACCTGCGGCAGGATCACCCATTCGGATTCGTCGGTTTTGTTTGCAAGGTAGTATTCAAACAGCGTGTAGGCAACCTTTTTCGGCACAACGCTTCCGATGATTTCATCCGTCCACGCCTTTTGCTTGTCGGTAAGTTCATATTTTTCGGTTCGTAAAGGTCCCTGCTCCAACGCATCGGCAATGCAGTCGTCAAAGCGGAATAGCTTATCTCCCTTTGTGCTTTCGGTAAATATGGGAACCTGATACTGTACGACCTTATCCCTCCACTTGTTTTCAAGCTCCTTTATACCGTCGGCAAGCTTGATGCCGGAGGCACCGACCTTGTCCCGGTTTTCATTGACGAAATCGCATATATTGTGCAGATGACGGATATACCAACCGTTGCCGTTTTCGTCCACAAGCTCCGGAAATTCACCGTGCAATGCTCTGTAATCCGTATCATATCGCCACTCCTTTTTCGGGGTGGCTTTTTTGCTGTCCGGAATACTGCACCGGGCGCATAATGCCCGCCGTGCGTATTCGGTACGGTCATACGGATCTCCGGCTTTTATGCTTCCGTCGGCATTGTGAAACAAATACCGCCTTGCAAGTACGGTCAATATGCGGTTGAACCCGTTATTTTTAGGGATCATATTCAGCGTAAATCTGCCGAGAAAGGGATAGGATTTTTTGTCGTTTACAAAGTATTCCGGCGTTCCTACATATGAATACTCATCATGGTCGGAGTGAAGGGACTCGCGGCTACGCCGCAAGAGTTTGCTTCGCAAACAATCCTATTGTAAGTCCCTCGACACTCTGCCTGCGGCAAACCGTGTCGAGATGGACGAATGGGGTTCAAATCCCTTTTTAAATAAAAAATGAAAGTGTTCATAACTCAAATCCGTTATGAACACCCGATATGGGGCGGGTGTTCTTACAGTACTAAACGAAAAAATAAGTAAAATAAAACTCCGCAGAAAACACTGTCATTTTTCAAATGATATATCGCTCACGCGATATGATATACGGTAAAGCCGTATGATATATTTGCTTCGCAAAAATGAGATAATATCCGTTCCTCATACGCGAAGCGTTTATCATCCGCCGGAGGCGGATATCATATCGAAGATATATTACCCGTTCCGCAGGGAACGGATATCATTGAAAAAAGCACGCTTCGGCGTGCTTTTTTCATGGTCGGAGTGAAGGGATTTGAACCCCCGACATCCTGCTCCCAAAGCAGGCGCGCTACCAACTGCGCTACACCCCGATATTTAATTTTTAAAATTTGCTTTATACACCGAAATACGAGGAATTGTCCGCTGCGCTTCCGGTTGCAACATAGTCGCCTTGCTCGCTTGTAGCGCATCGCAATTCTCCTTGTTGCGCCCAGTGCTTACTGTTCGCTTACTCTGCCACAGGCAGCGCTCACAGACGCACACCAACTGCGCTACACCCCGATATTCTTTTTTCAGCGACAATAAATATATCATAAATACGGAATGATGTCAATAATTCGCAATCATTTTTGAGAATTTACGTTTCTGCGGTCTGATGTCTGTTTATTGTTTTAAAATTTTTTCTTTAATGCAATATTTTTTAATTGTAATTGTGTGTTATATATGTTATAATAACAAAGAAGTGAAAATAGCTTTGAAGAGTTCAAAAAAATATATTTAAGAGGTTGAGTATGAATATTGTAAAGAATAAAGACGGAAACACATTAAATTTAACAGTTGAAGGCAGACTTGACACCACAACTTCTCCGCAGTTAGAGGCGGAGGGTGCAGAACTCGCCGGAGTTGAAGAACTTGTTTTTGATTTTTCAAAACTTGAATACATATCTTCTGCAGGTTTGCGTGTGCTTTTGTCATTTCAGAAAAAAATGAATACACAGGGCAAAATGGTTATTAAAAACGTATGCGAAGAAGTTATGGAAGTTTTTGAAATAACCGGCTTTTCCGATATTCTTTCTTTTGAATAATTTATTGAATATTCTGTAAATAAAAAAATAAACTCCCGTTTCGGTACATAATGTGCCGTTTCGGGAGTTTTTCCGTTTAAATTACTCGGTCATTTTTTCCTGTTTTATTTTGTGGTCTATAACGTGTCTTGAAGCAAGTTCGGAGTGAACATCTTCAAGCGAAATGCCCGCTTCTATCATAAGCACCATAACGTGATAAACGAGGTCGGCAATTTCATATACGGTTTCTTTTTTATCCTCCGCTTTTGCGGCGATAATAACTTCCGTTGATTCCTCACCGACTTTTTTAAGTATTTTATCAAGACCTTTTTCAAAAAGATACGTTGTATATGAGCCTTCTTTTTTCTCGGTTTTTCTGCCCTCAATAAGTTTCATAAGTTCGGTAAGTGAAAAATCGTTAATTTCTTCGTTTTCCCAAACGGGATTTTCAAAGCACGATGTTGTGCCGAGATGGCAGGCGGGACCGTCGGGTTTAACGCTTACAACAAGAGCGTCCGTATCGCAGTCGGCGGTTATGGAAATTATGTGCTGATAGTTTCCGCTTGTTTCGCCTTTGAGCCAGAGTTCCTGCCTTGAACGGCTGAAAAAGCAGGTAAGCCCTTTTTCCATTGATATTTCAAGACTTTCTCTGTTCATATAAGCAAGCGTAAGAACTTTTTTCGTTACCGAGTCAACAACTATTGCAGGTATAAGACCTTTTTCGTCAAATTTGAGTTTGTCAATATCAATCATAACTTTATCCTTTCATTATAAACGGGCGGGAATGTTGTTTTTCGCCATTTCTTCTTTCAAATCGTGTATTTTTACTTCGCCGAAGTGGAAAATTGAAGCGGCAAGACCTGCGTCAACTTTGGGAAGCGTTTTAAAAAGAGTGATAAAATCATCCGTGCATCCCGCACCGCCCGAAGCAATAACGGGTACAGATACGGCGTTACATACTTTGTCGAGCATTTCAAGGTCAAAGCCTTTTTTTACTCCGTCGGTGTCGATTGAATTTACCACTATTTCGCCTGCGCCGTCTGAAACACAGCGTTTTATCCATTCTATTGCTTCCATACCGGTGTTTTCCCGTCCGCCTTTTGCAAACACACGGAACACGCCGTCAACACGTTTAACGTCAACCGAAAGAACGACACACTGGTCGCCGTAGAGTTTAGCGGCTTTACCGATAAGAGCAGGATTTTTTATTGCCCCCGAATTAACGCTTACTTTGTCTGCGCCGCATTTGAGCACTCTGTCAAAATCGCTGACGAAGTTTATGCCGCCGCCGACGGTAAGCGGAATAAAAACTCTTTCGGCGGTCTCCCGAAGAATATCGGTAAAAAGTGCTCTGCCCTCGGCGGAAGCGGTAATATCGTAAAAAACAAGTTCGTCTGCACCGCAGTTACTGTAATATTCGGCAAGTTCCACGGGCGAGGCGACATCGCTTAAACCTTCAAAATTAACGCCTTTTACAACTCTGCCGTTTTTTACGTCAAGGCACGGTATAATTCGTTTTGTAATCATTCTGCCACCCCGATTGCTTCTTTAAGGTCTATTGCGCCCGTATAATAGGCTTTTCCGATTATTGCGCCGTAAAGATTTAATTCTGCAAGGCATTTTACATCGTCAAGTGTCGAAACGCCGCCCGAAGCGGTTATGTTTATGTTAAACCGTTCGGCAAGTTCTTTGTAAAGATTTCTGTTAGTACCCTGCATTGCGCCGTCTTTTGAAATGTCGGTGCATATAAGTGTCTGAACGCCGATGTTCTGCATTTTTTGGCAAAACGAAAAAGCGTCAAGTGAAGATTTCTCGGTCCATCCGCTTATGGCGACAAAACCGTCTTTTATATCAACACCTACGGCGATTTTTTCGCCGTGTTTTTTTACGGCTTCTTTAACGAGATTTTCGTTTTTTACCGCCGCCGTACCGAGTATTACACGGTCAAGACCTGCTGAAATGTAGCGGTCAATTACTTCTTCACAGCGAATGCCGCCGCCTATTTCACAGAAAACGCCGCTTTCGTTTTTAATACGGCAGACCGTTTCAAAATTAGGCGTTTCGCCGCTTTTAGCACCTTCAAGGTCAACAATATGTATATGCGTTGCGCCGCATTCAACAAAATCTGCGGCAATTTCCGGCGGATTTTCGCTGTAAACCGTCATCTTGTCATAGTCGCCTTTAAAAAGGCGGACTGCTTTTTTCTCAAAAATATCAATAGCAGGGAATAAAAACATTTTCAGACCTCCTCGCAAAATGCACGCAGTATTTTAAGCCCTGTATCGCCGCTTTTTTCGGGATGGAACTGACATCCGTAAATATTGCCCGATTCAACTGCGGCGGTAAGTTCTGCGCCGTATTCGGCTGTTGCGATTACCGAGTTTTCACAGTCGGCGGCATAATATGAATGAACAAAATATACGCAGTCGCCGTTATTTATATATTTGAATAATTTACTCTGTTTTTTGAAAATCAGCGGATTCCAGCCTATGTGTGGTATTTTAAGGTCAGAGGGGATAACGTCCGAAACAGGGCGTATTGAGCCTTTAATAAGACCTAATCCGTCATACTCGCCGTACTCATAACTTTTTTCAAAAAGCATCTGCATACCGAGGCATATTCCCATAAGCGGTTTTCCGCTTTTCGCTTCGCTGACGACAACTTCGTCAAGACCGCTTTCTTTAAGTTTTTTTGCGGCATCACGGAATGCGCCTACGCCGGGAAGAATTATTTTTTCCGCTTTTTCTATTTCGGATTTGTCGGATGTTACGGTAACGTCCTGACCTATTGCGGCGAATGAACTTTTAAGTGAAAAAAGATTTCCGACACCATAGTCTATAATTGCAATCATTAAACGAATTCCTCCGGAATTTCTTTTATTTTTTCAATAAGAATATTCATTTGTTCTTTTGTGCCGATTGTAATTCTGTTGTAGTCGCAGATTTCGGGTTTTGTGAAATGACGTACAAGAACGCCTTTTTCTTTAAGTTTTTTATAAAGAATTTCGCCGCTTATACAGTTGTGTTTTGCAAAAATGAAATTAGCGGACGAATCTGTCAGCGTAAACCCGATTTTTTTTAGTTCGTTAACTGTAAATTCTCTGTTTCTGCAAATTTCAAGGCAGTTTTTCTTTGTGTATTCCTCATCGCACAAAGCGCCGATTCCGGCTGCCATAGTCATTTTGTTAATGTTGTACGGGTTTGTCGAATACTTTATTGTATTCAAATCACGAATAATGTCTTTACAGCCTATGCCGAAGCCGAGCCTTGCACCCGCCATTGAACGTGATTTTGAGAATGTCTGCGTAACAAGTAAGTTGTCATATTTGTGAATGAGCGAAACCGCACTCTGAGTTCCGAAATCAACATACGCTTCATCAATAACAACAACGTTTTCGGGATTGCTTTCAACGATTTTTTCAATGTCACTTAAAGAAAGTGCAATACCCGTCGGTGCGTTGGGATTGGCAATAAAAATTGTTTTGTTTATTCCCATATAATCGTTTACGTCTATTGTAAAATCTTTTTTCAACGGAATTTCGGTATAGGGAACGTGGTTTATCTGTGCGAATACCGGATAAAAACCGTATGTAATATTTGCAAATGCGGCAGGATGTTTTTCATCGCAAAATGCAGTAAACGCAAAATTGAGAATTTCATCGGAGCCGTTTGTAAAAAGAATTTCATCTTCAGCGACACCAAAAACTTCCGACGCTTTTTTGACAAGCGGAGTGACTTCGGGGTCCGAATAAAGTTGAAGCGTTTTTGCAATTTCAGACGCTTTTTCAACAGCAAGCAAAGACGGCGGGAACGGCGATTCGTTTGTGTTGAGTTTAACATATTTCATATCTTTCGGCTGTTCGCCGGGTGTGTACGGTTCAAGCGAAGCGTGTTTTTCGCTGAAAAATCGGCTCATTATTCTTCCTCCAGACGAACTGTCGCACTTTTTGCGTGTGCGGTAAGACCTTCTTTTCGTGCGAAATATGCAACGTCTTCCGCAACGTTTTTGAGAGCGTCTTTTGTGTAGTATGTGTACTGTGTTTTCTTAATAAAATCGTCAACGGAAAGCGGACTTGAAAATTTTGCCGTTCCGCTTGTCGGCAGTGTGTGGTTAGGACCTGCGAAATAGTCACCGAGCGCTTCGGGACAGTTTCTGCCCATAAAAATCGAGCCTGCGTGGCGTATGCCGTCAAGGTAGTCGAAAGGTGCGTCAACGCAAAGTTCAAGATGTTCGGGCGCAATTTCATTTGCAATTTCAATAGCGGAGGACAGGTCATCCGCTACAATTATTTTGCCGTTGTTGTCTATTGAAGCACGGGCAATTTCACTGCGTTCAAGAAGCGGAATCTGTTTTTCGAGTTCTGCGCTTACGCTGTTTGCGAGTTCAGGTGAATCGGTAACGAGAACGGCGCTTGCCATTTTGTCGTGTTCAGCCTGCGAAAGCAGGTCTGCCGCGGCGTATTTCGGATTTGTTTTTCCGTCGGCAACTATAAGAATTTCGCTCGGACCTGCTATCATATCTATTGAAACCGTGCCGAAAACCTGTTTTTTCGCTTCGGCTACGAATGCGTTTCCGGGACCTACTATTTTGTCGACTTTCGGGACTGTTTCGGTGCCGTAAGCGAGTGCCGCTATTGCCTGTGCTCCGCCGACTTTGAAAATGCGGTCAACGCCTGCTGTATAAGCCGCCGCCAAAATAACGGGATTGACTTTGCCGTCTTTTGACGGGGGCGTAACAATAACGACTTCTTTGCATCCTGCAAGTTTTGCAGGAATTGCATCCATAAGAACCGTTGAGGGATATGCGGCTGTGCCGCCGGGAACATAAAGCCCCGCTCTGTCAACGGGAATGATTTTCTGCCCGATAACCACACCGTTTTCATCGTTAATAATAAAACTGTTGCGGACTTGTTTTGAATGAAATTTTGTAATGTTTGCAGCAGCCTTTTTTAATATTTCGAGAAATTCCGGCTCGACTTGTGAAAGTGCTTCTTTAATTTCTTCATCGGTTACGCAAAGGTTGTTCAGTTTTGCTTTGTCAAATTTTTCGGTATATTCAAAAAGTGCTTTGTCGCCGTTTTTGCGTACATCGTAAATGATGTCGGCAACTATACTTTCAACGTTTACAGACGGCTCTGTTCTTGCGAATATTTCACTGTTGGGAACTTCGCCGTATTTCATAATTTTAATCATTTTTCCGCCTCCGTGAGCATAGCGGTTTTTTCCGCAATTTTTTCTATCTGATTCTGTTTGAATTTGAAACTTGATTTGTTTGCAATAAGACGTGCGCTTATCGGTACGATTGTTTCGATTACTTCAAGATTATTTTCTTTAAGCGTCGTACCTGTTTCCACAATATCGACTATTACGTCCGAAAGACCGATAATCGGTGCAATTTCAATCGAGCCGTTGAGGTGGATTATGTCAATATCTCTGCCGACGGATGAATAATAATCCTGTGCTATTTTACGGAACTTTGTTGCAACACGGAGCGTGCGGCGTGAATCGTCGGTAAAGGATACGGGAGCGGCAACAGCCATACGGCATTTTCCTATGTCGAGGTCTAAAAGTTCGTAAACGTCGGGTTCGTATTCGAGAAGAATATCTTTTCCTGCAACGCCTATATCCGCCGCACCCCGTTCAACGTAAATCGGAACATCTGACGGTTTTACCCAGAAGTAACGCACTCCGGCTTCCTCGTTTTCAAAAATAAGTTTTCGGCTGTTCTCTTTTATGGAGGGGCAGGGAAAACCCGCTTTTTCAAATATTGAGTAAACTTTTTCGCCGAGTCTGCCTTTCGGCAAAGCAACATTAAGCATTTTATCCAATATCGGCACCTCCGATTCTTTCAAGTAAATCAATATACACCGCAAAGCCTGCCGCTTTTGACTTTTTACCCATTTTTTTCATAAGTTTGTCATACTGACCGCCTGACAGAACGCTTTCGGGAACGCCTGCGACAAAGCCTTTGAAAATTATTCCGTTATAGTAATTCATATCGCCGACAGCGGAAAAATCAATCTGTATTTTTTTGTATAAATCCGTATCCGAAAATACTTTTAAAGTGTTTTCAAGAAGGGTGATTTCTTCGTCAATGTTTTTGCCGCTGCATATTTCTTTGAGTTCGGTAAGAACTTTTTCGGGTGCGCCGTATGTTGAAACGAGTTTCTTTAAAGATTGTGCATTTTCTTCACTTATGCCGTTTTCTTTGCATATTTTCAAAATGCCGTGCATATTTTTTTCACCGACGCATTTAATGAGCGACTGTTTTACCGAATAAGATTCGCTTACAGATTCAATAAACGATGAAAGAATGCTTAAATTTGAAACTTCAAGTACAAAATCATCGCCTACCGTTTCAAGACTTTTTGCGGCAAGCAAAAGAACTTCGCCGACGCACTTTTCATTTATATTTCCGATACATTCAAGACCTGTCTGCATAATTTCTTTAAACGTGTTCGTGCCTTTTGAAACACGGTACACGTTTTCGTTATAACAAAGTTTTTGAATACTGTCGGGATTGTCCTTGTTGTTTTTTATTATTGAAAGCGTAACGTCGGGTTTTAATGCCATAAGTTTACCGTTTGTGTCGGTAAAAGTTATTACGGAATCGGAAACAAGAAAATCTTTATTTTTGCTGTAAAGGTCATATTCTTCAAATTTGCCCATTCGGTACTGCGTATAACCGTACTCCATGTAAAGTGAGCGAAGTGCAAATATTATTTTTTCGGTACTGTCAAGAACGTCGTAGTTGAAATTCATAAAATGCCCCCGGATTACTCAATTTAACTATTTACTATGATAACACTTTACTGCGTTAAAGTCAATATGTAATCATTTATAATAACAAGGTGGTTATTATACTTTAATATGTTGAAAATGTAAAGGGAATGTGAAAAAACAGCCCCGTGATTTTCAAAATAATAAAGGATTTCAGTTTTGACAACAGACTGAAATCCTTTGTGTTTTTATGCGAGTGTTGCCGCCATTACGGCTTTAATGGTGTGCATACGGTTTTCCGCTTCGTCAAAAACTATTGACTGTTCGCTTTCAAATACTTCATCGGTTACTTCCATACAGGTGAGTCCGAATTTTTCGTATATTTCTTTTCCGACAGTTGTTTTTAAATCGTGGAATGCGGGCAGGCAGTGCATAAAGCGGCACTGTTCACCGGCGTTTTTCATAAGTGCGGAATTTATCTGATAGGGCAGGAGGTCATTTATTCTTTCACTCCATACTTCGTCGGGCTCGCCCATTGATACCCATACGTCGCTGTAAAGCACATCGGCATTTTTTGTAGCGGTTAACGGGTCTTCAATAAATTCGAGCGTTGCCCCCGTCTGTGCTGCTATATCCTGACAGATTTTTACAAGTTCTGCGTCGGGGAAATATTTTTTCGGAGCGCACGCAACGAAGTGCATACCCATTTTTGCACATCCTACCATAAGGGAGTTACCCATATTGTAACGTGCATCACCCATATAAACAAGTTTTTTTCCTTCAAGTGAGCCGAAGTGTTCTTTTATTGTAAGAAAATCGGCAAGAATCTGTGTGGGATGAAATTCGTTTGTAAGTCCGTTCCAGACGGGTATTCCCGAATATTCGGCGAGTTCCTCAACAATTTCCTGACCGAAACCGCGGTATTCAATGCCGTCAAACATTCTGCCGAGTACACGGGCGGTATCTGCAATGCTTTCTTTTTTACCTATCTGCGAGGCTTTCGGGTCGAGGTATGTTGACTGCATACCGAGGTCGGAAGCCGCAACTTCAAAAGAGCAGCGGGTTCTTGTGCTTGTTTTTTCAAAAATAAGAGCAATGTTTTTGCCTTCGCAGAGTTTGTGAGGAATACCGAGTTTTTTCTTCTGTTTCAAATCTGCCGCAAGGTCAAGTAAATAATTTATTTCTTCGGGTGTGAAGTCAAGTAATTTAAGAAAGTTTTTGTTTTTTAAGTCCATAATAATTACCTCTGTGTGTTTTTTGATTTGTATATAAAACGGATTGAAAGAAAAATTCAATTAAATATTTTCGGTAAATTTCAGGAATTGTTTTTTGCCTTTTTCGCTTCGTTCAAAAACGCCGCATTGTTCAAGAATGGATGAAAATACTTTGCCGATTTCATCTTTAAGTATTTCGCCGCAGTTCTCATTGTTGACTGTGCGGTTTTTCATTATTGCGTATGCCCATTCGGCGTGTTTTGCGATAAGTTCGTTATCTTCTATTCTTTCGCCGTTTACCATTGCTTTTTCAAGTTCCTGCATTTCCGCTTTAAGTCTTGACGGAAGAACGGCAAGTCCCATTACCTCTATAAGCCCGATATTTTCCTTTTTAATGTGATGATATTCGGGGTGCGGGTGATAATAGCCGTCGGGATATTCGTCGGTAGTAATATTGTTACGAAGAATGAGGTCTATTTCGTATTTGCCGTTTTTAAATCTTGCAATAGGTGTTATGGTGTTGTGCGGCGTGCCGTTTGTTTCTGCGAAAATGAATGCGTCTTCATCGGTATAAGAACGCCATTTTGCAAGAATTTTTCCCGAAAGAGCGCAAATATCGTCTGTATTATCGCCGCGAAGCCTTATAACCGACATAGGCCATTTTACAATACCCGCTTCGATTTCGGGATAATCTTTAAACTCAATTTTTGTTTCAACGGGTGCTTTTGCCATAGCAAATTCATAGTTTCCGCCCTGAAAATGTTCGTGTGTGAGTATTGAGCCGCCGACAATCGGAAGGTCTGCATTGGAACCGACAAAATAATGAGGAAGATACTTTACGAAAGCAAAAAGTTTTCTGAACGCTTTTTCATCAATTTTCATCGGTGTGTGAAGCGAATTGAGAACAATGCAATGCTCGTTGTAATAAACGTAAGGGGAGTACTGCAAAAACCATTTTTCGCCCTCAATGTCAAGCGGAATAATTCTGTGATTCTGCCTTGCCGGGTGATTAACTCTGCCGCTGTAACCCTCGTTTTCCTTGCAGAGCATACAGTCGGGGTATGCGCTTTTTTTCATAGTCAGAGCGGCGGCAATAGCCTTCGGGTCTTTTTCGGGTTTTGAAAGATTTATTGTAATATCAATGTCGCCGTATTCGGTTTTCGTAACCCATTTCATATCGTTTTTAACACGGTATTCACGGATGTAGTCTGATTTTCTTGACAACCGGTAATAGTATTCGGTAGCGTCAAGCGGAGATTTTTTATATTCTTCGTTGAATTTTTTTATAACTTCCGACGGTCTCGGAATAAGAAGTCCCATAATTTTCGTGTCGAAAAGGTCACGGAAAACAACGGAATTTTCACAAAGTCCGTTTTCGCACGCATAATCAAGAATTACTTTAAGAATACTTTGAAGGTCGGCATTTTCATCTGCACCGCAGTCTTTAAATTCGTCAAGTGAAAGTGCTTCAAGTATTCTGTTTATTTCAAAAATTTCATCATCTTTTTCTATAAGATTTTCACGCTCTGCATATAAAACGAGCGATTTTACCGCTTCAAATATGTTCATAACATTACCTCACATTCGTTTATATTATTATATCTGTTTTTTCAAATGTTTCAACACATTTTCAACACATTTCAAAAATAAATGTTGAAATAGATATAATAAAGAGTTAAAATAACAGAAAAAAGTATTGCGGTGATTTATATGGCTATTGAAAAAGTGAGAGAATATTTCAAAACACTCGGTATTGAAGACAAAATCCGGGAGTTTACCGTTTCAAGCGCAACGGTTGACCTTGCGGCGCAGGCGCTCGGCGTTGACGGACAGAGAATAGCGAAAACAATGTCTTTTAAGAAAAAAGATGAGTCGTGTATTCTTGTCGTTTGTGCCGGTGATGCAAAAATAGATAATGCAAAATTCAAACATACTTTTGAAGTCAAGGCAAAAATGCTTACGCCCGATGAAGTTATTGAAAAAGTCGGGCACGCAATAGGCGGCGTATGCCCGTTTGCAGTTCCCGATGACGTTGAAGTATATCTTGACGAATCGCTCAAAAGATTTGAAACGGTATTCCCCGCATGCGGCAGCAGTAACAGTGCGGCGGAATTTACAACAGATGAACTTTATAAATATTCAAATGCTAAATTATGGGTTGATGTATGTAAAATACCCGGGGAGGAACAGTAATGGACTTTGATGCCGTCAAAGTAAAAAATGATATTGTCCGGTGGATAAAAGACTGGTTCAATGAAAACGGAAAAGGCTGTAAGGCAGTTCTCGGAATATCGGGCGGGAAAGACAGTTCCGTTGTTGCGGCGCTTTTGTGCGAAGCGCTCGGTAAAGAAAACGTTGTAGGCGTTCTTATGCCGAACGGCGAACAGTTTGATATTGATGTTTCCGAAGCGCTTGTAAAACATCTCGGAATTAAATCGGTTGTAATAAATATTAAAGACGCATACAACGGTATTGTAAATCAGTTTGAAAATACGGATGTTGAATTTTCACGTCAGGCGCAGGTAAACCTTGCACCGAGAATAAGAATGGCAACGGTTTATGCTGTATCTCAGAGCGTGAACGGCAGAGTGGCAAACACCTGCAATCTTTCCGAAGACTGGGTAGGCTATTCAACAAGATACGGCGATTCCGCAGGCGATTTTTCACCGCTTTCAAAACTTACCGTTCAGGAAGTAAAGGCTGTCGGCAGAGCGCTCGGACTTCCCGATATGTTTGTTGACAAACCGCCCATTGACGGACTTTGCGGCAAAACGGATGAAGATAACCTCGGCTTTACTTACGCAGTTCTTGACAAATATATAAGAACAGGCGTGTGCGAAGATGAAGAAACAAAAGCAAAAATAGACCGTATGCACAAAAACAATCTGTTTAAACTTCAACTTATGCCCGTCTTTCCCTACGAAGCAGAATAATTTATTATTTGTGTCACATTTCCTTTTCGGATTTGCGGCACAAAATTTTTAAAAATCTGTGGCACAAAAACCAATATAATTTGTGGCACAAAAAAGAATACAAACAAAAAACACAAGTACAGGAATTTTTCCTCATACTTGTGTTTTATTTGTTATTGTTCATAAATCACCATTCCGCTTTCTTTTATTTCCAAATCAACCTCGGAACCGATTTTCACTTGAGAAGAATCAAGCATATCCACTCTTTTGTTTAAGGCTGTAACCACATCTTCTAAGAATCCGAAAAAAGAAAGCCCTTTTAAGCCACTGTCAACAAACAAATCAACATCGCTTCTTTCAGATGCAGTTCCTTTCGCATAGGAGCCGAAAAGAATTGCTTTTCGGATATTGTACTGTGAAAAAACAGGATTTAAAATTTGTTGAATCTCAAACGAAGAAAATATTTTTTGTTCCATAAAAAACAACTCCTTTCATTTTTATTATATCCAAACTTTATGTTTTCGTCAAGAAAATTCATCTGACCGTTTCTTCTGATGATTTATTTGACGACTTTAAAATATATGTAATCATCGAAAAAACAGAGGCAGACTTTGCAGTCTGCCTCTGAAAAATTCAACTTAAAGTTAAATTATTTTACAGCGTCTTTAAGAGCTTTGCCTGCTTTGAAAGCGGGAACTTTGGAAGCAGCGATTTTGATTGTTTCGCCTGTTTTGGGGTTGCGGCCTTCTTTAGCTGCTCTTTCACGTACTTCAAAAGTACCGAAGCCAACGAGCTGAACTTTGTCGCCTGCTTTAAGAGCGCCTTCGATTGCACCGAAAACTGCTGCTACTGCTTTGTCAGCGTCTTTTTTTGTAAGTCCTGTTGCTGCAACTGCATTTACGAGATCTGTCTTATTCATTTGAAAATCCTCCAAATTTTTTATTTACGAAAGGCAAATGCCTTTTGTTTACACATTGTTTTTTACTTCTTCCCAAAGTTTGTCAAGAACTTCAACGGATTCAGTTTTCATATCTATTCCGCGCTCTGCGGCAAGTTTTTCAACAGCGGTAAAACGCTTCATAAACTTTTTTGATGCAAGTTCGAGCGATGTTTCGGCATCACACTTGCAGAACCTTGCAACGTTTACCGCAGAAAAAAGTAAATCACCGAGTTCATCCTGAATTTTTTCCCGGTTGCCCTCTGCAAGAGCCTCACGGAGTTCTTCTGTTTCTTCGGCTATTTTGTCAAATGCACCGTCAGCGCTGTCCCAGTCAAAGCCTGCTTTTTTTGCTTTGCTTTGAATTTTCTGCGCTTTCATAAGTGCGGGGTAAGTTGCGGGGATGGCCGCCATTGCTTCGCCCTGTGTTTTCTGGCTTTTTGTTTTACGTTTTATGTCGTCCCAGTTTGAAAGGACTTCATCGGTACTGTTGACCTTAACGTCACCGAAAACGTGAGGATGGCGAATAATCATTTTTTGCGAAACGCCGTCGGCAACGTCGTTTATGTCGAAATCGCCGTCAGTCATTGCAATGTCGGAATGAAGCATTACCTGAAGAAGCACGTCACCGAGTTCTTCTTTTAAAAGTTCTTTGTTGTTTGTGTCAATCGCTTCAAGAACTTCGTAAGTTTCTTCAAGGAAATTTTCACGAATGGAAGTGTGAGTTTGTTCTGCGTCCCACGGACAGCCGCCGGGGGAGCGGAGTATTCTGACTATCTTAACAAAATCATCAAGATTATATTTTTCTTTGAACTCAAAATTTTCTACCATTTTTATTTCCTCTCAATATTTAACATTTTACCCTAAAACTTTAAATTTTTCAAGTATTTCTGCAATTTTTTCTCCTTTTGGGAGCATTAAAATGTCATCTTTTACGATAGTTTTCATTAAAAGTACCGAAATTGCGTATACAATCACCGCAATTCCTATTGAAACAAGGCATGAAAGCGAGTATCCGTTAAGTCTTGAAGTCTCGTTTCCGAACGTCAGAACCGAACTTAAAAGTTTAAACGAGCCGCCTGCCGCAACGCCGCAAAGAACGGATGCAATTAAGGGTTTAATAAGAACGGTTTTCAAATCAATTCTGACGTGAGTTTCTTTTCTGAGAACGTAGTAGTTATAGAAAATGCAGATGAGGTAGAAAAGCGCTGTGCCGAAAACGGCACCTTTTATGTTGATTTGAGGTATTCCTATAAGTATAAAGTTCAGAC
Source organism: Acutalibacteraceae bacterium (assembly GCA_045598225.1). Taxonomy (GTDB): domain Bacteria; phylum Bacillota; class Clostridia; order Oscillospirales; family Acutalibacteraceae; genus DTU089. The sequence continues at coordinate 95,664 of JAZLLP010000027.1, read as the reverse complement.
CGATTTTAAAAGCGCATCCGATACCGAGAGCCTTTGCGGGAACGTCTGCTCTGCCGATTGCCTGTAAAATATTCGTAAGCGGAGAGGAGAGTGTAAGTATCGGCATCATAAGACCGTAAAGCGCAAGAACGGGAGCGGCGATTGCAATACCCGATTCATTTTCCGTACCTTTATACAGGAGGGTAAGTATCGGCTCTGACAATGCGAAAAATCCTGCACCTGCGGGAAGTGCTATAAGCATTGTTGTTCTGAAAACGGTGTTTACGGTATTGTTTACAAGTTTATAATCTTTTTTTGCGACAGCCGCCGACATAACGGGAATTGCGCTTACGCCGAGCGTCATCATAATTGTCGGAATGAGGTTTCTGAAATCAAGCGTCGTGTCGTATGCGCCGTACAAAAAGGTGTGAACGGTTTCTTTCGTGACTTCTGTGGCGGCGTTAATCGAATCGCCGTATATTCCCATAATGACGTCATAGTGTTTTTCGACCACGCTTGAAAGTCTGTTTTGAATCATCCAGGTATCAATGAAATTTGTAATATTGAGAACGAGTGAACTTACAGCGGCGGGAACGGCTATTGCAATAAGTTCACGAAGCGTTTGCTTCGGAGTGACCGCTCTCGGTGAATTGACGAGCATTTCTCTTGTAATGCCGTCTTTTTTTATGCGGTGTCTGAGATAAGTGTAAATTGCGCCGATTACGGTTCCGAGTGTAACGCCGAATATTGCCGCCGCCGCCGCATAAGCGTAAACGAGTGCGGGGTTTTCGTTCGGTTTTGCGTATTTAATAACGGCGTATGCAAGTGTAAGACCGAAAACAAGTTTTCCGAGTGATTCTATAACCTGTGAAATTGCAGTCGGATACATATTGTTTAAGCCTTCGTAATAACCCCTGAACGTGCTCATTATGCAGCAGAACAGTATTGACGGGGCAATGCAGAGCATACTGTAAACGGCAAGAGGGGAATCTATTGAGCCGGCGTACGGTTTAGCCATTATAAGAAGAAAAGCCGTGCCGATAATTCCGAGAGCGCAGAAAAGCGGGAATGTGACTTTAAGAACCTGCTTTACGTCACGGTATTTTCCGAGTGCGGCATACCTTGCGACGATTGTGGAAACCGCAACAGGAAGACCTGCCATGGAAAGTGCATATACGGGAGTGTAAATGTTGTAAGCGGAGGCGAAATACCCTCTGCCGAGAGAGCCGATAATTCCCGTAAGCGGTATTTTGTAAACAGCGCCTATTATTTTTACAAGCGCAGTTGCAATAACAAGAATCATTGCACCGCCGAGTACGTTTTGTTTTTTTCTTTCGTCAGCCATAATTACTCCTTTTCACCGATAAATTCCCTCAACATTGAGGTTTCGGGAACAAAATCTGTACTTATTGAGGAGAATCTGCAAAGGTTTTTTAAAAGCCGTTGAGATTCACGGTAGAACTGCGATTTTTTATCTACTTCCGAAAGAAGTTTTATTGCTTCGTCTTTGAGAACACAGTCTTCATAAAGGAAGATTGTGTTTATTTTAATATCTGCGGTGTTTCTGTACGGGAAAAGGTACATATCTTCGCCGTTGCAGACACCGTGCCACATACTGTAAGTTTTTTCAACGGAGTTTCCTCTGAATTTAAAATCTCTTACTATGCGGCGCACAAACCTGACGTTTCGTTTGTTAAGAACAATATCATTGTTTTTGTCGTAAATTCTTGAAGATACGTTGATGTATATTTTGTAAAGCCTTTCGGCAGGCAGATTTTTTGTAATTATGGGGTTTAAAGCGTGAAGACCTTCAACTATTATTACATCCTGATCGGTAACGTGTATCTCTTTTAATTCTTTTTTACGTTCGCCGAGAACAAAGTCAAATTCCGGAAGATGACCTGTACCGGTTTCGAGTATTTCTTCCATTGTTTTTTCAAAACACTCAATATCAAGAGCGTAGACCGTTTCAAAATCGGGTGTACCGTCGGGGAAGCGGGGAGCGTCGCAGTTGTTGAGGTAAAAATCGTCAAGCGATACCGCAAAACTGTTTACACCCTCATTGCGGAGCGCTTCACGGAGTTTGTTTGCCGTTGTTGTTTTGCCCGAAGAACTCGGACCTGCAAGCATAACTATTTCTGTTTTTCCGCTTACGGCGAGTTTTTTTGCAATGTCGGATATGATGTTTTCATATCTTTTTTCACATTCTTCGGCAAAAGAAGCCGGATTTTTTGCTTTTTCACAAATGTATTCAAGTGTGTTGTTGAGATTTGACATAATTTATCACCGTTTATTTGTATTCCGAAAAGAAATCGGATATTCTGTTTTTTCGTTCTGTAATGACATTAAATCTGCTGATGTATTCAAAAGGATATTTATAATTGAAAATGCGTTCTATGTATGTGCAGTCGGGAGAAACGAGTTTTGTAACTGCGCCTGCGCCTGCGGACATAATGCTGTGACATTCCTCCATCATAAATACGTTGTAAAAACACTCTTTACCTTCTTTGCACCAGCCGACGTTTTCAAGATTGCCGAGTGACCTGCTCTGCCTGTACATATAGTACGGTTTGTAACCTGCTTTTTTCAGTTCGGCGGAGGCGTATTCAATCATGTGAGAAGTAACGTTTTTGTCAAGATTTCCGCTTTCGCTTTCCGTCACAATGGTTGACGAGCGTTTGAGAGCGAGAGTGTGTACCGTGATGTTTTCGGGTTCAAGTTCTATTGCGCTGTCGATGCTTTTTTTAAAACCTTCGAGAGAGTCGCCCGGAAGACCTGCGATAAGGTCTGTGTTTATGCTGTCAAAACCGAGTTGTTTTGCCTTTTTGTATTTTTCAACAGTATCTTCTACTGTGTGGCATCTGCCTATATTTTTGAGAACGCTGTTTGAAAACGTCTGCGGATTTATGCTTATTCTCGAAACGCCGTGTTTTTTCAGAACTTTAAGTTTTTCATCCGTCACGGTGTCCGGTCTTCCCGCTTCAACGGTGTATTCAAGACAGGTTTTCAAATCGAAACTGTTTTCAATTTCCGTAAGAATTAAATCGAGTTGTTCGGCGGAAAGTGTAGTCGGTGTACCTCCGCCCCAGTAAACGCTTTTTAAAACAAGACCGTTCTCTTTTACTTTTTCACCCGTTAAGCGTATTTCCGAACAAAGTTTTTCAACATATTCGGGAATGAGTTTTTTTGCCGACGGTGACGCTATTGAGTGAGAAACGAATGAACAGTAACTGCACCGTGTCGGGCAGAACGGAATTGAAATGTAAAGGCTGAAAGATTTTTCACCCGACTTTGCAATAATGCTTTTTTCGGCTTTTGCAACGTCACGGGCAAGTTCCGCTTTTTCGGGTGAAACGAGAAGATTTTCATTAAAACGGCGTAACGCCTGTTCCTCCCCGTACTCGTCAATATACCTCATCATAAGTTTTGACGGTCTGACACCCGTAAGTATGCCCCATTGGGGAGTGAATCCGCAAAGTTGAGTCAACTGAGTGAAAGAGAGAACGCTTATTGAACGCTCCGCATCATTTTCGCTGTCGGCGGAAATTTTCTTTTTGCCTTTGAGAATTTTACCGTCATAAGAAAGTTCGGAAATAAGCGTAATTTCGTTTTCCGAATTTACTTTTTCGGTATATAAGTAGTTTTCGTCTTTTTTCTCGAATACCTTTAAGATTTGTGTTTTTTCAAGCGGAAAAAACAGACTTAAAAGTTTTTCAAGTTCATAATCGTAATTATGTGATATGCAGTATAAAATCATTTTCGTCTTATATATCTGTTGTTTTCCCGTTCATTTCCTATTGTCGTTTCTTGGTTATGACCGGGAAATACTTTGAATGTGTCGTCAAGGAGCATAAGTCTGTCGAGTGAATTTAAAAGCGTTGTGTAATCGGAACCCCACATATCCGTTCTGCCTATTGAATAACGGAAAAGCGTATCTCCCGAAAAAACAATTTTTTCTTTGTCGCAAACGTAGCACACACCGCCGGGGGAGTGACCGGGAGTTTCAAGAACACGCAGTTTCGTTTCACCGAGCGAAAGAACGTCGCCGTCTTCTACGGTTTTGTCGGCGTAAAATTTCTGCTGAAAAAATCCGAAGGCTTCTGCAAGACTTTTTTCTGTATCGAAAAGAAGTTCGGCATCATTTTTACCTGTTACAACAAGTGCATTTTCGTATTCTTTTTTAAGAACGGGAATGCCGCTAATGTGGTCGAAATGACCGTGAGTGCAAAGAATATATTTTAAATTTTCAATTCCCGCACGCTTTATTTCCGAAAGAAGTTCTTCGGTACAGTCGCCCACGTCAATGACTGCGCCGTATTTTGATTTTTCGTCGCATAAAATATAACAGTTTGCGCAGAAAACGCCTGTGGGTAATCTTTTAATATACATTCGGGCACCTTATTTCTTCCATACGTCTGTATCGTAACAGATTGTGACAGGTCCGTCATTTATGAGCGAAACTTTCATATCTGCTCCGAAAATTCCTTTTTCAACTTTTTTTATTCCGTTTTTTAAAAGTTCGTCACAAAAGTAATCGTAAAGTCTTTTCGCTTCCCCGGGTTCTTCGCTGTCGGTGAATGACGGTCTGTTCCCTTTTTTGTAATCGGCGCACAGCGTGAACTGCGAAATTGCAAGCACGCTTCCGCCTTTATCAAGAATCGAAAGATTCATTTTTCCGTTTTCATCTTCAAATACACGAAGCGCAGAGATTTTTCTTGCAAGCAGTTCCGCCTCGTTTTCTGTGTCGCCTTTCATAACACCCAGAAGAATCATATATCCGTTCTCGCAAGAGCCGACAACTTTTCCGTCAACACTTACGTTACTTTCCGTTACACGCTGAACTACCGCTTTCATATATTACCGCTCCTCGTAACGTCTAAAACGCCGTTTATATTTTTGAGTTTTGAAATGACAAGGTTGAGAAATTCAATGCTCTTTACGGTAATTGTGATGTAAACGTAGTCTGTGCCGTCTTTGTTGTCGTGAGTATTTATTGCGTTTATCATAACACGCATATCTGCAAGCGTGTTTGCAATGTCAGCCATCATCGCAACTCTTGACTCACAGCGAAGCATAACGCTTGCTTTAAATTCTTTAACACGGGTTGTGTCACTCCAGCGTGCCGCTACCCAGCGGTCGGGGTCTTCGCAGTTTTCGGTATCTCTCGGTACGTTGGGACAGTCGCATTTGTGAATTGAAACACCGTGCCCGCGTGTAATAAACCCGATTATTTCATCACCGGGAATGGGAGCACAGCAACGCGAAAGTTTAATAAGACAGTTGTCAATGCCGTCAATAATAACGCCCTCACCGCTTGCGTGCTTTGTGTTTTTTGTGTCATCAACAAGACGTATTTTTTCACGCTGATTTGAAAAAATCTTGTGATATTCGTCACGGATAAACGGCATTACTCTTGTAATCGGAATACCGCCGTAGCCTATGGCGGCGTAGAAATCGTCTTCGGAATTGCAATGCTGTCTTTCGCAAAGTTTATTTATTATTTTATCAAATTCGTCTTCTGTGAATCTGATTTTGTTTCTGCGTATTTCTTTTTCGAGTTGAATTCTGCCCTCTGCAATATTTTCCTCACGGCGTTCTTTTTTGAACCACGCACGTATTTTTGTGCGTGCGCCGCTTGTTTTTGCAATGTTGAGCCAGTCACGGCTCGGGCCTTTTCCGGGCTGTGAAGATGTGAGAATTTCAACTATGTCGCCCGTCTGAACGCAATAATCGAGCGAAACTATTCTTCCGCCGACTTTTGCGCCGACCATTTTTGTGCCGACTGCCGAGTGTATTGCATAAGCGAAGTCAATTACGGTTGCGCCCGACGGAAGATTTATTACGTCGCCTTTGGGCGTGAAAACAAAAACTTCTTCGGGAACAAGGTCACTTTTTATTGTTCTTACAATGTCCTGAACGTCATCGGCATCTTTCTGTGTTTCAAGAAGTTGGCGTATCCACGCAAGGCGCTCCTCAAATTTTTCAGTACCCGAAAGACCTAATTTGTATTTCCAGTGGGCGGCTATACCGTATTCGGCGGTTTTGTGCATATCCCACGTTCTTATCTGAACTTCAAACGGGATTCCCGCCTTGCCTAAAACGGTTGTGTGAAGCGACTGATACATATTCGGCTTCGGAGTGGAAATGTAGTCTTTGAATCTGCCCGGAATCGGAGTAAACATATCGTGTATTATTCCGAGGCAGTTATAACATTCAATGGTGTTGTCGACAATTATTCTTACTGCGTAAATGTCATAAATTTCGTCAAAGTTTTTACTTTGCATATACATTTTTCTGTATATGCCGTGAACGCTCTTTATTCTGCCCTCAATATGCGCATCGGGAACAATTTCCTGAACTCTTTCGCCGATTTGTTTTTTTATTGTTTCAAGAAATTCGTTATGCGATTTTCCCTGATTTGAAAGTGCGTCTTCAATTTCCTTGTATGCTATCGGGTCAAGGTAACTTATTGCTCTGTCTTCAAGTTCTTCCTTAATTGCACGAATACCGAGTCTGTGCGCTATGGGAGCGTAAATTTCAAGAGTTTCAAGTGCTTTGTCACGGCGTTTCTGCGGTGCGACAAAGTTGAGAGTTCTGATGTTGTGAAGTCTGTCGGCAAGTTTTATTATTATAACACGTATATCTTCCGACATGGCAAGAAGCATTTTTCTGACGTTTTCAGCCTGCTGTTCTTCTTTATCTTTAATATCGAGAGGAACTTTACCGAGTTTTGTAAGCCCGTCAACAAGTAAAGAGATTTCTTCACCGAAATCTTTTTTTACATCTTCAAGCGTGAGTTCGGTATCTTCAACCGTATCGTGCAGAAGTGAAGCAACAACGGAAGCACAGTCCATACCGTAGTCAAGAACTATTTTTGCGACGGCGATGGGGTGAATTATATACGGTTCACCGGATGAACGTTTCTGTCCGCTGTGGTATTTGTCGGCGGTTTCAAACGCTTTGTCGAGTATTTCAATATCTTTTTCGTTAAACTGTGATTGAGCCTGTTTTCTTAACTGTGAATACATAAGTTCAACTGATGTTTTTTCGTCCGTAACAGCCACCGCCTTTCGTAAATTTTTTATAAGAAATCATAAAAGTGCTTTGTATATAAGCGAGTTTTCAAGTTCAACTTTGATTTGTTCCTGCGGCAAAGAGTATTTACCGTTTTCTTCAAGTAATACGCCGAGTTCCGAAAGAACGTCAAGAACTATTTTGCAGGAAGCGATTTTGTTTTCTTTCAAACCGAGCCTGTAACAGAGCAAATCGGCATCAAAATCCCAACCGGCGTTTTTGCGTATGTATTTATATATACTTGAAAAAATTTCTCTGTCGGGCAGAAGTTTTTTTCTTGTTTCGCTGTCAATCGTGTCGCCCCGACGGAAACTTTCGTATGTTTTTATGCTTTTTTGTATTTCATCGTCATTTAATGCGCTTAATTTAATATCTCTGACCTGCACGCTTATTTTTTCTTCGCCCATATATTCGTTTTTTGAAATTCTTACGGCAAGGTCTACAATGTCGGAACTGTAAAACGGAAAATCATTTACCGTTTGCGAAAACATAACGACTGTAAGCGTCGTACATCCGCGTGATACGGTTATTTTAATGTGCTTTCCTCCGCCTATCGGTTGAATACTTGTAATTTTCATATTGAAAAGTCCGAAAACCGGCTGCGGATTTTCTGCGCCGAACGGTTCGAGAATTTCAAGTGAGTTGAGCATATCAAAATTGATTGATGCGGGATTAAGTTTGCAGTCGAGTTTTAAAACCGGCATAGAAAGGTCGATTTTCTCGGCATATTCATTGATTTTTTTTCTGAATAAATCAATGTTTTCGGATTTAAGGCTCATTCCTGCGGCAAGGGTGTGACCGCCGAACTGCGTTAAAACGCCGGAGCAAGCCGAAAAAGCGTCATAAAGCGAAAATCCGTCAACGCTTCTGCCGCTGCCTTTTGCATCTTCACCGTTTCGGGAAATTACTATTGCGGGTTTTCCGTATTTTTCGGCAAGGCGTGAAGCCACAATACCTATTACGCCCTGGTGCCAGCCTTCACCGTCAACAACAATAACACGGCTGAATTTATATTCGGGATTTTCTTCAATAAGTTTTTGCGCTGTTTCGGCAATCTCTTTTTCGGTTGCCTGCCTTTCGGAGTTTGCTTCCGAAATTTCTTTTGCAAGGTCGAGCGCTTCGTTATAGTCGGTTGCAAGAAGAAGTTTAAGTGCTCTTTCGGCAGAACCCATTCTGCCTGCGGCGTTAATTCTCGGGGACAGTTTAAATGCGGCATCGGCTGATGTTACGGGTTTTCCTTCAAGACCCGCAACATACATAAGTGCTTTTACGCCTTTTCTGAGCATACCGTCACAAAGAAGTTCGTTTATAAGATTTATGCCGCTTTTTACAAGAACTCTGTTTTCACCGAGAAGCGGAACTATATCCGCTACCGTGCCTATTGCAACAATGTCGGCGAACTTGTAAAGAAGTTCATATCCGTCATCGCCTTCAAGCGCACACGCAAGTTTGAATGCAACGCCTACACCTGCCCATTCTTTGAATTCACATACGGCATCATCACGGTGCGGGTCAACAACCGCAACCGCATCGGGAAGAACTTCACCCGTTCTGTGATGGTCGGTTACTACCGTATCTATTCCGAGTTCGTTTGCATAGCGTATTTCTTCAACGGCGCTTATTCCGTTATCAACAGTTACTATAAGTGACGTTTTACGCTCTTTTAATATATCTATTGCACCGAAATTCATTCCATAACCTTCGGCGGCTCTGTCGGGTATGTAATAATCAACGTTTGCGTCACGCCCGAGCAGATATGAGTATAAAAGCGCAGTCGAAGTAACGCCGTCGGCATCGTAATCGCCGAAGACGGTTATTCTTTCACCGTTTTCAAGTGCTTTATTTATTCTGTCGCACGCTTTGTCCATATCCGGCAATAAAAACGGATTGCACAAATCGGTGTCATATAAAAAATCTTCAATTTCAAATTCGTCTGTAAGCCCGCGGGCGCACAGCAAAAATGAAGTAAACGGGTCTATACCGCAATTTTCCGCAATTTCTGCGGCTTTGTCTTTATCGCAGCGCAAGACCACCCATTTTTTTCGACTCAAATAGTATCACCCGAATAATAATTTTACATTTTATTATACCATTAAATAGAAATCAATGCAACAGTTTTTGAAAAATCAGTTGTTAGTTGCCAGTTGTCAGTTGCTAGTTGCTAGTTGCCGGTTGTTAGTTGCTAGTTGTTAGATGCCGGTTGTTAGTTGTTAGTTGTCAGTTGCCAGTTGCCGGTTGTTAGTTGTTAGTTGTTAGTTGTGGGTTGTTGACAGGATTTAAGGGCATGAAAATAAGTTGGTTGACAAACAGCAAAAATAAACTATAATAAAAACAGAAAGGCAACCGATAGATGGTTAGCCTGAGTATGGTTTAGAAATAAAAGGCAATATAATGAAAGAATAAACGATAAAATCGTTTAATAATTAAGCATAGAATACATAACAACAAATCAGAATTTGCAGAGGTGATTTTGTGTTTGAAAAACATCATCGCAATAAAATCATAAAAAAAGCTGTTGAAAAAACGGTGCTACATTTTTCAAATAGCACTCCCCGTATTTCAAATCATTTTTTCTATGGCGCCGTAGATATAGGACCTGAAAACCTTGTGATTTGGTATCTGTTTGAAAAGGATTCAGAACTTGAAACAGCGAAAAATAATGGGTTATGTAAAGAACTTGAAGATACAACAATTCAAAATTTGATTGAATTTGGATATCCCAAAGAGGCTTTTTGCGAAAATGAGGTTGAGTTATCGCCTAAGATTACTTTTGCAAACAGTACCGATGATGAAACAATAAACAATATTATTTATTCACTTACTCATCGTAAAGCGAAAATTGCTTTTACAACAGAAGAAGATATTGATAAAAAAGCAAACGGTGATTATCATCTGTATTTTCAATAAATAACACCGACAATCCCGATTTTTGAAATAATAACAAAAGCAGGCTTTCCCGATTTTTCGAGAAAACCTGTTTTTTTCATAATACTGTAAACTTAACAACTAACAACTGGCAACTGGCAACTAGCAACTAACAACCGGCAACTGGCAACTGGCAACCGGCAACTGGCAACTCATCTATACTTTGCTCTGTTGCGCTCGGTACGTCTTTCAATCGCTTCTTTGCGTGCTTTTTCTTTTTCACGTTTTTTCTTTTCCGCTTCTTTTTGTCTTAAGAGGGGATTTATTCTGAAAAGAACGATTGTACCGCCGATAACCTGAACTACATCACTTTTAGTGGCAAGTGAAATTTCAGCCGCAATTTCTTTTACCGGTGCGGGAGTTGTTTCAAGATGAACTTTTATTTTAAAAAGTTCCCTTGTATTAAAAGTGTCTTCAATTTGTGCTATTACGGCAGGCGTAACGCCGTCTTTACCTATCTGAAAAATCGGTTCAAGCGTATTTGCCTGTGCTCTTAATTCAGCACGCTGCTTACTTGTCATAATATTTCTCCGTATCTTTTATATGTCTTGTATTTTATTCAATACTCCATTTTGCGCCCTGGGGTGTGTCAAGAATTTTAACGCCTTTAGAAGTGAGTTCGTCACGGATTCTGTCGGCTTCAGCCCAGTTTTTCGCTTTTTTCGCTTCTGCTCTCAATGCAAGTTGTTCTTCAACATATTTTGAAAACTCATCATCTGCGCCGGAAACTTCGTTTTCTTCGGAAGTTTCATTGAGTTTTGATGCTTTTTCAATAAGGTCGAGCGATAAAACTCTGTCAAAATCTTTAAGAAGATATACTTTTGTTTTATCGTTTGTTTTTGCTTTGAGAACATCATAAAGAACGGTAACGGCAAGAGATGTGTTTATGTCGTTATCGAGAGCCTCTTTGAATGAATCTGTAAGTTTCTGTATTGTTTCGGTGTCGAGTTCATCACTGTCGCAGGGTTTGAGAGCGGCGACTTTTGCAATGAGTTTTTCATAAGCACCCTGTGCATTGTCAAGGTTTTCGTATGAGAATACGAGAGCCTTTCTGTAATGCGACTGTAAGCAGAAAAATCTGTATGCGAGCGGGTCATAGCCTTTTTCTTCAAGAAGAGAAACGGTGAGAAATTCACCTTTTGATTTACTCATTTTTCCGCTTGTGGTATTCAAGTGGAGAACGTGGAACCAGTAATTGCACCATTTGTGACCTAAATATGCTTCACTTTGTGCAATTTCGTTTGTGTGGTGGGGGAAAGCGTTATCTATTCCGCCGCAATGAATGTCAAGGTTTTCACCGAGATGTTTAATGCATATTGCAGAACATTCAATATGCCAACCGGGATAGCCTACGCCCCAGGGAGAATCCCATTTGAGCGCCTGTTCTTCAAATTTTGATTTTGTAAACCAGAGAACGAAATCGTTTTTGTTTTTCTTATTTGTATCTTCTTCAACGCCTTCACGGACACCGACCATAAGTTCTTCGCTGTCGTGTTTGTTGAAAACGTAATATTCGTCAAGTTTTGAAGTGTCAAAATATACGTTTCCGCCTGCGAGATAAGCATACCCTTTTTCTATAAGTTTACTTACCATTTCAATAAATTCGGGAATACAGTTTGTTGCGGGCTCGACAACGTCGGGCATTTTTATGTTGAGTTTTTTGCAGTCGGCAAAAAAGGCATCCGTATAGTATTTTGCTATTTCCATAACGGTTTTATGCTCACGTTTTGCGCCTTTTACCATTTTGTCTTCGCCCTCGTCGGCATCCGACGAAAGATGACCTACGTCTGTTATGTTCATAACACGTTTTACGTCATATTCGGAATAACGAAGATATTTTTCAAGTATGTCTTCGCATATATAACTTCTCAGATTGCCGATATGAGCAAAATGATATACGGTAGGTCCGCAGGTGTACATATTGACTTTTCCGGGAACGTTAGTAACGAATTTTTCTTTTGTGTGTGATAATGAGTTGTAAAGTTTCATCTGAAATCTCCTGCTTTATTTAGAAAAATCTATAATCTTAACCGATTGTTTTACATAAATTACTCCCGAAACAACACAAAGAACGGCGGTTATCCATAAAAGACCGTTTGATACTGCGTTAAGCGGGAAATTTTCGGGGAGTATTCCCCATGTGTTTATTTCGGCAAGCGCCATAATCACAAGTGAAAATACCATTTGAGATATGGTTTTTAATTTGCCGTAAATGTTTGCCGGTATTACAACGCCCTGCGCCGTTGCAACAAGCCTGAAAGATGTGATTGTAAATTCTCTTAAAAGAACAATCATTATTATCCAGATATTGCAAAGCCCGAACTGCATAAATGCAAGCAAAGCGGCAGTTGTAAGTATTTTGTCGGCGACGGGGTCTGCAAGTTGCCCGAAAACCGTAATTAAATTATGTTTTCTTGCGATTTTTCCGTCAAGAAAATCGGTAACGGAAGCAACCGCAAAGGAAATAAGCCCCCATAAAAAATGGTGTTCGATATTACTGAGTATCAGAAAAAGGAAAACGGGTGTAAGAATTATTCTGATAACGGTAAGTTTATTCGGTAAATTCATATTATTAAACCGCTTCGCCTATGAGCGAATATTCGTCCTTATCAAAAATTTCAACGGGAACTATTTCACCGTCATCTATTTTGTAACCCGAAGTAAAGACTATGTTGCCGTCAATGTCGGGTGCATCCATATAACTTCTGCCGTAGTAACTGTCGCTGTATGCGTCATAGCCTTCAACAAGAACGTCAAGCGTTTTGCCCATCTGTTCTTCCGCTTTTTCTTCAACTATGCGGTACTGCTGTTCCATAATTGTTTCGGCACGGCTTTCGGCAACGTCTTTTTCAACCTGATTTTCAAAATCGTAAGCAGGCGTACCTTCCTCGCGTGAATAAGCGAAACAGCCGACTTTATCAAGTTTTGCCTCGTTAATAAATTCGGAAAGGGTTGTAAATTCTTCATCCGTTTCACCGGGGAAACCGGTAATAAACGTTGTTCTTATTATAACATCGGGAATTTTTGCTCTTATTTTATTTATGAGTGCAAGAAGACTTTCTTTGTCGCCGTGACGGTTCATTGCTTTAAGAATTTTTCCGTCGGCGTGCTGCATGGGCAGGTCAATGTAGTGACAGACTTTTTCATTTGATGCAATTTCGTCAAGAAGTTCATCTGTAATTCTGTCGGGATAGCAGTAAAGCAGTCTTATCCAGCACAGTTTTTCTATTTTTGAAAGTTCTCTGAGAAGTTCGGGGAGTTTGTACTCACCGTAAATGTCTTCACCGTATCTTGTTGTGTCCTGCGCTACTATAACAAGTTCTTTTACGCCTTTTTCGCAAAGCAGATTCGCTTCGTCGATTATATCTTCAAGTTTACGGCTGCGAAAACCGCCCCTTATAAGAGGAATTGCACAGTAAGTACAGCAGTTTGAACAACCGTCCGCTATTCTTAAATATGCAGTATAATCGGGTGTGGTGAGTATTCTGCCTCCGTCAAGCGGCATATTTTCTTTCGGCGGAAAACTTGTGTATTTTTCATCACTTTCAAAAAGTGCATCGCACGCCGCTGCAATATCTTCATTTGCGCCTATGCCTATAACGCCGTCAACTTCGGGTATCTGCGAAAGAACTTCGTCATTGTAGCGTTGTGCAAGGCAGCCTGTTACTATTATTTTTTTCGGCATACCGTCTGATTTGTAATCAGCCATTTCAAGTATGCTGTCAATAGATTCACGTTTTGCGTCTTCAATAAATGCGCAGGTGTTTACTATAACAATATCTGCTTTCGATGCTTCATCTACAAGTACATATCCCGCATCTGTAAGACGTTTGAGCATCATTTCGGCATCCACCTGGTTTTTCGGACAACCGAGACTTATCATTCCGACTTTTCGTGCCATAATTCACCTCAGAAGTTATTGTGAAAGGTAAAACCGCATTCGTAAAATGCCGATTTTATATCACCGAATGAATAACCCATTCTTATAAGTTTATTTACGAATCTGCGTTCGTCTTTTTCATTTGCGAACCCGTTTTCGTATTTTGAGTTTAACATTACTATAATACGCTCAATCGGGTTATTGTCAAGTGTTTTGAGCGTATTTAATATGATTTCATCGCTTATTCCTTTTGATTTAAGTTCGTTTTTTATGCGCTTAACGTCATATTTTTTATGTTCGTAAAGATGTTTCGCAAATTCTTCGGCGTAACTTTCATCATCTATATACCCGTAACTTTTTATTTTTTCAATCGCACGCAAAGATGATTCTTTTGAAAATTTCAATGTAAGTTTTCTGTACAGTTCTTTTTCCGAATAAGGCCTCACGCCGAGAAGATGCAGACCTTTTTCATAAGCAGAGCGAAAGCCTGCCTCCTCTGTGAGTAAAGCAAGCTCTTCGTCTGTTATTTCCTGATTTTCTCTGAACCCTGCACGGTGCCAGTAATCATCGTACAGGGTAAGAGTATATTCACCGTCAATATAAATATGTATTTTGTTCCCGTTTCCGGGCTTTGATGTTATTTTCATTTTTTATCAGTCATCATCAACGGCTATGTCGATTTTTGCTCTTGCTGCGTCTTTTGTGACGGGTTCAAGCGGAACTTCAACAGGGGCTGAAGCGTTTCTTGATACGGGGTTCTTTGCGCTGAGCATTTCGCTTAAACGTTCACGGACTTTCTCTTCAACTTCCGATGAAAATTCGGGATTGTTGTGAATGTATTCCTTGACGTTATCTCTGCCCTGACCGAGACGCTGTTCGCCGTAGTAGAACCATGCACCGCTTTTTCTGATGATTTCCATTTTAACCGCAAGGTCGAGAATTTCACCGTCTTTGGAAATGCCTTTGCCGTACATAATGTCAAATTCAGCCTCTTTAAACGGGGGAGAAACTTTGTTTTTAACGATTTTTGCTCTTGTTCTTGAACCGATAAACTCGTTTCCGGGACCTTTGAGTTGTTCAACTCTTCTTACGTCAATACGAATTGTCGAATAAAATTTAAGCGCTCTGCCGCCTGTTGTTGTTTCGGGATTGCCGTAGAAAACGCCGACTTTTTCACGCAACTGATTTATAAATATTACAATGGTATTTGATTTGGAAATTGCGCCTGTCAGTTTTCTTAAAGCCTGTGACATAAGACGTGCCTGAAGACCGACGTGCGAGTCGCCCATTTCGCCTTCGATTTCAGCCTTCGGAACGAGAGCCGCAACGGAGTCGACAACGATTACGTCAATAGCGCCTGAACGGGCGAGATATTCGGTGATTTCAAGAGCCTGTTCGCCGTCGTCGGGCTGTGAAACGAGAAGTGAGTCGATGTCAACGCCCAAAGCGGATGCGTAAACGGGGTCAAGAGCGTGTTCGGCATCAATAAAAGCCGCTTCGCCGCCCATTTTCTGCGCTTCTGCAACAACGTGTAAAGCAAGCGTTGTTTTACCGGAACTTTCCGGACCGTATATTTCAATTATTCTGCCTCTGGGAAGACCGCCGATGCCGGTTGCAACATCAAGTGACACAGAGCCTGTTGAGATTGCTTCTATATTCATTGTGGCGTTTTCGCCCAATCTCATAATTGCACCTTTACCGAAGTTTTTTTCTATCTGGCTTAACGCCGTTTCGAGTGCTTTGTTTTTTTCTGATTTTTCTGCCATTGTGTTTCGCTCCTTTCAAAGTGTACAAATGTTCGGTTACGAGAACATTATATATTACTTGTCGAAAAAAATCAAGCAATTTTGAAAAAATTTTTCAAAATATTGACTGCATATTATGTAAAAGTTCATAAAAACGAAAAAATACGCAAAAAAATGCTTGCAATTATACGGCAATGGTGGTAATATACATTCGTTGTCTTATGGGGTACGGTGGTTTGTACCCTTTTATTGACTGATTTATACATTATTAAGGAGGTGCAGAAAATGGCAAAATGCGAGTTTTGCGGTAAAGATGTTGCTTTCGGCATCAAGGTTTCTCACTCACACAGACGTTCCAACAGAACTTGGAAGCCTAACGTAAAAAGAGTTAAGGCTGTTGTAAACGGCTCTCCCAAGAGAGTGTACGCATGCACACGTTGCCTGCGCTCCGGTAAGGTTACACGCGCTGTCTGATTACGAGCACAATTAAACGTTAAAAGCGTAGCTGCGGTATTTTACCGCGGCTTATTGTGCTTATTAAAAGAATGTTAAAAATCGGCGTACTGAAAAGATAAATAAATTAAATAATTGTAAATTGTGTAAACTTACCTATTGAACAACGGTTAATAAAATTGTATAATATAATCAGATAATAATATTTTCCCGTTATTTTGGAGTGATAATATGAATAAAAAAGTAATAATTCCGTTATTGCTTGTTTTGGTTATTACGGTAACTTCATTTATACCGTCGGTATCTGCATTTAAAACAGAAAAAACGGAAGAAACCGTTTCGCTGACACGTTACAACAGCACAACGCCCGTTCTTGCCGCCGCTGAAGATTTTGATTATTCGGTTATGAATAAAAGTTTCATAAGACTTAATTCGTATAAAGGCTCGGCAACGTCTGTAATAATTCCGGAAACAATCGACGGTCTTCCGGTTGAAATGATGACTTCTGTTTTTTCCGAAAATCATAAAATTACTTATGTTAAAATACCTTCGACTGTTACAAATATAGGCATAAAAGCATTTTACTTCTGTGATTCGCTTTTGAAAATAGATGTTGACAGTAAAAATGAAACATTTACATCTGTTGACGGAGTTCTTTACAGTAAAGATAAAACAAAACTTGTATATTGTCCGGGCGGCAGAGAAGGAAAGTTTACCGTGCCCGACGGTGTCGAGGTTATAGGTGATTACGCTTTTGACCACTGTTACGGTCTTACGGAAATAAATATGTATAACTCCGTAACAAAAATCGGTTCGCACGCATTTTCATTTTGCTGGAATGCCGAAAAAATACGCTTGAGCGACAGGCTTCTTTCACTCGGCGCGGAAGCGTTATCGCATTGCGATTCATACACCGAAATACATCTTCCCGCAACGCTTACGTCAATCGGGGAAGACGCTTTTCTCGGTCAGACATCTTCCGTTGACGGCTCAAAAGAATATTATTTTACCGACGGCATTTACTGCGTGCCGGGAACATATTCATACAATTATGTAAAAAATCTCGGTGTAGTCGTTTCAAAGGATGTTCGCTCAATTACGGACATTGACACGGGAATCGTGCTTTATGATTCCGGAAATAAACTTCCTTCGGGTGCCGACCTCGAGGTTGAACGGGTAAATGCAAACGATGTGAAATCCCTTTTTAATGTTAAATATACTTCATTGAACGCTTTTGATATTTCACTTTCAAATGACGGTGCGTCATATAATCTTAAAACAACTGTTACTCTTAATTTTGAAGGCGTTGACAAAAATGCAATCAAGTCAGCCTCGAAAGTATATAAAATTACAGATTCAAAAGCAACGCAGTTTGTGAAAATGCCGCAGGACAATTCCATTGAAGCGGTTGTAACAAGCCTCGGCAGATTTGCAGTTCTTTCAAGTAACAGTTTTACAGTAAAAGGCGATGCCGACGGTGATGGTGTTGTTTCATCATACGATGCACTTGTTGCACTTTGCGCTTCGCTCGAAATTACAAAACTTACCCCCGAACAAATTAAAGTCTGCGACGTAACGGGCGGTGACGGTAAAGTGTTTACTTCCGATGCAAGAGCAATACTTCGGTGTGCTGCCGGTATAGAAGTGTTATAGTTGCTAGTTGTTAGTTGTTAGTTGCCAGTTGTCAGTTGTCGGGTTGTCGGGTGGCAGTTGTTAGTTGCCGGTTGTATTTTTAAAATAAAAATTAAAGCAGGTTTTCCGAGTTTTCCGGAGGACCTGCTGTCTTTATAATTCAACTTAACAATATTTTGTGATATACCCTGTTTATTGACAAAAACGGTCAGATATGGTAGTGTTTCGTTGATGCTGAAAAGCATCCGGAAAGGTGACCATAACGGTAGGCGGTTAGCCCTCGTCATTTAAGAGGGCATTTGCCCTCTTGAAATACAAGGGGGTGATGCTATGGAGTATTACTTTTTATTAGTATTAGTCCTCGTTGTAGCTACAGGCTACATATTAAGCATAAAAAAATAACCGCCCCTCGCCAAAAGATGCGGTTATTTTTTAACTAAATCTCAGGCTAACCGTCTATCGGTTGCCTTTCTGTTATTATTATAGCATATCTTTGTCGTTTGTCAACCGACTTGAATATAAATAGTTTAAATCCGGTCAACTGACAACTGACAACTGACAACTGACAACTAACACCCGGCAACTGGCAACTGACAACTAACAACTGACAACTGACAACTAACAACTAATTCCTCACAACGCTTCCCGCATCAACGGAACTTGTGAGCCATACGTTCCCGCCGATAACGCAGTTGTCACCGATTTTTGTATCACCGCCGAGAATGGTGGCGTTAGCGTAAATAACGACGTTGTTTCCGATATCGGGATGACGTTTGATGTTTTTGACGGGATTGCCGTTTTCATCGACCTTAAAGCTTTTTGCGCCGAGTGTAACGCCCTGATATATTTTAACGTGATTTCCGATGGTTGTTGTTTCGCCGACAACAATACCCGTACCGTGGTCAATAAAGAAATATTCGCCGATTTTTGCGCCTGCGTGAATGTCAATGCCTGTTTTTTCGTGAGCGAATTCCGTCATAATTCTCGGAATAAGCGGCACGTTCAGCGAATAAAGTTCGTGTGCTATTCTGAAAATTGAAATAGCATAAAATCCGGGATAACAAATTAAAACTTCCTCACGGCATTTTGCTGCGGGGTCGCCCTCGTAAAGCGCTTCAATATCTTTCAGAAGCATCTCTTTTACAAACGGCAGTCTTTGAATAAATTTGTCGCATATTTCCTCGGGTGAGCACCCGATGTTTGTGCCGTTGAAAACGCAGGCACCTTCAATCTGTTTTGCGAGTCTGTTGTATATGTTCAGAAGCAGTTCGGTTTGTGAAAGTACATTTTCACTGCCGACGCTGTGTTTATAGTAATCGGGAAATAAAAGCGATTGCAAATCTTTAATAACTTTAACGACTTCACGCCTGTCCGGAATAATTGCACCGTCGCATTTCTGCATAAAGCCTTTATTTGCGCCTGTTTCGTCAAGCGCTTTTACAGTTCCCGTAATCAGTTCCATGTTTTCAAGAAAACTTTCCATGTTTTTCTCCTTTTTGCGAGTGATTCAGAAGAATGAAAATTTATAATATTTCTCCGTCAATAATCAGTTTATGTTTGTTATTCTTTATCAGTTCAACAAATGTTTTGTCATCTTTTACTCTTTCGGTGAACGCAACTCCCGCTTTTCCGAAATGTGCGGTGTCGTGAGTGTCACCGCCCGAAATTTTCAAAAGCCCGAATTTATCGGCATATTTGTCTGCGGCATCGTTATCTTCTTTTGAATTTGCGGCGTTGTAAACTTCAACAGCGTCAAAACATTCGTAAGGCGGTACTGTGTCCGGGTCGGGTATATACGACCTGTGCCTGAACGGATGTGCCACACATATAAGTCCTCCGTTTTTGCGTGTGAATTCCGCCATCTGATATAAATTCATATTAAGAAAATCGGGCGTATTTTTTAATATTTCAGCGGATATTCCGTAAATGAGAACTTCTTTTCCCTGCCTGTATGCTTCTTCAATTCCGAAAAGCACGTCAATACCGCATTTTTCGCCGTATTCTTTTGCTTCAAGATAATCTCTTTCATACGCTTCAACAAAATCTTTCCACGGGAGCGCTCTGTCAATGCAGGTGTTGCCGTGATAAAAATGATTTGAAAAAACTATTCCGGCATAACCTGCGCTTTTTGCGGCATCTACCATTTCTTTTGCGGTAGAACCTCCGCAGTCGCTGCAACCGGAAGTGTGAAGATGTATTTCATATTTATAAAACATTTTTCTTGCCTCCGGTAATATTTTAACTGTTCATAAAAAATATGTCAAGGTTTCAAACTGATTGCAACAGTTTTATTTGCTGAAGCGTCTAATATGTGAAAGGATGACACAAATGAAAAAAATAATTAAAAAAGTATTATGCACCGTATTGGCGCTTGCGGTTGTTTACGGAGCGTATGTTGGGATTGACTGTGCAAGGCTTTCAAAAAAATCGCACGAAAAAACATCATCACCTATAATTGAAATTTCAAAGCAGACAACCGACAATGAGAACGAAAACAAAACAGTAACATATTACGGACCGGGTTATAACGTGAAATACCATACCGGTACGGACGGAAAAGTTTACGGCGCAGAATTCAGATTTTTAAATAAACTCGTCTGGGCGTGGATAGAGTAAATAATGTTCGGCTCTCGCAGGGCTGAATATAAAAGGACAATCGCTTACCGTGTGGAATTTCAAGATACAAAATTTTATTTGTTAAGATATAAATTGTATTGAACTTGAAGAAAAAACATGTTAATATAAAATTGTGGTGATATACACAAATCAGCAATAATACAGGAGGTTATTTATGAAAAGGATTTTATCTGTTATGCTCTCATTAATTATGGTTGTTACTATGATACCAACCTTTGTTGTTTCTGCTTTTGCAGATGATGAGCCAAGCTTTGTGGGTCCAAATGATAGCGACCATGCTTATTTGGACATTCATTCAAATGGTGAGGATTATACCTTTTATTTTATGGGTAGTATGGGCGATGCAAAGATTGAAGGTGCATGCTACGATTTGGCAACAAACACTTTAACACTTGATAACTACAACGAGCCAAGCACAATTATTGAGGCAAGTGAAATGGGCAGCGATTTCAAAATCTCTGTAAATGGCGAAAATCATATTAAGGCTATTAATGTTTTTGCAGATAAATATATGGGCTCGCTCACAATTGTTGGCGAAGGCTCAATTTCTATTAATGAAAATAGAGATTATGACGATGTGCCTCTTTTCTTAGATGCTAACAAAACCGAGTCTATTCTTACTGTTGAGGATACAGTTCAGCTTTCAGTTTGTGCAAATGACGAGGATGTTGCTATTAAGGTATTAAATTCAAATGTTGAGGATTCTATCGTTTGCGCTAATGCTGAATATCGCATTAGTAATTATAGGGAATCAAGCTCACTGAACAGATGGGTTAGTGCACACGATACTCAAATGAATACGTTTTGGGCAGTAAAGGATAGCCCTTGCTATGCAACTCTTTGCTGGGATGAATTTGCAGGAAGAAATGAATATTATGAGTTCGTGCTCGTTAACAAAACTGTTGACGGCGAGGAAATTGTATTTGCAGATCCAACAATGGACGATATGGGTAATCCAAATATTATTCCAAGTGAAAATATTGATATGGGCAATTCTGTAATAGCTTGTCAAATAATGGATAATTATGAAAGACAGGCTGTCCAAAAGGCAGACGATGAAACAGAATACGCATTAACTGAATATACACTTGAACAGGACGGGGTTACTGAAGGTCCATTTTGGGATGTTTACAAGGTTATTCACGATGAGGATTTAGGTCCTTTCTTCTATCTTGTTTCAGAAAAGCTCACTGAAAAGCCAGCGGAATATACACCTGTCGTTGAAGAAATTAATAATAATTTCAAGTACATTGAAGGCGATTTTGCTAATTTTGAAAATGAAGAACCAAGTGGTAGCGACATCTGTTTCTCAGCAAATGTAAGAGGTAGTGCAATTACATATCACAATGGCGATAATCTTTATATCGAAGAGGGTAAAACAGAATTAATCAGCTTCACTTTATTAGATGAAAATGATGTTCCTTATGTTCCTGCTTGGTATTCAATTGATATGGCAGAGCAGGGCTTTGAAATTGCACCGGAGCCTGTTGAAATTGACGATATTTACTACGCTTCAATAACAAACAATGCAAAAATTGAAAATTCAGGTACACTTATTATCAACGCATTTAGTGGTGAAAAGTTTGCTGATTCAGAATTTGATTTTGTTACAACAGAGCCTGATGCAACATTTACACTTAATATTGTTTCTACAAAAGCGTTTGTCGGAACAGCAACCATTAACCAAACAGATAAATATTATGAGGGTGACACAATTAAGCTCACTCAGGGAGAAAATTACACCCTTTATTACGAAGTAGAGAACTATCCGGCCTTTGGAATTCACGGCTTTGATGCCGATTTGTTACTTGATGCAGGCTTTGAGTGTGAGCAGTTTTTTGACGAAGACGAATGGCCTTATGCCGTTATTAATACCGGTACAGCAGAGGTTGGAACAAAGATAGTTGTTCCGTTCCATATTTACAGAATTGAAGATTTGCTCCAAAGTGGCTGGGACTTTGAAACAACACCAAAGCTTTATGTTTATAATATTACATTTGAGGTTGCAGGCAATAATACACCTTGTGAGCATAACTACACATCAACTGTTACAAAAAAGCCAACTTGTTCAGAATTTGGCGAAAAAACATACACTTGCTCAAAATGTGGTGATACATTTGTAATCAACAAGGACAATTTCACCGATTACGACCAAAAAGAATGGACCGGCGTATTCCCGCTTGGCCACACAGCGTATAAAGATATAAGCGAAACAAAAATTCTTACTGAGCCAACCTGCTCTGCACCGGGCAAGCTTACCTGGAAATGTGAACGCTGTGGCATTGACCAATACGACATGATTGTAAAGAATCCTAACAATCATAATTACAAAACAACCACAACAAAGGCAACAACTTCTGCTGATGGTAAGATTGTTAAAAAGTGTGCTGATTGCGGCAAGACATCAACAACTAAGATTAAAAAGGTATCAACTATTAAACTCTCAGCAACAAAGTATACCTATGACGGAAAGGTTAAATCACCTACACTAACTGTCAAGAATTCAGCAGGCAAGACACTTGTTAAGGGAACTGATTACACAGTAACTACCCCAACAGGCAGAAAAAATGTTGGAAAGTACACATACAAAATTACTTTCAAAGGTAATTATAGCGGTACAAAGTCTTTAAGTTTTACTATTGTTCCGAAGACAACAAGCATTTCTTCACTTACGGCAGTTTCAAAGGGCTTTACAGTTAAGTGGAAGAAGCAGGCTACACAAACAACAGGTTATCAAATTCAAATTGCAACTGATAGTGCTTTCACAAAGGGTGTAAAGAGTTACACCGTTACAAAGAATACAACTGTATCAAAGAAGATCACAAAGCTCACAGGCAAGAAAAAGTATTATGTAAGAATCAGAACTTACAAAACAGTATCCGGTACAAAATACTATTCAAGCTGGTCAGCTAAAAAGTATGTAACAACGAAGAAATAAACCCTGCGCAAACCGTAGCATTGTAAATTTCTTGTGTCTCTGACAAGAGCGAACCGACACGAGATGTACGAAATGCGGCTTGAGTCCGGCTTTGAACATCATCGGTTTTCACCTCTTCGCAATTCACTCTTACTTCTTACTTGAAATTCCGTTCACGGTTTTTTAGTGAAGAATGAATGGTTAATAGTGAATAAGTAAAAAATTCCGCCCACATTCGTGAACGGAATTTTTTGGCGCGCTGCGAGGGACTCGAACCCCCGACCTACTGGTTCGTAGCCAGTCACTCTATCCAGCTGAGCTAGCAGCGCAAAAATGGAGCGGATGACGAGGCTCGAACTCGCTACCTCCACCTTGGCAAGGTGGCGCTCTACCAGATGAGCTACATCCGCAAATGCAAACGTTATTATACATATAAAGAGCGAACTTGTCAAGTGTTTTTTATTTGAAAATTTATTTTATAATTTTTTTAAAAAACAGAAAAAATTTTTAAAAAAACTATTGACAAATATATATACCCATATTATAATTAACAGGCTTCCAATTGGGAGCGGCAACCCATCCTTATTAGGTATGTATGTTGTTCATATATACGGCGGCATAGCTCAGTTGGCTAGAGCACTCGGTTCATACCCGAGGTGTCGTAGGTTCAAGTCCCACTGCCGCTACCAATTTCAACACACTTACCTAATAGGGTGTTACAAATAGAAGCTTCGGCTTCAAATACGGCCCGGTGGTCAAGCGGCTAAGACACCGCCCTTTCACGGCGGTAACACGAGTTCGATTCTCGTCCGGGTCACCAAAGCAATATTAAACAAAGTCCCCGAGAAGTTTTCTTTCTTGGGGGCTTTGGCTATTCTAAAAACTTACCAAAATAAGAGAATATCGAATATCAGCGTCATGCCGTTTTTGTTACGGTGTGGCGTTTTTTGTTTTCAGCATTTTTTCTAATGTTTTGATATAGCTTGCCGAGTAATCAATAGGTGCACTATTTATATTGTGCCTGCTTACATAAAAATCACATATTTCATTGAAAGACATTCTGTATTCGAACTTTCGCAAATATTGATTCATTGCAGTTTCGTGTTTTTTTGATAATGAAAAATGTTTTCGTGCGTCTGCTTTTGCAATATTGTAAATATCGGAATAATCGGAAACAGAATATATCGGAGAGGATATAATAGTCTGTTTATTGCTCTTCGGTTGAATATTTGTTTTCAGAAATTCAGCAAGTGATTTATCGTTGATTTCTTCTTGAATGGCGATATGCCGATTTTTTTCATTTTCGGTTTCGACCGCCATATATGCAAATACTCTGTTATTCTTATATCTGAACTGTCTTCGGGTTAATTCAATATTTCCATTCAACAATCTTGGATTTTCGGGCAAATGTACAAGTACAATGTTTTTGATTATCAGGTTTTTTATTCTTATGGCTGTTCTGTTGCTCCCGATGTCAAGTTCATTTTGAAATTCATCAACAGTAATATCTTTATTTTTCAACAGTAATGAAATTGCCGAAAACCACTTGGTCAGCGGAATATGCGAGTCTTGAAAAACGGTTCCGGAAGTTACCGACATTTTATGACCGCACCGTTTGCATTTGTATCTTGTTTCGTTTGTTACCCACGCTTCATTTTCTTTACACTTCGGACAGCAAAATCCGTTTTTCCAACGAATAGAAGCTAAATACTCTCGACACGCCCTTTCTGTGTTGAGGGTATTTTTTAATATTTCATAGTTCATTATTATCACCGTTCCTTATTTTATCATACCGTTTTAGTTCCGTCAAGTGAATAATTCTAATTGCAATAGTTAGGTAAGTCGGAAACAATTCCAAATAGTTTTTTAGGAGGAAGTTGGAATGTACGACTTCACTATCAGCAAGGAACAGGCAAGAGAATTTGCATTTGATTGTTTCGATATTCTTATCGAAGAAATCAGAGCTGAAACAGAAGAAAGCGGTGACGAAAATGACAATCAATAATTTTATCCGTTATTTCAAAAATGTTAAGCAAATCGGTAACAACCAGTATATCGCTTGTTGCCCTGCACACAATGACCGTCACCCGAGTTTATCTATCGGTTATTCTGATGAAAATGGGCATATTTTGCTGTATTGTCACGCAGGGTGTTCGGCAGACGATATTTTGTCGAGTATCGGTTTAACAAAAAATGATTTATACGAAAATGAAAGGAAAGAAACAACTATGAAAACTACAAAATACACATATTACAAAGCAGATGGCTCAATCGCTTACACCAAAATCCGTTTTGATAATACAGACGGAAGTAAAACATTTTGTTTTGAACAACCAAACGGTTTGAAGAATGTCAAAGGCATACGGCGTGAATTATATAATCTTCCTGCGGTAATCAATGCACAAAGAGTATATTTTGTCGAGGGTGAAAAATGTGCCGATGCAATTATTGAGCAGGGTGAGGTTGCCACCACTTTGGACAACGGTGCAAATTCACATTGGGAAAGTTATTATTTGGAATATCTGACGGATAAAGAAATCATAATTATCCCCGATAACGATGATGTTGGTATGAAATATGCTAAAAGAATATCCAACAATATCCCTCATTCAAAAATAGTGCCCTTGCCCGATTTGGAAAATAAAGGTGATGTTTATGATTGGTTGAAAAACGGTCATAAATTGTCTGAAATTGAAACACTGCCCTGTTGGAATGATGAAAAAAGGGATAAATGCAGTGATGATATTCTCGATAAAAAAGCACAGGCAGACAAAATTGTTGAACTTGCTGACAGATATGGTATTACAATATTTCTTGATACAAGAAAAGAAGCCTTTGCCGCAGTCGGTATTTGTTCTCATACGGAAATATGGTCAATAGAAAGTAAGGATTTCAAACAGTTTTTGAATAAAATCTATTATGATACCTTCAAGAAAACGCCTAAAAATGAAAGCGTTATTCAAGCAATAAATTGCATTAGTTCTCAGGCAAGATTTAATTTGTTGGAAAACAATGAAGAACAACTCGTTAAACTAAGTACAAGAGTTGCAAAAGATAACAGCGGTATTTGGTATAATTTGTGTGACCGTAAATGGCGTACTGTAAAAATAACCGCTGACGGGTGGAACATTGTTGATAAATCCCCGTTGCTTTTCAGAAGATACAAACATCAGTTACCGCAAATAGAGCCAACGGAAAACGGTAATGTTGAATTGATAATGAAATACTTTAATATTCAGAACAATCAGACACTATTTTTGTGTTGGCTTATAACTTGCTTTATTCCCGATTTTCCACATCCTATGCCGATATTTTTCGGAGAAAAAGGAGCAGCCAAAACAACGGCGTGTATTTTGCTTAAAAAACTTATAGACCCGTCATTATTGGAGACTTTGACAATTCCGAGAGAGTCTCGGTCATTAGTAGTCAATCTAACGCAACATTGGTTTTTGCCCTTTGATAACATATCACATATTGATTATGAGACAAGTGATACCTTATGTCGAGCAATTACGGGGGCGGGAATTCAAAACAGAAAATTATATACCGATGACGAAGACTGTATTTTTACTTTTCAAAAGTGTATTGCAATCAACGGCATTAACAATGTTGCAGATAAGTCGGATTTGCTTGACCGCTCGATTATGATTGAACTACAAAGAATTGAAGAAGGCAGTAGAAAGGGACTTGATGAGATATATTCTGAATTTGATAATGATTTACCGTACATTTTGGGTGGAATATTTGATATTCTTGTAAAAGCACTCAAAATATATCCGTATGTGAAACTTGATAATCTTCCCCGTATGGCTGACTTTGCCCGTTGGGGATATGCTATCGGCGAAGCACTCGGAGGACTTGGTAAAACATTTCTTGATGAATACAAGAGTAATCAAAGAATGAGGAATATCGAGGTTTTGAACTCTGATATTGTCGCAGCGCTTATTATTGCATTTATGAATAATAAAGAATGTTGGAGCGGAAAGGTTTCCGAGCTATATAATCTTTTGACAGAAACAGCACCGAAACAGGGTATCAATACAAAGCAAAACGGCTTTCCGTCAAAGCCGAATGTCCTTTCAAGAAGACTAAACGCAATAAGAAGCAACTTAGAGGAAGAAGGTATTGTCTTTGAAACAAAATCAACTGCTTCGGGTACGCAAATAGATTTAACAAATAGAAAAATACCTTCATTACCTCCATACACTCAATGTATCAGTTCAGAAAAAACCGATATTGAGGACAAATACGAAGAAGATATTGATGTAGATTTTTGATATTGAGATAATGGAGATATTTTCATAATTGTTAAAAGCCATTGGAACTGTTACGGTTTCAATGGCTTTTTTGCATAGCATTTTCAGCAATTATCGGCTCGGATAAATAGCATTTATTACTGCCGACACGAATACAAGGTGTACCCGCTATCTCTGTAATATCGTCAATCGTCAATCTTCAATCCGTTCAGTTCTTTTATTGACCGCAATACTCTCAAAATATCGTCAATCTGATATACGGATTTGGGATATGCGGAAGCATTTACACATCTGATAATTTTCTTCATAGCAAGCCTCGATTTCTGTTTGTCACATCTTTTGAAAAAACACTTTTCCTCTTACACAAATATAAAAGGTTTTTTGGCATTTCTCACGGCTACATTGAATGTGACGGTAATTTATCGGAGGAATGCTAAAATAATATGAGACAGGGTGCGATAAGGCGAGAATGGTATTATTCGCTAATCCCCAAAAGAATATCAACAGCCTGTCTTAAATCGGGCTTTTCCCTATATGCTTTGATAATTTTCTTTTCCTGTTCGTTCAGCTCGTCATCGGTCAAATATACATCAAGCAGAATACTCGGTGACACTTTCAAGGCTTTGCACAATGCCGCCAATATATCGGCGTCGGGTCTGTTGATACCCTGCTCCCAATTTGATATACGACTTTTGGTAACGCCTATTTCCTCGGCTAACTGCTCCTGTGTCAGACCGACTTCTTTTCTGTATTTCCGTATTCTGCTTCCGATTTCGTACTTCATAAAATCACCTCCGCCACTTTTATATTATACACTAAAATCAAGAAAAGTAAATAGAAAATCAAGAAATCCTGTACTTTTCTATTGACTTCACAGATTGTCTGTGATATGATATATGAAAGTCAAGAATATCTGTACTTTTAGGAGGTGCTATTGTGGAAGTGTACAAAAAAGTACGGGCGTACATAGAAGATAACGGCTACAAGCAGGTCGCCATTGCCGAAAAAGCAGGTATATCAAAGGTCACATTTAACGCTATGCTGAACGGGAAACGAACAATGTATGCCGATGATTTGAAATCTGTATGCTTGGCTTTGAATGTAAGCCCCGAAGTGTTTATCGAAATACCGAAAAACTGTTAATCACAAGGAGAGGTGATTTTATGAAGAATATTGAAAACGCCGCACAAGCGGTTTTACTTATGGAAAAGCAGTTGTGCGGTTTGCTGACGGGCAAAAAGAAATGGGAACATACATACATCAAAAAGCAAATTGACAAACGGGAAAGCGACGGTATTTTTACATTACAAGACCACATCAGAGCAATGGTCTATTCAATGCTTACATCGGGTGCCAAATGGGACAGAATGGAGCCGAGCATAGATATTGAAACGGGCAAAATCGGTCTGATTGATGAAATCTTTTTGCACTATGATGTAAAAGCACTATCCGATATATCTCCCGACGAATTAGCAGATAAAATCAAACAGAATAAGCTCGGGACACAGTACATTGATAATCAAGTCAAAGCACTTATCAATGTAAATATTCCGAAATTGTTATCCATAGAAGAAGAGTACGGAAGTATTGACGGTTTTTATCAAACATATATCAAAAAAGACCCGTCAATGAAATTACTGCTCAGAACATTGTCAAGTGGAACAAGTCCGCATAAGTATGCCCAAATGGATATTGCACTGAATGCGGAATATTTACGAAATGTTGGTTATGATATTGCAAAACCCGACAGACACATCTGCCGAATATTGAGCCGTGATTATCTTGATTGTTCCGAATTTGAAGATATAACGAAAAACGAAACCTCACGAAAATATGAATCTGTTGATATTGTGGCGGCTATTGCCGAAAAAACAGGAAAGCATATTGCGGAAGTCGATTACATTATGTGGTCATTTTGTGCCGACGGATACGGACAGATATGTACAGTCAGAAATCCGAAATGCAATTTATGTTCATCAAATAAATATTGTAAAAAGAAAGGATAATTAACTATGGCATTCGATTTCAAAAACGCTTTCAACAAATTTGTTGCAGAGCCGGGTAACAAGCTTAACCAGACAATCAATAACGCAGTAGGGAAAAATGTTTTCGGTGAAATAAGACAGATAGAAGAACCCCGTCAGTTTGCCGCATATGATACTTTTCCAAGTTACACCGTACCCGAACCAAATGCATGGACAACTACGGACGGAGAGGAAAAAACATTTACTCTTAACGGAAGCAAAATTACCGTATCGAAAAATCTTGATATATGTCTGAAATATCGTCCGCTGTTTAAGGAAGCCGCTACATATTATTCAAATCGTTTCAAGTTCAAATATGAGTGTTGTGTTAATGACTTTGATACTCTTATCAACTATTTCCACGATATGTATAATGAAGGTCTTGCGGATATGCTGAACAGAGCATATAGTTTACTATTGCCATTTGGTGTATTTTCTGTTAGCTTAGAAGATTTTGCTCAAAAGCATACAAGTAATTATTATCGTGCTATTTCTTCATACTGCACAATGGCTGGTATAGAAGAAACAAAAAATAAAAATGCTCAAGCTCTCGGAAATAATGTAGGAAATTCTATGCGTTTGCAAGGTGGAGGATTTGGCATAAAAGGAGCGGCTAAGGGCATAGCAACAGCAGAATTGTTCAATGCAGGTATGGGGCTTGTCGGTAAATATGTAACCAATCAAACAAAGATGTCTCCCGAAGAAAAGCAAAGAGCATATGCGGCGTTTAAGGCAGATGTATTTTTTACGGAAGTTTATAATGATTACTACAATATGTTCTATACATTAGTACAGACACTTGCTGATAACGGTGTTCTTTCCGGAACTACAATAATGATAACATCAACTCTGAAAACAATGATTGATAATTTATCAAATCCAATGTTTCCGGATGATAGGATTTGTCCTGTAATTGCGGATATTATTTCTCAAAATCCGTTCATACCGAAGGTTTTCGATATTCTGAAAGCGAAAATCGGAGAAACGGAAGAAGTAAAGCAAATTTCAGACTACTTTTTGTTTAATTAAAGTACAATTACCCATATAAAAACAAACATCTCTTTCCGTTTATAAGTTTCACCGCAGGACTGCACCTGTTATTTCGCAGTTTTGCGGTGATTTTTAATAAATGAAATTACAGATACCGTTTCTTTTATTATACGGTTCCGCAAATATTAACAAATTATTAAGTGGGGTTGGCTTTTTCCGTATTAGAATATATAATATATCTAACGACAAAAGTTAGGAAGTATTGATATGGTTTACGGTTATGCAAGATGCTCTACAAATGAAAAATTGCAGGACATTAACAGACAGGTCAGAGAGTTAAAACGCCAAGGGGCAACCGATACAACAATTTATCTTGAATATGAAAGCGGTACAAAGGAAGACCGTGCCGAGCTTCAAAAACTACTGAATATCGTTCAGCCTCAGGATACGATTATCGCAACTGAGGTCAGCCGTATTACAAGAAGCACAAAGCAGTTATGTGAAATTATCGAGCTTGCCAAGGATAAACACCTCAAACTGATACTTGGCAGTTTTATTGTAGATTGCAGTAAAGCACTTGACCCTATGACAGAGGGAATGCTTAAAATGATGGGCGTATTCAGCGAAATTGAACGCAATATGATAAGCCAGCGTGTCAAAAGCGGTATGGAGAACGCAAAAGCCAAAGGAAAGAAAGTCGGCAGACCGTCTGTTACCGCAGAAGATATACCGAGTGTGTTTTACAAGCACTATCCGAAATACAAGCAAGGTGAAATTACAAAGAAAGACCTGTCACGCCTGTGTGAATTATCCTATCCTACCGTATATAAATATTTGAGTATTGTAGAGGGTTAAAACAGATGAATGTTACAATCATATCCCGTAAGGCAGCAGAAGAATTATTACAGAACGGTTTTCCGAAAAATGTTGCGGTTATCAGTTTCTATGACCCACCTTCAAAACGCACAGGAGAAATTACAAAGCCCGTTGACTATTCGGCGGCAACGGACAGAGTGTTTTCAATTTCCATTCACGATATTGATATTGAAATTCTCGAAGATTACGGTTTGACCTTTGATACCTATTTCCCCGAAGTTGATAAACTTGCCGATTTTATCCGTAAAGCAAACGCAGACGAACTTGATATTATCTGTCAATGTGAATACGGGCAAAGCAGAAGTGCCGCCTGTGCCGCTGCAATCAGAGAATACTTTAACGGTGACGGTATCAAAGTATTTGCAGATTACCGTTACTATCCAAACCAATTGATATACAACAAATTAAAAAACGCACTTGATGAAAGTGTAAAACGCTGAGAAAGAGAGGCAATTTATGAACGCCGTTATATATGCAAGATACAGTTCGGATAAACAAAGGGAAGAATCAATAGAAGCTCAGTTGAAAGTGTGCCACTCATATGCCGAA
This sequence comes from Acutalibacteraceae bacterium, assembly GCA_045598225.1. GTDB lineage: Bacteria > Bacillota > Clostridia > Oscillospirales > Acutalibacteraceae > DTU089. The sequence goes on along the minus strand of JAZLLP010000027.1, from coordinate 63,727 downwards.
CAAATGGGATATACCGTAATAAGGGAATATACCGATAGAGCACTTACAGGAAAAACAGATGAAAGACCGCAATTTCAGTTAATGATTCGTGATAGTGAAAAACGACAATTTGAAAAAATTATTGTATATCGTTTAGACCGTTTTAGTCGTGACAAATATGACCCCGCAATATACAAAAAACAGCTTTTGAAAAACGGAGTAAGTGTTGTATCAGCGACAGAGAATATTCCAGATAATTCGTTTGGCATTATTATTGAAGCACTTATAAACGGAACAAATGCCTCATATAGTGTTGAACTTGCAGAAAAAGTTAAACGCAACATGGACTTAAATGCCGATAAATGCTTGTCAAATGGTGGCTATACTCCACTTGGCTATAAATTGGAGCGCATCAACCCAAAAGAAGAAAAAAGCAAAAAAAGAATTGTCATTAACGAGGAAACAGCACCGATAGTACAAGAAATATTTACAAAATACGCAAACGGTTGGAGAATAAAAGACATTTGCGACAGACCAACATGATAGCATAACGCCACATGAATGAAAACCGATTAGCTAAGCACAATAGAATATGCTATAATAAAGGAGCCGAGAAGGTCGAAGGGGCTTGGAACATAAAAAGTCCGTGCGACAGACTGATCAAGGCTCCTTTTGTGTACCACATATTGTTGCCATAGAAATATGAGCACGCAGAACAGTCAACTGTAAATAGAAAGGAGCCCATCGGCTCAGAATAAAAAGTTCGGGAGGAAAAAAGAATGGAACTATTGTATGAGCGGTGTTGTGGGATTGACGTGCATAAAAATATGCTCATGGTATGTGTTTTTACAGGCGTCAGAAAAAAAGAGATTCGTGAATTTGGAACAATGACGGATGATATCATGGAAATTGTAAAATGGTTGAAAGAGACAGATTGTCAAATAGCAGCAATGGAAAGCACAGGAGTATATTGGAAACCGGTGTACAATATTTTTGAGCAGGAAGGAATAGAAACAATTATTGTTAATGCTCAGCATATAAAGGCTGTCCCGGGAAGAAAAACAGATGTTAAAGATGCAGAATGGATTGCTGATTTAGTAAGACACGGGTTGGTAAAGCCGAGTTTTGTTCCAAGCCGTGAACAACGAGAATTGAGAGAAATGGTGAGATACCGTAACGAGATCATAAATGAAAGAGCACGGGAACTCAACCGGATTCAGGCGGTTCTTGAGGGTGCCAATATCAAACTCGGAAGTGTAATCAGTGATATATCCGGAAAGACCGGAATGGCTATTCTCCATGCATTGGTAGAAGGAAAAACTGATCCTGAGTATTTGTCTGCTTTAGCCAAGGGTAAACTTACAGAAAAAGTTGAGCAACTGCAACGATCATTAAAAGGAAGTGTTGGAACTCATCAGATGCAAATGCTTAAATTACAACTCAATCATATAGATTTCCTTTCATGTTCTATTGCAGAAATGGATGAAGATATTAAAAAAAAAACAGAACAAATCGAAGAATATATAGAATTGCTTGATGAAATTCCGGGTATAGGCAGACGAAGTGCAGAAAGAATAATTGCAGAAACAGGTGTTGTTATGACACAATTCAGAAATGCTGATCATTTTGCTTCATGGGCAGGACTTGTCCCGGGATGTAATGAGAGTGCCGGAAAAAAGAAAAACTGTCGAACTCGTAAAGGTAATACATTTCTCAAATCAACTCTTGTTGAGTGTGCACAGTCTGCTATTCGTCATAAAGACAGTTACTTTTTTGCCAAATATTCCAAAATAGCTGCCCGACGTGGCGGCAAAAGAGCTATGGTTGCCATTGCTCACAGTATGATCCTCGCAATTTATCATATTCTTTTAAATAAAGAACATTTTTGTGATCTTGGCTCTGAATATTTCAATACAATTTATGCTGATAAAATTAAACAGAGAAACATCAAATCCCTTGAAAAATTAGGATTTTCTGTTTCCCTGTCTTAAAGTTTTGTATTATATTTTTCACTTTGCAAGTCTGCTCTTACAGACCTGCTGTTTTCCTATGCCCTTTTTTAGGTCGTTCTTGTAGGGTTTTCAGAACAGCCTGAATGAGCGACAAATCAAAACTTCTCATGGTGCCGCCTTTAATAAATCTTCTCTCCATACAATGTTGTGCAACAGAAAATATTTAGGAATTTATATATATGACGGCAAAGAAATTCCGGGGGGAATACCACAGATTATTGATGAGGATTTATTTAATAAAGTAGCAGAAAAAATGAAACTAAATAAGAAGAATCCTGCTCGTGCAAGAGCAAAAGCAGAATACTTGTTGACAACAAAATTGTTCTGTGGGTATTGTAAAGAAAAAATGATAGGACACAGTTCAAATCAAATCAGTAAAAAAGGTATTATTTTCAACTATTATAAATGCAAAAATTCAGGTGGTGGCAAACCTTGTAAAAAGAAAATGATACAAAAAGATTACATAGAGGATATTGTCATCAATGAGTGCCGCAAACTTTTAACTTCTAAAAATATCCGCAGAATTGCAAAAGAAGTCGTTAAAATAGCACAGAGTTTTGATGAACACACTGAGCTTGACCGTATGGAAAAGCTGTTGTCAGAACAGCAAAAACAAAAAGAAAATCAAATGAATTCACTTCGTGTTTGCAGTGATGATATGATTAGAGAAATGATTTTTGAAGATTTAAGTAAAATCGGTGCTCAAATCAAAGAGTTGGAAAAACAAATTGAAAAGGAAAAAACTCGTCATTGTATAGTAACAGAAGAACAAGTTATTGAACGCTTGACACAGCTATCAAAAGGCGATATAAATGACATAATTTATCGTAGGTCACTTATTCGGATTTTTGTTAACAAGATTTTCTTGTATGATAAAAAATTCACTATTACATTCAATACAGGTGATGAAGAAATTACGATAACAGATAAAATTTTGTCTGATATAGAAGAAAAATCAGGGGATAAAAATCTTTGTTTATCGAACCAGTTGGTTCACCAAAGCTCTCACAGAAGTGAGGGCTTTATTTTTTTGTTAAAGTAAATGAGAGACATGAGCAGAGAATCGAACTCCGCTCGGCGAAGCCGAACACAATAGGAGTTTGCGAAGCAAACATCACGGGTGAAACCCGTGATTCTCGTCCGGGTCACCAAAGCTCTCACAGAAGTGAGGGCTTTATTTTTTTTAAACGAAATGAGAGCAACGAACAGAGAATCGAACTCCGCTCGGCGAAGCCGAACACAATAGGAGTTTGCATAAAACTTTTTAAAACAAATTCGTGGTATTTCATTAAACATCTTCGTGCAATATTTTCCGTTATACCGTGATTTTATTCTGCCAAAACAATATCATTTCTGCTTTCGGCAAGATTTTTCAGTTCATCTGTAAATCCGTTTGCCGAGAACAGAACATAATATATATTACGTTTTTCTTTATTCCATTCTATAAACTCTGTTTTCTTTTCCAGTTCACGAAAGACATTTACGCCTACTTTTTCTTTCCAATATTTACATTCGCCCAAAATCAGATTTTTGCCGTCGGGGTCGAGTGCGGCAATATCTATTTCGCAGTTAGCGTTCCAAAATCTGCCGACTTTTGAAAACTCAAACGGCCATACGCCGTCAGCGTTCATATCCCACATTTTATTACGGCAGATGTCCTCATACACAAAAGAAACCTGATTTGATACGAAGCCGTCTTTTATTTTTTTCATTACGGCATTTTCGTTACCGCTTTCAAGATAACTTTTATTCGGGTAAACAAATGCAAACCAGAAGCGCAGGAAATTATCCTTTATTTTGTACAGCCCCCGTTTGCTTTTTTCGGGATTATCTTCCGTTACGGGAACCTCACGCTCCAATATATCAAGGTCAATGAGCGTTTTAAGATATTTTGTAAGGCTTGTTGCTTTGATTTCAAGAGATGTTGCTATTGCAGATAACTTACTGTTACCTGCGGCTATGGTGCGGATAATGGAAAAGTAACTGCCGATTTCCGTAACTTCCTGCTGCAAAAGGAAATGCGGCTCATCGTAAAGATAACTTGATTGATTAAGGACAAGGTTTTTTATTGCGGAATAAATGTCATTTTCGGGCGAAAACAACTCGATGTATTTCGGAACACCGCCTGTTACAGAATACATTTCAATCAGTTTATTTCGGTCTGTTTCGGGGAAAAAGCCGGAATAATATGAAAACGGTATCTGTTTAAGCCGTATCTGTGCGGTTCTTCTGCCGTAAAGAGGACTGTTGTAGGCGAGCGTTTGCGAAGTCATCATAGATATAAGAGAACCGCAAAGAATTACCATTACGGATTTATCCTTGAGTATTTCTTCCCATATCCGCTGAAATACAGACGGAAAAGCAGGGTTTGTTTTGCCGATATACTGAAATTCGTCAATAACAATAACGGGTTTTGTGTCAAATTCGGTATTCATTATCGCCTTGAATATAACATCCCAATCCGAAACAGAGGCATTTTTAAGCAAATCGCTTCCGATAAACTCGGCGGCTTTTTCTTTAAAAACATTACGGTTTTGCTGTTCGGATTCTTCACTTGCGAGGAAAAACAATGCTTTTTTGTCTTTGATAAATTCGGATATAAGCGTAGTTTTGCCTACCCGTCTTCTGCCGTACAGAATAACAAGAGAAGAGCCGTTACGGGAATATTCTCTTTCAAGCGTTTGTAATTCCGATTTGCGGTCTATAAAAGTATTCATTATAAATACCTCTCTTTCATTTTAAAATTATTATACCACAAATTATTATAATTTCAAGTATAATAATTTGGAAGACCGAAAAATGGTGACAAAACATTATTAGACAAATTAAAATACCCTGACACTTCCGATTTTTGGTGTGTCAGGGCTTATGTTTTATTTTATGTTTTTTGCAAGTGCAATCAGATTGTCTGTTTTTTCATTACTTAATCCTTTTACAATGTTTAATAATTCCTGTGCTTTTGTCGGATTTTTACTCTCGGTGTCGAAAAATTCCTGTGGTGTAATTCCGAGATATTCACATATATAAAAGAAAACCGTCATAGACGGCAAATTAACTCCGTTTTCAATATTGTTGATGTAACCTGCACTTTGACCGATTGATAAACTCATATCCCGTGCTGAAACACCCTTATTCATCCGCAATTCGGTTAAGCGTTTTGCAAAATCTTCTTTTTCCATATATCTCACCGCCTTGTGTATGATTGTACTATATATGATGCAGTGATATGTCCTGTTGTATTATTAGTTTTTATTGACATCACTAATTTAATCAGATATAATTAAGCAAACTATATATTCTTATTAGATGTGATGATATGCAGGAAAAATCAGTCTGTTTTATAGGACACAAAAATATTGACGATACACCCGAACCTCGGGAAAGATTGAATGATATTTTATCTGAACTGATTAAAAACGGCACAGTCAATTTTATTTTCGGGGATAATTCGGCTTTTAATGATTTGTGCTATGATCTGGTTACGGAATTAAGTTAAATATTTATCAAACGAGGTTAGGCGAAAACAATTTTTAATTGCAGGAGGGAAAGACAGTGTTATTTTTTGATTTAAAATAAAAAGTAATTTGATATTTGACTTGTAAATTGAATTTTGTTAAACTGAATATGTTATTTATTCATTTACCGAAAGGAAGATTTATATGAAAGTAATTTACACAGAAAAAGCACCTGCGGCAATCGGTCCGTACAGTCAGGCTGTTATAAGCGGCGGATTTTTATTTGCATCGGGGCAGATAGGCGTTAATCCCGCAACGGGCGAAGTAAGCGGAAGTGATATAACATCACAGGCGGAGCAGGTTTGCAAAAACATAAGCGCCGTACTCGAAGAAGCGGGCACGGGTTTTGAAAAAGTTGTAAAAACCACTTGCTTTATAGCCGATATGTCGGATTTTGCCGCATTTAACGCAGTATATGAAAAATATTTTGTTTCAAAGCCTGCGAGGTCGTGCGTTGCGGTTAAGCAACTTCCGAAGAATTTACTTTGTGAAGTTGAAGTAATAGCAGAGGTTTAATTAAATACAATTACAAAAACACAGGACTGTAAAAAAACTCGATTTTTTACAGTCCCTTTTAATTTGAAACTATATTTTAATAATTATTGTAAGAATTTTGTTTTCGTATTCCGAATAAATTTCGCCGCCGAGTTTATTTATAATTTCCTTTGCGATTGAAAGACCGAGGCCGGTGGAGTTCACCGCATCGTTGACGGTGTAAAATCTGTCGAAAAGGCGAGCCGCCTGAATGTTTGAAAGATTTTCAGCGGTATTTGAAAATTTAACGGTGCCGTTTTCATCAGCCGTAATAAAAAGGTCGCCGTCAGAATATTTAGCGGCATTGGAAATAATATTGGAAAATACACGGACAAGCAGATTTTTGTCGGTTATTCTGATTAGTTTTTGCGGCAGGCTTATTTCGGGAGTTATACCGTTTGTGTTAAGAAGTGTATAATTTGCCGCAACGCTTTCTTCGATTACCGAGCAGACATTTATTTCTGTGAGATTTAATTCGGTCCCGGATGTTGTAACAACGGAAAATCTGAACATTTCCTCGGTAAGCGATTTCATTGCGTTTGTACGGTTGCCGATTATATCAAGATACTGTTTTGCCTGTTCGCTTTTTTCCTCTTTTTTCAATAAATCAAGATAACCGGAAATTGCCGTAAGCGGAGTTCGCAGATCGTGTGAAATGTTAGTGACCGCCCTTTTTATTTCCTCATCACCCTGCGAATATTTGTGACGCAGTGTATTTATTTCCTTTAAGTTTTCATTGAGAGAAACGGCAAGTGAACGCATATCTTTATCTGCCGAAGAAATTTCAATAAGCGTGTTGGTTTCTTCCTCTGTTTTTTCTTTTATCTGAATACCGATTTCTTTTGCGGACTTTTTGAGCAGAAATATTTTCAAAAGAAGCGCAAGAATAACGGTTATTAAAATAAAAATAATCAGATAAAAATATGCGTTCAAAATAACACAACCTTTAATATTTCACGTTTTAAAAACTTTTCTTTATTTTACATCTTCTTTTCTGAAAATTACAATACCTGCACAGGTGAAAATTGCAATAAACGCAAAGCAGTAAGCAACGTTTACAATTTCAAAAGCATCTTCGGGCGAGTCTAATTTTTCCTGACTGTTACAGTCTTTTATATAATATGCGTTTTTTAAATCATCGGCAGTGTATTCAATGGATGCAACGGACATAAACTGGGTTGTAGGCATAAAACGGTAAGTTTTTTCCATAATATTCCGCTTTGCACCGTCGGGAATAAAACGGGCGTTTTTGACGGTTTTATATGTTATTTTCGTGCTGTCGGATATATAAATATCGGAAAGTTCATCAATCGGAACACCGTTTACCGATTCTATTTCATCTGTATATTCGGTTTCGCTGAGTGCTTCTCCGAGTTTTGACGTAGTAAGAAACATTCCGGCGAGAATAACGGCAGTCATAATGAGGGGAACTGTTTTGCCCCTGCATATAAATGTGCAAAACGAAGCAAAAACGCTGAAAGAAACAGACGTGATTATGCTGACAAGAATACAGGAAAGGAACGTAACGGGAGTAACAAGTTTATTAAAAACAAGCCAAATACCGCTCAAAATCAGAATTGCAGTCAAAACAGAAGAAGCAACTGAGCAGACGATTGTGTTTGAAAGAAAAATTTCAGCCTTTGAATGACCTGAAAACAGTTTGTTTCTTATTATTCCGTCTGTAAAATTTGTTCCTGTGAAAAGTGCAACGAATGCGGAGATTATAAATGAAAGGTAGGCAAGCGTTTCAAACGGGAAAACAATAAAATCACGTGTTTCCTTGATTGTAACACCCGTACCGTAATTTATATAAGCCGAAAACAAAGCGAGTAAGATGCAAAGAACAATAAAAGTTTTATGTTTTATGAGCCTTGAAAAGTCGGCACGAAGAAGTTTAAACATTATTCTTCACCCCCTATAAGATTGATGAAATAACTTTCGAGACTTTCGTCTTTTTCGTGCATTGAAATTATGTTGCAGTTATTTTTTGAAAGTTCGACAATAATCTGTGCTATGTTTATTTCGCCGTAAATGTCGGTTTCGTTTTCGGAAACCATCGAATATTCAATATTTTTTTGCTCAAGCAGATTTGAAAGGGCGACCGTGTTGTCAACCGAAAGGCGTACACATTTTCTCTGAACGCGGTTCAGTTCGTCAGCGCTCATTTCTTTAACCATAGTACCTTTATCGACAAATCCGTAATGTGTCGCAACTTTTGAAAGTTCTTCGAGAATATGACTTGAAATAAGAATCGTAATCTGTTTTTCACGGTTGAGTTTTAAAATAAGTTCACGTATTTCAATTATACCCTGTGGGTCAAGACCGTTCATCGGCTCGTCAAGAATAAGAAAATCGGGATTACCGCACAAAGCAATCGCTATTGAAAGACGCTGGCGCATACCGAGTGAAAAATTACCCGCTTTTTTATTTCCCGTGTCTGAAAGTCCGACAAGGCTGAGCAGTTCGTCAATTCCGTCAAATGACGGCAGACCGAGAACTCTGTACTGTTGTCTGAGATTTTCTTTTGCAGTCATATTACGGTAAATGGCGGGCTCTTCTATTATTGCGCCGAGTTTGCGGCGGGCGGAGTATATTGCTTTTGTACCGCTTTTAGCGTTATAAAGGGTGAAACTGCCTTTTGAAGGCTCCTGCAAACCGCATACAAGACGAATAAAAGTTGTTTTGCCTGCTCCGTTTCTTCCGACAAGTCCGTAAACCGAACCTTTCGGAATGTGAATTGAAAAATCATCGAGAGCCTTGAACTTTTTGTAATTCTTGCAAAGACCCTGCGAAGTTAAAATACAGTCCATAAAAAGACCTCCTTAATTGATTTAAGGAAAGTATATTTCATCATTTTAAAAAATCGGTAAAGAAAGATGTTAAGATTCGGTTAATTTAAAACCTATTCCCCATACGTTTTCGATATATTCTTTATCGCTGTATTCACGCAGTTTTTTTCTTATGTTGCTTATGTGTACTTTAAGTGAACTTTCAACGCAGTCGGGCGTTTCAAAACTTAATTTGTCAAGCATTACGGATTTTGTAACAACATTCGGCGCATTGCATATAAGCACTTTTAAAACAGCGTATTCCGTTTTTGTAAGTTTCAGTTCGTTTGAGCATACATAACCTTTAAAATTTAATGTGTCGAGCGACAAATCACCGAAAGTAATAATTTGCGAATCGGGAGTTTTTGATGCATTTTTTAATTGAAGTTTTATTCTTGCCGTAAGTTCTTTGAGTTCAAACGGTTTTGTAACGTAATCGACAGCACCGCCGAGAAGTAAATCAACTTTGTTGTCAACGTCGATTTTTGCGCTGACGACAATTACGGGAATACCCTGTATTTTTTTAATTATTTCCTCTCCGCTCATACCGGGAAGCATAAGGTCAAGCAAAATAAGGTCGGGCGTGTTTTTTTCAAGTACAAGTAAGCATTCCGTACCCGAAAAAGCACGAATAACATTATAGTTTTCACGTTTTAATGTTTCCGAAAGCATATCGCTTATATATTTGTCATCGTCAACAATAAGTATTGTTTTCATTAGTTTTCCGCCTTTAGTGTAAATATGTTTTTATAATATCATACAATGAATAAATATAAAAAAAATAAACAAAAAGTTAAGATTCGGTTAAGAATATATTTTTTCTTTGTTGACAACGTTCTTTTTTATGTTATGCTGAAAGAAAGAGAGAAACGGGGCGGTAAAATGAAAGAAATAAACGTATCAAAAATATCGGAACACGGCATAGTAAACAGAACGGAAAACAGTCTTTTCAGATATCAGGGTTGGCCGTCTGTCTGCCGTGATGAAAACGGAGTTTTGTATGTTGTTTCATCATCATTTCGCCTTGCACACGTTTGTCCGTTCGGAAAAACCGCTATGTACAAAAGCACCGACAACGGCAAAACGTGGTCTGTACCTATGATAATAAACGACACTTACCTTGATGACCGTGACGCCGGAGTTTTATATATGGGGAACGGCAGGCTTCTTGTTACCTGGTTTTCGCATCCTGCAAAAGAGTATCTGACAACGTACCGTGAGTGGATAGAATCCGATTCGGGCGAACTCGGTAAAGCGATGCTTTCAAGGTACGGTGATATTCCCGAAAACTTTGCGACGGGCGGCTCTTTCATAAGAATTTCGGAAGATTACGGCGTTACATGGAGTGAAACCGTGCGTGTACCCGTTTCGTCACCGCACGGGCCGTCATTATGCAAAGACGGAACGCTCATTTACCTCGGTAAAGAGATGTATTCTTCCGATATGGAAATGCCCGAAGAAAAAGGCGTTATTGCTTCATATAAAAGCGAAGACGGGGGATATACCTGGAAAAAACTCGGCGTTTTAAAAAAGCCCGAAAACATTTCGTGGAATCATTTTCACGAGCCACACGTTGTTGAACTTGAAGACGGAACTCTTTTCGGTATGATAAGAGCAGAGGGTGACGGTGTGTATCACGGTTTTACCGTTTACTCGACAGTTTCAAATGACGGGGGAAAGACGTGGAGCGAGTGGGAAAATATTGACGTAAGCGGCTCTCCGCCGCACCTTTTACTTCATTCGGGCGGAGCGCTTGTCTGTTCTTTGGGCAGACGTGAAAAACCGTACGGTGAAAATGCGATAGTGAGTTACGACAACGGCAAAACGTGGAGTGAAAGATATATAATTGACGAAAACGCCGACAGCGACGACCTCGGTTATCCCGCTTCCGTTGAACTCGGTGACGGCAGTATTCTTACCGTTTACTATCAGCAGTATAAAGACGGCGAAAAGTCGGATGAGTTTACATCTGTTTTATTTACAAAATGGGAACTTAAAAATTGCGAAAATGATTGACAAATACAAGCATATATGATAATATCTGTAAGATAAATCTTTAAGTCGATACGAGATATCGGTAAGGTTGAAAGTGCTTACGGTTTTACCGTGGCGTGATTTGTATAATCCGAGACACGCTATGCTTTATTTTGGTATATTCACCTTGCCGTTTCGGCAGGGTGTTTTTGTTTTTTGCGATTAGGCTTTTTCGAAAATCCCGTATATAAAAGGAGGAAGTAAAATGAAAGAATTTAAAGTTTTCAACAATGGCAATGCTTTTTCATTTTCTCCCGACGTTATTGAAAAAAATTTACCCGACAATAAAAATTATATTGTTTTTCCCGGTTTTTGCGATGTGCACGTTCATTTTCGCGAGCCGGGTTTTTCTTATAAAGAAACAGTAAAAACGGGGTGTGAAGCGGCGGCTCACGGCGGATATACCGCAGTATGCACCATGCCGAATCTTTCTCCCGTGCCCGACAGTAAAGAACACCTTAATTCACAACTTGAAATAATAAAAAAAGACGCTTCTGTAAAAGTGCTTCCGTACGGCTCAATAACGGTGTCGCAGGCAGGCGAAACACTTTCCGATATGGAAGAGATGTCGGGTGATGTTATTGCGTTTTCGGATGACGGAAAAGGCGTTCAGTCCGCTGAACTTATGAAAGAAGCAATGCTCAAAGCAAAAAGCCTCGGCAAAATCATTGTCGCCCATTGTGAAGATAACAGTCTTCTTCACGGCGGGTATATAAATGACGGGGTTTACGCAAAAGAACACGGGCACAGAGGAATCTGTAACGAAAGCGAATACCGACCGATAGAACGTGATATTGAACTTGCGAAAATGACGGGGTGTGCTTATCACGTCTGTCACATTTCATGTAAAGAAAGCGTTGAAATCATAAGGCAGGCAAAAAAAGACGGTGTGAATGTCACCTGCGAAACAGCACCTCATTATCTGACGCTCACGGAAAACGACCTGAAAGAAGACGGCAGGTTTAAAATGAATCCGCCGCTTCGTACCGAAGAGGACAGGCAGGCGCTTATTGAGGGCATAAAAGACGGCACAATTGATATGATAGCAACGGACCACGCACCGCACAGCGCAGAAGAAAAATCAAAAGGTCTTGAAAAAAGCGCATTCGGAATAGTCGGTATTGAAACGGCGTTTCCCGTGCTTTATACAAATCTCGTGAAAACGGGAATAATAAATCTTGAAAAACTGATTGAACTTATTTCGGTTAATCCCCGAAAGCGGTTTAATATTCCGTTTAATGACGGTTATACGGTATGGACGCTTGACGAGGAATACACGGTTAATACGGAGGATTTTCTTTCAAAAGGAAAGTCCACTCCGTTTGAGGGAAGTAAATTATTCGGCAAATGTTATTTGACGGTATGTGATAACAAAACAGTATATTGCAGGAGGTAAAATTATGGCAAAAAGAACAGATATTAAAAAGGTACTTATCATAGGCTCCGGACCTATCGTTATAGGTCAGGCGGCGGAATTTGACTATGCCGGCACGCAGGCTTGTCTTTCACTTAAAGAGGAGGGGTATGAAGTCATACTCTGCAACTCCAATCCTGCTACTATTATGACTGACACATCTATTGCGGATAAAGTTTATATGGAACCGCTTACTCTTGAATATATAGCGAAAATTCTCCGTTACGAGCGCCCCGACGCCATTGTTCCCGGCATAGGCGGTCAGACGGGACTTAACCTTGCCATGCAACTTGAAAAGAAAGGTATTTTAAAAGAATGCGGCGTTCAACTTTTAGGTACTTCAAGTGAAAGTATCGAGCGTGCCGAAGACCGTGAACTTTTCAAGGAAATGTGCGAATCCATAGGCGAACCCGTTATTCCGTCGGAAATTACATACAACATTGAAGAAGCAAAAAAAGCGGCACTCGAAATAGGTTATCCGGTAGTTCTGCGTCCCGCATTCACTCTCGGCGGCACGGGCGGCGGTTTTGCAAACAATGAAGAAGAACTTGTTGAAGTAGGTCTTAACGCATTTAAACTTTCACCCGTTCATCAGGTGCTTATTGAAAAAAGCGTTAAAGGTTACAAAGAAATTGAGTTTGAAGTTATGCGTGACACAAACGACCACGCAATAACAATATGCGGAATGGAAAACGTTGACCCCGTAGGTGTTCATACGGGTGACTCGATTGTTGTCGCACCGATTCTTTCTTTAAACGACCACGACCTTAAAATGCTTAATGACAGCGCAATAAAAATAATCAAAGAACTTAAAATCGAGGGCGGATGCAACGTTCAGTTCGCACTCAACCCCGAGTCAAGCGAATATTTCCTTATTGAAGTCAATCCCCGTGTTTCACGTTCCTCGGCACTTGCTTCAAAAGCAAGCGGATACCCCATAGCACGTGTTACGGCAAAAATCGCAATGGGTATGTCGCTTGAAGAAATCGCCGTTGCAGGCGGTACGGCGGCTATTGAACCGAAACTTGATTATATTGTTGCAAAATTTCCCCGTTTCCCGTTTGACAAATTTGCTTCCGCACCGAACACTCTCGGTACACAGATGAAAGCAACGGGCGAAGTTATGGGAATCGGCTCGACACTTGAAGAATGTTTCTTAAAATCCGTTCGCTCGCTTGAAACGGGTGTATGTCACTTCCACCTTGCAAAATTCGACAAATATACGGATGAAGAACTGTATAAATATCTTGAAGAATTTAAAGATGACAATGTTTATGCACTTTGCGAACTTCTCCGCAGAGGCGCATCCGTTGAAAAACTTCACGAAATTACAAAAATAACCGAACTGTTTATTGAGTCGTTCAAAAAAATAATTGATACCGAAAAAATGCTCAAAGAGAATGTAAATGATATTACAGCACTCAAAACAGCAAAACAGACGGGCTTTTCGGATGCGTTTATTGCAAAACTCTGGAATTTAAAAGAAATCGAAATATACGAAAAGCGTAAGAAAAACGGTATTGTACCCGTGTTCAAAATGGTTGATACGCTTCACACGGGCAAATATATTGCCTATCTTTACTCATCATATACGGGTGAAAACGCTTCACGACTTACCGATAAGAAAAAAATCGTCGTTCTGGGCGCAGGTCCTATCCGTATAGGGCAGGGCGTTGAATTTGACTACTCAACGGTTCACGCCGTTCAGACAATTAAACGTGCAGGATACGAAGCAATAATTATAAACAACAACCCCGAAACGGTATCCACCGATTACACTACGGCTGACAAACTTTACTTTGAGCCGCTTACTCCCGAAGACGTAATGGCGATACTTGACTTTGAAAACCCCGAGGGCGTAATAGCATCGCTCGGCGGTCAGACAGCAATAAATCTCGCGCAGCCTCTTATGGACAGAGGAGTAAAAATCATAGGTACGGACTGCGAAGCAATAGAGCGTGCCGAAAACAGAGACAGTTTTGAAAAAATACTCATAGACCTTAACATTCCTCAACCAAAAGGACAGGCTGTTACAAAAATCGAAGACGGTGTAAAAGCGGCGGCTGAAATAGGTTACCCCGTACTTGTCCGCCCGTCATTCGTTTTAGGCGGCAGGGCAATGCAGATTGTCGCAGACGAAGAACAGTTAAGACATTATCTTAAAACGGCGGTTGAAATTGACGCCGACAAACCCGTGCTTGTCGATAAATATATTCAGGGCAAAGAAGTGGAAGTTGACGCAATATGCGACGGTATTGACGTTTTTGTTCCCGGAATTATGGAACTTGTTGAAAGAACGGGTATTCACTCGGGCGACTCAATAAGCGTTTATCCCACATTCAGCATCTCCGACAAGGTAAAGGGAATAATTCTTCAGTATGCAAAAAAACTCGGGCTCGGAATAGGCATAAAAGGTCTTTACAACATTCAGTTCATTGTTGACAATGAGGACAACGTTTACATTATTGAAGTAAATCCCCGTTCATCACGTACCGTTCCGTTCCTTTCAAAATCAACAGGTTACAGCCTTGCAGATATTGCAACGGAAGTTATTCTCGGTAAATCGCTCAAAGAGCAGGGCATATTCAACCTTTATCCGCAGGAGAAAAACCGTTTTTACGTAAAAGTTCCCGTATTCTCATTTAATAAAATCAAAGGTCTTGACGCATATCTTTCTCCCGAAATGAAGTCAACGGGCGAAGCAATAGGCTATGATGACAAACTCAACCGTGCTCTTTACAAAGCACTTCAGGCAGCGGGAACACGTCTTCAGAATTACGGCACGGTTTTCGCCACAATCGCAGACAATGACAAAAAAGAAGCGTTACCGCTTATCAGACGTTTTTACAATCTCGGCTTTAACATTCAGGCAACCGAGGGAACTGCAAAATTCCTTAAAGAAAACGGCATACGCACACACGTTCTCAAAAAAATCAGCGAAGACCCGGATGAAGTGCCGAACGCCATAAGACAGGGACATATAGCATACGTTATAAACACCCGTGATTTAGGTGCAAGTTCAAATGTCAGCGACGGCGTTAAAATCCGTCAACTTTCAACCGAAAACAACGTTACTATATTCACTTCTCTTGATACTGTAAACGTTTTGCTTGACGTACTTGAAGAAACAACGCTTACAATATCCACCATTGATGCGTGAGGTTATAAATGAAAGACAGTATTTTTACGGTAGTCGAAAATACCGCACTTACACAGAACGTATATAAAATGAAATTGCAGGGCGATGTCAGCGATATTACAAAACCCGGTCAGTTCATTAACATAAAAATTGACGGTCTGTATCTTCGCCGTCCCATATCGGTATGCGATAAAGATGAAAACACCGTGACAGTAATTTATAAAGTTGTCGGCAAAGGAACAAAAATAATGAGCAAAACCGAAATCGGAGGTAAATTTACCGTTCTTACAGGTCTCGGCAACGGTTACGATACTTCCGTTTCGGGCGATACGCCTCTGCTTCTCGGCGGCGGCGTAGGTGTTCCGCCTCTTTATATGCTTGCAAAAAAACTGATATTGGAAAACAAAAAAGTTTCTGTTGTTCTCGGTTTTAATACAAAAGACGAGGTATTTTACGAAGACGAATTTAAAAAACTCGGCTGTGAAGTAACGGTTGTAACAGCAGACGGAAGTTACGGAAAAAAAGGTTTTGTTACAGACGCAATGCCCGAAAACTATTCATATTTTTACACCTGCGGTCCCGAGCCGATGCTCAAAGCGGTATATAAAATTTCCGTAACAGGCGGACAGATGAGTTTTGAAGAAAGAATGGGATGCGGTTTCGGTGCGTGTATGGGATGCAGTTGTAAAACACTTACAGGATATAAACGTATATGCAAAGACGGACCCGTTATGCTGAAGGAGGAAATACTGTGGGAAGACTGACAGTTACATTATGCGGTATTGAACTTTCAAATCCCGTTATCCCCGCAAGCGGTACGTTCGGTTACGGCTATGAATTTGCGGAAATTTACGATATAAACACTCTCGGAACGTTTTCATTCAAAGGCACTACAAAAGAACCCCGTTTCGGCAATCCCACTCCGCGTATTGCGGAATGTACCTCGGGAATGATAAACGCCGTCGGTCTTCAAAATCCGGGCGTTGAAAAGGTAATAAACGAGGAACTGCCGAAATTGAAAAAATGCTTCAACAAACCCGTTATGGCGAACGTCAGCGGATTTTCGGTTGACGATTACGCATATACCTGTGAAAAACTCGACAAATGCGAACAGGTCGGCTGGCTTGAAGTAAACGTAAGTTGCCCCAACGTTCACGGCGGCGGTATGAGTTTCGGAACAGATGTGAAAGCGGCGGCAGAGGTTACAAGGGCGGTAAAAAAAGTCACGTCAAAACCCGTAATTTTAAAACTTTCTCCGAATGTTACGGATATTGTTTCTATCGCAAAAGCGTGTGAGGATGCGGGTGCTGACGGCATAAGCCTTATCAATACGCTTTTAGGTATGAGAATAGATTTAAAAACGAAAAAACCCGTTATTGCGAATACAATGGGCGGCTTTTCGGGACCTGCAATATTCCCCGTAGCACTTCGTATGGTTTACCAGGTTTCTCACGCTGTAAAAATACCCGTAATAGGTATGGGCGGTGTGTCAACGGCGGAAGACGTAATTGAAATGATGCTTGCGGGCGCAACTGCTGTTGAAGTCGGTGCGGCAAACCTTGTAAATCCGACAGCCTGCCTTGACATAATAGGCAATTTGCCCGAAGTAATGGATAAATACGGAATAGACAGTTTAAAAGATATAAAGGCGGTGTAACAATGGGAAAAGACGTAATAATTGCCTGTGATTTTTCGAGTGCCCAAAAAACTTTTGAATTTCTTGACAAATTCACGGGTAAAAAACCTTTTGTGAAAATCGGAATGGAACTTTTTTATTCGGAAGGCCCTTCAATAGTTAAGGAAATCAAAAACAGAGGGCATAAAATATTTCTCGATTTAAAACTTCACGATATACCGAATACGGTAAAAAAAGCTATGGCTGTATTGAGCGGACTTGACGTTGATATATGCAACCTGCACGCAGGCGGAACTGTAAATATGATGAAAGCGGCGCTTGAAGGTCTTACGAGGGAAGACGGCACAAGACCTCTTTTGATTGCCGTTACACAACTTACGTCAACCGACCAGCAGTCAATGGAAAACGATTTGCTTATAAAAGAGCCTATTGATAAAGTTGTTATGCACTATGCACTTAATGCAAAAAATTCAGGACTTGACGGCGTTGTATGTTCACCGCTTGAAGCAGGCAAGGTACACGAAATTTGCGGTAAAGATTTTCTTACCGTGACACCGGGCGTGCGTTTTGCAGACGGCAATGTCGGTGACCAGAAAAGGGTTATGACACCTGCACAGGCAAAGGAAATCGGCTCGGATTACATTGTTGTCGGAAGACCCGTTACCGAAGCGGATGACCCCGTTGCGGCGTATGAACGGTGTGTAAAAGAATTTGTTGACTGATATTAAAAATATGAAAGGAACGGCACAGCGTGAACTGTACTTTAATTGCTTTTCGCACTTTGCCGCACGGTGAAAAATTTTGGAACTCGAAAAAATTATTGCAAAAGATTTACTTGAAATAAAAGCGGTCTTTTTCAGACCCGAAGAGCCTTTTACATGGGCAAGCGGAATAAAAAGTCCCGTGTATTGCGACAACAGGCTTACTCTTACCGCACCCGAAGTACGCACAGATGTTGAAAACGGACTTGCAGAGGTTATTAAAGAAAACTATCCCGAAGCGGAAGTTCTTATGGGTACTTCAACGGCAGGCATAGCGCACGCCGCCATAACCGCCCATATACTCGGTATGCCTATGGGATATGTACGCTCGGGCGCAAAAGACCACGGCAGACAGAATCAGATTGAGGGCAGACTTGAAAAAGGACAGAAAGTTGTAGTAGTCGAAGACCTTATTTCAACAGGCGGAAGTGTAATTGAAGTCGTAAACGTTCTTCGTGAAGCGGGTGCGGAAGTTCTCGGCATAGCATCCATTTTCACATACGGTATGCAGAAAGGGCTTGACCGTTTAAAAGAAGCGGATGTAAAAAACGTTTCGCTTACGAATTTTGACTGCATAGCGGAAGTTGCGGCAGAAGAAGGATACATTAAACCCGAAGATATAAAAAGACTTATTTCTTTCAGAAATAATCCGTCCGATGAAAGTTGGATAAAAAAATAATGAGAAAGGAACGGTACGGTTTTTTAATAAAAGACTTAACCGTTTTACGGAAAAATGAGAAGTGTAATTGATGTTACCGACCTTTCGGTAAATGAAATAGATGAACTCGTTTCAACTGCTTGCGATATTATTGAAAATCCGTCGGAATACAGCGAAAAATGCAAAGGAAAAAAACTTGCCACGCTGTTTTTTGAACCGTCAACAAGAACAAGGCTCAGTTTTGAAGCGGCAATGTATGAACTCGGCGGTAATGTTCTTTCGGTTTCAAGCGGCGCTTCTTCATCGGCGGCAAAAGGTGAAAGCGTTGCCGATACCGCAAAAACAGTAAGTTGCTATGCCGACATTATTGCAATAAGGCATCCGAAAGAGGGTGCGGCGTACGTTGCCTCGAAAAATGCGTCAATACCCGTAATAAACGCAGGCGACGGCGGACATTGCCATCCGACGCAGACTCTTGCCGACCTTCTTACCATATACCGTGAAAAAGGCGGGTTTGACAATCTGACGGTAGGCTTCTGCGGTGACCTTAAATTCGGAAGAACCGTACACTCGCTTATAAATGCGCTTTCAAGATACAAAAACATAAACGTTGTTCTTATTTCACCCGAAGAACTCAAACTTCCGAGTTATGTTAAAAAAGACGTTTTGCAGAAGAACAACATTCCGTATAAACAGACCGAAGACCTTGTCGGAGCAATGCCCGAACTTGACATTCTTTATATGACACGTGTTCAGCGTGAAAGATTTTTTAACGAAGAAGATTATTTAAGACTTAAAGACAGTTACATTCTCACGCCCGATAAACTCAGAACGGCGAAAAAAGATCTTTGCATAATGCATCCGCTTCCCCGTGTAAACGAAATAAGCGTTTCAATAGATGAAGACCCCCGTGCATGCTATTTCAAACAGGTGCTTAACGGTAAATATATGAGAATGGCTCTTATTTTGAAACTTCTTAAGGAGGCGGGCAGAATATGAACGTTGATTCCATACAAAACGGCGTTGTAATCGACCATATAACGGCGGGTAAAGGTATGAAACTTTATGAACTTCTGCACCTTGACAGCCTTGACGTATCGGTTGCCATTATAAAAAACGTAGTAAGCGGAAAAATGGGGAAAAAGGATATAATAAAAATAGATGCCGATATTCCCGTAGACCTTGACGTTATAGGCTTTGTTGACCCGGGCGCAACGGTAAACATAATAAAAAACGGCGTTCTTACCGAAAAATGCACAATAGAGATGCCCGAAAAACTTGTTGACGTCATTAAATGTAAAAATCCCCGCTGCATTACTTCAAGCGAACAGGAGTTACAGAACGTTTTTGTTCTGACAGACAGAGAAAACAAAGTTTACAGATGTATATACTGTGAAACAAAAGCACAGTAAAAAACACAACGGATTTCAAATCGGCTTTAACTGCCGTATTTTGAAATCCGTTTATATATTGCGAAAAAAATATTTTTTTGGTTATGCCGTCTTGTAAAAACCGTAATAATATATTATACTTAAAGTGTATTTGTAAATCGTGTTATTTTGAGGAGACCTTTATGGAAATATATCTCAAACTTTTCGGATGTTCAACCGTTCCTGTTTTTGTTTCGCTTCTTTTTTACCTTTTGAAGCGAAAGTCATCATTCAGCACAAAATTACCGTATTACGCTCAGCAGATTATCATAGGCGTTGTGTTCGGTTTGGTTGCGATTTTCGGAACGGAATACGGCGTTGATATAGGCGGAGCAACCGCAAACGCGAGAGATGCCGCACCGCTTTGTGCAGGGCTTCTTTTCGGTGCGCCGGCAGGAATAATAGCAGGTGTTATCGGCGGCGTTGAACGCTGGTTTGCGGCATTGTGGGGTGCGGGAATGTATTCGCGCATTGCCTGCAGCGTTTCGACTGTGTTTGCGGGTCTTTTTGCCGCATTTTTACGCAAAGTGATGTTTGACAACAAACGCCCTGCATGGGGGTTCGGTTTTGCAACAGGCGTAATTATGGAAGTAATTCACCTTACGGTGCTTTTCCTTACACATCTTTCCGATGAAGAACGTGCTTTTGAAATAGTTAAAATATGCACCCTGCCTATGATTCTGTGCAACGCTGTTGCGGTTATGCTCTCAATTATTATGGTAAACCTTTTCAGCAGGGAAATACATAAAGGCGAAAAAAGAAGAAAAACCGTTTCCGAAAGAATACAGGTAAGGCTTCTTGTGTGCGTTGTGCTTGCTTACTTTGTAACGACAACATTTGTTTTCAGCGTGCAGACGAGTACGGCTGTTGCCGAAGCGGAACACCTTATGAATCTGAATATAGAAGACGTTTCGGATGAAATAGGCAAAGCGTCACGCAACGAAGTGATAAAAATAGCGAATAACCGTCATGTAGGGGAAAACGGCTTTATTCTTATTACAGATGAAAATTTCAATATAATAAGCAATGAAAAATCCCGTGACGGCAAAAATCTCTACATTACGGGAATATGGATAGATACCGAAGAACTGAAACAGAACGAGCGTTTCAAATGCGAGGTTTACGGTGAAAAGTCGTACTGTATGTACGCTGTCTGTGACGGTTATTATGTTGTAACCGTTATTCCCGAAAGTGAGGTTTTCAAAACAAGGGATTCGGAAATATATGTCAATTCATATATGGAGATACTTGTTTTCGGTGTTCTGTTCATACAGATTTATCTTCTCATTAAAAAACTTGTTGTGAACGATATACGCGAAGTCAACAGCAACCTTTCAAAAATTATAGGCGGTAATCTTGATGTTGTGGTTGACGTTCGTTCAAGCGAGGAGTTTTATTCGCTTTCCGAAGATATAAACTCAACCGTAACTACTTTAAAACGGTACATAAACGAAGCGGCGGCACGAATAGACAAAGAACTTGAATTTGCAAAAAATATTCAGCACGCAGCACTTCCGTCTGTTTTCCCCGCATATCCGAATATTCCGGAATTTGACATTTACGCTTCAATGGATACGGCAAAAGAAGTCGGCGGCGATTTTTACGATTTTTATACGGTGAGCGATGATAAACTTGCTTTCCTTATTGCGGATGTTTCGGGTAAGGGAATACCTGCGGCAATGTTTATGATGACAGCAAAAACAATGTTGAAAAATCTTGCGGAAACGGGAGCACCCGTAAACGAGGTTTTCACAAAAGCGAATGAAAAACTGTGCGAAAACAACGATGCCGGAATGTTTGTTACGGCGTGGATGGGAATACTCGACATCAGAACGGGGCACGTTGAATTTGCGAATGCAGGTCACAATCCGCCCGTTATAATCCGTAAAGGCAAACCCGAATATCTGCGTTCAAAAGCAGGTCTTGTGCTTGCGGGTATGGACGGCATAAAGTACAAATTGCAGGAATTTGACCTTGAACCGGGCGACAGAATACTTCTTTATACCGACGGTGTTACCGAAGCGACAGACAGTAATACCGAACTTTATTCGGAACAAAGACTTATTGATTTCTTTAACAACAATACACCTGAAACTCCCGAACAGACGCTCAAATCTCTTAAAGCAGATGTTGATTTGTTTGTCGGCGATGCAGAACAGTTTGACGATATAACAATGCTTATGGTAGAATTTAAGAACAAAAAAGGAAATGACGGCTTCAACGTGAAGATGTTTGACGCTGAAGTTAATGCGTGGAACGCTGCTTGTGCATATATTGAAAGCGAACTTGAAAATGCGGACTGTTCTCCCAAAACGGTTATGCAGATGCTCGTTGCAAGCGAAGAACTGTTTGTAAACGTAGCGCATTACGCTTATCCCGACAAAAAAGGCGATATTCTCGTCGGCGTATATACCGACGATAACGAAGTGAAAATCCGCTTTACGGATTCGGGTTTGCCGTTTGACCCGCTTGCAAAAGAAGACCCCGATGTTACTCTTTCTGCCGAGGAGAGAAATATAGGCGGTCTGGGTATATATATGGTTAAAAAGACAATGGATGACGTTTCTTATGAATATAAAGACGGTAAAAATATTCTTACAATAGTAAAAAAGAGGTAAAAAATGGACGTTCTTGAAGAAGCAATAAAATTTGCGGTTGACGCTCACAGCGGGCAGGAAAGAAAATTTTCGGGTATTCCGTACATACTTCACCCGCTTGAGGTTGCAAACATAATAGCCACGGTTACAACCGACAGGGAAACAATGGCGGCAGGTGTTCTGCACGATACTGTTGAGGACTGTGACGTTGACACGAAAGAAATTCGTGAAAAATTCGGAGCAAGGGTTGCGGCTCTTGTGCAGAGCGAAACGGAAGACAAACTTTCCGACAGACCGCCTGCGGAAACGTGGAAAGAGAGAAAAGCGGATTCTTTACTGTTTTTACAGTACACAAAAGACAGAGATGTTAAAATTTTATGGCTTGCCGACAAACTTTCAAACATTCGCTCATTTTACCGTGAATATTTGAAAAACGGCAACGAAATATGGCAAAATCTTCATCAGAAAGACCCTGCACAGCAGGCGTGGTATTACAGAACAATAGCCGAGTATCTTTCGGAACTGTCAGGTACGGCGGCGTATGACGAATTTGTTAATCTTACAGAAAAATTGTTTGAGGGTGTTTAAATGGAATTTATCGGTTATGAAATTAAAGAAAACGTACTTTATGTAAAAATAAGCGGCAGGCTTGACTCGACAAATGCCGCCGAAGCGGATAAAAAAATAAACGAAATAACATCGTCATTTGACGGCAATGAACTTGTTATAGATGCGGAAAATCTCGAATACATTTCAAGTGCAGGTTTGCGTGTTGTTTTGAGACTCAAAAAAGAATATCCGCTTTTAAAGGTTACAAACGTCAATTCGGAAGTTTATGATGTTTTTGATATGACGGGCTTTACCGAAATGATGACTGTTGAAAAAGCATACCGCAAATTTTCGGTTGACGGCTGTGCGGTAATCGGTAAGGGCGCAAAGGGTACTGTTTACCGCTATAATGACGATACCGTTATTAAGGTTTACAAAAACCCCGACAGTCTTCCCGATATTCTAAATGAACGTGAACTTGCGAGAAAAGCATTTGTTCTCGGCATACCTACCGCAATTTCATACGATGTCGTAAAAGTCGGTGACAGTTTCGGCTCTGTTTTTGAACTTCTTGATGCAAAATCTTATTCGGAACTTATAGCGCAAAATCCCGACAAATTAGACGAATATGTAAAAGATTACGCAGAACTGTTAAAACTTATCCACTCCACTCCCGTTAAAGCAGACGATATGCCCGACATAAAAATTACAATAAATAAATGGCTTGAAGCGGATAAGGCTTATTTGTCTGCCGAAAATTACGGTAAATTAAAAAAGCTTGTTGATGAAACGCCTGATACGCTTAATATGCTTCATTGTGACTACCACACAAACAACATAATGATGCAGAACGGCGAAACACTTCTTATTGATATGGATACTTTGTCGCACGGACATCCGGTTTTTGAACTTGCAAACGTTTACATAACTTATGTCGGTTTCGGCGAGGTCGATAATACCGTTGTTGAAAAATTCCTGGGTATTCCTTATGAAATCGCAAAACTTGTATGGAAAAAATTTCTTCCTTTTTATCTCGGCACAGATGATGAAACAAGAATAAAGGACGTTGAAACAAAGGTCAGACTTTTAAGTTATGCCCGTCTTATGCGCCACACTTTGCGCCGCGGGGTTACAGATGAAATTTCAAAGAAGACGGTTGACCTTTGCGTTTCGGGAATAAATAATCATCTTCAGCAGGTTGATACACTCGATTTTTAAATATAATAATTATCATAAAATTCACCCGGAGAAATCGTTTTGAAATCTCCGGGTGTGTTTTTGTGTTTTCAAAAAAGAATTAAAGAATATGTTTTGCAAGCAGTTCTTCGCCTGTGCCGTATTTGTCATAAACAAAATCAATATCCTTGTCGCCTCTGCCCGAAAGGCATGCAAGTATTGAGCCGGTCTGTTTTTCTTTTGCGTATTTAATTGCATAAGCAACTGCATGTGCGCTTTCAATGGCGGGAATAATACCCTCATAGCGGCTGAGAAGGAAGAAAGCGGTCATTGCTTCTTCATCCGTGATTGCTTCATATTTTACTCTGCCGCAGTCGTGAAGGTAAGCGTGTTCGGGACCTACTCCGGGGTAATCAAGACCGGAAGCGATTGAGTAAACGGGAAGCGGGTCGCCGTTTTCATCCTGAAGAACTATTGACTTGAAGCCGTGAATCTGACCTTTTGTGCCGTATGCCATTGATGCGGCGTGGTCGCCTATTCCGCTTCCTCTGCCGAGAGGCTCAACACCTATTATGTCAACAGGCCGGTTAAGGAATGCTTCAAACATACCTATTGAGTTTGAGCCGCCGCCCACAGAAGCGCAAACAGCATCGGGCAAAATACCCGTCATATCAAAGAACTGGTCTTTTGCTTCGTAGCCTACAACGCTCTGAAAATCTCTTACCATAAGCGGGAACGGATGCGGCCCGAGAACAGAACCTATACAGTAAATGCAGTCGTTATATTCACGCATATACGCTTCAAATGCGGCGTCAACCGCCTCTTTAAGAGTTTTAAGCCCGTGCGTTACGGGAATAACGTTTGCGCCGAGCATTTTCATTCTTATAACATTCGGATGCTGTTTTTCAATGTCAACTTCACCCATATAAATGTCACATTCAAGTCCGAAATATGCGGCTGCGGTAGCAAGTGCAACGCCGTGCTGACCTGCGCCTGTTTCGGCGATTATTTTCTTTTTGCCCATAAATTTAGCAAGAAGTCCTTCACCCATACAGTGGTTAAGTTTGTGAGCACCCGTGTGGTTGAGGTCTTCACGTTTTAAATAAATCTGGCAAGCGCCGAACTGTTTTGAAAGCCTTTCACAATGGTAAACGGGCGTAGGTCTGCCCTGAAATTCTTTTCTTATTCTTCTGAGTTCGCTTATGAACTGTGCCGAATGGCATATTTCCTGATAAGATTTTGTTATTTCTTCAAAAGCGGGTTTGAGTTCATCTGAAATGAATGCGCCGCCGTACTCGCCGAAATAACCGTCTATGGTCGGAAATTCTTTCTGATAATTGTCAAAATCTTTGTAGGTTTTCATTATTATAACCTCTTTCAAAAAATTTGATGTTGCCTCTTGCGGAAAATTGCTTTTACCTCGGTGTACCTAAAAAAACAAAAACCGCCCTATAAAAATATAGGACAGGAGATAATTTCTTCTGCGGTGCCACCTAAATTGGTTTTGCAAAACCCACTCATCGTGTACCATCATACACGCTCTGCTGTAACGGGCAGACCCGTAACCCCATACTTGCCGAAAAGGCTTTCTGTTCGCCCTCGCAAACCCATTCGCTGAAATTTTACTTTATGCCCTCGCACCGAACGGGCAACTCTCTGAAAAGAAAATTACAGTTACTTTTTTTGCTCACAGGTTTAATATATACATAGATAGTATTCCGAAAAACATAATTTGTCAATATTTTTTTAAAAAAATTTTTATGCTGATATAAACGCTTGTTATTTACGGTTTTTATATTATCGGGCAGTTCACAAAAATACAGCCGTATTTTTATGCACTATGCCGTTTGATTTGAATATGTTATAGTAATATAATATGAGTAATGAATGTATGATAAGGGGCGGTTTTATGAAAGTAAGATTTATAGGTGCGGCGCACGAGGTAACGGGCAGTTGCACACTTCTTGAAGTGCTCGGAAAATATTATCTTGTAGATTGCGGTATGGAGCAGGGGACAAACGTTTACGAAAACGAGCCTTTGCCGGTAATGCCTGCCGATATTGAAGCGGTATTCCTTACACACGCTCACATTGACCATTCGGGAATGCTCCCGAAACTTTATAAAGACGGTTTCAGAGGCTCAATTTACGCAACCGACGTTACCTGCGATTTGTGCAACATTATGCTTCGTGACTCGGCGCATATTCAGGAGTCCGAGGCACAGTGGCAGACGAGAAAATCTTTGCGTGCAGGCGGAGAGCCGGTTGAACCCGTTTATTCAACCGAAGATGCAGTCGGAGCAATCGGTCTTTTCAGACGTTGCAATTATTCCGATATTATTCATCCTGCCGAGGGAATTGAACTGCGCTTTACGGATGTAGGTCATCTTCTCGGTTCTGCCTGCATTGAACTGTGGCTTACAGAGGGAAAAGAAAAAAAGAAAATCGTTTTCAGCGGCGACGTAGGTAATACAAATCAGTATATAATATGCGACCCGAAAACTGTTGACGAAACAGATTACCTCGTTATTGAATCTACATACGGCGACAGACTTCACGACGAAGCAAAGGGCGACGTAATTTCCGAACTTGCATGTTACATTCAAAAAGCAATGGACAGAGGCGGCAACGTCGTAATACCGTCATTCGCTGTCGGCAGAACACAGGAAATGCTTTATGCCATAAGGGAAATAAAGCAAAGAGGTCTTGTTCACGGGCATGACGGCTTCCCCGTTTACGTTGACAGTCCGCTTGCTTCCGAGGCAACCGACATTTTTATGCAGTGTAATCCCGTGTGCTTCGATGAAGATACACTTGCAATTCTCGGCGAGGGCGTAAACCCGATTTGGTTTAACGACATACGCCTTGCTCTCACTCTTGAAGAGTCAAAGCAGATAAATATGAACTCCGAGCCGAAAGTCATTCTTTCCGCAAGCGGAATGTGCGACGCCGGCAGAGTAAGACACCATTTAAAACATAATCTCTGGGAAAGTAAAAACATAATTCTTTTTGTCGGTTATCAGGCAGACGGAACTCTCGGCAGAAAACTTATGCAGGGCGCAAAAGAGGTTAAACTTTTCGGTGAATCAATAGCGGTAGAAGCGGAAATAGGTACGCTTCACGGCACAAGCGGTCACGCCGACAGAGACGGTCTTGTAAACTGGCTTAAAGGATTTAAAGAAAAACCGCATAAAGTGTTTGTAAATCACGGTGATTCGGGCGCTTGCGAAGCGTTCTGCGAAATGCTTAAAGCAGACGGGTACGATGCGTTTGCGCCGTACAGCGGTACGGAGTTTGACCTTGCCGCAGACGTAATGACGGTATATACCGAGGGCGTTCCCGTTGACCGCAAATCATTTAAAACAAGGCGTGCTATGGACGGATTTAACGAACTTGTCAAAGCGGCAGAAGAACTTCTTGCGCTTGTTAAAACACGTCGCGGTATGCCGAACAAAGAAAACGCAAAATTCAAAAGTCAGATTAAAAGCCTTATTGACAAGTGGCGTGACTAATCAAATAAAAATACGGGGCTGTGCCATTCGGCACAGCCTCTTTAAAATGTCTGTTTATTTAATTTCCTGTTCAAGATTATTAAATTCTTTTGTATTAAAAAAATCTGCCAATGTTATGTCAAGACCGTCACAAATCATTTTAATTGTCAGTATTTTAGGATTATTACTTTTGCCGTATAAAATGTTTTTTATTGATGACGGCGGTAATCCGCACATGTTCGCTAATTTGTTAATTGTAATATTTCGTTCATTACATAGTTCAAAAATTCTGTTTTTAACAGCAGACACGGTATTCATATAATCGCCTCCATACCTTTATGCTACAATAAATGCTTGCCTAAAGTAGGCTATGCGTGCTACAATTAGTCTATACATAGCCTATGAGGAGAATTATATGACTTGCACATTTTTCGGGCATAAAGATACGCCGAAAGAAACAGCGTTGACATTGCAATTAATTCTTATTGATTTAATAGAGAATAAAAACGTTGATACCTTTTATGTGGGTAATAACGGAAACTTTGATAATATGGTGTATTCTGTATTATCGAAATTGATTTTAACATATCCTATAAAATATTATATTGTTCTTGCCTATATGCCGAAAAAGGAAAACGGTAATCCGGAACATTCCATTTTGCCGGAAGGCATAGAAACCGTGCCGCCGAAATTTGCAATATCATATCGCAACAAATGGATGCTTGAACAGTCAGACTATGCAGTAACATACGTTACTCATTCTTGGGGCGGCGCAGCAAAGTTTAAAAACCTTGCCGAAAAGAAAGGAAAAATAATAATAGATTGTAATGAAATTAATAATTTTTTGTAAGCACAATAAAGTTCACAATTTATTTAATCTTTAATCTGTATTTTATTTCATCAAGTTTGTTAAGTGTAACAACGCCGCTCGGTGCAGATACTACGTCGGGAATACGGTGAACGATAGTTGCGCAGGTGTGCTCAACCGTTGCGGGTTTTACAACGTGAAATTCAGTATCGGGCTCACCCGTTATTTTCCAGTCGCACATATCTCCGTCATCTTCGCCGTAAACTTTGCCGATACATTTTGTTACGATTTCGGGGCCCTCGTTTGTTTCTGTCCTCACGACTGCCGCCATACCTATGCAGTTTCCTTTCGGTATTTTGTCCTGAAGCGTTTTTGAATAAATATCCGTTTCGTGAAAATACGGCTCGACAGTCTGCGTCTGGTCTTTTATTGTAAGTCCGAGTTTTTCGGCAAGTGCTTCATTTGAGTTCCATACATAAGACGGCTCAATTTCTTCGGGATGTGCAATGTTTTTTTCAAATTCTTCGGGTGTAAGTCCCACTCCGTGAGCATTTGCAAGCGCAAGACCGTAATCTTCAACGTTGTAACTGACTTCACCCTCTATTTTTCCGATTCTGTGACATCCCGCCGCAACAAGTGCTACCATATTTACCCAGAAAATATCCTCCATACCGCTGCCCGTAAAAGTGCAGTTGTGCGCTTTTGCCGTTTCATCAAGTTTTTTTGTGAGTTCACGGCTCGTGTTTAAAGAATACGTCGCTTCCTCGCAGGTGGTAATTACGTTTATGCCGTGCTCTAAACATTTCATGAAATGCTCAAAACAGTCCTCAACCGTGCTGAAAAGCGTCACTACCGCAATATCCGCACCGCATGTGTTCAGAACGCTTTCGGCATCGTCGCTTATTTTTACACCTGTTTTTACGCCGAGATTTGCAAAATCGCCTACATCTACACCGATTTTTTCAGGCTCAATATCTATTGCACCCACTATTTCAAATCCTTTTTCATAAAGGTATCGCAATATATATTTGCTCATTTTTCCGCATCCGT
Organism: Acutalibacteraceae bacterium; assembly: GCA_045598225.1. Classification (GTDB taxonomy): domain Bacteria; phylum Bacillota; class Clostridia; order Oscillospirales; family Acutalibacteraceae; genus DTU089. The sequence continues at coordinate 34,117 of JAZLLP010000027.1, read as the reverse complement.
ACTGCAAAACTTTGATTTTTTCCATCTTCATTCCTCCGTGTAATTCATTTTTTAAAGTATTACTATTGTTATCAAAAGATGTGAAATTATTCCTTTTGTACAGATGAAAAAATTTTTCAAGGTGTTTTGTAATATTTTAATGATTTTTTTGTGGAGTTTTGACGATTTTTTTAAAATTTTTTGCTGATATTTTTATTATATGTTTGCTGATATTTTTATTATATATATTGACTAATTATATACAAATATGGTAAAATTCAACATATTTTGATTTTTTTGGATAATAAGTTGTCGAGAACATCAAAATGATAAGCAACAAATCTGAATTTACAAAGAGGCACAAAATGAAAAAAATAATGAATATTCCGTTTTCTCCTCCGGATATTTCCGAACTTGAAATTAAATATGTAGAAGATGCTTTGAGATCCGAGTGGGGAATGAAGGATAATAGGGACAACCGCTGAACAAACTTTTTCTTTCTGTTATCATTCCGGCATATAATGAAGAAAAAACAATATACAGAACTGTTGATTCTCTCATGTGTCAGGACTATCTATTTCAATTAGTAAGGCAATAGCACATAAAACAAGGGAAGAAAACGATGGGGCGTAAGAACTTATGAAAAACGCTAATGATATAACACCTCTCTCCGATAAATCGGGGGGTATTTGATGAAAAAGTAAGGGTTTCTGAAGGAGAAAGAACAATTATGGAACTGAACAATCGTGTGGGGCATCCTATTGCATCGAAAATTGCGCTTATTGTTTATGATGCAATAGCAGTTGATTTAGCGTACTTCCTTACATTTTTACTGCGTTTTTGTATCCAGTTTAAGATACAGCAAAATGCTACATTCGCATTACCGATTATGTGGAAGTTTGCTCCGATATTTGCTTTTGTATCTGTCGCTATTTTCTACGCCTTTAGAATGTACGATATACGTTGGCAATATTGTGGTTTGCACGATTTGCTTCGAATAGTAGTCGCTTGTGTATGCACAGGTGTTGTCTACGCAGTTGGAACGATGCTGTTCTTTAGAGAGATCCCGAACAGCATTTATTTCATTGCGCCTATTGTAGAGATGGGTTTAATTGGAATATGCCGTGTTTCATATAAGCTTTATCTGGAGGAGAAAAATCAGCAGATCAATAGAAGAACCGCCAGTAATCTTTCTATGATAATTGGCACGGATTCCATTGGTCGTTTTGCTATAAAGCAGTTTGAGGAATCAAAGAAGTACAGAACTGTGGTTATGCTTGACCCGGATAATCGGGGCTCCGTTCAATACATCAATGGGCTTCCTGTAGTAAACGGATTAGATAAACTTGAGTGGGCTTTGAATCACTATAAAGTCGGATACGCAGTTATAGCGGATGGCTCTCTTTCAGATGCGGACAGAAAAGAGATAAAGAGGGTATGTGAAGAGCACGGTATCGAACAGGAAGACTTCATTGAGTATCTTCAGAACAATAACGACACGCCAACACCGGTAACTTTGAAAGCTGATGGTTCTCGTGTTATTCCGTTCAGCCCACCGGATATTTCAGAAAAGGAAATCTCAGAGGTGCGCAAAGCACTGCTGTCCGGGTGGATTACCACAGGTCCCAGAACAAAGGAACTGGAAAAGAGATTGGCTGATTTCTGCCATACTTCGAAGGTCGTATGCTTGAACTCAGCAACCGCAGCCGAAGAATTGAACTTCCGTATCTGTGGTATTGGCGAAGGTGATGAAGTCATTGTTCCGGCATATACATACACAGCGTCTGCATCGGCAGCAATACACTGCGGTGCAAAGGTAATCTTCGTGGACAGCCAGGATGATAACTGTGAAATGGACTATGACAAGGTCGCAGAAGCAATTACCGAAAAGACAAAGGCTATTGTAGGCGTAGATCTCGGCGGTATTGTTGCCGATTATGATAAGTTGTTTGATATCGTTGAAAAGAAGAGAGAGTTATTCAGAGCAAAAGAAGGCAATGATCTCGGTGCCAGAATCCAGCAGGCGATTGGTCGGGTGCTTGTATTTGCTGATTGCGCCCACGCTCTTGGTGCAAGCCGTAACGGGGTGATGGCAGGAGCTATTGCTGATTTTACCGATTTCTCTTTCCATGCAGTGAAGAACTTCACGACAGCTGAGGGTGGTGCATCCACATGGCGGGATATTCCGGGAATTGATAACGAAGAGATATATCATATGTACCAGCTCCTTTCTCTCCATGGTCAGAGCAAGGATGCTCTCGCCAAGACTAAGGTGGGTGCTTGGGAATACGATGTTATTGGCCCATGGTATAAGTGCAATATGACTGACATCATGGCCGCCATCGGTTTACGCCAGCTCGACCGGTATCCGGGAATAATAGAGAGAAGAAAAGAGATTATAGGGAAATATGATGCGGTCTGTGATGAGCTTGGTGTGAAGCATCTGATTCACTATACAGATAACAGTACTTCTTCCGGTCACTTGTACCTGACTCGTATTCCGGGTATAACAGATGAGCAGCGCAGGGAAATCATCACAAAGTTAGCAGAACGCGGAGTGTCCACTAATGTCCATTATAAGCCGCTTCCGATGATGACAGCGTATAAGAATCTTGGATGGGACATTAAGGATTTCCCCAATGCGTATGCGTACTATGAAAATCTTATAACCCTGCCGCTGCATACCAAACTTAGTGATGAAGATGTGGAGTATGTGGTTAAAAACTTTAGAGATGTTGTAAAGGAGTACATGTAATGTCAGAGAATTATGCAGTGAAGCAGGTATTGCCTTTTTCAATTCGTCGCTTAATACAAGTTGAAAACATACTGTTTAAGTGCGGTAAGAATATGGCCGAAAAAGAGAATTTGCATCACTGGGATAATGCTCACATTAAAAATGCACTTATTGTGTGCCTTTGTGCTTTAAAAAATAAAGTCTATCTTGTTTTTGAAGGAACTACTCCGATAGCAACATATCAAACAAAAGTGATATGTGACAAGATAAGATTTCAAAAGCTTGCAACAATACCGGATTATTCAGGGCGGGGAATCGGCTCCTTTTGTATGAGTGAAATAGAACGCCAAGCTTCAAATTGTGGATGTAAATCTGTCTGTTGTGAAGTATATGATAAAAGCACCCATGCGATCAATTTTTACAAACATAAGGGATACGTTGTAGTTGGAAAAGAGGAGACGCTAAAATATACAGAATTGATTATGGAGAAGGCGCTCTAATGAAGAAAAAGGTATTAGTGATTGGCGCTGGGTTTTTACAGAGTTTTGTAATAAAAAAAGCGAAATCAATGGGTTACTACACATTGGCAGTTGATGCAGATTCGAGTGCTGTAGGATTTGCCGATGCGGATGAATATGGTGTTGTAAATATCGTTAATGAGGAAGCGTGTTTAAAATTCGCTATAGACCATCAAATCGATGGTGTTTTGACTGCCGCGACAGATTACGGTGTTTTAACAGCTTCGTATATTGCTGAGAAAATGGGTCTTCCCGGGTTAAAGTATACATCTGCTCAGAGAATAAAAAACAAATACCTTGTGCGTAAATGCCTGTATGAGAACCATGTGGATGACACAGAGCAAGCTTATGAAGTAAATGCAGAAACAAACATAGATGACCTTGCAACAAAACTGCAGTATCCGGTTATGGTGAAGCCGTGCGATGGTTCGGGAAGCCGTGGTGCAAGTAGAGTGGATTTTGCGGGGCAATTAAAAAAAGCGTGTCAATACGCTATGAATGGATCTATTACACATCGTGCCGAGATTGAATCATTTATTGTCGGTAGGGAGTATGGTGCCGAAAGCTTAGTTGTTAATGGTGAAGTCCATGTTCTTTCTATTATGAAAAAATGGATGACTAAGCCGCCATACTATGCGGAACTTGGTCATGCGATTCCTTGCGGTTTGTCCAAAGAGATAGAAGAAAAGGCAATATCCTGTGTAGAAAATGCCATCAAAGCACTTGATTTGAACTTTGGTTCGGTGAACATGGATATGCTTATAACCGAAGACGGTCGAATCTATATTATTGATATTGGTGCCCGTATGGGTGGGAATATGATTGGTCCTTGCGTCGTACCTTTTGGAACGGGCATTGATTATATGGCGGCTATGCTCCGGAATGTCGTTGGCGATCCTGTCGATTTGTCAGTACATGATCACAAAGCGGTTGCAACAAAGCTCCTCGCTTTTGATGAGGAAATAATAAAGAGATTACCCGATTTCAAACAGATAGAAGAAGAATACAATGTTGAGATTTATCATCATATGAAAGTAGGGGGTAAAGTCAACGAATATCATACCAACCTGGATGGATGCGGGTATATAATAGCAAAAGCCGAGAATGCAGATATGGCAGAGAAAACTGCTGAAAAAGTGTTAAAGATTATCACAGATTATGTTTTTTGATTGAGGGTAAGTTATATGGAAACAGAGATAAGTGTTAGTAATGCAGAGAAACTGTTTCAAAAATATAAGGATAAAAATAGTTATCACGGGTTATACCAAAATGTAATAAAAAGAGGATTTGATTTTATTGCAGGTATAGTTGCGATGCCGTTCGTGTTGTTGATATTGATTCCTGTTGCTATTGCGATTAAAATAGAAGATGGTGGACCGGTTTTTTATCGTTCGATGAGGCTTGGAAAAGGGTTTAAAGAATTTGGAATGTTGAAATTTCGCTCCATGAAAGTAAACGCACCTGATTTACGAAATGATGACGGCAGCACTTTTAATTCTAAGAACGATCCTAGGGTAACTAAAGTGGGGCGTTTTCTTCGAGAAACAAGTCTTGACGAAGTCCCGCAGATATTCAATATTATTGCCGGTCATATGAGCGTTATTGGACCTCGACCGGGTGATGTTGAATCTAAAGATACATATGAAGATGACGAAAAAGATAAAATGCTCGTTCGCCCCGGAATAACAGGTTATTGCCAAGCCTATTTCAGAAATGCGGCTGGGGTTCGTGAAAAACGACTTTACGACGCGATTTATGCTCACACAGTAAGTTTTAAACTTGATGTGAAAATCTTCATTAAGACAATAGCAACTGTTCTTAAACATGAGAACATTTATACGAATAATTAGGAGAATGTCGAATGGCTGTAAGCACAAAAGCAAAAGCAATATATATGGGTTTCTTTGATGGAATTGAGACCTTTGCAGCAAATACGATATCGAATATTCAAGAGCGCAGACTGTTAAAAAAATATGCCCCGAAGGAGCCGATACCCAAAGAGTATGCAAAGGCATACAAGACTTACTGGAAGCAATTCGGGATCAACGCAAATCCGATGTGGGGATGGTATTATGCTGCCCGTAATGGAAATATGGATGTTCGGTATGTCCCGCATACTTTGTATTATACAAAGATAGATCAGCATTTTAACGCAAGGAAACTTGGATACGGTTTTAACGATAAAAACTATTATTCAAAAATTTTTGCCGGTATTAAGCAGCCGGAAACCGTCCTCAGAATCTTCGGGGGGTATTACACCAACTCCGATTATCAGCAAGTAACATATGAAGATGCTGTTAATCTCATTTTAGAGAATGATGAGGTTATTTGTAAACCCTCGCAGGAATCCGGAAGTGGTCGAAGCATTCAATTTTGGAATACTAAGGAGGATGCTGATAAAATCAGAAATTTTTTGAAGAATCCGGATGGGGCTTTTATTGTTCAGAAACTGATAAAGCAACATAAGGATTTGGAATCCGTTCATACAGGCTCAATAAATAGTTTGCGTATCTGTTCAATTCTTTTAGAAGACGGAGTACATATTTTGTCTTCTAATTTGAGAATGGGTGTTGACAAAGCAAGGATTGATAATGTTACTGCCGGCGGTATCAGTGTTGGAATTAACCCTGATGGGACTATGAAAGAGTACGCCTATAATTATTTCACCGGAGAGCGTTATTCTGTTCATCCGCAAGGGTTCGTTTTTAAAGGTGCTGTTATCCCTTCATACGATAAAGCTGTTGAATTGGTGAAAACAGCCCATCAAATAATCGGGCATTTTAAGCTTGTATCGTGGGATATTGCCATTGATGAAGATAGCGATGCAGTCCTCATCGAGGCGAATATGAGAAAAGGCGGTATTAACCTCAATCAGTTTTCTAATGGTCCGCTGTTTGGCGAGTTGACTGAAAGAGTGATGGAGGAAGCAATTTACAAATAAAAGATAGGAGGCTACAATGCTTACATTTTTAGGCGATGTTGCTCTGATAAGTGATGATGTGAATAGCGAATATAAGCCCTGTGGCGATTATATTTTTAACTGCGAGTATGTTATTTGTGATAATAAGCAAAACAAGCCTGTTGCAGGAAAAATCAATCTGTCAAGTCTAAAATGTAATTTCGATGAAATTTTTGGGAAGAATCCTGTTGCTGTGACTTTGTCGAATAATCACACTTTTGATTATGGTGAAAACGGATTTAGCGAAACTAAAAAATATTTAGGCTTCAAAGGAATAGATTGTATAGAAAATCAGCCATGGAAATACGGAAATATCTATGTGTTGAATTTTATGGATTTGAAGAGTTCGAATTTGTTGGATGAAAGTCTTAAATTCAATAAAACTCAAGTAGCTTATGAGATAAATAATCTTAAAAAAGATTCAAGGGCTAAGATTATTGTGATAGTACATTGGGGCGTTGAAAATGCTCCTAATGAAACGCAAGAGCAAAAGACACTTGCACATTGGTTAATAGATTCAGGTGTGGATCTAATTATTGGACACCATCCGCATTGTATTCAACCTGTAGAAAAGTACAAGGATAAGTATATATTTTATAGCCTTGGAAACGGACTATTTCCATCGATAAATCAACCTAGTCATTATGATTCGGAAGGAAACCCGACTAGAATATATAGGTTTAAATGGCAGAAATGGAACAGAATGTCCTATGCTGTCAATTTAAATGAAGACACATTAGAGATGAAAATAGATGAATTAATTCAAAAAAATAATACTTTATATTTGAATAAGCAATATAGCATTGATGATTTGATTAATAAAAGGTGTTTACAAAATCGAGTAGTGTATGTTTCAAGAAAATATTGGCTGTTTTTTATCAGCAATTTTATGGTTGATGGAAAACTATTTGATTTTAATGCAATAAAGCAAGAGTTTGCAAAAAACGGGTGAATATTATGCGCATACTGCGATTAAATACATACTGCTTTCCTGAACAGGTATCCGGGTCACATCTTGGTTCGGATCTTTATCAAGCATATGCTGATGCAGGTTTTACTATTGAAGAATATGTTCCAACACCTTGTAGAAATGTTGACGAAAATACAAGAAAAAAATATTCTGCTATTAAAGATGAAGTGTTATTAAATGGATATTGGAATATTCATAGGTTTTCGATGTTTAAAGAAGGAAAGAATCCGGTCCAACGAGCCTTGCGATATATTCTGGTTAATATAATTCAATATTTCAAAAGTTCACACGCTGAAGGCATCGACTTGATTCTTTCCGGAAGTACCCCACCTACTCAAGGAATGCTTAGCGCACTCGTTGCAAAGAAATTGAGCAAGAGATATAAGCATCATGTTCCGTTCGTATACAACCTGCAAGATATTTTCCCGGATTCATTGGTTAACGCAGGAATGACAAATAAGGGAAGCCTTGTTTGGAAAATCGGCAGAAGAATTGAAGACTATACATACAAAAATGCTGACAAAATAATTGTAATCAGCGAGGGCTTCAAGAAGAATATTATGGAAAAAGGTGTTCCGGAAGAAAAAATTGCGGTTGTACCTAATTGGGTTAATACCGATAATGTTTTTCCTGTGAAAAGGGAAGACAATAAGCTGTTTGACAAATTTGGGCTTGATAGAAACAAATTTTACATTTGTTACAGTGGGAATATTGGTCACTCCCAAAACTTAGAGTTGATAATTGAGGTTGCTCAAGCCATTAAAGATACGATGCCGGATGTCGTTTTTGTGTTTATCGGTGAAGGTGCGGCAAAAGAGCAGTTTGAAAAAACAATACAAAATGAACACCTCGACAACATCAAGGTGTTCCCGTTCCAACCGTATGAAGATATTGCAAATGTGTTCAGCCTTGGTGATGTGGGCTTAATTATTTCTAAGCCCGGAATAGGCGGAAGTAGTGTTCCGAGCAAAACATGGAGTATCATGGCGGCTGAAAGGCCTATTCTTGCAAGTTTTGATAAAGACAGTGAACTTGTGTCCTTAATTGATACAGTTGGTTGCGGAGTAACAGCAGAAGCGGGGAATAAAGAAAAGCTGATAGAGGTCATCCGCAGTTTGATTGCTGATCCTAAGTTAACCGATAAAGGAAGATTTGGAAGAGAGTATTTGTCAATAGAACTTGATAAAGATAAGTGCGTTGGAGAGTATATTAAAACACTTAAGTCTGTAGTGGAGTAATGAATATGGGCAATTTACTTTGGATAGGAAGTTATCTGAATGATGAAATGACATTGGAAATGCGTAAACTCGGTTATGGTAATCCTGCGTCAGTATTGTCACAAAAAAACATATTGGAAGGTATAGAGGAAGTTACTCATAATCACTTTGATACAATCGGAGCGCTTGCGTTTGATGGTTATCCAAAAGAAAAAGTAAAATATTTCAAGAAGAGCGTTTTTTCTCATGCTGACGGTGCAACTGATACATTGGTTGGTTTTTTGAATATCAAGTACTTAAATAAGTTTCTAATAGGTGTTTCATTAAAAAAAGAAGTCAAAAAACAACTGAAAATAGCGAAGAGAGAGCCTGTGGATGTTTTTATTTATGAAATGCGTTCCGCTTGCTTGAAGGTAGCAAAAGAAGTCAAAAAGTTTTGTCCATCATCAAGAATTCATCTGATAGTACCCGATTTGCCGCAGTTTATGGATTTGCAGAGTAATAAACTCAAAAAAATATTCAAAAGAATTGACTGGAAAAGCATTCAACACAATATGAAATATATTGATGACTACATTCTGTATGCTGCACCGATGGCAGAGTATTTGGGTTTAAAAGACGGTTCCTGGATGGTAATGGAAGGTTCAATCAATCAAAATGACATTGAAACTATCTCCGAGTTATCAATCCCCTTTCAAAATGATAAGCATATTGTAATGTATTCGGGCAGTATTCAGAAAGGCTTCGGTATTCAAAAATTGCTTGATGCGACGCAACTTCTTGATGATACCTATGAGTTTTGGTTTACCGGCGGGGGAGATTACAAAAATGCAGTTCGCGAATATGCCGAGCGCGATAGTCGAATAAAATATTTCGGCTTTTTGCCGACATATGACGATGTTAAGAGATTGCAAATGCAAGCAACTATGCTTATTAATATGCGTGATCCGGAAGTTTCGGCATCCCGATATTGTTTTCCGTCTAAATTGTTTGAATATTTGCTGACTGGAAAACCGGTGCTGAGTTTTCATATGGATGGGATACCTGATGAGTATTTTTCATACTTACTGGAAATTGAAAGCAATACGCCTTCATCCATTGCAACAGCCATAAAAGCTGTCTCTGCGATGAGTGATGCAGAAAGAGTTGAAATTGGAAACCGTGGAAAAGAGTTTGTAATAAAACAAAAGAATAATTATGAAATGAGTAGACAAATTATGGCATTTATTAAACGAGAGAGATTATTCGAAAACTAAGCTAAATCGATGAAAAGTTGAAGAAATCTCACAATTATACAATCAAAGTAATTTAAATATGGACAAGGGGTATATTAATGACGGAAAAACCGCTGTTTAGCATTATTGTTGTATCATATAATGCATCAACCTTGATAAGGAAAACAGTAAATTCAATATTGATGCAAACTTTTGATGATTATGAGATCGTCATTAAAGACGCTTGCTCAAGTGATGATACGATTGAGCAGATACCTATCAGTGATAAAATCAGATTGTTTCAGTCAAAGGATTCCGGAATTTATGATGGGATGAATCAGGCAATAAAAGAGTCCAAAGGGCAATTTCTACATTTTTTAAATTGCGGGGATGTATTTGCAACAAATGATGTATTGGAACAAGTTGCCGGGTTTATTATATCATCTCAAACAACAAACGGAATTATTTATGGAGATTGGCTGGTGGGTGAGGTGTATAAAAAACAACCGTCCAATATTACACCGTTTTTTCTTTATAGAACACCACTATGTCATCAAAGTATGTTTTTTTCAAAGTCTGTATTTGAGACATATGGCTTTTATAATTTGAATTACAAAATTCTTGCTGACTATGATTGCACGATAAAAGCATTCCGAAATGATGTTCCATTTATTTACATCAATACTCCAATATGCCGATATCTCGGAGGTGGTATCTCGGAATCCGAAAAAGGGCGAATGATAAAAAAACAAGAATATAAGCAGATACATAAGATATACTATTCTGCATGGGAAAGATTTAAGTATGAAGTATTAATAGTATTATCGTTGAGAAAAATTAGATACTGGATACTTTCAAACAAGAGCCCAGAATTCTTAAGAGAGATGTACCACAAAATGGTTAACAATGTTAACAAATGATAATTTGCATGAAATTAATACAATAGCTAATATATGCTCTATGGTGTTTTAAGATTTTTTTATTGGCATAGATAGAAGGAATGTGAAAAAATGAAGATATGTTTTTGCATTGGAAAGTTGTCTTTCAGTGGGGCTGAAAATGTCATTCGTTATTTGGCTGAAGGATTACTTGAGCGTAATCATAGTGTATCGGTGATTCTTTTGGAACAAATGCCGGATGAAAAAGATATGATTCAAAAGCTGATAATTGAAAATGCAATTGTCAGCGAAAGCGGATTCGTTAATGTTTTGCGAAGGATTAAGGCAATACGTAAGTCTTTAAAAACGATAAAACCAGATGTGTTTGTGATTTTTAACTACGCTATGGCATTTACTGCAGTTCCGGCAAGTTTGAATTTACCCTGGTTAAAGACAATTGTATGTGAAAGGAATCCTCCCGAATGTGTTCCTAAAGAAAAAACACGTAAATGTGCCAGAGATTTCTTGTTTCACTTCGCAGATGTTTGCGTGTCGCAAACGAATATAATAGCTGAGTATTTCAAGAGAATTGTAAAACAAAATATAGTGATTCCAAATCCGATTCGTACTCCCGGAAAAATGTGTCCGGATGTGGATAAAAGGGATAAAGTATTCGTTACAGTTGCACGGTTAGATGACTATCAAAAAAATCAGTCTATGATGATTCGTGCATTTGCTTATGTGGTAGAAAAACACCCTGAATATAAACTTCATTTTTTAGGAGACGGACCAGATTTGGAGAAATATAAAAAGCTTGTAACTGATTTAGGAATCCAAACACAAGTGAAATTCTGTGGCAATGTTACAGAACCTTTAGAATACATAAAGAATTGCAGAGCCTTCCTATTATCCTCAAATTATGAAGGAATGCCGAACGCCTTGATAGAAGCAATGTCTATCGGATTACCTTGCATCTCAACAGACTGTGTGGGAGGTGCAGCATCTGAGCTAATAGAGAATAATGTGAATGGGATTCTTGTTCCAGTTGCAGATGAATTACTCTTTTCTGATGCAATGATGAAATTAATTGAAGATGATAAGTATTGTCAAAAGCTTGGGGAAAAAGCTTTTGAGATTAATCAAACTTTGGAAGGAAGTGAAATAATCAGTGAATGGGAAAGAGTATGTGATAGCGTTATGAGAGGACAGTAGTGGGTTATGGGGCATAATACTAAATTAGAGAATATAATTAATAAAAAAGGAAAAATATCTTTTCCGATCCTTACAGTTTGTCTTTATGTTGTCGTTGCGCCAATATTTGAAAATGCAACTGCAGTCAATTCTTCAATTGCATCGTATTTGCTATATATATGTCTTGCTTCTTGCGCTATATCGTGCATTATGAATAGAACAATCCAACTGAACAAAATGCATATATGTTTGTTCATTTTTGGGATAATATTATCCATTTCGTGTTTATATTCACCAACGAATGTAGATTATATGAGCGGTATATTATACCGATATTGGACTTCTTTCATTTTAGTTTTTTTAATTTCGACTGTAATTAAGACTAATTATGATATTAATGTAGTACTATATGCTTTTATATTGCAAGGCGTTTTTTCAGCGTTGGTGATATATAATAATTATGGCATTGACAATTTGTTGAATTATGGCCAAAGACTTGAAAATACACCATTCGGAAATGTTAATTCTATAGGAATTTATTGTGCAGTTTCCATTGCATTGGCAATATACAAATTGGTAACAGAAAAGAGACACAAAGTTTTGATGATTGCGGCTATTATTGTTGTTACTCCCTTAATTATGTTCACGGGATCACGCAAAGCTTTACTTTCTGTATTGGTAGGAATAATTGCTTTTATTTTTTCCTATACCGAAAATAGGAATATCATTAAACGTCTATTCTGGATTATTGTTGCTGTTGTTTCTCTTTTTATAATGATAGAATACATTCCCGCATTTGAATCCATACGCGATAGATTTGTTGAAATGCTCAATATTTTCACTACGGGCGATAATTTGAATGGAGGTGATATAAATAGAATGATGTATCTTGAAAAGGGCTTTGAGTCATTTTTGGAGAGTCCGCTGATCGGAAATGGTTTTTGCTATTCTCAATATCTATTTCAAGCATATTCACATAACAACTATATAGAGTTGTTAATGAATAATGGTATTATTGGTTTTGCTTCGTTCTATTCAGTGTATGTACTTTTGATATCTAATGTAAAACATATAACATATAATCGAAAAATATATTCGTTAGTTGTTACGATAATATCGCTAAATCTTTTCTGTGATGTGGGTGTTGTTTCCTACTACAATAGAATAACGCTACTTATTATCATGTGGGTGTACATGTTTGTAATGAGGAATCAAGAAAGTGCTGACAGTTACGAACGCTGTTAAAGTTGCACAGCTGATGCTCAATTTCGAGTGAAATACTCCGATATTAGATATTGACATCCCAAGTCGCAAAAGTCAGAATGGAGATTATTATGAAAAGGATAATGCATGTATGTAAAAGAATAATAGAAAGCATTTTAACACTGAAAATGATAATATCCTGTGGTTCAGCAGTCATAGTAAATGGTATAGTGGGCTTAAAAAGGGATACACGTATTATTGCTGATGGAGCGCATATTGAAATTGGGAAGCTTGTTAATTTTGACAGAGGAAATTATCTAAAAAGTACTTCTGGAGGTTTGTTGAAAATTGGCGATTATGTTAACGTGAATCGAAATTGTATGTTTGTTTGCCATAAGAGAATTGTTATCGGAAATAGATGCATGTTCGGCCCCAATGTGCTTGTTTATGATCATGATCACTGCTTCAACACAAACGGCGTTCAAGGGGAGGACTATAAGACAGGGGATGTGGTGATTGAGGACAATTGTTGGATCGGCGCTGGTGCAATAATCTTACGAAACACGCATATTGGGGAAGGCTGTGTGATCGGAGCAGGAACCGTGCTGAAAGGGGATATACCACCGCATTCTTTAGTGACTTCTAATCGCATATTGAACATTGTACCAATTGAAGATAAGTAGAAATATTTGTGAAAGGAAAACTTATGCGTGCACTTATTGCAGAAATAGTAATATCGGTTGCTCAAAAGATAAAGAATGCATGGAAAAAGATTTTTATGTATCCTTATTGGAAGAAAAATTTAAACGGTTTGGGGAAAACGTTTCTATAGGTAAATCATGTGATTTTATATATGATCATATTGAGATAGGTGATGATGTTCAAATTGGTGATTATGCCAGCTTTATTGCATCTGTTGCAACAATCCATATAGGAAATCATGTTTTATTTGGACCCAATGTGACCATTCGGGGGGGGATCATCGCCTCGATGTAATAGGACGTTACATAAAGAGTATTGATGAATCCGAAAAGCTACCAGAGAATGACCAAGACGTATATATTGATGACGATGTATGGATTGGGTGTAATGTCACTATTTTGAAAGGGGTTCACATAGGACGTGGATCTGTGATTGGAGCCGGAAGTGTGGTAGCAAAAGATGTTCCGCCTTATACGATTCATGTGGGTTCACATATACCAAAAGATATCCCAAGGTTTACCGGAGCAGAGATTATTGAACATGAAAATAAATTATATGGTCATACTTTACGTGATTATGAATACATAGAATAGTGTTTGAGAGGAAGATAACAATAAATGCTAAAGTTAAGTGTACTAATTCCTGTATACAATGCCGAGGAATATATCGGAAAACTGTTGGACTGTATTCTTCGACAAGTGGATGACAGAACGGAAATAATACTTTTGAATGATGGATCACGGGATAGAAGTGAAAAAATCTGTGTAGATTATGAAGCAAAATATCCGAAGAAAATACGATTCATTTCTCGGGAAAACAAGGGTGCGGTATACACAAGAAGAGAATTGTTTCGGGCTGCAACCGGAGAATGGATATGGGTAATAGATTCTGATGATATGCTTCCTAATGATGCGTTGGCGATTATTGCGGACGCAATATCTGATGAATCTTTGTGTGATATGGTACTGTTTGATTACTATTCGGATTTAGATGGAAAAAAGTCAATTGTTCATCAGTTGCCATATGAAGACGGCGCATTTTTTGAAGGGAAAGAAAAAAAAGTTCTTTATAAGGAAATAACTTGTGGATATAGAATAAATGCATTATGGAATAAAGTCTTCAAACGCAGATGCATAGATTTTGATGTTGATTACTCTGAATATGAAGATGTAAAAAAAGCAAACGACTGTCTTCAACTAATTCCTATCCTTACCAATGCGCAAAGGGTAATATATAAGCGCTTCCCGGTGTATATCTATAATATGAATAATTCGAATAGCCTTTCACACGTGTTTCAGGATTATACATACACATCATTACTAAAGGTGTATCAAAGAAAAAAAGAGTACATATACAAATGGAAAATGTGGGATGAGATTCATGAAGATTTCTATATTCATGAATCTAAAAGAGCAATTGATTTATTGAAAAAATACGCAAGATCGGATAAGACGAAGCAAGAGTATTATGGCTTTTTCGATAGAATTATGAATGATGGTGAGTTTTCCGAAGCAGTTGATAAATGTAATTGTAGTGATTATTCAATATCAGATAGAGTATTCATTTCTCTTATTAAAAAAAAGAAGAAAAGATTATCTTATATATTGATATCTATGGGCTGATGTTTCTTATAGAACAAAGATGAATGGAGATAGGAAATCGTATGAAACTATCAAGGACGCAAAAAGCAAAACTAAATACAGTTTTTTCACTTCTGCGACAAGCGGTAATGCTTATATGCGGTTTGATTGTGCCGAGATTAATGCTTGGCGCATTCGGATCGGAGGCCTACGGAGCAACTGCTTCAATTTCCACTTTTTTAGCTTATATTACCCTGCTTGAAGGTGGAATAGGTGCTGTAACCAGAGCTGAACTCTATAAGGCATTAGCAAGTAAATCCCACGAAAAAATAAGTGCTATTGTATATGAAACAAGACGCTTTTTTAAAAAAATAGCATATGTGTTTATTATTTATGTTTTGCTTTTAGCTTTCTTTTTCAAGGAAATATCAGGAAACAGTACATTTGATTTTTGGTTTACCTTTAGCTTGGTTATTATTATATCGTTATCTACTTTTGCAGAATACTTTTTCGGTATATCTTATTCTCTACTTTTACAAGCTGACCAACTTGATTTTATACAATCAGTATCAAGAATTGTCGTAACAATTCTGAATACCATTGCGGTTGTTATATTGGTTAATTTAGGATGTAATCTACTAATAGTGAAACTGGTGTCCAGTATTGTGTTCGTTTTGAGACCAATATTCTTGTCAACATATGTAAAACGAAGATATGAGCTAGTTCCGGTGAATAATACGGGTGAACCGGTGTTAAAGCAAAAATGGACAGCTGTTGGGCAGCATATTGCGTGGGCTTTACATAACAATACTGATATTGCTGTATTGACGATTTTCAAAAGTCTATCACTGGTGTCTGTTTACTCTGTATACAATATGGTCATCAGTAAAATTCAAGATTTGACCTCGGCATTTTCCAATGGAATGGAAGCTGTATTTGGTAATATGTTGGCTAACAAAGAAATGGAGAAACTTCAAAAAACATTTGGATATTATGAGACAATAATTTCATTGGTAAGCGTTACATTATTTTCCATAACAGCGTCATTAATCGTTCCATTTGTCAAATTGTATACATCAAATGTTCATGATACTGAATACATATATCCAGCATTTGCTTTGACTTTAACGATTTCATCTTTGCTGTATTGCATGAGAACACCATATGGACACATGGTGATTGCTGCAGGGCACTTTAAGCAGACGAGAATTGCCGCCTATGGGGAGGCTGTAGTAAATATTTCACTCTCAATTATTCTGGTAATTAAATTGGGATTGCTTGGAGTAGCAATTGGAACAGTAGCGGCAACAGCATTTAGGTTTATATATTATGTTTTATACTTATCAAGGAATGTTTTATATAGACCGGTTTTGCTATTCATAAAAAGATTAATTGTGAATGCCGGAGTTTTTTTGGCGGTTTACATACCCTCATATATAGTATTGAACAAGATCGAAATAAGTTCATATTATCAATGGGTTGTCGCTGGTTTCATTGTCTCTATTGTAGCGGGGATAGTAACCCTGATTGCAAATTTCATTTTTTATAAAAACGATGTTAAAGAGATTGCTAAAAGAGCTTTTCACAGAGGATAGGAGCTGAACATATGAGCATAATTAAAAAAACATGTAATATCATTTTTGATAAAGAAAGACGATTTTCATACTTAAACAGTATAGGCTTTTATGATTCTTTATCTGATGAGAAATACCTAAAAAAAATCTATAAGATCAAAGTTGGGCGGGAGTTAAATTTAGATTCTCCATGCACATACACGGAAAAACTACAATGGTTAAAACTACATGATCGTAAACCTGTTTACACACTGATGCAAGACAAGTTCTTGGTCAGAGAGTATATTTCAAAAACAATTGGGGAAGAATATTTGATTCCTTTATTGGGTGTATGGGATGATCCGGAAGAAATTAATTTTGACGACTTACCGGATCAGTTTGTCTTAAAGTGCAATCATGATTGTGCTTCCGTAATTATTTGCCGAGACAAGTCCCAATTTGACATGCAGGCAGCAATTAAGGAGTTAAAGAATTGCTTAAAAAGAAAGTATTGGCTGTTAGGACGTGAGTGGGCATATAAGGATATCCAGCCAAAAGTTATTGCTGAAAAATATATGCAAGATGGTGATAACATTACGCTGACGGACTATAAATTTTTCTGCTGCAACGGAAAAGTAAGAATGGTAATGCTTACATCAGGTGAAGCTCATACAAAGGAACGTAGACAAGATTTATATGATATTTCTTTTAATAAACTATCAATCAAACGTGGAAATTTTGACAACTCTCAAATAGCATTTAAAAAACCAGGAAATTTTAAACAAATGACAGATTTTGCAGAGGAGATAGCTGGCAATATTCCATTCATAAGGGTTGATTTTTATTCAATAGATGGGAATACATATTTTGGAGAAATCGCATTTTATCCTAGTGGTGGATTTTCTGAGTTTCAACCTACTGAATGGGAAGAACGTGTAGGAAGCTGGATTGATATATCAGAGGTGGGAAAATAGAAAATGGACAAAAGAGCTATTGGCATGTTCGATTCAAGAAATTTAGGTCAATGATAAGATATGGATGAAAAAACAATTGAAACGATTTTGCAATTCGTATTGTCTGATAGAAAATCAGAGTTTGAATCGGAATCGGTTTTAAATTCCGCTTCTGAATATGATTGGAAAAGGTTTGACCGGGTTTTAAAAGAACATGCTATTCTGCCGTTATGTTTGGATTGTATTAGATTACTTCCTGAGGAGTTTACTGACATGAAGGACGAGTGGAAAGAAGCTGTTTATTCAAACATATACGCATACTCACGTTTAGTAAAACGGCAGGAGCAAATTCTCAACCATTTATACAAACGAAAGATCTCCGTTGTGGTATTGAAGGGTACTTCTGCAGCAAAGTATTATCCAATGCCACAACTAAGAACAATGGGAGATATTGACCTGCTCGTAAAACCGGAAGATTATCAGCGAGCTGTCAAGTGCCTGATGGATACTGGCTGTAAGGAAGTATCTAGCAAATCAGACATAGATGAAGGAAGACATAGAAGTTTTCGTTATAATGAGGTTTCGATAGAACTTCATCATTTCTTCTCATTGTATGTGAATGAAGATAAGGCACAAACATTAGATAATATGTTGTTTGACGCTATTATTTTAAATATTACAGAGTTACCAGATGTAGAAAACGGACTTGTCATTTTGTCTCACATCAGGCAACATTTGGAAGACGGGATAGGACTGCGTCAGATTATCGACTGGTTAATGTTCGTAAACTCATGCCTCAATGATGAAATGTGGTATTCATCTTTTAAGGAAAAAGTCCGAACAACTGGAATGGAGAGACTTGCAATAACGGTAACCAGAATGTGCCAAATCTATTTGGGTTTAACATCTGAAAATATAACATGGTGTGAAGAAGCGGATGAAAAAATATGTGATGATTTAATGCAGTATGTATTGGACTGTGGAAATTTTGGAAGAAGCAGAGAATTACTCGGTTCCGGAGCTGTGAGTAAAGTGCCTTCTTTGAAGCAGCCAATCAAGCTGGTAAAATACATCCAGATACGTGGCGAAGAGAATTGGAAAGGATTGAAAACGCATCCAAGTCTTAGAATGTTTGCATGGATATACCAGTCCTGTAGATATATCAAAATAGCAGTTCAGAATAGAGTCGGTGCAAAAAGAATGAAAAGTATTTATGATGAAGGACAAAAGAGAAATGATATGTTTACTGCGTTAGGAATTAAGATAGAGCATAGTTGAAGCTATAGCTATAAACCATCCTTGTGGTATAGGTATACTCGACTGAAGCTCGAAAATGGTAAAACGAGCAAGGAAGATGCCGTAAATATCTATGAAATAAGGAAAAAGAAAGCTGGAATGTTGGAATTGAATAGTATCTTGTCATCCACACAACTGACTGCACTGTTTTTACAGTCGGCTATAAATGATTCGCTTGCTGATTATGAAAGAGCGTTGACAAACAAGGCTTTCCCTCACTGGGATGCTATTGTCATAACCGCTTCCGACAAATCGCAGGCTTCGGGCTATGAAAAACAAATAGAATACAGAAAAAGTTCAGGCTTGATACCGACTGACACTGACATTATTATTATTCCCGATGAAGGTGATGTGCGTGTCGGCTCGGGCGGCTCTACGCTTTCTGTCATTCGTGAACTGAAGCGCCGTTATAAAAATTTGTCCGAACGGCGTTTTTTGTGCATTCATGCGGGTGGTTCAAGTCAGCGTTGCCCGCAGTACAGCGCTTTGGGCAAGTTGTTCAGCCCTGTTCCCACAACCGTTGAAGGGCGTCCTGCAACACTTTTCGATATGTTCCTTATTACAATGGCATCCGTTCCCGGGCGTATGAAAGACGGTATGTTTTTACTCAGCGGTGATGTTATTCTTTTAATGAATCCTTTGATGATTGAACTTTCGTCGGTAAATTCCGCCATTGTTACATTTAAGGAAGATGTCAACACCGGCAAAAATCACGGCGTATGCCTGCGCAACGAAAACAGCGGTAATGTCAGCGAGTTTTTACATAAATTATCGGTTGAAACACTGAACTCAAAAGGTGCTGTGGACGAGCGTGGTAACTGTAATATTGATACAGGCGCTGTTTACCTTGGTGTGGATGTTCTTGAAAAACTTTACGGACTTGTCGATACAGAGGATAAGTATCACAACATTGTAAACGATAAAGTTCGTTTGAGCCTTTACGGTGACATCAACTTTGCTCTTTCTGAAAAGGCGACACTCGAAACCCTCTTACAGCAGGCTCCGGAAGGTGAATTTTGCACGGAATTGACTGATGCGCGTGAAAAACTTTGGAACGCCATAGGTAATTTTTCAATGCGATGCCTGACACTGAGCCCTGCAAAGTTTGTTCACTTCGGCTCAATACCTGAAATTCTTAAATTGATGGACTCGGGAGTTTATGACTACGAATTGCTCGGCTGGAAAAAACAGATAAACTCTTCAATAGCAAACACCGGCGTTGCCGGCTATAACTCGGTTTTGTCCTCAAACGGTGAAATCGGGAGCGGTTGCTACCTTGAGGTTTCTTACGTGCATTCCGGTGCGAAGGTCGGCAATAACTGTCTTCTTTCATTTATAGATATTCACAGCGGTGAAGTAGTCCCCGACAATCTTCTTGTTCACGGGCTTAAACAAAACAACGGTAAGTTTGTTTGCCGAATTATGAATGTGAATGACAACCCCAAAAAAAGCAGTCTGTTCGGTAAAGAACCGGATACCGTAACAGCGGAACTCGGTATAACCGAATATGACCTGTGGAATGAAAATGAGGCTCATACACTCTGGAATGCGAAGTTGTATCCGGAATGCGATTGCATTAAAGATGCGGTTGCGGCATCCCTGAATGTTTATAAAATGATTACTTCCGGTGACAGAACTTTGGTTGCGTCATGGCTTTCCCGTCCGCGAAAATCCCTGTGTTCCGGCTTCAACAATGCCGACCCGCAGGCGATTATAGATTGGAACTCCCGAATGGAAGACCTCGTCAAAATGGATGAGATAAAAAAACTGATTGTGAACGGTCAGCCTGCCCGTGAAGCGGTAAGAATCCTGAACAGCGATCATCTGACCAAAATTCAGCTGAATTGGCTTGAAAATGAACTTGAAAAACTCGACACAAGCACACTGTCAGACTTTTCATACGCAATGCGTTTGTATTACTATCTCGGTGTCGGGCTCGGTGATGAAAACTACATAGGCGAATGTTTCAGCCTTATTGCTTCTACGGTTCTTGACTCGACTTTGAAGCACATTAAATATAATGAAAATGCAAAAATCGTTAACAACGAAACGGTTATTAAACTTCCGCTTCGCACAAATTGGGGCGGCGGCTGGTCCGACACTTGCCCGCACTGCCTTGAAAACGGCGGTGTTGTTTTAAACGCTGCAATTAAACTTGCAGGTGAATATCCGGTTGAAGTACGCCTTGTGAAAATACCGGAGAAAAAAATTGTTTTCATAAGTAACGATATGGGTGTTTACGGAGAGTTTGCCGATATTACGCAACTGCAGAAAACGGGTGATCCGTATGACTCATTTGCACTTCAAAAAGCGTGTCTGCTTGCTTGCGGAATTATTCCGAAAGAGGGCGGAGACTTACAGCAGATTTTGACGAGGCTCGGCGGCGGATTTGAAATGCACTCTGAGGTTACAAATGTTCCCAAGGGGAGCGGGCTCGGAACAAGTTCAATTCTTTCGGCGGCTGCTGTTAAAGCAATGCTGACTTTCTGCGGAATACCGTTTACAGATGACACACTTTACGCAACCGTGCTTGCCATGGAACAGATTATGTCAACCGGTGGCGGCTGGCAGGACCAGGTTGGCGGCGTTACACCCGGAATTAAATTCATTACTTCTTCACCCGGAATCGAGCAAAAAATCAAGGTTGAAAAAGTTGAAATCAGCGAAGAAACAAAGCGGGAACTCAACGACCGTTTCTGCATCATCTATACAGGTCAGCGTAGGTTGGCTCGAAATCTTCTGCGTGATGTTGTCGGCAGATATGTCGGCAATGAGCCGGACAGTTTGACGGCACACCGGGAGATTCAGAAATCTGCCGCTTTAATGCGCTTTGCACTTGAAAGAGGTAATGTTGACGAGTTTGCAAAACTTCTTGACGACCACTGGAAACTTTCGCAAATGATTGACGCCGGCTCTACCAATACGCTTATTGACCAGATTTTTATGGCGATTGACGATTTGGTTGATGCAAAATTTTGCTGCGGAGCAGGTGGCGGCGGTTTTTTACAGGTAATCCTTAAAAAATGCGTAACCAAAGAAGAAGTTCATAAAAGATTGAAAGAAGTCTTCCAGGACTTTGCGGTGGATGTCTGGCCAAGTCAAATTGTCTATGATTAGTTTTTAACAAACATTGACCCGGTTGGCGGTGTTCTGATTTTGAGCCTGTTGACCGGGACTTGTTTTGTCTGTATATACAGTAATAATTATCAATATATAAATGTGACAAAACAACAAAACATCATACAAATACATTGACAAATCATGGGTTTTATAGTATAGTACGTTTGTTAAATTTTTTCATAAACGGTGGGTAATACAATGAATTACACGGATGTAAAACAGACATCAAAAAAATGGGGCGTCCCGGAACGCAGAGTTACTGCGCTTTGCCGTGACGGGCGTATTATCGGTGCGAAGAAGGAAGGCAAGACATGGCTGATTCCGGATGATTCGGAACTGCCTCCGGACGGTCGTACCAAAGAAGCCATTACGGAGAAAGCCGACAGCATTTCTAACCAAACAACGGTTGGCTATACTTCAATCGGGGCTCGTGAACGTGCTTATAACTCATTTTGTCAGATGTACGGAAAAGAGTCGCAGAATGTCTCTTTTACCCCTTATCGTATTTGTCCTATCGGAGCACATTCCGACCACAATCTCGGCAAGATAACCGGCTTTGCCATTGATAAGGGTATTTATATTGCTTACGGTCCCAAGATGAACGGTGTAATTGAACTGAGGTCGCTTCAATTTCCGAAGCGGGCGCAGTGGCATGTGTCAGAAGTTCCGCAGACAAAAGAAAACGACTGGGCAGACCATCTCAGAGGAGCAACAATCGCTCTTTCATCCCGTTATCCTTTGCGTGTAGGGCTTTGCGCCGTGATTGACGGGGAACTTCCCATTGGCGGACTGTCTTCCTCTGCGGCTGTTATTATTACATATCTTTCCGCACTTGCAAGTCTGAACAATATTAAACTGACTCCGACGGAAATGATAACCATTTCCAAAGAAGCCGAGAATAAATATGTCGGTGTGTCCTGCGGAAAACTTGATCAGTCTTGCGAGGTGTATTGCCGTAAGGAACAACTTCTTTACCTCGACACCAAGGATGACAGATATGAGTTGATTCCCACACCTCAAAACATGAAACCCTATGAGATTGCCATATTCTTCTCCGGATTGGAACGTTCTCTTGCTTCTTCCAAATTCAATATGCGTGTGGACGAATGCCGTTCTGCTGCTTATGCTCTTTTGGCTTTTGCCGGTATGGATTACGGCAAGTTCGAAGAAACAAGTCTGAGGGATGTACCGTATGAGGTGTATTTGAAATATAAAGACAAACTGCCCGAAAATTGGGCGAAACGTGCCGAGCATTGGTACACGGAATACAAAAGAGTTGAAGCCGGAGCGGAAGCATGGAGAAAAGGCGACATTGAAACTTTCGGCCGTCTTTCATTTGAAAGCGGAAAATCCTCAATTTACAGTTGGGAAACAGGTTCTCCGGAACTTATTAAACTTTATGAGATTATGACACACACCAAAGGAATTTACGGAGGTCGCTTTTCCGGTGCCGGATTTAAAGGTTGCTGTATGGCACTGATTGACCCTGCTTATGAAAAAGAAATACTGGAACAGGTCGAGAAAGAATATCTCGAAGCGTTCCCGAATCTGAAAGGAAAATACAGTGCGCACATTTGTCACACTGCAGACGGAGTCCACCTTTCTTGAAAAAAGAGTGGAGCCAAAGAAATTCAGTAAAAAGGTGAATATCATGAAATGTTTAATACTTGCAGCAGGATATGCCACACGGCTCTATCCTTTGACCGAGAATTTTCCGAAACCATTGCTTGATGTAGGCGGAAAACCAATTATTGATTGGCTTATTGATGATTTGCGTACTGTCAATAAAATTGGTGAGTTTGTAGTAATTTCAAACCACAAGTTCGCCCATTGCTTTGATGATTGGGCGAAGAACAAAGATTTTAAAGTTGCGGTTGTTGATGACGGCACAAGTACAAATGAAACAAGGCTCGGTGCAGTCTGTGATATAAAATATGCTATTGAAAAACTTAATATAGACGATGATATGATGGTGCTTGCCGGGGACAACGTGCTAGATTTTTCGCTGACAAAGTTCCTTGAGTACGCTATTGAAAAGCAAACATCATGTGTTATGAGGTATTTTGAACCGAAGAAAGAAACGCTCGTCAAACGCGGCGTATTGGAACTCGACGGTGAACGTGTTATAAGCATGGAGGAAAAGCCTGCAAACCCCAAAACAAAGTGGTGCTGTCCGCCTTTCTATTTTTACACGAAAGAGGACAGTAAAAAGTTAGGTGAAGCCATTAAAGACGGTTGCGGCGTGGATGCACCGGGTTCATTTATTGCATGGCTTTGTGAGCGTTCGCCTGTGTACGCTATGGAAATGCCCGGTAGTCGATACGATGTCGGCAACCTCGAAAGTTATACAAAAATAAAGAATGAGTACAAAGGAATCACGATATGCTGACAAAAAATGTTGATTTGAAGAATAAAACAATCCTTGTGACCGGTGCCGCAGGTTTTATCGGTTCAAATTTAGTAATGGAACTGCTTCGCACCGTCACGCCGGTCAATATTGTAGGGCTTGATAACTGCAACGACTATTACGACGTTTCTCTAAAGGATTACCGTCTTGCGGAAATTGAGAAAACGGCAGGAAAATACCCTGACAGTAAATGGACTTTTATAAAAGGCAATCTTGCAGACAAAGCATTGATTGACAAAACCTTTGAAGAATACAAATTCGATGTGGTCGTCAATCTTGCGGCGCAGGCAGGTGTGAGGTATTCCATTGATCACCCGGATGTGTATATTGAAAGCAATATTATCGGATTTTATAATATCCTTGAAGCCTGTCGGTACAATCCCGTGGAGCATTTAGTTTATGCTTCATCATCTTCTGTTTACGGCTCAAATAAAAAAGTGCCGTACAGTACGGATGACAAGGTTGACAACCCCGTATCGCTCTATGCGGCAACGAAAAAAAGTAATGAACTTCTTGCTCACGCTTATTCAAAGATTTATAATATTCCGTCAACGGGACTTCGTTTTTTTACGGTTTACGGGCCTGCCGGAAGACCGGATATGGCATACTTCGGCTTTACAAATAAATTGCTGAAAGGTGAGACCATTCAGATTTTTAACTTCGGCAACTGCAAGCGAGATTTTACTTATGTTGATGACATTGTGGAAGGCGTTAAGAGGGTAATGCAGCATGCTCCGGAAAAGAAAAACGGGGAAGACGGGCTTCCTGTTCCGCCGTATGCAGTGTATAATATCGGTAACAGCAGTCCCGAAAATCTTTTGGACTTCGTACAGATTCTTTCGGAAGAACTCATTCGTGCCGAGGTACTCCCTGCCGATTACGACTTTGAAGCACATAAGAAACTTGTACCGATGCAGCCCGGCGATGTGCCGATTACTTTTGCCGATACCTCTGCATTGGAAGCGGACTTCGGTTTCAAACCGTCTACCTCTTTGAGAGAGGGCTTGAGAAAGTTTGCCGAATGGTATAAGAAATATTACAATGTTTGATTAAAGTTGCCATATAGTATATGTGAAAAACAATAAGTTTACAAAGTCCCGGCAGATTTGCGAATTGTTCGTAAATGTGTCGGGATTTTACTGTTTTATAGCAGAAAATATTATCTTGAATGAATTTTGCGATAAAGACTTGAATGTATACCTCTGTGGTGGTATAATACAGAAAAATACTTCTTTGGAAGTATGGGAGAGTGCATAATGAGTAAAATAATACTGTATCACGGGTCACCGGATATAATTGAAAATCCCGTATTCGGGAAAGGCAAGCCATATAACGATTACGGCCGCGGTTTTTATTGCACCGAGCACATTGAACTTGCGAAAGAGTGGGCGTGCAATGAGGGCGAAGACGGCTATGCCAACAAATATGAACTTGAAACCGATAACTTGTCGATTCTTAATCTTTCATCTGACGAATATTCTATTTTAAATTGGCTTGCAATATTGATGTATAACAGGAATGCAAGGCTTTCCGCACCCGTTGCAAAGCTCGGTAAAGATTATCTTATTGAAAACTTTTTGCCCGATTACAAAGATTACGATATTATCATAGGCTACCGTGCCGACGACTCATATTTTTCATTTGCCCGTTCGTTTGTGATGAATACAATATCAATAAAACAACTCGGCAATGCCATGCGGCTCGGAAAACTCGGTGAGCAGATAGTGCTGAAATCCGAGAAAGCTTTTGATGCGATTCGCTTTTCGGGTTATACGGTTGCCGACAGCAGTGTGTATTATGCAAAACGCAAATTACGCGATGAGGAAGCACGCCGGGCATATTACCGTGAGCTTGAGCAGAGTGATATTGACGGGCTGTTTATGCGGGATATTATCAGAGAGGAGATTAAATCCGATGATCCACGCTTACGATGAAAAATATCTTGACGATGCCCGCGACAATTTGGGCGAGGCATTCGATTATGCGGTGAATGCCTGCGGTTTTGATATTGATGAATTTATGGATTTGTTTATTGCCGGTGGATTTGCCGATGCATTCGGCAGCGGAAATCCGAAATATGTTTCGGGTATCTCGGGGACCGAATTAGTTATGGAAACGGTTGCAAAATCCGGGAAGCAGATGGTATTTCCCGAGCCGCAGACCGAATACGACTGCTCGCCGGAATATTGGTGCGGCTGGATTCTCGCATTTTATCAATGGGAAACCCGCAGACCGTTCAGAGATATTCGCGGCTACATTGCAATGCACGATATTTTGAGAATGTATAACCCTTTGCACGAGGCAGGGGAGGACAAATTTGTTGATACGCTGAATTCAATCATTCGCAAAAAAGAAGCACCGTCAAAATTGCAGCAACAGCGAAAAAAGTGCGGATATTCACAGAGAGAGCTTTCGGAAAAATCCGGTGTTAATCTGCGTACATTGCAGCAGTATGAACTTAAAACAAAAGATATAAACAAGGCTTCGGTGCAGAGTGTAATGTCACTTGCGAATGTACTCGGCTGCCGTATTGATGATTTATTGGAGTATTAGGCAGAGAAAAATGTCTTTAATGTTTTACTGTTTTATAATCGAAAGAATTTCTTTAACGTTTTCTTTTGTATAATCGGTAATCGTATAGGAGCGGATTCGTTCCTTGACAATGTTCGGAATTAAAAATCCGTTCGTAACAAGCTTTGCACAGTGATTGATGACTGTCTTGTTTGTTACATTCAGTTTTTTGCTTATATCAATGGGTGTGAATTCGAATATACGGTTTTTCAATAAGAATGCTAAAAATTCTTTTTCTTTTGCGTTAAGATGTGACAGTGCGTTATTCAATCCGTGCGCAACACTTTCCAGCGATATTTCGCAGACTTTTTTTGAATATAGCTCCATCATCCGCAAAAAGTAATTTATCCAAATTTCCGGATGCGGAGGGTTATCTCTGCCGGAGTAATATAATGCGGGCAGACCCATTTGCAATGAATCGTAATATTCATCCGGGTCATACGCAAAATATTCTTCCAGAGAACCGATACCGTTAAAGCCGTAACCGTTAAAATCGAGAACATAACCGGACATAAGTCTTGCCGTTCTGCCGTTTCCGTCTTCAAACGGGTGAATGGTTACAAGCTGATAATGTACTACTGCCGCAACAATTAAAGGGTGGTCGTCTGTTGTGTTCACATATTCCGTCAGTTCGTCAAGAAGTGTGGGTATTTCAGAATATTCCGGAGGAATATATTCGGGCTTACCTGTTTCACTGTCGTAAACCGCAAACAGTACGCCGGGCGGCATTTGTCCTCTTAATCCGATTTTTTCTTTTGAAGCACCTTTTTCAACCATTGCCTGAACTTCGAGTATCAGTTCTTTTGAAAAAGGTGTTTTCTTTTTCAGTTTATCTTCAAGCAGATTTAAAGCGAAAAAGTAATTTCTTACCTCTTGCTCGGGTTTGAGGAAGTGCTTGTGCTCATCCCGTTCCATCGCCTCATCAGCCTGCGACTCGGTAAGCGGATTACCCTCAATTTTATTTGAGGCATAGGAACTTTTCTTTTTTGAGTTTTTTCGCAATCTGTTTTGTGTGAGTGCGGAAAATTCAACATTTCTTACAGAAAAACGATTTTCGTCTATTGCAGAAATCTTTTTCAGTATTTCATTATTTAAACTGACCTTTATCATATTTTACTCCTTGCATTTACTGAGTAAAGTATAGCACAAAAGGATAAAAAAATCCACTAAAATTACACTATTTTTTTCACTAATCCCTCTGTATTATTTGCAAAAACATTTTATGAAATGAAGATAAAACAATACACATAATTTTAAAGGTTATTCCCGAAAATTAAATAATTTTCAAAAAATGGTAATAGAAATTTGCGGTTTTGATTTTTTCGTGGTATACTTTTTTCAGAATAATCAATTCACGGACGAGATACGAGAATTACCGAAATGAAGACGTATTATTTACGGATATATCAATATGTCTAAGTGATAGAAATAATGTTAAAATATTCAATAATCATTGTTTTAATTAGAATATACTATATGGAGGAAAAGGTATTGCAAGTTGAAAGAGAAGATATATATGCACGAGCATTAAAGATAATTCGCAAACTGTATGGTGAAAATGCCTCTTTTCGCGAGGGGCAATATGAAGCCATTGAAGCGACTATGACAAAAAAGCGAACTTTGGTTGTTCAAAAAACCGGCTGGGGAAAAAGTTTGGTTTATTTTGCTTGCACAAAAATAATGCGAGAAGATAAACGCGGAGTTACAATGGTAGTCAGTCCGTTGTTGGTGTTGATGCAAAATCAGATTGAAGCAGCTCAAAAGATTGGTCTTCGGTGTGATGTTTTGAATAGCAGAGTAAAAGAGCGTGAAGACAAAATCATTGAATCGCTTGAAAAAGATGAATTGGATTTACTTTTGATTACTCCGGAAACTTTGTTCAAGGAGACAGTGCAAAAGCATTTAAGAAATATCCGCATAGGTCTTTTTGTTATTGATGAAGCACATTGTATCTCTGATTGGGGGCACGACTTTCGCCTTGAATACGGAAACCTTAATAAAATAATTGCACAACTGCCTCCGAATGTTCCGATATTGGCAACAACCGCCACGGCAAATGATCGTGTTGTGCAAGATTTAAAGAAGCAATTGGGAGACCAAGTCTTCATATCAAGAGGACCGTTGACAAGAGAGTCTCTTTCTATTCAGATTTTGAAAATGCCTGACAAAATCAGCAGATACGCATGGATTTTGGATAATATCAATAAATTGCCCGGAAGCGGTATTATTTATTGTTTAACACAGCGTGACTGTGACTATTTAAGCGATTTTTTAAAGAAAAACGGTATCGTTGCGGAAGCATATTATTCAAGAGACGGAAAAGAAGGCGACAAATTTAACAGTGAAATAGAGGAAAAGTTTAAGCGAAATGAATTAAAGGTGCTTGTAGCAACCGTAAAACTCGGAATGGGATATGATAAAGGCGACATTTCTTTTGTAATTCACTATCAAATGCCGCAGAATATTGTTTCCTATTATCAGCAAATCGGTAGAGCGGGAAGAAACATTGACCTGGCATATACTTTTTTAATGTTCGGCAAGGAAGATGAAGATATCCTGAATTATTTTATCAATACTGCATTCCCGACAGAAGAGGAAACTGTGAAAATAATTGATCTTATTGCGAATAATGACGGTCTTTCAAAGCCACAGATTTCTCGGTTTATCAACATCCGCAATAATCGGTTGGAAAAGGTTTTGATGTTTTTACTGCATGACGGCTTTATCAGAAAAGACGGAACAAAATTTTATATTACTCCAAAGCCCTTTTTTTATGACAACGAACATTATGATGAAATAAAGAAACAGAGAATACGGGAAATGGAGCAAATGAAACAACTTGCCGAAACAAAAGAGTGTTTGAGCAAGTTTGTCGTTTCCTGTTTGGATGACAAAACGGCAACGGATTGCGGAAAATGTGCAAATTGTACGGGAAATAACATTTTACCCGAAATTGCATCTGTTACTGCAATTGAAAAAGCGAATCAATACATAACCGGCTTGATTGTTCCGATTGAACCGAGAAAAATGTGGGCTTCTTCAGATGTTACGAGTGGGAAAAAGATTGAATTTCAAAACCAAGAGGGTATTTGTCTGTCAAAATACGGCGACGCAGGATTCGGAGAAATGGTAAAGCGAGATAAGTATTCTCCCGCAAAACGGTTTTCCGATGAATTGGTCGGAAAAAGTACAGGAGTATTGAAACCGTTAATAAAGGAACAGAATATAGCACATCTTTGCTGTGTTCCGTCTCTGCGGAGTGATATAGTAAAAGATTTTTCAAAGCGTTTAGCTGATTCATTGGGAATTCAATTTGTTGATTTGCTTGAAAAGAAAACGGCGCGCCAACAAAAAGAAATGGAAAACAGTTCGCATCAATGTGCTAATGCATTTCGCTCATTTTCTGCAAAAGAAAATGAAGTTTATCCGGAAAAGATAATTCTTGTTGATGATATTGTAGATTCAAAATGGACAATGACGGTTTGCGGATACCGGTTAATGGAAAAGGGATGTACCGAGGTGTATCCGTTTGCACTTGCCGACAGCAGTCAAAGGGAGGATTAAAATGAATCAGAATTCAAACGCAATATTAACTTTGTGCAGTCATTTATCTATTGTGGATGGCGTAGCTCCTTTGGAACCGAAAGAATGGAGTGAATTGGCGAAAAAGTTAATGCAGAATGGAATACAACCCGGCGATTTATTCGATTTTTCCGTTAATGATTTAATAGAGCGAGTTGGCATAAATAACCAAACAGCAGAAAGAATTGCCCGATTAATTGACAGAGATGCCAGTTTGTTATTTGAACTCGGAGAATATGAGAATATGGGGATATATGCAATAACCCGTGCAGATCAAGCATATCCCGCCAAATTAAAAAAGAAACTCGGCAGTAATTGCCCCCCCATTTTCTACTATGCAGGGGATCTCGGACTATTGAATCGTTCATTTATCGGATATGTCGGTTCCCGTACCGTAAATGAAGAGGATATTCGGTTTACAAATAAAACAGTAGAAAAAACATTTGAAAATGGCTACGGAGTTGTTTCCGGCGGAGCAAAAGGTATAGATACATATTCCGAAGAAACAATTCTCAAACTCGGAGGAATTGCAGTCGAATATCTTTCCGATTCCATGCTGAGAAAAATGAAAAAGAGTAATATTGTACGCGAAATACAAAACAAACATTTGATTATGCTTTCTGTTGTAAAACCGGATGCGGGCTTTAATGTGGGTGTCGCAATGATGCGTAACCGTTACATTTATGCACAATCTGACGGAACTGTTGTAGTGCGTTCGGAATATAACAAAGGCGGTACATGGGCAGGTGCGACTGAAAACCTGAATTACGGTTGGTGTCCCGAGATGTGTTGGGATAAAAATTATCAAGGTAATAAAATGCTGATTCAAAAAGGTGCAATACCGATAGATGATTTCTGGAATGGCGATATAAACTTACTTCCACATGGGCAAAGTATAATCGGAGAACAAATCAGTATGTTTGATGAATAAAGCAGATTATAATTTTACACCGATAAATAACGAGGTATAGCTATGAAAAAGGACATCGTATTCTTTGATACTGAAATCGGCTTTGACGACAAAAGAATACATGATATTGGTGCTGTACGGAATGAAACTTTCACTGAATGATGTTTTTTATATTCGGAGATTGACGGACGTACCGTGCGGGTTGCAAAGCTGTCAAAAGCGTGTATGGTAAATATTGAACAGCTTGCTTAAAAAGGGTATCATCCATGCGGAGCAAATGTCAGATTCGTTGTCGCATGGAAGGGCGAAGAAGATACCGAGGAAACTGCGGTGCTTTTGCCGAATGTATATTTTTGCAAGCAATAACGCAGAAAACTTCGGCAGATTTATGAAAAACTCATAAATCTGCCGAAAAATTTACTGTTTTATAGCAGAAAGAATGGCTTTGATATTTTCTTTTGTAAAGTCGGTAATCGTATACGGGCTGATTTGTTCTTTAACAATGTTCGGAATTAAGAATCCGTTTGTTAATCCACTGAAATTACACTATTTTTACACTGTTTTTTTATTTCATGATCTTTCTCGCCTGAATATTGAAAAAACTCTTTGTGGTTTTCACTTAAAAATATTAATCATTTTTTATTATTTACAAACTGAAAATAAAACACTCAAACATAAAACAAAAAATATCAAAACAAAAACATCAAATTATCAAATCATAAAAATATCAAAACCTATTAACAAACATTGTCAAAAAAATAAAGTTATATTTCCTGCACGAAGTAAAATAATATGATTACAAACGCAAATTAAAAATTTATATGGAGGAGTGAAACAGAAATGTCAAGCAATAAGAACGTAGTTCCCGAAGCAAAGGAAGCTCTTAACAGATTTAAAATGGAAGCAGCTTCAGAAGTAGGCGTAAACCTCAAACAGGGTTACAACGGCGATCTCACATCCCGTGAGGCAGGTTCTGTCGGCGGTCAGATGGTTAATAATGTGTGTCCCGTACGAACAGTAAAATTCATAAGAAATAACCGAAATGTTGACGGGCATGAGCAGAAGATTACATATAATGTAGCGTTTCAGATATGACGGGAAATGCCCGAAGAACTTTGATTTTTCATAAATTGACGGCAAGTGAAAATAGTGTTACGGCTAATAAAAGAAATAAAACTAAACCCTCTCGAAGCGGTGATTAAATTCACTATTGCCAGAGTAATTATTAATGAGAAAACGGGGACAGTTCAGTGCCTTATACTAATTTGTTGACAAAGTGTAATGTTTTATTTAATATAATTTGTGAGGTGATTATTGTGGATGGAAATGGATTTATAGAAAAAACAAAAAATGTTTTATCGAATTACAATAAAGCTTGTTTTGCCGGCGGATTTTCAGTAATTGGTGAACAAAGCCAAGATTGTGTTTTAATTATGGGTATGAATCCTGCAGGGAATGATGAAACCGAAGGAAAAGAAAAGGATAAACTTCAATTGTATTATGTTCCTGTAGATATTGAATTGCCGGAAAATTGTATTCAGTATCCTAAATATTTCAAACCCATTTATGAATTCGTTTCACATATTTATGGCGAAGAAAATGTGAAATGGGATTGGTGCAATTACTCATTTGATAATAAGTTTGATGGTGCAACTAATGAATTTCGCGAATATTTTAATACGAAAAAACAAGCCACAAAAACAATTCTGATAGCAGATATGTTTTATTATCACGAAACGAGTCAGAGTGAATTTCTTAATCTTATTAATAAAGAGGTATTCGATAAAGATTATTTAGAAAAAATGTTGGATGCTCATATAAATGCAGTTAAAGAAAAAGAAATGAACATTGATTTTATTTATATTAACAATGCAACATTATCTAATATGATGTTAGAAAAAATGAAGTTGTTGAATGAAAATATTAAAGACACCTCAGTAGAATATAAGGGGTATAAGATATTTTTCGGAGGAATGCTTTCCGGTCAAAGAAGAATAGATAATTATTCGCGCATAAGATTAGAAAATGAAATAAAAGACTATTTGCAAAATAATAAAAAATTATAAATAGCCGATGTATAGCAAGGGGTTGTTTATCTGACAAGTCATATTGCAGTTATTTTGAAATGCGTCATTGAGTACTTTTTATGGTACAATAAATGTGATATACTGTAATTATAATTGCAACTGCAAGTGCGTTTAGGTGGGAGGTGTGAAGCGTGGCATACAGTGAACTTATAAAAAACTTCAGTAAAATCCGTGACTATATGCGCGAATTCTATGTGTATGGATTTAAGAGCCGCGATGAATACACGAAGAAAAGTGCCCGTTCGTATGACGATGAACGTCGCCGTATGGAAAGCTGGCTTGGAGATTATATGCGGTTTCGGCAAGTGGTTTCGGGGACGGTCCGAAACCACTGAAAAAGTAAGGTTTTAAGCGGTCTGAACAGCCCAAAACTTGTCCATGTTTTGTTCAAAGAAACGATTTTGGAAAAATCTCGTAAAAATCGAAAAAATTGATGAAATAGTTGTGTTTTCTCACCCGAAAGTGCCGCTATTCTCTTTAAATTAACTGCTAT
>JAZLLP010000026.1:0-115632 GCA_045598225.1 Acutalibacteraceae bacterium | reverse complement strand
CCGAATTGCTTTGCCTCAAATCTTGAAATACGACAGTATATCTGCGATTTTCGGCTTTGCACTTCAAAAAATTTTCTATTTGTAAGGTGCTTCGCAGTTCCTGCCGTAAGATTTTTTGTATGCGAAGCAGGAATTTGCAGGCAGGCTGTCGCCTGCCGAAAATTGATGCAATGCAGACGGGAAAAGGTTGCGAGCGGAACCGTAATGGGTTCGACTCTCGCCAGCCTAAAAAAAGGAGTTGTTATAATTATGAAAATTAAAAAGATTATTGCTTTACTTGCCGTGCTCACTTTAGTTGTTTCCGTGTTCGCTTCCTGCTCCGGAAAAGGTACAAATGATGACACCACATTACCTTCGGAGGAGAATATCGGCACTGAAGAAAATATCGGCGGCGAAGAAGAACTTGCCGGCGGTTACACCGTAAACAGTGAAATTCCCGAAGCAAAACTTCCCGAAAATGTTAAAACTGCTTATGATAAAGCAACCGCTTTTGACAAAGCAATTAAAGAAATGGCAGGGGTAACTTATACACCGGTTGCCTACCTCGGCAGTCAGGTAGTTGCAGGTGCAAATTATGCAATACTTTGCACGGCGAAACCTGACGGTCAGGATGCAAAAGCATCTCTTAAAGTTGTTGTTATTTATAACGATGTAAGCGGTGACGCCAATGTTCTCAGAATTAACGATTTTAAACTTCTTGACTATGTCGGTGCAGATGAAGAAACCGATGAAAACAAAACTGCCGAGAAAGAAGATGCCGGTCTTGCAGGCGGATGGACTGTCAACGAAGAATTCGGTGAAGCGGTTCTTGATGAAAGAGTAAAGGCTGCTTGCGACAATACGCTTGAAGGCGTTATGGGTACTCACTACGAGCCGATTGCCTGCCTTGCTTCACAGGTAGTTGCAGGTGCGAATTATGCGGTTCTCTGCAAAGCGACAATGCCCGCCGCCGATGATGCGGTTGAACTCAGAGTTGTTACGATTTATGCAGGCGTTGACGGCAGTTATGAAGTACTCGGCACAAAAACACTTAACGTTGCCGATGTTGCAGGCGCACAGGAATAATATAAAATTGAAATAAAAACAAAGAAAATAATCCGCATTCTTACCTTTACGGCAGGAATGCGGATTGTTTGTTATTAAATCGGTAAATAATTAAAGCTCTTTCAGAACGTTTTTTACGAGCGTGTAAACGTGGTTTACAGAGGGAATCGAGAGTCTTTCTTCGGGCGTGTGAATGTCGAGTATATCGGGACCGAATGAAACGCAGTCAAGACCGTTTATTTTGTCGTAAAAAATGCCGCATTCAAGTCCTGCGTGAATTGCCCTGAGTTCACATTTTTTGTTGTATATTTTTTCATATTCTTTTGAAAAAACTTCACGCAGAGGAGAAACCTCGTTGTATTCCCATGCGGGATATTCACCGTGAACCGAAAAAGAGCCGTTGTGAGTTTCAGCACAGTCGGAAAGTGTCGCATAAAGTTTTTCTTTTTCGCTGTTTACGGAACTTCTCAATGAAAATGAAATGTTGATTTCGTTTTCGCAAAGTTTCATAATGCCGAGGTTAAGTGAAGTTTCGACAAGTCCGTCTATTTTTTTGCTCATTGCAATAACGCCGTTTTGAGATTCGTTAATAAATCCGAGTATATTTTTAAAACTTTCAAAAGAAAGCGGCGAAAGGTTTGTTGAACATTCATTAACCGTAATTGAAAGTTCGTTCTCACAAGGATATTTCTCTTTGAGAACTTTTTTATAATCTTCGGCTTTTTTACGAATTATTGAAACGTCATTAGTTCCTATAACCGCTGTTGCTTCACGGGGAATTGCGTTGTCCATAAGTCCGCCTTTGAACTCAAAAAGTTCAATGTCGGGGAGTGAAGAAAGAAAAGCGGAAAGTGCTTTGACGGCATTTATTCTGCCCTTGTCAATTTCAGTTCCCGAATGACCGCCGCAAAGATTACCGAGTGTGACGAGATATGTGTTTTCGCATTTTTTTGAAACTCTTTTTACGGGAATGTCAATGTTGGCTCTTGCGCCGCCTGCACATGAAACCCATAAAGTGTGCTCGTCTTCGGAATCGAGATTTATCATTGTTTTGCCTTTGAGAAGCGATGTGTCAAGTGCTCTTGCACCGTCCATACCCGTTTCCTCATCGGTTGTAAAAACGGCTTCAATCGGAGGATGAGAGAGTGAATCATCCGAAAGCAAAGCAAGTATTATTGCGACTGCAATTCCGTCATCACCGCCGAGTGTTGTACCGTCTGCAAACAGAAATTCGCCGTCGGTAAGAAGCGTAAGACCTTCTGTTTCAAAATCAATCACTTTTTCAGCCGTTTTTTCACAGACCATATCAAGATGCCCCTGCAAAATAACGGCAGGATGATTTTCATAGCCTTTCGAGCCGTTTTTGTAAATTATTACGTTTCCCGCTTCATCGGTTTTGTAATCAAGACCGAGTTTTTTTGCGTAATCAACGCAAAATAAAGTTGCTTTTTGTGTGTTTCCCGAACCTCTCGGTATTTTTGAAAGTTCGCTGAAAATTTCAAAAACTTTTTTCGGTTCGGGATAAACTGATAATTCTTTCAAAATATTCACCTTTAACAGAAAATTTATAGAAAAGTAATAAACATTATTAGAATTTATAATCAGTCAAACAATAACTTTATATTGTCTGCTATTCTTTTAATTACAGGGACACAAACAGAATTTCCTATTTGTTTATATGCGTCATTTATAGTAATTGTATTAGGAAAATAAAAATCTTTTGGAAAACCTTGAAAGTCAAGACATTCTCTCAAAGTGAGCTTTCTAATTCCAAAATCATCCATAATTATGGGTGTTCGGTTTGGATATGTTCCCATATTTGCTGTTAGTGTAGGACACATTTCGTTTTTTGTTCGTCTCACATCGCTATCTGTTATTCGATAAATTGCTTTTTTATCGGTTATTTTACTAGATAAATAATTAAACATTTTCGAATCATTTTTATAATAATAAATATCATTTACTTTGATGTTGCGATGAATAATATCTGAAGATTTCAGTGTGAGTTCTATTTTTTCAGGATGATTATAAGATTTTTTTATATAATCCTCTTGTATTGCTGTAATGTAAATTCGTTTTCTTGTTTGTGGTAAATTGCCATATTCATCAGCAGACATAACTTTATAGTAAACAGAATAGCCAAATTGAGCCAACGAATTAAAAATCACAATAAATGTTTTTCCGTTGTCGTGTTCAACAAGGTTTGAAACATTTTCCAAAAAAATAATTTTAGGTTTTTTTGAATGGATTATTCGTATTATTTCAAAAAATAGTTCACCTCGTTTATCATTAAAACCCTTTTGTTTTCCGGCTATCGAAAATGGTTGACAAGGGAACCCGGCTACAAGAACATCAAAGTCAGGAATTTTAGTTGCAATGACACTGCGTATATCTGCTTCAACAAGCTTATTATCACCGAAATTATATTTGTATGTTTTACTGGCTGCAGAATCGCATTCATTCGCCCATACAATATCAAATCCGGCTTGCTTAAATCCGAGATCAATACCGCCTATGCCACTGAATAGACTGCAAACTCGCATAAGATACCTCAACAATATTTTAAACAGAAAGTTTTATACTATTTATTTTTCACTGCGATTTTTATTTGTTCAGCTATACGTTGTATTACGGAAACGCAAACTGAGTTACCTGCTTGCTTATATAATCTGGCATCACTTATCTCGGGTAATTCGAAATCCTGAGGGAATCCTTGTGCATTGAAGCACTCGTGTGGCGTCATTTTGCGAATACCGTGTTTTGTTTTAATGAGGCAAACATTATGACCACCCTCGCCTTGATTTGCTGTTAATGTGGGGATAACACCGCTTTTGTTCTTGCGTACATATTTTCTTCGCCATTGATATATGGCGTTTTCATCGTCCATAGCCTCAACTAATTTTTGGTAAATATCACCTTTATATTTACCATCGCGATAATAGTATTTTTCCGGCATCAAAGAATTGAAATCAATAACATCGTTTAATGTTGCTGTTAATTTAATAGGTTTTGGAAAATCAAAGTGACGATATGTTTCGACATCTTTAAATGCAACTATATAAATTCTTTCCCTGTTTTGAGGTGTATTACCATATTCCATAGCATTCAAAACAGAATACTTTATATAATATTTTTGTTTTTCGAGTTCGTCCAAAATAATAGAAAACGTATTTCCGTTATCGTGTCCGACAAGATTTTTTACATTTTCCAAAAACACAATAGATGGTTGTTTTTCTTTGATTATACGAATCAATTCAAAAAACAATATGCCTCTTCCCTTTTCGTCATCAAACCCTTTTCTGTTACCTGCAACAGAAAAGGCTTGACATGGAAACCCTGCAAGTAAAACATCAAAATCAGGTATTTCAGATGCTTTTACAAGATTGATATCTCTGCAATCGACTTTAATCATAAAATTTTTTTCAAAAGTTTTCACAGGATATTTATCTAATTCATTAGCATATATTGTTTTGAAAAAATCAGTTTTTTCAAAACCTAAATCTATTCCTCCAACGCCGGCAAAGAATGATGCACAAGTTAATTTGTTCAATTTAAAAAACCTCCAAAAGCAGCACGCCGCGATTTATTATAGTAGAAAGGAGAGATAAAACACTCTACCTTTCTACCTTTTATCTGTTATCTTTGATAATTTTACATCGACGGATATCAAAAATAATATCGGGTTTCAATTGTTTTGAATTCACAAAAAGATTAAGCAAACTCACATGTGGTCGTCTACCCTGATCTTTTTGTTCTTGAATAGTTTCAAAAGAATTTGCAGGGTATTTACCGAAATCCTCTGAATTAATTTTTAAATCATAGATGTATAACATATTTTCATCTAATTTGAAACGCAAAAAAACCAAATCATCAAACCTACATTTAGGACCAAATGAAGATAAATCACCTTCAAATCTCGCGGTGGCCTTAAACTCAATCTTTTCACCGGTTCTTGGATTTGTTGCATCACCCGTTTCGCTACCTCGATTCCAAAGTAAATCCAGACAATAGCAACCCATTGGTTCACTAATAGCATCAGGCATATTAATTCCGCGATGACTATTGTTTGAGATGTATGTGTTTAGGTCTTTCCATTTAAAATAGGCATTACATGTTTCGTCGATACGAGCGTCATCTATGGCTATACAACCAAAATCATTGTATACTGGCATTATTCACCATTTAGAGTGTTTTATCTCAATAACAATAATATCATAGTTAAAAAACAAAGTAAAGATGTTTTATAGAAGAAACAAAGGAAGAATTTTATATGAAAAGGGGGTACGAGAAGAAGTGTCCTTTCGTGCCCCTTTGATTTCTTATCTGTAAGTGTTTGCGTTGTTTGTTTTAAGAATTACGTCGTGAGAGCCGCCCTCAACAATGCTTGTTGCGGAAACGAGTGTGAGTTTTGCATCACGCTGTAAATCGGGAATTGTTATAACGCCGCAGTTGCACATTGTGGATTTTACTTTATAAAGGCTTTTTGTGACGTTGTCGTGTAATGAACCTGCATAAGTTACATAGGAGTCAACGCCTTCTTCAAATGAAAGTTTTGCGCTTCCGCCCAAATCGTAGCGCTGCCAGTTTCTTGCACGGTTGGAGCCTTCGCCCCAGTATTCTTTAACGTATGTGCCGTTGATATTGAGTTTCGGTGTCGGGCTTTCGTCAAATCTTGCAAAATATCTGCCGAGCATTATAAAATCTGCACCCATAGCAAGTGCAAGTGTCATGTGGTAATCGTGAACTATGCCGCCGTCGGAGCAAACGGGAACATAGATGCCTGTTTCTTTATAATATTCATCTCTTGCCGCCGCAACTTCAATAAGTGCGGTTGCCTGACCTCTGCCGATACCTTTTGTTTCACGGGTTATGCAAATTGAACCGCCGCCGATGCCGACTTTGACAAAATCTGCGCCTGCTTTAGCAAGGAACAGGAAACCGTCTTTGTCAACAACGTTGCCTGCGCCGATTTTAACCGAATCACCGTATTTTGCACGAACAAAGTCTATTGTGCGTTTCTGCCATTCGGTATATCCTTCGGAGGAGTCTATGCAGAGAACGTCAGCGCCCGCTTCAATAAGTGCCGGAATTCTTTCTTCATAGTCACGGGTGTTGATGCCGGCGCCTACCATATAACGTTTTTCGCCGTCTAATATTTCCTGCGGATTTTCTTTGTGCTGTGCATAATCCTTGCGGAATACGAAATAGAGAAGATGACCGTCTTTATCGACAATGGGAAGTGAGTTGAGTTTGTTTTCCCATATAATATCGTTCGCTTCTTTGAGCGAAGTCGATGCGGGTGCGGTTATCAGTTTTTCAAGCGGAGTCATAAATTCCGAAACTTTCAGATTCTCGGACATACGGCTGATTCTGTAATCTCTTGATGTAACAACGCCGAGTAAAACACCGTTAGGTGTGCCGTCGTCGGTAACAGCCATTGTGTTGTGCCCTTTTGTGTCAAAAAGAGCGATAACGTCAGAAAGTGTGTCATCGGGTTTTAAATTTGAGTCGCTTATTACAAAGCCTGCTTTGTAACTTTTAACTCTTGCAACCATTCTTGCTTCGTCTTCAATACTTTGCGAACCGTAAATAAAAGACATACCGCCTTCTTTTGCAAGCGCTATCGCAAGTGTATCGTTTGAAACAGACTGCATTATAGCGGAAACAAGGGGTATGTTCAGTGTTATCGGGGATTTTTCACCTTTTTTGAATTTGCAGAGCGGTGTGCTCAAATCAACATTAGCCGGAATACAATCGGGACCTGTGTAACCGGGAATGAGCAAATATTCGCTGAAAGTTCTTGAAGGTTCATTGCAGTAATGTGCCATTTTTATCGCTCCTTTTGAAAAAATAATATTAAATCATATAATATTATTTTTTTGACTTTATGTCAACCCATACAGGCGAAAATAAAAATAAATATTAAATTATATTTTGTCGTTTTTGATTGTAAAAAAAATAGTTATATGTTAAAATCATTTCGTAAATACCACAAAGGGAAAGGACTGTTTGTTTTGGGACATTTTGACGTAGAATTTTTTGATAAAAACAGTGAACGCCTGATGCTCAGTAAACGTATAAATAAACTCTGCGATGCTATCCGCAGTGAATATTTTGTCGTTGACAGCGAAAGCACAGGCGATTTTTATTACCGTGACGGTCAGTATTCTTTTGATGACCGTGACAAGGGCGAATGGGTGCCTTTTAAAGCCGGTAAGGAATATTGGGGTTACCCCGAGTGTTACGCCTGGTTTAAACAGACTGCATACATTCCCGAACGCTTTAAAGGGCAGCATGTCATTTACCGTGTTAAACCTTATTTCGGTGAATGGGACCATACCAATCCTCAACTTATTCTTTTCATTAACGGAAAAGAAGTTCAGGGTATGGACAGCAATCATCAGTATTATTCCGTTACCGACTGTGCCGAGGGCGGCGAAAAACTTGAAATATACATAAACGCTCATACGGACTCTCACAAATTTAACGGCGAAGTAATGATGAATGCGTGTTTTGAAGTAATAGACGATATTGCCGTTAAACTTTATTACGATATTTCAACTCCTCTTGAAGTTGCAAATAACTACGAATGTGACGAAGCGCCGAGAATAAACAATATTAAACTTTTGAACAACGCCTGCAATATGCTTGACATTGACAGCGGTGATCGTGAAAGTTTCCGTGAGCATGCTATAGCGGCTATGGAATACCTTGACAAAAACCTTTACGGTAAAAATGTTGAGTCAACAGTATGGAGTATAGGTCACACTCACATAGATGTTGCGTGGCTGTGGCGTCTTCGTCAGACACGTGAAAAAGCATCAAGAACATTTTCAAGTGTTCTTAAACTTATGGATATTTACCCCGATTTCAAGTTTATGTCTTCACAGGCGCAACTTTACGATTATGTTAAGCAGGACTACCCTGAACTTTATGAGCGTATTAAAGAGCGCATCAAAGAGGGCAGGTGGGAAGTTGAAGGCGGAATGTGGCTGGAAGCCGATACAAATGTTGCTTCGGGTGAAGCGCTTATAAGACAGTTCCTTGTCGGCAAACGCTTTTTCAGAAAAGAGTTCGGAATTGACACAAAAATAATGTGGCTGCCGGATGTTTTCGGTTATTCCGCCTCAGTTCCGCAGATTATAAAAAAATGCGGACTTGACTACTTTATGACAATCAAAATCGGCTGGAGCGAATTCAACAGATTCCCTCACGATACCTTTATGTGGCGCGGTATTGACGGTACGGAAGTTCTTTCGCATTTTTCACCGTGCCAGAACAGACCGGGCGACAAGCGCAGCGATTACCAGACAACGTATACCGCATATTTAAGACCTACAACCGTTATTGCCGGTTACAGAAGATATTCACAGAAAGACCTCGGCAAAGATTACCTCTGCACATTCGGCTTCGGTGACGGCGGCGGCGGTCCTACCGCAGATATGATTGAACGCGGAATGAGAATGGAAAAAGGTATTGAGGGTTGCCCGAAGGTTAAAATTGCACCCGCACTTGATTTCTACCGCCATCTTGACGAGCAGGTTAAAGGTGAACGTCACCTTCCGACTTGGTGCGGCGAACTTTACCTTGAATATCACAGAGGCACGCTTACGAGCCAGGCAAGAAACAAAAAATACAACCGTAAGAGCGAATGTCTTTATATGGACGTTGAAACACTTGCCGCTATTGCGGGTAAAAAAGCGAATTTCGCTTATCCCTCGGACAGGCTTCTTGAAAACTGGAAACTTATTCTTCTCAACCAGTTCCACGACATTCTTCCCGGTTCTTCAATAAAAGAAGTTTACGCCGACAGCAAAGTTCAATATGAAGAAGTTCTTAAAAACGGCTGTGAAATCACGGCAGATGCTCAGGCTTCGCTCATTGAAAATATGAACATTGAAAAAGACAGCCTCGTTCTTTTCAATACAACCGGTTTTGACAGGAAAGATGCTGTTGTCTGCGATGCTCCCGTTGAGGGTGACTTTGCTCTGTTTGAGGAAAACGGAACAGAAATAAATTATCAGAAAACTTATGACGGCAAAATCACATTTGTAACAACAGTTCCCGCAAAGGGTTACAAAACCGTTGAAGTCAGAAACGTTAAACCCTCTTTCGCAACCGATATTTGCGCCGATGAAAAACACGCCGATACCCCGTTCTTTACAGTTGAATTTGACGGTGATTACAATATCTCGAAACTTCTTCACAAAAAGAGCGGCAGATGCGTTGCTCCCGACGGCGAAGTTCTCGGCAAAGTAATCGCATATCAGGACAGACCGCATCATTACGAAGCGTGGGATATTAAATGCTTCTATGATGAACTTTCATGGGAACTTGACTTTGCAGGCGCAGAACTCATTGAAAAAGGCGCTGTAAGAGCGGTTTACAAAGTTGACAAAAAATTCAGAAATTCAATTCTTTCGGTTTACTACATTGTTTATAATGAACTTGAAAGAATAGATGTTGATTACAAAACAGACTGGAAAGAAAGACACGCTGTTCTTAAAGCGGATTATCCCGTTGACGTTAACACGACAAAAGCGACTTTCGACATACAGTTCGGTAACATTGAGCGTTCCGCAACAAGCAACACTACTTGGGAATTTGCACAGTTTGAAACTTCAATGCACAAATGGGTTGATATGTCAGACAACTCGTTCGGTCTTTCCGTACTTAACGACTGTAAATACGGTTGTGCCGCTAAAAACGGTCACATAAGACCTACGCTTCTCAGATGTGCTACCGAGCCCAATACAGAACAGGACAGAGAATATCACGAGTTTACGTTC
The DNA here is from genome assembly GCA_045598225.1 of Acutalibacteraceae bacterium. Taxonomy (GTDB): domain Bacteria; phylum Bacillota; class Clostridia; order Oscillospirales; family Acutalibacteraceae; genus DTU089. The sequence goes on along the minus strand of JAZLLP010000026.1, from coordinate 105,799 downwards.
TCACTTTATCCGCACGAAAACGCAGTCGGATGTTCCGATGTATATAAAGAGGCATACAACATCAACTTCCCCGTATATGCCGTTTTCTCAAAGGCACACAGGGGCGAACTTGCAAATGAATATTCATTTGTAAAAGCGGATGCTTCCGACATCATCATTGAAACAGTCAAAAAGGCTGAAGACAGCGATGATATTATTATCCGTGCTTATGAATCAAAGAATATGAGAACGAAATGCTCGTTTACATTCGGTGATGAACTCGCAAACGTATGCGAATGTGATATGATGGAAGAAAACGACGTTCCCGTATCATTCAGCGCAAACTCATTTGAAACAGAGTTTAAACCGTTTGAAATCAAGACTTTTAAAATCAGTCTTAAATAAAGGGTAAAACAATGAATTACAGTTTTTTTGCAATGCTTTCACGCATGAAATATATCGACCGCTGGGCGCTTATGCGTAACACGGAAAACGAGAGCCTTGACAGTCACTCGAAAGAAGTGGCTGTCATAGCCCATGCACTCGCTCTTATAGGCAATAAAAGATTCGGCAAAAACTACAACGCCGACAGGGCGGCCGTTCTCGGTCTTTACCACGATGCACACGAAATAATTACGGGCGATATGCCTACACCGATAAAATATCAGAACAAAGATATTCTTGAAGCATTCCGCGGTGTTGAGGAAATTGCTACCGAAAGTCTTGTTTCGCTTCTGCCCGATGATTTGAAAGATGAATTTTATTCGGCGTTGACGGGCAAAGGCGATGAAGAACTTTTACCGCTTGTAAAAGCCGCTGACAGACTCGGCGCGCTTATTAAGTGTATAGAAGAACGAAAAGCGGGCAACTCCGAATTTAAAAAAGCGGAAGTTGCAACAAAGAAAAAAATAATGAAAGAGGATATTCCCGAAGTAAAAGTTTTTATGGAGGAATTTTTGCCGGCTTACGAACTTACACTTGACCAGATGTGATATGTCAGTTGTCAGTTGCCGGTTGCTAGTTGTCAGTTGCAGGTTGCCGGTTATACTGTTGACCGGACTTAATGGCACAAAAAAACAGAATCTATAAAAAGAGTTCTTAAAACGAAAAAGCCGTCGACATTGCTGCCGACGGCTTTATAAGTTTGATTATATTATTCAAATTTCATTTTGCACGAAAGTTCCGACTTTTAATTCATCGGAAAGCAAGCAAAAAATATATGCAGAACTTTCAAGATAAAGACCTGTTTCAATATCACTGAGTTTTTCAAAGGTTACGGATGAATAAAAGATATTCATAGCCTCGTCAAAATCAATATTCATCTTTTCCGAAAGTAATTCGATTATATCCTGAGTTATATACTCAATAAGCATTCCCTGTTTACTCATAGCAGTTTGCTTAAGTCAATTTTATCTATTGAAAGGTTAGTTCCGTGAAACAACTTCAAGCAACGGCACCCCCGTTCTTCCGGCAGATTGCGGCGCAGTCGCTCACTGCTTCATCAAACGATAATGTGTGCTCGATTTCATAGTTTTCTTTTACAAATTCAATTCCTTTGAATTTATAAAGATACTCGAAGGCTTGTTTCTGAGTCATATTATGCTTTTTGGCAAATTCACTAACCAATGCAACGGTATAATTGATTTGCTTCCTTTTTTCACTCATTTCGTTCGCCTCCCGATGTTCATATTATATTCATATTATATCGAATAAACGTTATTTTTTCAATACATATACGATTTTCTTTTTTTGATAAGTTGTTTTTAACGAATGTAAGTGTGTATTGTTTTAATCTGTTGATAAAATTCTGTGATTATAGTATAATTAACTTAATAAATCCCGGTTTGTCGGAATATATAATTAAAAACAGATATAAAACAAATCCGAATGTTTCTTGTATAAGAAAACCGTTCGGATTTTTTCATTTGGTATTCCGTGAATACAAAGCAGGTAAAACAACAGTATTATTATTTATACCGACAGTAACTTTGATTTGCTGAGAAATATGTTACAATACACTTAAATCAAAGTTATATGTTTTTAAAAATTGCGGCGAAGTAGTCTATATAAACCGTGCTTATTGCAAAATGCGTAAACGGCATAAACTCCGTTTATTTTAAAACGGGCAGATGCTTCACCCTCGGGGTAAAGTTTTGTGAGCATAATTCCGTTATCGGTAACGGATGCTAAAAATGAAATGTAATGTATTTTGCTCATTTCGTGGTCAAGACTTATATAGTATTCATCCTCACAAACTTCAACGCTTACCGTGTGTTCGGTGTCGGGGTCTTCCGCCGAAAGCGACGGCAGGGTAATGCCGCAGCAACTTATTACCGCTTCGCCGCACGAAGTAAACACGTTCCCGCAAACGGGACACACATAAAAAAGTGCGTTTTTCATATTAAAGTTTTTGTTTTTGTTTATTATATCATTGCCGGAAAAAAGTTCAAAAACAGATACTCCGAGGGCGTCAGCCAACGGCTCAATAAGTGAAATGTCGGGAAGCCCGCGACCTGTTTCCCATTTTGAAACGGTTTTGTCGCTTACTCCGATTTTATCACCGAATTGTGACTGTGTAAGTTTGCGTTCTTCACGCAGACGTTTTATCATTGCACCGGTAACATAAGAATTCATATTTTTCCACTCCTTTATGAGTAGAATATATCATATAAAAAATGAAAATCAACCTGCGTTCGGTAGAGTGAAACGGCAAACTGCAAAAGTGTCACAAGATTTAATCATCCTGTGAGGAATCTACGTCTGTGAATTCAACCTCAATGGCTTTATCTTCTGCGTTTTCGGGCAGAGGCTCTTTGTTGTTTTTAAGAAGCATTACAAGTCTTGAAATACCAGTAGCAGTAAGAGCAACACCAATAAGCGAAATAATGAAAGCGATGCTGTCAAACGGATTAAATGCGATAAGTGCGCCGAGTATCAGAGTAATTGACGGAACAATAAACGAAACAAGCGCAGAACGTCCGACGTTTTTATACAGTTTCAAAGCGTCACGCAAACCGTCTGTTGCTATAGCGAGAATGAAAACGCCTATGATGAAGGGGAGTATCGACACAATTATTTTCGGGTGCAGAAGAAGTATTATTCCGAGAATTATTGCGCCTGCCCCGAACGCTTTTCCTTTTTTTGAAAGAATGAGTTTGATTATTCCGATAACAAGTGATAATGTACCCGTTACCGAACAGGCGGTGTATATTGTTTTTTTCGGGAAAATCAGCAGAAGCAGACCTACTGCTATACACAGAACGCAAAGCACGAGTGCAAATGTTTTTTTACTGTCGTATTTCATTGTTTCACACCTTTATATATTTATTTCCGCTTCTCTTTTTTCGGTTATCTGTTTTGTGATATTTTCCATATATTCGCCGTGAAGTTTGAATTTTGTCGAGAAAATTATAAGCGAAACAACAATAAGAACAAGCGGAGCAATAAGCATCATAAATTCTATTGCACCTTTAACCGCAGGGGAGTTTTCGGCGTGAAGATTTTCATTGTACTTTGACATATCAAGACCTGCAAAAAGAATAATTGTCTGAATTGTATATGCCATTTTCTGCAAAAAGCCTTTCATTGAGAAAATGATTGACTCGCTTCTGAATCCCTGCTTTATTTCGCCGTAGTCAACAATGTCGGCAAGAAATACGGTTTGCGAAACAAACATTGAAGCAATACCGATTGAAGCGAAAATGTAGAATATATTCATAAGAAGATATGAATTAAATGCTTTTATTGAAATAAGCATACCGAGGAAGCCCGCCGCACCGAGTAAAAGTGAAAACTGATATGTTCTGCGGCGTGTAGTGAATTTTGTCATAATCGGTATTACGAGAAGACCGAGTATTGAGCCGACTGCACCGAATGTGTTGAACGTGCTTTGTTTTCCGGGGTCGCCTGCAACAACGTCAAAGTAGTATGCGCCTACGCCCGATACCATATACCAGCCTGCATTTGAAAGCATTGCAAAAAGCATAAATATAAGAAGTTGGTCATTGTTTTTCGCTATTGAAAACATCTTTTTAAACGTAAATTTCTCTTTGGGTGCTATTATGTGCCTTTCTTTAGTTCGTGCAACCGAAAGCGAAGCAAAACCTACAAGCGCAACGGCGCAGATTATTGACCAGAGTGAAAAACCGCGTGCATCCCATTCTTTTTCGCCGTTTGAATTAACCGTTGCGCTGAGTATGGGAAGAACAACCGGAGTAAGTATTGAAATTATTCCCTGACCTAATCCCGAAAATGCTCTTGCTATTGTCGAAATGATGTTTCTTTCATTCGGGTCGCTTGTAAACGAGGGTACCATTGACCAGAACGGAATGTCAGCCATGGTGTTCGTCATGCCCCAGCCGACGTAAAGAAACGCAACGTAAATGTAAAGCGGAACACCTGCCAGCCTTATGGGGTTTGAGAAAAGAAGTGAAAGAACTATTGCGTTTGAACAGGCGCCTATAAGTATCCACGGGCGGTATTTGCCCATTTTTGTGCGTGTGTTGTCAACGATAGTTCCCATCATCGGGTCGTTTATTCCGTCCCATATTCTTGCGACGGGCGTGAGGAAAAGCAGAAATTTTTTGTTGAGATGAAGAATATCGGTAAGATATTTTGCAAGGTATGAGTAAAACATACCGTAACTGAGGTCAAGACCGACAGCACCTATACCGTATGAAAATTTCCCTTTCAGAAATCCCTTTTTCATTTGCAGCACCTCTTTGGTTTTATACAATAATAGTACATAAAAAAGTCGTGAAAGTCAACTGAAACAAATTACATAATCTATTGTGTTTTTTTACCTGTCAGGCAACATCCCCGGTTGCCCTTTCTTTTTGCTCCGGAATATAAGTTCTTATTATTTCGGGATTTTCGAGTATTTCGTCAAATTTTCTTAAAAACGGTGCGGTATCACCGAAATCTATTGCTCTGTGGTCAAACGCTATGCAAAGCGGAAGAACTTTTCTTGCTTCGACAACGGATTTCCCGAACGAATTTTTTACAACAACCGCTTTTTCGGTGAGTGCGCCTACTGAAAATGCGCATACCTGAGGCGGTACTATTTCAAGAAGTGATATTGAGCCTTTCTGTTCTTTGTAAACAGAGCCTATGTTTGACACGGTTACCGTTCCCTGTTCGAGGTCGCTTGCTGTAAGTCTGTCACATTCGGGAATCGAAAGGTACTCTTTTCTTTCTTTTCCTTTTAAGTTTTTGACTTTGTGTTTACCCGTTTTTGAACCGATAAATCTGTAAATCGCTTTTTTGATTTCGCCCTGTTTAATACCTTTTATTGTATCGTTAAACGAAACTTCAAACATCGCTTCATCAAGATTTGTGTTTTCCGCTTTTCTTCGTATATCCTTTATATAGGCTGAAATTTCATCAAGATTTTTGTTTCCGATATCTTTTAAATTGACTGTCATCATTTTTCCGTTAGGAAGAATCATCGGCATTGAAATGTCAATTTCGTCAAATGTTTCGATTTTTCCTCTTACGAGTTTACTGTCAAAAGTGATATGCGAATTCATCACGGGTGCTTCTTTAAGACATTCCGCTATTATTTTTAACGAGAGAGTATTGAGTGAAATTCTGTCTTCTTTTTTTCTCTCGGCGTTGATTTTTAAAAGTTCGTCGTAAAGCAACTGCGCATCGGCATCATAAGTATATGAAACGTGCGGAACGTCGTGCCAACTCTGCGAAGTTATATTTGCAACTATTTTTCTTTGAATTCCGAAATATTCCGTATTTGTGATTTTCATTTTTTTATCCCCTTTAATTATAAGTTATCGGCGTTTCGTCAGACTGTCACTCTGAACGTTTAACGCTTTTTTCGATTTTGATAATAGCGTTTTTTTAACGGTTGCACTACCAACTATCGGTTGCTTTTTTAACTTTTCAGGGGAAATTATCGGTTGCGGAATGCGGTTGCGCCATTTTGTACAACAAAAATTGAATGAATTGTTGCGTAAATTAAACTTGCATAGACGCAGTAAATATATTAAAATATTAAAAGAAAAAATGATGTTTAAGGTGTATATATGGAAAACGAACTCTCATTAAGACTTGCCGAATTAAGAAAAAAGAATAATCTTTCACAGGAAGCGCTTGCCGAAAAACTCTCTTTGAGCCGTCAGGCAATTTCAAAATGGGAGCGTGGAGAAAGTGCGCCCGACACGGAAAATCTTATTGCACTTTCAAAAATATTCGGTGTAACGCTTGATGAACTTGTCGGCAAAAAAACAGGGGAAAACCCGGTTGACATTTCGGTTGACGGCGAAAAAAATACCGGAGAATTTTTCGGCGAAGTTGAACAGGTTTCTCAAAAAAACGAACAACTTCCCGCAGAAGCAGAACAGCAACTTTCACGCCGTGAAACAAGAAAAGAAAAACGAATTGAAAGAAGAAATAACAGAAAAGAAAAAATAAGCGAACGTAAAAATTCAAGGGTAAAAAAAGAAAAGTTGCCGATGCTTTATCCTAAGACACACAGCGTACTTCTTAAAATTCCGGTTATAATAATTGTTCCGATTGCGTTTGTTCTTATCGGAATTTATACGGGCGTTTGGCATCCGACATGGCTCATAAATATTATTATTCCGATTTATTACCTTTTGTGTCACGCTTTCGGTGCAAGAAACCGAAAACAACTTTTCGTGCGTATGCCCGTTCTTTTGTTGACAGGTTTAATCTTTTTATCATTTGGGTTTACTATAGGATGGAGTAAAGCGTGGATTGTGCTTCTTGTTAATCCTGTTTATTATTGGCTTGCATTTCTTGTAAAAAAATAAAAAAGCATTTAGCGCAGAACGAAAAGCAAAAAGTATATAATAAAAATAAATGACAAAAACGGTTTCCTTACAATCATAAATTTGTAAGGAAAACCGCTTTTTTTATAATCGGATGTTTAATTGTTTGCTTTTCTAATCGTTTTTTCGCCCTCGGCATACCTTGGTATTGCCCACGGGCGAATAAAACGCTTTCTGCATCTAAATGCGACAATCATTTTTGTTGAAAAGTAAATCAATACGCATTTTCGTATATTTTATAATTTCCGCTTTTGAGTATTCTTACAAGGTCTTCTTTTGTTTTGATTTTTTCTGTTGTGATTATTCCGCTTGTGCCGAACTGCTTTTCGGAATGGCAATCGCTTCCGCCGGTAAGTATCGGTTCTTTTTCAAACGATTTTGCCCATTCAAGCGCACGGTCGTTAAGTTCTTTTGACGTTTTGCCGTTGTACACTTCAACGCCGTCAAGATATTTCGGATTTGCTCTTGTAATGAATTTTCTGAAAGGATGAGCCTGAATTATGACGCAGCCTTTCTTTCGTAAAAGTTTTGAAGCACGTCTTAAATAAAGCGGCAGTAAATGCGGCAGTTCACAAAGTTCTTTTTCCTCTGCGCCGTAAACGAGATAATCATTTACAGTAGCGTAAAACCGTAATTCTATTCCGGGAAGAACGGTGAAGTTTTCATCTTCAAGTTGTTTCGCTTTACGGTATCCTTCAAAAAACTTTTTTGCCGCCGCTTTTTTACTTAACAGTTCTTTTAAATTAAAAGTCGTGGGGCGTAGTGGTCTGTAATTACTATTCCCGAAAAGCCGGCATCTTTATAAAGTTTTGCAATATCGCCAGCATCCATTTTGCCGCATTTGCTAACATTTTTTGTGTGACAGTGTATTTCGTATTTATATTCCAATTTATTTTTCTCCGTTTTTTTAAAATGGAATTAAAGTATAATATCTTTTTTCGGAATATTCAATATGAATTTTGTTAATATAGTCGTCTGTTTGTGATTTTTTATTTATTTTGTATTTTAATAATAAAGCATTTTATAAAAATTCGGATACGAACTTAAAAATTCCGATAACAGCGTTCGTGTACTTGAGCCGGGGTCGTTGATGTAGAATGATGAAGCGGATAGTGACGAACATGATTTGACACCTTTTACAACAACGTAATGCTGTCCGCCCGAAGAGTTTTTTGCACCTATTATTACGGGTTTGCCGCTTGAAAGAACGGAGTATATTTTATTAAGATAATTTGTTTTATCGGTAACAACCGTATAGTTTTCGGGCCAGTAAACTGCACCGCCCGAGGTGTAAGTGAGTTTTTTTGACATAGTGTTCGGGTGGATTGTCGTACCTGTTCTGAAACTTTCGGTCATTGAAAGAGCAGTGGTTGCGCAACCGATTTTTGCTATTGTCTGTCCGGATGAGCCGAGTGTTACGTTTGCCCAGCGTGAGTCTGTCTGTTTGAAATCGGGCACGGAAAGTGATTTCGCTTTGTATGAGGTTGCGGGAGATGTAAGATATGATGAATATACATAACCTGTTTTTGTTCCGTTGTAAACTATTTTACTGTAATTGCCGCTTGTTGAAAGAACGGTGACAACAGTACCGCTCGGAATACTTGTTTTTACATCATAAGAAGTTCCCGCACCGCTTCTTACGTTAAGATTTCCGGATGACGTTTTTACGGTTTTTACTTTTGTTGAAGAAACGGTTATATAGGAAGCACTGCAATAACCGTATGCGGAGGAACTGTATTTTACATACCAGAATGAGCCGCTTTTTGAAATAAGCGTGACGTATGTTCCTTTTTTGAGTGACGTTATAACGCTTGCAGACGGTGAGGCGGATTTTCTTACATTGAGATTTCCGCTTGATGTTGTGATTTTGCCTGCACCGTAGATTGCGGCGGCTTTTGTTTTTGTGAATGAGAATAATGAAAGCGTTAATATTACGCATAAAACCATACTGATTGTTTTTTTCATTTTTTTCACCTCTTATAAAAAAATCAGTGTGAAAACAAGAAAATTTTCACACTGATATTTTAACATTTGAGAAATTTTATTTCATTACACAAATTTTGGAATCATTTGTTTTCTTCACAAAGTCTGAATGCAAGTTCTTTTAATTCGTCAAAAGAGTTAATAAGGCTCATTTTCGCACGGTATTCCGCACCGCCGCGAAGACCTTTTGTGTACCAGCCTGCGTGTTTTCGTGCTTCTTTTATTCCCACACGTTCGCCTTTATATTCACAAAGTGCTTCAATGTGTTTTAACATTACAATCATTCTTTGAGTAACAGGAGGTTCCGGTAATATTACTTCGTGTTCAAGGTAAGCGTTTATTTGTGAAAATACCCACGGTCTTCCGAGTGCGCCTCTGCCTACCGCCACCATATCGCATCCCGTTTCTTCAAGCATTTTTGCGGCACTTATGCCGTCTGTTATGTCGCCGTTGCCGATTACGGGTATTGAAACCGCTTCTTTAACAAGTTTAATTATGTTTTTGTTGACGGGCGGCGCATACATCTGCACCTTTGTTCTGCCGTGAACGGTGATTGCCGATGCGCCTGCCTGTTCACACATTTTTGCAAGTTCAACGGCGTTTATATGGTCGTCATCCCAGCCCGAGCGCATTTTTACCGTTACGGGAACTGTTGAAACCGCAACAACTTCTTTTACTATTTCCGCCGCAAGCGGAGGATTTTTCATTAAAAGCGCACCGCCGCCCGAGGAAGCGACTTTCGGTGCGGGACAACCCATATTTATATCTATGAAATCGGGCGAGTATTCAAGTGCTTTTTCGGCGGCTTTAGCCATTATTTCGGGTGAGTTTCCGAAAATCTGCGAACCGGCGGGACGCTCTGTATCTGTTATCGACAAAAGTTCATTGCTTTTTTTATCACCGAGACTTATTCCTTTTGAACTTGCCATTTCGCATACTGTGTACGCCGCACCGTAAGAACGGCACAGTTCACGGAACGCTCTGTCAGCAACGCCTGCCATCGGCGCAAGATATGCTTTTTCGGTTATTTCAATGTTTCCTAATTTCATATAAAATCTCCGTTTTCGTAATACATCAGTTATTTTATCACAATAATATAATTTGTCACTATTTTTTACATAAAATGGTTGTAAAGATTTTAAAATGAGTATTGAGTTTTTTTATAAATATAGTATAATAAAACAAATGTTCATTGTGTTGAAAGAGGGAAGAAATACGGACAGATTTGTACTTCATTCTGAATATAAGCCCACGGGCGACCAGCCCGAAGCCATTGAAAAACTTGTTGACGGAATAAACAAAGGTTATTCCGAACAGGTTTTGCTCGGCGTTACGGGTTCGGGCAAAACTTTTACTATGGCGAACATTATTGAAAAAGCGAACAGACCGACACTTGTGCTTGCTCACAACAAAACGCTTGCCGCACAGTTATGTTCCGAGTTTAAAGAGTTCTTTCCCGAAAACGCTGTTGAATATTTTGTTTCTTACTATGACTATTATCAACCCGAAGCGTATATTGCTTCGACAGACACTTACATTGAAAAAGACAGCGCAGTAAACGATGAAATAGATAAACTCCGCCACTCCGCAACATCTGCACTTTCGGAGCGGCGTGACGTAATAATTGTTGCGAGCGTTTCGTGTATATATACGCTCGGAGACCCGATTGATTACAGAAATATGGTTATTTCGCTTCGCACGGGTATGCAGAAGGACAGAGATGAACTTATTTCAAAACTTGTTGAAATTCAGTATGAACGCAACGACATCAGTTTTACCCGTAACAAGTTCAGGGTAAAAGGTGACGTTGTTGAAATATTTCCCGTTTATTCATCCGATACCGCTATAAGAGTTGAGTTTTTCGGTGACGAGGTTGACAGAATATCGGAATTTAATCCGCTGACGGGCGCAGTAAACTGCACACGTTCACACGTTGCTGTCTATCCTGCTTCACATTACGTTGTCGAGCCTGACAAAATGGAAAAGGCACTTGATGAAATATATAACGAAATGGTTGAAACCGCCGAAAATTTCAAGAGCGAGGGTAAACTTCTTGAAGCACAGCGCATTTTACAACGCACACAGTATGATATTGAAATGCTTCGTGAAACGGGATTCTGCAAAGGAATAGAAAACTATTCCCGCATTATGTCGGGCAGAAAAAAAGGTGCTGCGCCGTTTACTCTGCTTGATTATTTTCCCGATGATTTTCTTTTGTTTGTCGATGAATCGCACGTTACGTTACCGCAGGTGAGGGGGATGTACGGCGGCGACCGTTCAAGGAAAGAAAGTCTTATAAACTTCGGATTCAGACTGCCGTCTGCGTACGATAACAGACCGCTTACGTTTGATGAGTTTTATAAAAAAACGCATCAGCGTGTATTTGTCAGCGCAACGCCCGGTGATTTTGAAAAAGGAAAAAGTCAGCAGACGGTTGAGCAGGTAATAAGACCCACAGGGCTTCTTGACCCCGAAATTTCCGTACGTCCGACAGACGGACAGATAGACGACCTTATTTCCGAAATAAACAAGCGTGTCGAAAAAGAGGAAAGAGTTCTCATAACTACTCTTACACGCAAAATGGCGGAAGATTTGACGGATTACCTTACGGGTTACGGTATCAAAGTAAAATATATGCACTACGATATTGATACGATTGAGCGTATGGAGATAATACGGGATTTGCGTCTTAAAGAATTTGACGTGCTTGTCGGAATAAACCTTTTAAGAGAGGGTCTTGACATTCCCGAAGTTTCGTTGATTGCCATTCTTGATGCAGATAAAGAGGGATTTCTCAGAAGTGAAACTTCACTTATTCAGACGATAGGCAGGGCGGCACGAAACGCAAACGGCGAGGTAATAATGTACGCCGACGAGGTTACGCCGTCTATGGAAAAAGCAATAAACGAAACTTACCGCCGCCGTGAAAAACAGATGAAATACAATGAAGAACATAACATTGTTCCGAAGACAATTAAAAAGGATGTTCGTGAAATACTTGAAATTTCATCGAAAGACAACGTTCAGGAACGTATGAGTAAAAAACGTCTTTCTTTAAAAGAGCGTGAAGAACTCATTGCAAAACTTACAAAGGAGATGCAGGCGGCGGCAAAACTGCTTGAATTTGAGCATGCGGCATATCTCCGTGATAAAATAAAAAAATTAAAGGAAACAAAATAAACGGGAGTAATAATGGAAAAAAATCTTGTTATAAAAGGTGCGAGAGAGCACAATCTGAAAAACGTCAGCGTTGAAATTCCGCGTGATAAAATGACGGTGTTTACGGGACTTTCGGGTTCGGGTAAATCGTCGCTTGCGTTTGACACAATCTACGCCGAAGGGCAAAGGCGTTATATGGAAAGTCTTTCGTCATACGCACGTCAGTTCCTCGGACAAATGGAAAAACCCGACGTTGACGGTATTGACGGACTTTCGCCCGCCATTTCAATCGACCAGAAAACAACGTCGAAAAATCCCCGTTCCACAGTCGGCACGGTTACCGAAATATACGATTATTTAAGACTTCTGTACGCACGAATAGGAATTGTACACTGTCCCGTTTGCGGCAGAGAAATAAAACAGCAGTCTGTTGACCAGATTGTTGACAAAATAATGCTTCTTTCCGACGGCACAAAATTTCAGGTAATGGCGCCCATAGCAAAAGGGAAAAAGGGCGAATTTCAGAAGGAACTCGAAAAAGCGTCAAAATCAGGCTATGCAAGGGTGCGTATTGACGGAATAATTTATGACCTTTCGGAAAAAATCAAACTTGAAAAAAATATAAAACATAATATCGAAATAGTTGTTGACAGGCTTGTAATGAAGCGTGAAATCGTTTCACGTCTTACAGATTCTTTGGAAACTGCGCTTTCGCTTACAGACGGCACGGTGCTTATTGACGTTGTCGGCGGCGAAGAACTTCTGTTTTCACAGAATTTTGCCTGCCCCGAACACGGCTCGTTTATGGATGAACTCGAACCCCGTATGTTTTCATTCAACAATCCGTTCGGCGCATGCCCGACTTGTTCGGGACTGAGCGTGTTTTTGCGTGTTTCCGAAGACCTTGTTGTGCCGAACAGAAATCTTTCGATTAAAGACGGCGCAATAAGAGGAAGCGGCTGGAGCAATTCCGATTCAAGCACTATTGCGGGTATGTATTACAAAGCACTTGCTGAAAAATATTCATTCTCGCTCGACACGCCGTTTAAAAATATTCCGAAAGACGGACAAAAGGCCATACTTTACGGTACTGACGGTGAACGTATAAAAATGGTGCGTGAAAACGAATACGGAAGCGGCACATATATGACGGAATTCGAGGGCGTTATAAATAACCTCGAACGCCGTTATAAAGAAACTACAAGCGAATGGTCGAGAGGCGATATTGAACAGTATATGACTGCATGCACCTGTCCCGACTGCGGCGGTGCAAGGCTGAAACCCGCTTCCCTTGCGGTAACTGTCGGCGGTAAAAATATTTCGGAATTTACCGATATGTCAATTCGTGATGAACTCGATTTTCTCGATTCGCTTGAACTTACCGAAAAAGAAAGGTTTATCGGTAATCAGATTTTCAAAGAAATTCGTTCAAGGCTTTCTTTTCTGTGCAATGTCGGTCTTGATTATCTCACGCTTTCACGTTCTTCGGGTACTCTTTCGGGCGGCGAAAGTCAGCGTATTCGCCTTGCAACGCAGATAGGCTCATCCCTTATGGGAGTAATCTATATTCTTGATGAGCCGAGCATAGGTCTTCATCAGCGTGACAACGAAAAACTGCTTGCATCTTTAAAAGCACTTCGTGACATCGGCAATACTCTTATTGTTGTAGAACACGATGAGGAAACAATGAACGAAGCCGATTATATTGTAGACGTAGGTCCCGGTGCAGGTGTACACGGCGGCGAAATTGTTTTTGCAGGTACTCCCGAAGAAATAAAAAAATGTGAAAAATCGGTAACAGGCAGGTATCTTTCGGGAAAAGAAAAGATTGGTATTCCCGAAATCCGCCGAAAGGGTAACGGCAAATATCTTGAAATAATCGGCGCAAAGCAGAACAATCTCAAAAACATTGATGTTAAAATTCCGCTCGGTATGTTTGTTGCGGTTACGGGCGTTTCGGGTTCGGGCAAATCTTCACTTATAAATGAAATTCTTTATAAAAAACTTGCGGCTGAACTCAACGGTGCAAAAAAATTCCCCGGAAAGCATGATGAAATAAAGGGAATTGAAAATCTTGACAAAGTAATAAACATTGACCAGTCACCGATAGGCAGAACGCCGCGTTCAAACCCTGCCACTTATACGGGCGTTTTCGGTGATATAAGAGAACTTTTCGCATCCGTCAGCGAAGCGAAAGCAAAAGGTTACACCGCCGGCAGATTTTCTTTTAACGTAAAAGGCGGCAGATGTGAAGCGTGTGAGGGCGACGGAATTATAAAAATAGAAATGAACTTCCTTTCCGACGTTTATGTTCCGTGTGAAGTTTGCCACGGCGCACGGTATAACCGTGAAACTCTTGAAGTAAAGTATAAAGGGAAGAATATTTCCGAAGTGCTTAATATGACTGTTGAGGAAGCGCTGAACTTCTTTGAGAATCAGCCGAAAATCAAAAATAAACTTCAGACTCTTTATGATGTCGGTCTCGGCTACGTCACGCTCGGACAGTCTGCGACTACTCTTTCGGGCGGCGAGGCACAGCGTGTTAAACTTGCTACCGAACTTTCAAAAAGAGCAACAGGGAAAACGGTTTACATTCTTGACGAGCCTACAACCGGTCTTCATACGGATGATGTGAAAAAACTTCTTGAAGTGCTCGAAAAACTTGTTGACAACAAAAACTCGGTTATTGTAATTGAGCATAACCTTGACGTTATCAAGACTGCCGACTATATAATTGACCTCGGTCCCGAGGGCGGAAGCGGCGGCGGAACGGTTGTTGCAAACGGTACGCCCGAAGATGTTGCGAAATGCAAAAAATCTTTTACAGGTCAGTTTCTTAAAAAGGTATTATAATATATTGAATTTTATTTTGTGTGAGTGTATAATGAACACAGTTGATAAAAAGGAGCGATTTATATGAAACCTCAGGAAAGTATTCCGAATTATGACATAAAAGTCAGGGAATACACAAACTATGCTTTGAAAAGCATAAAAAACGTATGTAAAAATTTCGGTCCGAGACCGGTAGGCAGTGAATCCGAAACAAAAGCACAGGAATATATGCTTAACGATCTTACGCAGTTTTGCGACGAAGCAAAAAGAGAAGAATATAAATGCAGCGACAAAGCGTTTATGTCATGGGTGCCGATTGATGCAATTCTTCTCATTTTTACAATTGTTTTTTATACGCTCGGATTTGCGGCCGTTGCTATTGCATGTTGCCTTGTTGCACTTTTACTGATTGTTGTTGAGTTCGTTTTTTACAAACCCGTTCTTGATGTTTTCTTCCCGAAAAAAACTTCGGGTAACGTTTGCGGTGTTATTAAGTCCTCGGGCGAAACTAAAAAGAGAATAATCCTTTCAGGTCATACAGACTCCGCTTTTGAATGGACTTTTACATATAAGGGCGGCAGACCCGCTGTTTTAGGCGTTATTGTTACCGCTGTTGTCGATGTTCTTATTCTGATTGTTGCCGACATTTATTCAATCATTCACTACCACAGTGCTTTCGGCGGCTTTGTATGGACAGAAGGTAATTTAGGTCTTAAAATAATCGCAGTTGTACTTTACGTTACAGTTCCCGTTCTTGTTATTGCAATCAATTTCTGTAACTTCAAACTTCCCGTTATGGGCGCAAACGATGACCTTACCGGTACATTTATTTCATGTGCCGCCGCAAAATTCCTTCACGATAATAACATACGCTTTGAAAATACCGAAGTTATGGTACTTTGCGCCGGCGGTGAAGAAGCGGGTCTTCGCGGTACAAAGGCATTTGCAAAGGCTCACGCCGATATGCTCAATGACAAAAACATTGAAACTGTTTACGTCGGCTTCGACACAATCCGTGAACTTGATTACATCAACATTTACGAAAAAGATATGACGGGCGTTGTTAAGAATGACCGCAAAGTTGCCGAACTTATTCAGCGTGCCGCAACTAATGCAATGAAAACAGTTGCACAGGACGGTAAAGAATATAAAATTCCGATAGGTACAATTGAACTCGGCTCTACCGATGCCGCCGCAATGTCACAGGCGGGCGTTAAAGCATCCTCCATTGTCGCTATGGACCCGTCACCTGCAAGGTATTATCATACACGTCTTGACACCGCCGACAATCTTTCGGCACAAGCTGTTGATTTCGGCGTTAAGACCGCTATTGAAACAATATTTATGTATGACGAGCAGGGTATATAAAAGTGAGTAACAATTTTTACAAATACTGTCACATAATTTCAAAAAGCCAAAGCGTTGCTTTGGCTTTTTCGGTAGTGAGAAAAAACGGAATGGAGATTTACCAATGCGCCGTGCTTGATTTTACCGCCCGTGAGAAAAAGGGGAGTTTTGAGAAAAGAATTTCTGTAAAAGGAAATACCTCTCACGAAGATGTTTTTTATACTTCAAAGTATTGTAATTTTTCCTTGAAAAACGAAAACGGCGGAAAACACCTTTACTGTAAATTTGACACCTGTTTTTCGCACAGTTGCATTGAAGCGGATATTACAGTTTCAAACATTTCGGAGTATGCACATTCGGGAAAGGGCAGAACCACCGATTTTGTCAGCGCAAAAGGGTATGTAAAAACGAAAAACGGCGAATATGAGTTTTCGCCTGAAGATGATTTCGGCGTTTTCTGCGAGTGCGGTGATTTTGAAAACAGTTCAGGCAGATACGGTGCTTGTGTCGGTTTTTCGGACGGTAAAATTCTCGGATTCTGTTTCGGCTCAAAAGAGAAAAACGAGAACAGAATTTTTTATGACGGAAAGATTATTTCGGGATTAAACGCCGAAATTACGCTTCCGAAAGGTAAAATTACCGATACATGGAAAATTCAGTCACAAAACGGTGTTTTGAGTTTTTGTTTTACACCGTCATTCAATGACAGAATTGATTTTTCGTCACCGCTTTTCAGAATTCACGGCGACAGATTTTTCGGTAATGCAAGCGGTACTATGTCGGTCGGAAACAGTATTATAAGTTTTGACGGTTTAACTGCTTTGTGTGAGAGAATGTGATAGTTGACAGTTGCTAGTTGTTAGTTGCCGGTTGTTAGTTGCCGGTTGTTAGTTGCCGGTTGTTAGTTGCCGGTTGTCAGTTGCCGGTTGCCGGTTGTTAGTTGCCAGTTGCCGGTTGTTAGTTGCCAGTTGCCGGTTGTTAGTTGTTAAGATAATAATAAAAGCAGGTTTTCTCATTTCGGGAAAACTTGCTTTTTTAATAAATTAAACTTAATACTTGAAAACTGTCAAATTTTCAAATCAACCGACACCTGACACCTGACATCTGACAACCGGCAACTGCCAACTATTCTTCTCTTGTATGAATTAAATCAATTTTTTTTAGTCTGTAAGTGCCGGAACGGAGTTGACGGAGTAAATCGTCATTGCTTTTGACAGGTTCTTTAAAATAAATACCGCCGTGAGCAACGTCTTCCTCTTCATGAAAATCGGAGCCGGAAACAACAATGCTTTTATTGTGCATTTTCGCCCACTCTTCGGCGATTTCATTTGATGAATAGTGACGGGGATTGCCGTTGAAAACTTCGTATCCGTCAAGAATTTTCCAGTCCTCCACCTGCATATCACGGCGGAACGGGTGCGCCTGTAAGAAAAGAAGACCGTTTTCATGAGCAAGTTTTGAAAAACTTTTCGGATTAAGAGCCATTAAATCGCCATTGTTTTTAATAAAATCTTCTGTTACGCCGTAAACGAGGTAATCATTCGGGTGGTTGTAAAAGCGAATTTCCATACCTAAAAGTATTATTAAATCATCGCCTGCAGCATCTTTAAGGTGACGGTATCCGCTTAAAAAGTGTTCTGCACGAATTTCCCACGGCTGACTTTCAAGGTCATTTAATTTAAAAGTCCACGGATTCATATGGTTAGTAAGAACTATTCCGGCATAATCTGTTTTTTTATAATATTCGGCAAGTTCTTCGGGAGTTGAAACTGCACAGCGGCTTACATCATTTGTGTGTGCGTGCATTTCAAAAAGATATTCACTCATTATTTTAACCTCTTTTTTAATAATTATAATACTCTTTTTCTTAAAAGTCTATAATAACGGTTGCAAATTCTCATAAAAATGTTATTATAAAATGAGAAAGGGGACGTTTTGAATGAAAAAATGTGACAGTTGCGGCAAACTCGTCAATGACAGTAAAGATTTGTTTTGTCCTCATTGCGGTGCAATAGCGACAAAAAGTACTGTTTGCACTCATACCGAAACAGAAGACCGTTGGAACAGAGAAAGCGGTTACTATTCTTTTCACGGTAATGAAAATACTTCACAAAACGCATCTTCTTACCGCTATTCAAACGCTTCTGACAAAAATACATATTCATCTTCACCCGAACAGGTCTTTGAACAGATGAAAAAAACTGTGAAAACCAACGCCGGAAAGATGAAAAAACAGCAGACACAAAAGAATAAAACAATTAGTATTGTTTTGGCGATTTTTGCATTTGTTTTTTCGTTTTCAGCAATATTCAGCCTTTTTGATGATTCGGTTTCCTATGATAGCGGAAATGATTACATTGAAGACGAAACGGTTTTTGCATACTGCAATAATGCTGAAATAAAAACGGAAGAGAACGGAATGTATACTTTGATAATAAACAGTATATGTTTTTCGGGTATGGACAATTATGACAGTTGGAGCAGTGCGTTTGAAAATGCCGATTCCATTTCATGTAATTTGAGTATGTATACCGAAAGCAGCGGATTTTACGATGAATTCTGCATGCTTTATGCACTCGGTACGGGTGAATTTGAATTTGAAAAAGAGGACTTTGAGAAAAACTTTTATTATTCGCTTGAAAACGTAAGTTTTAACAGGGAAGACGGAGATTATTATGACGGTATTTTTATTGATATGCCGTTTATGTGTTTTATGATAACCGATGAAAACGAGATAAAATACTTTAATATAGAATACGATGAATTTTCAAATCCGAGATTCATTGAGTGTGAAAATGTTTGCAATCCTCCGTTTGATGACTGCGTGCAGTATGATTATAATTGACAATGAAGAAAAAAACTAAACTTACCGCACTTTGCGGAATACTTTCGGCACTGTCGGTTGTCATAATGCTTCCGACACTTGTAATACCCGTACTTACATACGTTGCGCCGATACTTGCAGGACTTGTAATAATGACTGTTTCGGATTTAGCCGGAAAAAAATGGTCACTCGGCGTGTATTTTACGGTTGGTGTTATTTCGCTTATTATTCTGACCGATAAAGAAGCCGCACTCACATATATTGCATTTTTCGGATATTACCCGATAATAAGAGGGAATCTCGAAAAAACGGGCAAAACATTATCTGTCATTATTAAATTTCTGTTGTTCAATGTATCAATGATTGCCGTATCACTTATTGGAATTTATGTTTTTGCCGTTCCCGTTGAAGATTTTACAAGTTTCGGCAGATTCTCGGTTCCGATACTCCTTTTTTTGGCAAACATTGTGTTCATACTTTACGATTTTTCATTTAAACGGTTAAATCCGTTAGTAAAGGCTGTTTCACAAAAACTAATGAAAATATAATACAGGAAGAAATAAAACCTGCCGATAAGATTGCTCTTTTCGACAGGTTGTTTTTATGTATTGAATTTTGTTTTACTTTCTCAAAATCAATCTTTTGAGAGTTTTCTGCGGAGAAGTTTACCGAATTCAAATACCGGGATTGTTGAAAGTGCAAGGGCTGCGGACCATGTAAGTTCTTCAAGGTCAAATCCTGCTGCACTCCAATGGAACGAAACGGCTTCAATACCGAATACATTTCTGAGGCCGGGGATATAAACTGCGGCAAGTGAAAGTGCGGTTGTAGCAACAAATGCGCCTACAAGCCACCAGTTTGTATTTTTAAGCATGTGTTTTGAGAAGAGTGAGCCTGTTCTCGAACGCATATTTATAGCGCACATCATTTCGGCAAAGTTTACTGTAAGGAATGCCATTGCCATTGCGTTTGAACACATTGATTCGCTGAATATTGCACCTGAAAAAGTGCCTGTTTCAAGTTTGTAGCCTATGAAATAGGAAGCGAGTTCGATAAGTGCAAGATATATTCCCTGCCATACCATATCGGCACCTGCACCGTGTGAGAAAATACCGTCGGTAGTTGCTCTGGGTTTTCTCTTCATAAGGTTGCCTTCGGCTTTTTCCATACCGAGTGCAAGACCGGGGAGAGAGTCGGTAACCATGTTTATCCAGAGAAGATGAACAGCGTCAAGAAGATTGAAGTGAAGAATAGCGGAAACGAACATT
Source organism: Acutalibacteraceae bacterium (assembly GCA_045598225.1). GTDB lineage: Bacteria > Bacillota > Clostridia > Oscillospirales > Acutalibacteraceae > DTU089. Next base: position 85,601 of record JAZLLP010000026.1, on the reverse strand, counting down.
ATGATAACTTCGGAAAGGTTTGTTGAAAGTTGGAACTGAAGAACTTTACATACGTTATCGTAAATCTTTCTGCCTTCTTCAACAGCGTTTACTATTGTTGCGAAGTTGTCATCGGCAAGTACCATATCGGCAACGCCTTTTGTAACGTCGGTACCGGTAATGCCCATTCCTATACCGATGTCAGACGCTTTGATTGAAGGTGCGTCATTAACACCGTCGCCGGTCATTGCGGTAACCATACCGCGTGCTTTCCATGCTTTAACAATTCTTGTTTTGTGTTCGGGCTGAACACGTGCATATACCGAATATTTTGTGACTTCTTCAACAAGTTCTTCGTCGCTGAATTTGTCAAGTTCGGCACCGAGAATTGCCTGAGAAGCGTCTTCTATTATGCCGAGTTCTTTGCCTATTGCTACTGCGGTGTCTTTGTGGTCGCCCGTAATCATTATGGGTTTAACACCTGCTCCGCGGCATTCTTCAATAGCATCTTTTACTTCGGGACGAACGGGGTCAATCATACCGGTAAGTCCGACAAATATTAAATCGTTTTCAAGTGCTTCGGGTGCATAGTCAGCGGGAGCGCTGTCATATTTTTTCATTGAAACTGCAAGAACACGAAGTGCCTTGTCAGCCATACGCTTGTTGTCTGCCGCTATGTTTGCGAGAATTTCGTCGGTCATGGGAACGACTTCGCCGTTTATAAGTGCCTTTTTGCAGAGTTTAAGAACTACGTCAGGAGCACCTTTTGTGTACTGAACAATACCGTCGGCAGTTGAATGAACTGTTGACATCATTTTTCTGCCTGAATCGAACGGTGCTTCGCCTGTTCTCGGATTTGCATCTTTGAGGTCATTTTTGTTAAGTGAAAGTGAGTTTGCATAAGCAACGAGGGCTGCTTCTGTCGGCTCACCCGTAACAACGCCGTTTGCGTCGATTTCAGCATCACAGCAAAGAGCCATTGCCGTTGCAATAAGGTTTTCGTTGTCGCCGTAATGGTCAACAACAGTCATTTTGTTCTGTGTAAGAGTACCTGTTTTATCGGAACAGATTATCTGTGTACAGCCGAGTGTTTCAACTGCAGTAAGTTTTCTTATAAGCGCCTGCCTTTTGCTCATTGCGGTAACGCCTATTGAAAGGATTATCGTAACAACTGCGGGAAGACCTTCGGGGATTGCCGCAACCGCAAGAGCGATAGCGGAAATGAATGTTGTAAGAGCCGCATTTCCTATAAGTGAAGCGCCGATGGGAGTACCGTTTTTGTTGGCAAGAATAAGAGATTCAACCAAACCGACTGCGAATACAACAATGCTTATGATGATAACGAGTTTTGTAAGGAACTTTGAAAGTTCAGCCATCTTCTTCTGAAGAGGAGTCTGTTCCTGTTCGGATTCCGAAAGAGCATTGGCAATTTTGCCCATTTCGGTGTCCATACCGACAGATGTAACAACTGCTTTACCTCTGCCGTAAACAACGGTAGAACCTGAATAAAGCATATTTTTTCTGTCGCCGAGAGCAACGTCGCCGTTTGAGTCTTTGCAGTAAAGAACGTCAATTATTTTGCTTACGGGAACGGATTCGCCCGTAAGAGCCGCCTCTTCACATTTAATTGAATGTGATTCAATGATTCGGCAGTCTGCGGGAACAGCGTCACCTGCTTCAAGAACGACAACATCACCTACTACGATGTCTTCACTCTTTACGGTGATAACTTTTCCGTCACGAATAACGTGGCTTGTAGCCGCTGTCATCTGCATAAGTGCTTCCATAGCGGCTTCGGATTTTGATTCCTGAACAAGGCTCATTACCGTGTTGATGATAACAACAACAAGAATAACGAGAACATCGGCAAATTCACCGAAACGGAAACCTTCACCTGCTTTTACAAGGTTGATTACCGCAACGCCCGCCTGAATAAGTGCCGCAACAAGAAGCATTATTATCATCGGGTCGGCAAGAGAACCGATGAATTTTTTGAAAAGACTTTGCTTTTCTGCTTCATCAAGTTTGTTTTTGCCGTTTTTTTCAAGTCTTTCGGCTGCCTCTGCGGAAGTAAGACCGTTTTCAGACGACTTGACATCGTTAAAAACCGCTTCCGCCGATTCAAGGTAGTGCTTCATAAAATTCCCTCATTTCAAAATTTAAAAAGAAGTAACAAAAAAAGACTTTTACCGCTTTGGCAGTAAAAGTCTCACTCTTTAGGCTAAACCGAGCCAAAGACGACAGCGGGCTTGTGAGCCGGGATTGACGACTGCCGTCGAGCAACAGAAAAAACTGTGCCGAGTTACTCCCTTTTGTTGGGATGATTATATACTATATTTATGCTTTTGTAAAGAGTTTTTTTGAAAAAATTAAGTGTAATTATGAATGTAAAGTCGATAACGGAAAAATAAAATACTTTATGCCGGAGATATAATGACGGGCTGTGTCTGAACGCCTTTCAGAGCATCTTCGAGTGTTTTTTCTATAAGTGAAAAATCAGCGACCATTGAGCAGGGTTTTGCAAGTGCATTATCCTGACGGTACGGAACAAAATATACGTTTTTATAATTAAGAAGCGAGCCTATATTTTTAGCGGCGTTTGAAAGAGCATCATTTGTCGAGGGCGCAATAATAAGCGGTCTTCCGTTTCTTAAATGCGCTTTTGCAGAAAGTGTTACTGATGTGTCGGTAACTCCGGTTGCGAGTTTTGCAAGCGTGTTGCCCGTGCAGGGTGCAATAATGAGTGCATCAAGCAGTTTTTTCGGCCCTATCGGTTCCGCTTCGGGCAATGTGTGGATTATTTTTTCATTTGTGAACGATGTGAACTGTTCGTGCCACATCTCTGCTTCACCGAAGCGTGTGTCGAGTGAATATGCATTTTCGGACATTATCGGTATAATTTTATAATTCTTTGAAAGTTTTTCTATTTCCGTGAACACGTTTTTGAACGTACAAAAAGAGCCGCAAACGGCAAATCCTACTGTTATCAAGTAATCAGCCCTTTCTTTAATATTGGAATTATTGTTTTGCCGATTATTTCTCCCGCCGATTTCGGAGCAACTTTTCCCGGAAGCGAATTTGCTTTTATCACCGAAAGAGCGTGCTCTTTTGCCGCCTGAAAATCTATTCCGAAAGGCGGCGATGCTGTTTCCACAAGAAGACAGTCGGTTTTAAAGTTTTTCATTTCCTCTTTGCCGAGTACGGTTGAGGGAACGGTATTTATTACTGCGTCATAATCTTTTTCACCGATTCTGAGTTCGTCAAAAGAAAACGCTTTCATTCCCTTTGTGCAGGCATCTGCCATATCTTTCTGCTTTCTTGCATAAACGGTGACATCCGCACCGAGAGCCTTTAATGTGTTTGCGACGGCTTTTCCCACTTTGCCGTAACCCGTAACGGCGCATTTCATTGAAAAAACCGTTATCGGCAGATTGTTTATGAGAATTTCAATAACGCCTTCTGCTGTCGGTACGGCATTATATACGGCAAGTTCTTCCAAAGTAAAATAATCACAGTATTTTACCCCGTGCAAATCAAGTTCTTCCGTAAAACTTTTAGGCAGTTGTCCGCCGAAAAACATTTTGTCGGGTGTAGCAAGCGCACATATATCGGAAATCTGCACTTTTTCGTCGAATAAAGGTGTGTTGAGTGTAACTCTGTCACGAGTAAAGGGGAGAGGCAGTATTATACAATCGGCGTGTGTTACGGCTTCTGAAAGCGAATTGAAGCAATCGACATCCGAAAAGGCGTAATAACAAACCTGAAACGATTGCTTTTCAAGGTATTCACCGAGGTAAAGCGACCTGTCATCTCCGCCGAGAATAAGAATAATTTTGCTGTTCATATTTTCAGTCCTCTCAAAAGCATAATATTCATACAGTTATATATTGTTACAAACAAAATAATTTTCGGAAAATTTGCCGAACATTTTCGTTTTATTACTAACATCAAAAACCGAGTAAAACAAAAAGACTGACAAGCAAGTGCTTAATCAGTCTTTTGAATACTGTAAAAATTTTGTTTTTATAATAGAATTGCTATGTTTAAAAACAACATAACTTCAGACGGTAATTTAACTGTCATATCCTGTTTGCGGAAATAACTGATGTTAATTGAATAATCCTGTTATTTTTTCAATAATAAGTGAAATCAGAGCAACAACGATGTTCTGGTAAAGCATATTGTCTTTTTCGCTTAAACTGTTTTGCGGGGTTTCACTATCGGTTCTGCCGTCATATTTGAGTTCAAATGCCTGCGAGTATGTTACGCCGCCTGAACCGAAAAGTTTAAAACGAACATAGCAACCGAGTTTGTTTTCAAAGTTGTTAAGGTCAATTTTAAAATCATCGGAAAAAACTTCTCCGTTTGAAACCCACTCGATTTTGCTGCAATCTCTTGATGGGTCTACCTCTACGGTAATTGTGTTTTCTTCTTGATCTACTATGATGTTTGAAACAACGGGCACATAGGAGTCGCCCTCTGTTTCGCCGCCGCGAATTGTTTTGTCATATTTACTTGCGGCAAAGAAACTGCCGTTTACCATGGCGTTTTTAACATTTTCAACTGTGTTTTCTTCAAGCGGGAAAAGTTCAAAACTTCTGCCGACATCACCGAGTGACTCTGAGTCATCATCTGCAAAGCCCCAAATATTTCTGCCGGTAGGAATAACAACTTCGAGGAGTTCGTCCCACAAAACTCTGTCTTCACGGGTAACTCGGTCTGTGTTGTTAATTATTTCCATTCCGAGACAGGATTTACTCGTTGTAAAAATGTCGGTGAAATAAGTAATAAAAGAATCGTAGTGCGCTCTTTCGGGATGGTTTTCGGAGTCAACCCAGTCACCGACATGGTTAAGAACGGAATATCCGCCTGCTTTTTCAATTTCAACCGTTGCGGTTTTGTAGTCGTTTTCTCTGCCGCCGACACCGCTTCCGTATGTTGTAAAGTAACCGTTGACATGAGTTTTGGATATAACAGCCATATTGCACTCAATACCGCCGGGAATGTCAATCATACCTCTGCCGCCTCTGTCGGAGCCGGTAGTAATGCGCTGATAATCATCTTCGGACATTGGTTCAAATTTACGGAAAGAGTTGAATATGGGATAAGTTTCTCTGTCATCACGCCAGCCGGTGTTAATAACGCCGTGGTCGGTTATTGCCAGAATGTCATAGTCCTTTTCGTAATACGCCTGAACCATTTCGGTAAGCGTGAGTTCGCCGTCGCTTGCGGCAGTGTGAGTGTGGAGATTTGCTTTGTATGTTTTAAATGTGTCCCAATTTACATTTTCGTAGGGGTTAATAATGGTGTAGTCGGTATTGCCTGCGGCAACAACTCCTATACTTAAATAAGCGGCGAGCATTGAAAAAACGAGCAGTGTCGATATTACTTTTTTCATTTTGTCATACCTCCTTTTGAAAATTTTACCATATATTTAATCGGAAATAAAGTGTTTTACAGAATTAAGAGAAAATTTATATATGTTGATAAATTATGTGCGATGTGGTATAATATTCCAAAAAATACAGGAGGAACAGAAATGAAAAAAATATTATCACTTTTTTTGGCTTGCGCAATTATGATTACGGTTTTGTGCGTTCCTGCTTTTGCAAAAACAAAAACAAATTACACCATTGAAAATCCTTATGAAGATGTTGACTGGGAAAAATGGAGCGGTTACAAAACTCAACTTCATGCTCACACAACGGCGAGTGACGGTTTCCAGACAATTCACGAAGCGATTGCCGACTATTATGCATTAAACTATGATATTGTTGCCATTACCGACCACGGAACAACGAACAAGGGCTGGAATGTTGCACCCGACACAGTTCCGATAATGAGAGAAATCAAAAAAGAACGTACCGGCGGTGCCGACAATCCCGTTATTCCGCTTACCGATGAGGAGTACAGCGCTTACACCGGCGGCACGGCGAACAGTATTTCTTTCTCATATAAAGACGGTGAAACACTTGTTGATACAGGTATTTCAAGAACACACAAAAACGGTATGCTTGATGTTCCCAAGGGTAACGAACTTAATATGGCAACACCGATTTGCGACTGCCACCTTACCTGCTATTGGAGTGATTACGGTCAGGGCCTTGCAGGTGTTTACGGTGATTATGAGACACCTTCGGCTGAAGTTAATAAAGACGGCGGTATAACAATGCTTTCTCATGTCGGCGAATATGTTTATCCCGATAAAGACTCTGCCGACCATGTCGGTCAACCCGTTGACGAATACTTTGTAAATAAGTTTGCTAGAATATTCCTCGACAACGTCGGTTCAAGTGTCGGAATGGGCATTAACAGCGCAACAGACGCGCATACTCGTTGTGACAGAATTCTTTATGACCAGATTCTTCAAAAAACAATTCCAAACGGCGTAACTCCATGGGGCTTTACATTTTCCGATTCTCACAGTGAAACTTCAATAAACGATGCTTACGATATTCTTTATATGCCCGAACTTACCGAGGAGGCACTCCGTGACTGTATGCTTAAAGGTCAGTTTTTTGCCGTTTCACACTATTCAAACGGCTACGAACTTAACGGTATGCAGGAAATGGAAGGCTACCACGATAACTGCGAAGATGTTGAATGGTGGAAAGACAATACTCCCGTTGTTACAAAAATGGAAGTCGATGAAGATAACGGCGTTATTAAAGTATGGGGTAAAAACTTTAACTATATTACATGGGTTTCCGACGGTAACGTTGTTCTTCGTGATTACGATTGCAGTGACGGATATGCAGAACTTGACCTCAACAGCACAGAACTTTATGACGACATTCATTTGTTTGTAAGATTCTACCTTACAGGTGAAAACGGCATTTGTTATTCACAGCCTATGGTAGTTCAAAAAGAGGGCGAAACATTTGATTCTGTCGAAGTTCCCGAAACTTACGATGTTCCTGCTTTCCTCCGCGAATTAGTTACGCTCCTCGACGACGCATTTTTCAAATTTAATCCCATTGTATGGATATTCAAATACTTTGCTTTGGGTTATAACCCGATTACCCAGGCGTTTCCCTCATTAGAACAGTATTTTTAAATAAAAAGTAAACACATAACATAAAAAGGGGCTGTTCCTTAGCGGACTGCCCCTTTTATAATTATTTCATTCAGTTTTTCAAAGTATTTTCAATACCGAATAAAAACAATACTTTAATACTGTTTTGATTAGATTTAAAGATTATTTACCGTTCTTTCCAAAAGCACACAGTCAAGAACATCAATTACCGTATCTCTGTTCATATCATAGGCGGTTTTGTGTTCAAACTCTGTATCATTTGAAAGTGCTTTGTTGACAAGTTCCGTATAATCGTTTCCGTTTATGATTCCGTCGCCGTTTGTGTCTGCGAAAGCATAGGAATCGTAATACGGTTCAATATTTACAAAATTGTAAGATTCGTTTTCGGTTAAAAGCGCGGAGTTGTTCCATTTGTAAAAGAAGTACGCATCCTCGTCTTTGGCAACCGTTATAAGCAGATTGTCGGTAACTTCGTTTTCGGTTTCGGTTGAAAAATGCGGAATTACCATAATTGTGGGACGGAAACCGCGTATTTTCATGAAAACATTTTTGACCTGAATGCGCTTTGTTGTAGCTAAAACAGGTGAAGCATTCTCGGAACCGTTCGGGCAGTTGTGTCTGAGATTAACATTTGAGAAAACCTCTGTGCTGTCCGAAGTGAAAGAAGTTGTTCCTGTTTGTGAAACGTAAATGCATGAACCTACGCCCGGATTCAGAACATTGAATGTGTAACCGCCGTCACCGCACAGACTGAAATTATTACAGGATATGCAGGAACCTGAATTTATTAAACCGTTAACATTAAACTCCGCATTTTTGAGAAGACTGATGTTAATGTCGGCACCTGAATAAATTGAACTGTAACCCGAAAGGTTTGTAACCGAGTTTTCATTTGCAATAATTGTAATATTACCGTCACGGTTATAAATTGCATATCTGCGTTTTTCGGCAACGGAGTTTATTTCGCCTTCGCCGCTGTCAACCGTGCAGTTGCCGTTGAAAATAACGGTAAGCGGTTTTTCACTCCAAATGCAGGCGTAATAAAGCGGTGACTGTGTTTTTGTAAAGCCGGTGATATTTGCATTTGTAAGTGTGAGAATAGGCAATTTGTTTTCATCAAACGTCAGTACGGCGGTTTCGTCACCGAAAATGTCAGAAGCGTTAAACGCTGTTACCTCAACTCCGCCGATATAAACGTTGTATTTTCCCTGCGAAATTGAAAGGTATTTACTTTCGGAAAGGGCGTAAGAGCCGTCCCATATCTTAACAGAATCTCCTGTTGATTTTTTTGCATAAATAATCGGTTCAATGTAGTTGTCTATGTTAAGTTCATATCCCGAAATATCATAGGCTGCGGTATTGCCGACAGCAGTGAAAATTCCGCCCGTGAGTTCAAGGTCACCGGATTGGTAAGGAACAAGTATTCCGTAACCCGAATCGGAACCTGTCGAACGGCCCGAAACCGTGCAGTCGTTGCCGTTAATTGTAAGACTTCCGGCATATATTCCGACGCTTGCCTCATTTTCGGCATAAGTATGTTTTTGTGCAAGACCTTCAATATAACTGTGATTTACATTTAAAGCGTTTCCGGCGTAAACACCGTAGCTTCTTGAGGAATTGCAGTTCGGAGCATAGGCTGTCACCTTACAGTTGTTCAGTGTCAGTTCATCGGAAACCTGAATGGCGTAAGAGTTCATAAATACAGGAGCAGACGATAATGTGCTGCTGATATTAAGAATATCTTCATTTTGATTGTTGCCGTTAATTGTAAGGTTACCGTAGCAGTTTACAGGTGCAACATAGTTTGCCGAAGGATTGCCGGGGCTTACAATTGAGTTTTCGCCTTTGAGTTCAATGGTAAGGTCACCGTCACACCAAATGGTGGAACTGTCCGAACGAACGTTTGAGTCGGTGTCAAAAGAAACACCTTCAAGGTATAAAACCACATCATTTGAATTTATACCGTAGGTTTTTGCGTACCAGTGTTCTGTTTCATAATAATCATTTTTGTTTTCATCCGTTACAAGTATACCGTTAACGTACAGTGAAGGTGCACTTGAGTAGATATATACATGAGAATATGTAGTAATCGGTGTTTCACGGTCCCAGTCATAAGCATTATCCGCATCACCGTAAACCGTATTTACATAAACATCATCGGAGTTTTTAGGCGTGTAATTTGAATATATTGCCTGTTTTGCGTCGATTGTCAACTCAATTCCGAAATTAAGGTAACCGGTTGTTTTAATGCCATAACCCGAGTTTTTACCGCCCTTAACGGTTAAGTAACCGTCACCCTTTATGTAACATTTGCCGTTTATATCAATTGCATTGTCGGAAGTTGATGAACCGACATCAACGGAACTTTCCGAAACAACATCAATAATAAGGTCTTCGGTTGCTTTGATTTTGCTTATATTTGCACCGTCAAGTGTGAGCGTTGCGGGCATATTGTCGTGTTCGGGCGTATATTTTACTGTGCCGTCTTTTAAAACATCATCTTTGGTGCTTACAAGAATCGGTGTGCCGTTGACACTTGTTTTATATGCTTTTTCAATGCGTATTGCACGGTATGTTGACGAATTGAAACTGCTTGAAGTAATTGACGTTCCGCCGACTGAAACATCCGTAATGGATGAAGTGCCGAAGCAGGCTGAATTACCGAGGTCGTAAGTAAGTGCGTATATCGCACGGCTTGATGTGTTTGAGCCGACATTTGTCGTGAGTTTATTGCCGGTAAAAGTAAGTTTCTGCGAAGCGTAAACACCGTATTTTACACCGTCTGTGTGTCCTCTGTTTTCGGCATATACGGTCGTATTGTCAAGAATGTTTACATTAATTGCATTAATCGCTCTTGCATTTTTGGCGTTTGTTGCATACCCTGCATTTGTTATGGATACAGTCGCATTGTCCTTTATTGTAAGGTCACCGCCGGAATGAATGCCGTATGTATATGTTGAACCCTCGTTTGTAGTCAGTTTGAGTTGAACATCTTCGCAAACCGTAATGTTTTCAGTGCAATATATTCCCGAACTCCAACCGTTGAATGAGTACATCGGCTTTAAAGTTAAAGAGCCGTTACCTTTAATTGTGAGTTTACCTGTTGAATAAATGCCGTCTGTATGTGCATTACCTCTTGCGGAAGAACTGCAACTTAATACATTAGTACCGCTTACAATAATTTCCAAATCTTCATTAACATAGATAAGATTTAAAACGTTAGTTGTTGTTGTTTTATTAAAGTTATTAAGGTAAAGTTTTGCGCATTCCGTTTCGGTTGCGGGAACATAAGAAGCCGTACCGTTACCGAAGATGTCATTTTTATTGGCTTTTGTGATTTCGGTTCCGTAAAGTTTCACATCATAAATACGGTCCTGGACAAATGATGAAGGCAAAAGCGAGTAAATTGTACAAATGTAAGAGGGTATTATGTAATCCGAGGATATTTCGTAGTCCTCAACACTGTATTTACCGCCGGTAAGTTCATTGTTTAAATGATAATTGTTTATCGTAATGTCTTCATTGCTTTGAATACTGAACTGTAAGCCTGTTGACCTGAGACGGAGAGTTGTTTTGAAAGCGTAGTTTTTGTCTTTTGAAAAAACGTCGCTTTCGGTCATTTCTTTAAGGTAAAGGTTATTAACGTCATCATATTCGTAGTCTGATGCATTTTTGCCGTCTTCCGGTTCCGTAAATGTTTCATACCAATGAGTGTCATAAACGTCAATTTGAGGCGAGGAACCGCTGTTACCGTACGAGTTTGTTCCGCTGCTTGCCCATACGACCAGATTGTTATTTGCACGTTCAATGCCTGTATCTTCCATAATGTTTGTCGAAACGGCAACTGAAGTAAGAGATGTTGCGGCAAAAGCAACAGGAACAAATGAGAGTATCAGGGCACTCGCAAGTAAGATGGAAAGAATTTGTTTTTTCATAGAGGGAATCCTCCTTTAATTCTTTGTGAAAATTCCAAAAAAGTATTTTTTTCAGTATAAAACAGACTTTACGAAAATGCCCTGCATAAAAAGTAAAGTCCGTTATTCTTTAAAATATAATATCAGTCTTTTACAATATCTTTAATGCTGCTTGCAACGCCTGCAAGTGACTGAAGTTCTGACGGAACGATAATTTTCGTTGCTTTGCCGTCAGCGGCTTTTTCAAATGCCTCCATACCTTTGATTGAAAGGTACTGTTCGGAGGGTGCTGCTTCATTTATCATTCTGATACCTTCAGCCTGTGCTTTCTGAATGGCGATAATTGCGTTTGCTTCACCTTCCGCTTCACGCATTTTTGATTCTTTAACCGCTTCTGCGTGAAGAATTGCAGCCTGCTTGTTTGCTTCCGCTTCAAGAATCTGCGCTTCTTTTTTTCCTTCGGCTACGAGAACCTGACTTGCTTTTTCGCCTTCTGCACGAAGAATGGATTCACGGCGTTCACGTTCCGCTTTCATCTGTTTTTCCATTGCATCCTGAATTTCACGGGGCGGAAGAATGTTTTTAAGTTCAACACGGTTTACTTTAATACCCCACGGGTCAGTTGCTTCGTCAAGTATACCGCGGATTTTTGCGTTTATTGTGTCACGGGAAGTGAGCGTGTGGTCAAGTTCCATTTCGCCTATGATGTTACGAAGTGTTGTAGCACTGAGGTTTTCAATGGCGGAAATGGGATATTCAACGCCGTAGCAGAAAAGTTTCGGGTCGGTTATCTGGAAGAAAACGACTGTATCTATCTGCATAGTAACGTTATCTTTGGTAATAACGGGCTGCGGCGGAAAGTCAACAACCTGCTCTTTGAGGGAAACAACTTTCGCGACTTTTTCAATAAAAGGTATTTTAACGTGAAGACCTGTGTCCCAGGTGGTGTAATAAGCGCCGAGACGCTCAATAACGTATGCTTTTGACTGTGGTACTATTTTTATGTTCGCTATTATTAAAAGAAGAATAATGGCAAGCGGAATAAAAACAGCGAGTAATGTGCCGGGGTTAATTGCAAGAGTTAATATTGACATTTTGACCTCTCCTTTATGTAATTTTTATTGTTTCGGTTTTACAATAAGTTTAACGCCTTCAATGCGCTCGACAATTACTGTGTCATTTACTTTTAAAGTAACCGAGTCATCCGAAGAACGTGCGCTCCAGTAAGAACCTTTAACTTTGACAAGACCTTTTGCTTCAAGGTTGTTTATTTCTTCAAATACTATTCCGTCTGCCCCGATGTACATATCGGCGTTAGTCGGCAATTTCTTTGTTTTCGTAAACTTTTTGACAATCGGGCGTGTTACGGCAAGTGCAACAGCGGAAACCGCAATAAATAAAATAATCTGAAAGGGTATGTTTTCCGTAAAAAATGAGGAAACAAACGCACAGAAAGCGCCTACGGCAAACCATACCGTCACGAGTTGTGCTGTTGCGGCTTCAATAATTATGAACGCCGCAAATAGTCCGAGCCATATCCATATCATCATAAATATCACTCCTTTACCTGATTATATAACACTTTTCTCAGTTTATCAATAGTCAAAAAATGTTACTTATTGACGGCTTTGCGGAGTCTTTTATGTGTTCTACATTGTCGCGGCATGTTTCACATTCTTCAATCAGCGATGAAAACTCATTTTTCTCACCGTAGTATTTTATTTTTTCCATACTTATTTCAAGGTCCTGCATTTCGGCGTGATTTGTAAGTATGTGAAATATATACTTTTTTTCGTTCCATAATTCATACAGGTTATCGTTGTTTTCGCTGACTGCGTTTTTGTCTTTGCTTTCGGCGGAATACGAAAGAACATCTATTGCATTTACAATGGAATCGCACGTTTTGTTTATTGATATAAACGATATTATACCGACAGAAAACGCAACAATAATTAAAACTGCGCCTATAACTGTTCTTTTCAAATTTTATTCACTTTCTTTCTTATCCTTGAATATATACGAATAATTTCCGTTTTTATCTACTGTCATTAAAACGATGTCATCCTGTTTGTAATTCTGACTGTTCAATTCATTTAAAATGTCATCAAGCGATTTGTTACATTCTCGCAGATGATTTTTCAACACTCTGCCGTCAATTATAACGGGTGATAAAAAACCTTTATCTTCTGTTTCTATTTTCATATCGCGGGGAGAAAGATTTCTTTTTTCGGGTTTCAGAAGTACCGAAACAGAGCCGTTTGTTTCCATTATTGCGTACTGTACGTCGGATATATCGAACACATCTTTCTGACGAAGTGCCGAAAGTATGTCATCAACCGAAAGACGAAGCATTTTCAGTTTTTTCTGGTCGGGAACTCCGTCACGGACTATTATAAACGGATTGCCGTCGCTGATTTTTCTGAAACGCACGTTATTTACGTTTATTACGGAAAGAATTATTTCAAATCCGACAAGAAGCATAAGCGGTATAAGACTGTTAATAAGAGGAATGTCATTATCCTGAATGGGAATTGCCGCTATTTCCGACAAAAGTATTGTGACAACGAGTTCGGTGGGCTGTAATTCGCCTATCTGCCTTTTACCCATAAGTCTTACGGATATGACCGCCGAAAAATAAAGAATGACTGTTCTTATTATTGTTGTAAGCATATTTTTTCACCTCGATTATTTTTGACACACTTTTTTTGTATATTCATTCAAAATACGGAAAAATAATATCGGTGATAAAAATGCGCTCTGAAAACAAAGTATATATTGACGTAAACAGCATAGAGGAGGAACAGTTCGGTGACGTAAGAAAAAATGCGTCGGAAAACGGAAAAATAATTAAAGACGTATTTCTGAACTGTTTTGATATTCTTGTAAAAGAAAGCGAATTTATGGGCAGGACAATCGTTTTTTCCAACTGTGACGGCTTATCAAATTCACTTAACATAAGCGAAGCGGTTGTAAAACCGATTTTGTTCGGCGCACCCGTAATTACGGTTAAAAAGCCGTTTGATTACATTAAAGAAAGACTTTTGTGCGGAACGGAGGTCGATACCGAAAAAAATCTTGACAAAGCAATTCAACAGATGCTTCGGGGAAATCTCCTTATTTTTATTGACGGCGAAAGCGAATGTATTGTAGTCGGCGCACAGAGAATCCCCGAAAGAGCAATAGACGAGCCCGACACCGAGGTGCAGGAGCACGGCTCACGGGAAGGGTTTACGGAAAATATTAAAACGAATCTTTCACTTGTCCGCAAAAGACTTTGTACCGTGAATTTCAAGGTGGAAGTCAGCGAAATAGGTAAAGTCAGCAGAACAAAAACCGCAATTTGCTATATGGAAGGCAAAGTAAACAAAAAAACACTTGAAGAAGTAAAACAAAGGCTTGCAGACATTGAAATTGATACGTTACTTGATGTGGGTTATTTACAGCCTTTTCTTGACACAAAAAGAAAAACGCCTTTTTCAATGCTTGCGACAACAGAAAGACCTGACACGTTCTGCGCTAAAATAAACGAGGGGAAAGTTGCGATTTTTGTTGACGGAAGTCCGTTTGCGATGGTACTTCCGATTCTTTTTATTGAAAATTTTCAGGCGATTGACGACTATTTCAACAGACCGTTTTATGCAACCTTTATGCGAATAATAAGAATACTGTCTTTTATTTTCAGCATTGCTCTGCCGGGAAGTTACGTTGCCGTCGGTCTTTTTCATCAGGAAATACTGCCTGACGATATGCTTTACAATATAGTAATGATGGAAAGTAACACGTTGTTCACATTAACTACGGAAGCGCTTGCGATACACTTTATATACGAACTTGTGCGGGAAGCGGGACTTCGTATGCCGAAATCAATCGGGCACGCTATGAGCATAGTCGGTGCGCTCGTTATAGGTGATGCGGCGGTTACGGCGGGGCTTATCGGTGCAACAATGCTTATTGTAGTTGCAATGACGGCGCTTTCCTCGCTTGTGGTTTCCGATATTTATCAACCGGTATCTGTTTTAAGATTTGTATTTATTGTAGTCGGCGGCTTCAGCGGACTTTACGGAATAATGATTGCTTCGGCAATTCTTATTCTCAATCTTGCTTCAATAACGGATTATTCCGTTGCATATCTTTCGCCTTTGACACCTTACAATAAATCATTGTGGCGTGATACCGTTTTAAGGCAGAGTTTTAAAAAAATGAGTAAAAAGCAATTCAATATAAACGGATTGCGTTCCGGCGGTGAAAATAAATGAATTCGGTAAAAATGACATCAACGCAGTTATATTCCGTTATGTATCTTTCGGTGCTTGTCGGTGTATTTATGTATCTTTCACACGAGGGTATGAGCATTTCATCGGTTGACACGCTTATTCATTCTTTACTTCTGATTGTAATAAACGCCGTATTTGCAATTCCCGTTTTTTATTACGTTTCGCATTGTGACAGCGGTATTCTTGAAACGTTTTCGCTTGTATCGCCTGCGTTTTCAAAAGTAATTGCATCTTTATATATTTTTCTGTTTACAATCGGCAATATAAGAACTGTTGCAAGATTTGACCTTTTTGTTACTTCCGAAATGTTTGAGCAAACCGATATGACGCTGTTTATTATTGCAATAATCATAATATGCGCATTACTTTCGTTACTCGGCATAGAGGCTCTCGGGCGGGGAAGTATTATATTTTCTGTTATTGTTGTCGGCGCATCGCTTCTTATATTTTTTACGAATATGCAGGAGTTTGACAGCCTTAATTTCACGCCGCCGTTTTTGTCGGACGGAATTGATTTTCTTAAAGATACAATGAGTATATCGACATATACGGTTGTTCTCGGTGTTCCCGTTCTGTATCGGGGCGAAATAAAAGGAAAAATGTCAAAAAGTCTTTTGATGTTTATATGTTCTGTATCGCTGACAATGTTTATTGTTATTCTTACAATCATAGGTACGCTCGGCACATTTGCCGATTATCAGATTTTTCCGAGTTTTGCAATTTCAACAATAGGAAAAATCAGCCTTTTTGAGAGGCTTGAAGCATTTGAAACTGCAGCGTGGATTTTATGTGTGATTTCAAAAATAACGTTTTTTATGCTTATTGTTTCAAAGTGCGTTGAATTTCTTTTCCCGAAAATCAATAAAAAAGTATCGCCGGCTGTTACTGCGATTATTCTTTCTGCATCGGTAATAATTATTTCGGGTTCAATTAAAAGATTTTCATTTCTCACTTCATTATGGCAGATTGCCGTTCCGTATTTTATTGTGGTGACGGTTTTACCGCTGGCAGGATGTCTGTTAATAAAAAAATCAAAAATAAACAAGCGGAAAAGAGAATTTTCGGAGGCGGAAAATGCTTAAAAAAATACTGATTTACGGTGCGGCGGCACTTGCAGTCGGAATCGGTTTTTTACAGTTTACGGGAACGCAGAAACTCGGAACGGAACTGTCGGAACTGATGATTATTCAAAGTATGGGAATAGATGTTGAAGATGACAGATATTCCGTCACGGTTGAAATACTCAACAACGAACAGACCGGCAGTGCAAACGGCGAGGTACAAAGCGAAGAAAAAACAAAAATATACAGCGGAAACGGTGAAACTGTTTCGGAAGCGCTTAGCGAAATAATCAAAAAAAGCGGCAACAGACCGCTTTATGCACACAATCGCGCTATAATAATCGGTGAAGAAGCCGCAAAAACAAAATTAACGGGAATACTTGATTTTATAGAGAGGGATTATAACACCCGTGCAACTGTTCCCGTTGCGATTGTTAAGGGCGGTAAGGCAACCGATATTATTACCGCTGATGTCGGAATGAATGTTATACGCGCACAGATACTCGAAAACGTGCTTGAAGAATCCGAAAAAGTTTCCTATTCTCAAAGAATGCGTATTCTTGATGTTGCGAATTATAAATATGAACAGACAACTTCACTTGTTATACCCGCAATAAAAACGGTGAAGAATAACGAAAAAGAATTTTATTATATTGACGGAAGCGCCGTTTTTGATAAAAATAATAAGTTGTCGGGTTATTTAAACGAGCAGCAGAGTATGGGACTCGGATTTTTAAAAAATAAAATACAGAACGGCGTTATCGGTTCCGACATTGACGGTAAGCAGAAATTCTCGGTTCTTATCGTGAAATCAAAAACTGAATATGTAATAAATACAGACGGCGATATTCCCGAATATACGCTTAACGTAAAACTTTCGGTTGACCTTGACGAAATTGACAACGGCGCTTATTCATTTGACGAAAAGTATATTGAAAAAATTGAAAATGCGGTATCCGAAGAAGTCGTAAAAATGATGAACCGGTCTTTATACGAAACACAGAAAGTGTACCGTCAGGATTGTCTTCGCTTCGGCAGAAGACTGCTGTTATATGACAAAAATGCGTATTTTAAATATAATGACAAATGGGAAGAAATTTTTCCCGAAATACCCGTTTATGTGAACGTAGATGTTCAACTTCGCAGATTAGGCGAAATAAGTTTTTTTAAAAAGTGAAATTCATACCGAAAACAAGTTGAAGAAAAACAGGCGGTGTGATACAATTACCGTGTGAGGTGATTTTTTTTGTATTCACTCGGTATTGATATAGGCGGAACAAAATGTGCGGTTGTACTCGGAAAGGCTGAAATACCCGAAAAAACAGACGGTTTTATTCTTGATAAACAATCTTTTCCGACAGATGTGAAAAGAGGATATAAAATAGTTATCAACGAGATTTTTTCAACTGCTCAGACAGTTCTTGACAGAAACAAAGTAAAAGCGGAAGAACTTATCGGAATAGGTATTTCCTGCGGAGGTCCTTTAAACAGTAAAAACGGAACGGTGAACTGTCCGCCGAATCTTCCGGACTGGGACAATGTGCCGATTGTAAAAATGTGTGAAGAACGATTCGGTGTTAAAACCGTGCTTTGTAACGATGCCAATGCCTGTGCAGTTGCCGAATGGCGTTTCGGTGCGGGCAGGGGCTGTGAAAATATGGTTTTTCTTACATTCGGAACGGGTATGGGCGCAGGTCTTATTCTTGACGGTAAACTTTATTCCGGTACGAATGATATGGCAGGTGAAGTCGGACATATCCGTCTTCGTGATGACGGACCGACGGGCTATGGCAAGAAAGGGTCTTTTGAAGGCTTCTGTTCGGGCGGCGGAATAAGAGACCTTGCGGTAATTACCGCAAAAGAATATATGGCACAGGGCAAAAAAAGCGTGCTTTTCGATAATGAAAATGATATTGAAAAACTCAATGCAAAAAACGTAGCCGAAGCGATGTATAACGGTGACGGTTTTGCAACGGAAGTATATGAAAAATGCGCCGAACATCTCGGCAGAGGACTTTCCGTACTTATTGACATTTTAAATCCCGAAAGAATAGTTATCGGAAGTATATACGAAAGAAACAGCGAATTCTTTAACAGTCGCATAAATGAAGTAATAAAAAAAGAAACACTTAAAGAAAGTGCATCTGTATGCGAAATAGTTCCCGCTTCGCTCGGTGACTCAATAGGTGATTACGCCGCTCTCGGAATACTGTTTTAATAATCAATATCCATTTTACGAAAGGAAAATCAAACATTTTGCGTGTTTGACGCTATTTTGAAATGAAAGAAAGAACAATGCAGATTTTTAACGGGTTGTTTAAAGAATATCCCGCACTTTTAAAGTCGAAAAACGATATTGAAAAAGCGTTTTGCGTTATTATGAATACATATAATGACAACGGCAAAATCCTTGTTTGCGGAAACGGAGGAAGTGCCGCCGACAGCGAGCATATCGTCGGTGAACTGATGAAAGGTTTCAAACTTAAAAGAGAGTTGAACAGTAAAGAAAAATCTGCGTTTTCTTCTTTTGAATGCGGTGATTACATTGCTTCAAACATTCAGGGAGCGCTTCCGGCAATATCGCTTGTAAGCCATACCGCATTGATGACAGCGTTTAACAACGATGCACAAAGCGACCTTGTTTTCGCTCAGCAGGTTTACGGATATATTTGTGAAAATGATACGCTGATAGCGTTGAGTACATCCGGCAATTCAAAAAACGTTTATTATGCCGCTGTTACTGCAAAAGCGAAAAACGGCAAAGTAATTTCAATTACGGGACATGACGGCGGTAAACTTTCCGCAGTATCGGATGTTACCGTTATTCTTCCGTCTGACGATACGGCAAAAATACAGGAATATACGCTGCCCGTTTATCACGCACTGTGCGCTATGGCGGAAAGCGAATTATTCGATATGTAAATGAATAAAAAACGGAATAAAGAATGAATGAAAACGGCAGAATTTCATTGGTACAAATCAGCGAAATTCCGCTTTTTTGTTTAAAAAATACGGCGTGATGAAAATATGAAAAATTGCATAATTTGTACCTTGCTTTATTGTGTATTTTTTTGATATTTTACTATTGACTTTAATAAATAAAAGAAGTAAAATCTGTTTTTAAAATATTCAATATTTATCGGAATTGAGGCGATTTTTACGGTATCATTTATTATATGTTTTTTACTCGGTGTTGCCGAGATGTTTCTTTTGAATACCGTAATAAAAAAAGCCTTTTCCGGTGATGTTGTCAAAGCGGTATTATTGATAGTTGCGAAAATCGCACTTTACGGTGCGTGCCTTGCACCCGTCATAATTTTTATGGGGGATGATATTTATTATGCCGCAGCAGGCTTTGCGGTGGGGCTTCCGGGCGTTGCGCTTGTGAATGCACTCATTAAAAAGCCGAAAAAGGAAGGAGATGATACTCTTGACAACGGTTCAGACAGTTGAACTGGGGATTTCCGTTGTTGTTTTCGCACTTTGCCTTGCAGGTTTTCTGCATCAGAAAAGTGCACTTAAAAATCTGTCGGATGAGAAAGATTTGAAAATAATAAAAAAGAGAAGCAAACGAAAAAAACTGTTTTTTGTCGGAATGATTTTCGGTTTGTGGTTCCTTTTGGGCGTTGTACTCACTGCTTTTTCAGGCATAAAGGGCGGACTGAAAATTGAATTTGAAATGTTCAGCGAAAGAGTTGACATTTTCGGAATTTCACTTGCAAAAACAACAATAATCGCCGCTTGTGTTTCTGCCGTGCTGATGATACTTTGCGTTTTGTTCAGAGTGATTTGCGTGCCGAAATTCAAGGACGAGCCTTCAGGTCTTCAAAATGCTATGGAAATAGCGGTTGAAGCGATTGACGGTTTTGTGGAAAAAGCAGTCGGCAATAATTTTGCGGAGTTTTTATCACCGTATATGTTCTCAATGGCGGCGTTTATTATAGGCTGCGCTTCCGTTGAACTTCTGGGACTTCGTGCTCCGACCTCCGATTTAACAACAACATTTGCAATGGGACTTCTCACATTTGTTCTTCTCAACGTACTCGGTGTGAAAAAACTCGGAATAGGCGGCAGGCTTAAATCTATGGGCGGCCCGATTGCTCCTATGAGAGCAGTTATGATACCGCTTAAAATGGTAAGCGACATTGCCGTTCCTGTTTCGCTTGCGTGCCGTCTTTTCGGTAATATGCTCGGCGGTATGATAGTTATGGACCTTTTAAAAGGTGCTCTCGGCGGATACGGTTCGGCTCTTCCCGGAATTGCGGGACTTTATTTCAATTTGTTCCATCCTCTTATTCAGGGCTACATTTTCATAACGCTTTCGCTCACGTTTATTGACGAAGCAATGGAAGAACCCGAAGAATCGGAGAAAAAACAAAAGAAGTCAAAAAACAATAAAGAAAATACAGCAGATATTGCATAAAGGAGAATAGATTATGGAAATTTTAGGTTTGGCTTTGGCACTTTTGGGTGCGGGTTTCGGTATGTGTTTTGCTACATCTAAGGCTGTTGACGCAGTTGCACGTCAGCCTGAAGCGGCAAGCAAAATTCAGACTGTGCTTCTTCTCGGCTGTGCGCTTGCGGAATCAACTGCGATTTACGCTTTCGTTATCGCTCTTATTATGTCAACAAAGTTATAAGGTGAGTAACTATGGAATTATCAAAGGAAATGCTTGTTGATATTGTTATCAATATCACTAATATACTTGTGCTTTTCCTTGTTGTAAGGAAACTTGCGTACAAACCCGTCAAGAATTTTATGACTCAGAGAACTCAAAGAGTGCTTAAAGAAAAAGAGGCTGCTCAAACGCTTGCCGATGAAGCAGAGCGTAAGAGCGCCGAATGCGACAGAATAATTGAAGAAAGCACAAAAGCAAAAGAAGAAGCATTCAAAGAGGGCGAATTACTCGGCAAAAAAGAGGCACAGAGAATTATTGACGAGGCAAACGAGAAAGCGAAAGTTATTCTTGCCAATGCCGACAAAAAGGCTGAGGAAAAACAAAAGAAAATGCTTGAAGATACCGAAGACGACATTGTAAGCATTGCAGTAGATGTTTCCGAAAAACTTCTTTCAAGAGAAATTACGGATGCTGACAATAAAAAAATTGTCGAGGACTTTTTAGCGAGTTTTGAGGGGCAGGGCGGTAAAAATGCGTAATGCTCATATCATAACTGCTTCCAATATGAGCGATGAAACTTATTCATTGCTTTGCGAAGGAATAAAAAAGGTTATCGGAGAGGATATTGAATTTGTCAGAGTTATAAATGAAGATATACTCGGCGGTTTTGTTCTCAAAATCGACGGAACTCTTTACGATAATTCAATAAAATCGCAATTGAAGGAACTTAAAAAGCATATTGAAAAATAAAGAAAGGGGTGTGCATTTTGTCAGAAGACAGAGTTTCTGATATAAGCAGATTTCTGAAAAACAGAATAGAAAGTTTCAGTGCCGCCCCCATTTCATACAGTTACGGTAAAGTTGTAAAAGTCGGTGACGGCGTTGCCCGAATTGAAGGACTTCCGGGCAGACTTTACGGTGAACTTCTTGAATTTGACGGCGGCATATTCGGTATGGCGCTTGACCTTGAAGAAAACGGCGTGGGTGCTGTTCTTTTTGACAGCGCCGATACCGTTTGTGTAGGCGATAACGTAAAGGGTACGGGCAGAGTTGCCGAAATACCCGTAGGGCATAAACTCCTCGGCAGAGTAGTTGACCCCATCGGCAGAGCGATTGACGGTAAACCGCTTGAAGAAGACGAATTTCTTCCCGCAGAAAGACCTGCACCGGCTATTATTGAACGCCGCACTGTTGATACACCGCTTGAAACGGGAATACTTGCAATAGACAGTATGATTCCCATAGGCAGAGGTCAGCGTGAACTTATCATAGGTGACAGACAGACGGGTAAAACGTCAATAGCGCTCGACGCTGTTTTTAATCAGAAAAATACCGATGTTATATGTGTTTACTGTGCCATAGGACAAAAGGCGTCTAATATTTCATACGTTATTGAATCTCTTAAAAAGAACGGTGCAATGCCCTATACGGTTGTTGTTGCCTCGACCGCTTCGGACAGCCCCGCAACACAGTACCTTGCGCCTTATTGCGCCTGCTCAATAGCCGAAGGGTTTATGAACAGAGGTAAAGACGTGCTTGTCATTTATGATGACCTTTCAAAACACGCAGTTGCATACCGTGCAATGTCACTTCTTCTTCACAGACCTCCGGGACGTGAAGCGTATCCCGGCGACGTATTTTACCTGCATTCAAGACTTCTTGAAAGAAGCGCCTGTATGTCAAAAGAAAACGGCGGCGGAAGTATAACTGCTTTGCCCATAGTCGAAACAACGGGCGGAAATATTTCTGCATATATCCCGACAAACGTTATTTCCATAACCGACGGTCAGATATATCTTGAAAGCGAACTGTTCCACAGCGGAATACGTCCTGCCGTAAATACGGGACTTTCGGTTTCCCGTGTCGGCAGAGCCGCACAGCACGAGGCTATGAAAAAAGTTTCCGGCACATTGAGAATTGAACTTTCACAGTACCGTGAAATGGCAATTTTCACACGTTTCGGAAGTGATGTTGACGATGCGACAAGAAAAATGCTTGTAAGAGGTGAATGTCTTACAACGCTTCTCAAACAGGGTAGGGGCGAACCGCTTGATTTGTTCTGTGAAGTAGCATTGCTTCTTGCGTATAAGAATAATAATTTTGAAAATATTGACGTTAAAAATATTAAGTCAACCGCAAATTCTCTTCTCGAATATCTCAAATCAAACTGCTCTGCTCTTGTGAAAGAAATTAACGAAAGCGGCGATATGAGTGATTCGGCGGAAAAAGAATTAAGCGAATCCATTAACGCCTTTTTTGAAAACTTATGAGTAACACAAATGAAATAAAACAGCATTTGCGTGCAGTTCAGGAAACAAGGCAGATTACAAATGCAATGTACCTTCTTTCAACTTCGAGAATGAAAAAGGCAATGAAAGATATTGATTTCAACCTTTTTTATATGAAGCGTCTGCGCGCTACGATAAAAGATATTTTATCAAAGGCAAAACATAATAATATACACGATAAATTTATTGACGATAACGGACTCGGTTCGGCGGTTTTCGTTGTAGTTACATCGGATAAAGGTCTGTGCGGCGGTTATAATTCCGCAATAGTTGATGCCGCACTTGAAAAAATGAAAGAGTATGAAAATCCGCTTGTAATTTCACTCGGACTTATGGGCGACAGACTCTTTAAAAAAGAGGGTATTAAACCCGAGTATTCGTGGTACGGCGCTTCACAGCATCCGACTTTGCGTCTTGCGACTCAGGTTGCCGAGAAACTTATTGACCTTTATCTTACAAACGATTATCACGAGGTATTCGTTGTATATACGGAATATGTGAGTGCCGCCGTACAGACACCACGTTGTGTTCATCTGCTTCCGCTTTTAAGACGTGATTTTCTTGATTTGGAGTACGAATACGATTATTCGTCAAAAGTTATTTATGAGCCGTCTATTGAGGACGTGTTTGAACACCTTGTTTATCAGTATGTTGTAGGTTTTATGTATGACGTGTTTATGCAGTCTGCGGCAAGCGAAAACATTGCAAGAATGACCTCAATGCAGAATGCGACACGCAATGCGGATGAAATGATAGCGGAGTTGTCCACGCAGTTAAATGCCGCAAGACAACTTCAGATTACAAATGAAATTACAGAGATTGCTGCCGCATCCGAAGCGGGCGCGGTGTGAATCTCGCAATAAGGAAATTATTATGGCAGATATAATGAAAGGCACGGTTGTTAAAATTTCGGGTCCCGTTGTTGATGTTCGTTTTGACAGTACGGAGGTTCCCCCGATAAACAGCCTTTTAACTGTTGAAAAGTATAATAAACATCTTGAGGTTGCGCTTCATCTTGAAGACGGAGTGGTACGCTCAATAGCACTTGAAGCAACAGAAGGTCTTTGCTGCGGACTTGAAGTTACAAGCGACGGCAAAGGAATTGAAGTTCCCGTTGGTGATGCGGTAATCGGCAGAGTTGTTGATGTTCTCGGCAGACCTATTGACGGCAAAGGTGAAATTGACGCTCGGGAAAAAAGACCGATACACAGAGCGGCTCCCGCATTAAGCGAGCAAAGGCCTGCTACACAGGTGCTTGAAACCGGAATAAAAGTTATAGATTTGCTTGTTCCTTACACAAAGGGCGGCAAAATAGGTCTTTTCGGCGGCGCAGGTGTCGGCAAAACCGTTCTTATTATGGAAATGATTCATAACATCGCTACAAATCACGGCGGTTATTCTGTATTTACAGGCGTAGGCGAAAGAAGCCGTGAGGGTAACGAACTTATGAACGATATGCAGAAAAGCGGCGTTATTAACAAGGCTGTACTTGCATTCGGTCAGATGAACGAGCCGTCCGGAAGCCGTATGCGTGTTGCACTTTCGGGTCTTACTATGGCGGAATATCTTCGTGATGAAAAAAATCAGGATGTTCTTCTTTTCATTGATAATATTTACAGATTCATTCAGGCAGGTAATGAGGTCAGTGCTCTTCTCGGCAGACTTCCGAGTGCCGTAGGTTATCAGCCTACGCTCGCAAACGAACTCGGTGCTCTTGAAGAAAGAATAGCATCAACTTCAAAAGGTTCAATAACATCCGTTCAGGCGGTTTATGTTCCGGCGGATGACCTTACCGACCCTGCACCTGCAACAATATTTACACATCTTGACGCAACCACCGTTCTTTCAAGAAGTATTGCCGAACTCGGTATTTATCCGGCGGTAGACCCGCTTGAATCTTCAAGCCGTGCGCTTGAACCCGAAATAGTCGGTGAACTTCATTACAAAACAGCCCGTGACGTTCAGGAATGTTTACAGCGTTATACGGAACTTAAAGATATTATCGCTATACTCGGTATGGAGGAACTTTCCGATGAGGATAAGGCTGTTGTTTACCGTGCAAGAAAAATTCAGAAGTTCCTTTCCCAGCCTATGAATGTTGCCGAATCCTTTACAGGTCTTAAAGGTAAATTTGTTCCGCTTGAAAAGACAATCGAAAGTTTCAGGCAGATTGTTGACGGCGAAGCGGACGATATTCCCGAAGCGGCATTCTTTATGGTAGGCGATATTGACGAGGCTCGTGAAAAAGCCAAAACTCTTTGAGGATAGTGAATAATAATGTCAACATTCAAACTTGAAATGTTCACTCCGAGAAAACAGTTTTTTTCGGGTGAAGTGGAAAGCGTTGTTATTATAGGTCTTGACGGTGAACGTGGTATTCTTGCCGGTCATACGCCGATGACTGCCGCTGTTGCTCCGGGAAAAATCAAAATAAAAACAAACGGCGAGTGGCGTGAAGCATATAATTCCGACGGTTTTATAGAAGTCAGACCCGATGAAGTGCTTATTTTTTCACATTTTTGCTGTTGGCCCGAAGACATTGACGAGGAACGTGCAAAACGTGAATATGAAGAAAGAACCGAGCAACTTCGCAATGCCGAAAGCCTTTCCGAACACAGAAGTGCGGAAATTGCCTTACAGAGAATTACCGCAATGCTGAGTGTCAAGCAAAGGAAGGACTTTAATATTTAGTTGTCAGTTGTCAGTTGCCGGTTGCCGGTTGCTAGTTGTCAGTTGGCAGGTGCCAATTGCCGGTTGCCAGATAACAAGTTTTAAGTATAATAAAAAGTCAGCAGGTTTTCCGTAAAACTCGGAAAACCTGCCTTTTCTTATTTTTTTAGTATCTTTTCAAAAAAACACTGACAACTGACAACTGACAACTTCTTCATTGTACACTGTACATAATTTCGCTGTAACTCGGGAACGGCCAGTATTCCCGTGCGGTAAGTGTTTCGAGTTCATCCGTTATACTTCTCAATGAATTCATTGCCGGAATTACCTTTTCGGAATAATATGAAGCCTCTTCCTGCACTTCGTCAAATGACGTAACGTTAATAAGACGTTCAAGTTTCTTTAATTGTGTAGAAAGTTTTGATGTGAGTTTCTGTAAATCCGTTAAAAGTTGTTTTTCGGGTGAAGTTTCTGTGTTTATTTTAAGAAGTGATAACTGATTAAGTTCTTCGGCAAGTTCTTTTTTGTATTTTACCGTTGCGGGGAATACGTCACGGCGCACCATTTCAACCATTGTAAGCGCTTCTATTCTTACTGTTTTTGCATAAGTGTTGAGTTTTATGTCACGCCTTGAAACAAGTTCGCTTTCGGTAAAGACACCGTGATTTTTAAAAAGAAGAACGTTCTTTTTATCTGTAATATGCGGTAATGCGTCTGCCGCTGTTTTAAGATTTGAAAGTCCTCTTTCTTTTGCTTCTTTTACCCATTCATCGGAATAGTTGTTGCCGTTGAAAAGGATTCTTTCGTGATTTTTTATTGTTCTTCTAATAAGTTCAATAACATCCGTGTCAATATCTTTTGAATTTTCAAGTTCGTCGGCAAACTGTTTGAGAACTTCCGCTACTGCTGTATTTATTGTGGTATTAGTATCTGCTATTGATGAAGCGGAGCCGACCATTCTGAACTCAAATTTATTACCCGTAAACGCAACGGGTGAAGTTCTGTTTCTGTCGGTTGTGTCCTGCGGAAGGGGAGGAAGAACTTTAACGCCTATACGCAAATCGGTAGGTTTTCTGTCTTTATAAAGTGTTCCGTCTTCAAGTGCATTGAAAATGGATGTCAGTTCATCACCGAGGAAAACAGATATGATTGCAGGCGGTGCTTCGCTCGAGCCGAGACGGTGGTCGTTGCCTGCGGTTGCAACGGATGCACGAAGCATTTCCTGGTAATCGTCTACTGCTTTTATTACCGCCGTTATGAAAAGAAGAAACGTTGTGTTCTGTGAGGGTGAGTCACCGGGTTCGAGAAGATTGACGTTTTTGTCTGTGGATATTGCCCAGTTATTATGTTTACCGCTTCCGTTTATGCCTTCAAACGGTTTTTCATGAAGAATACAAACCATTCCGTGACGGTCGGCAACCGTTTTCATCATTTCCATAATAAGTTGGTTGTGGTCGGTTGCTATGTTGGCAGTGGTAAAAACGGGGGCAAGTTCATGCTGTGCGGGTGCGGTTTCGTTATGTTTCGTTTTTGAAGTAACGCCGAGTTTCCAGAGTTCTTCGTCAAGTTCTTTCATAAATGCAGAAACACGGGGTTTGATTTTGCCGAAATAGTGGTCATCAAGTTCCTGCCCTTTAAGCGGTTTTGCACCGAACAGAGTGCGGTTGCAATATTTTAAATCGGGACGTTTGTTAAATACCGCTTTGTCAACAAGGAAATATTCCTGTTCTGCGCCGACGGTTGTAATAACACGTTTTGTTTCGTTGTCACCGAATATTCTGAGAACTCTCAAAGCCTGTGTTTCAACCGCTTCCATTGAGCGCAGAAGCGGAGTTTTTTTGTCGAGCGCTTCACCGCCGTATGAACAGAAAGCAGTCGGAATACACAAAGTATCGTCTTTAATAAAAGCAAATGAAGTAGGGTCCCACGCTGTATATCCTCTTGCTTCAAACGTTGAACGAAGTCCGCCGCTCGGAAGTGATGATGCATCAGGCTCACCTCTGACTAATGTTTTGCCCGAAAACTCAAGTAAGATTTTTCCGCCGGAAACGGGTTTAATGAAACTGTCGTGTTTTTCGGCGGTAACGTCGGTCATCGGCTGAAACCAGTGTGTGAAATGAGTTGCGCCTTTTTCAACAGCCCATTCTTTCATGGCGTGTGCAATTACGTTTGCTGTGTCAATATGGAGCGGTTTGCCGTTTTTAACCGTTTCCATAAGTGATTTGTATGTTTCTTTCGGCAGTTTTTCACGCATAACCGTTTCGTTAAAAACCATAGAGCCGAATAATTCCTGAATGTTTGTCATATCTTTTTCCTCACCATCTGTCAATGTTGTCTTTTTTCAGCGCACACAGTATTTTCTGCGGTACATCGCCATAAGTTTCAGACAGTTCTTTAATAAGATTTTTTGCGTTTTCACGCTCGGTATTTTCATTTGCGGGACATTTGCTTTTTATTACGGGGAGTGAAAGCCTTTGCGCCGCATTTTCTATTACGTTTTCGTTCAGATAAATAAGCGGGCGAATCATTGTAATATCTTTTCTTGAAAGGTATGTAACAGGAGCAAAACAACCTATGCGTGACTCATTTAACAGATTCATCATAAATGTTTCTGCGGCATCATCAAGATTGTGCCCGAGTGCAATTTTGTTGCAGCCGTATTCTTTTGCGGCATCGTGAAGAATGCCGCGGCGCATTCTTGCACACAGACTGCACGGATTTGTTTCTTTGCGTACATTGAATATAATTTCGGCAAGGTCCGTTCTTTTAATAACGTATTCAACACCGTAACTGTCGCACAGTTTTTGTATTTCGGAAAAATCGCCGTCTTTATTGTCAAAACGCATATCAAGTGTTACTGCAACAAGTGTAAACTGTTTCGGGTAAAATCTTTTGAGCATACAAAGTGCATTTAAAAGAACAACCGAGTCTTTACCACCCGAAACACCGACGGCAATTCTGTCACCGTCTTCAATCATACCGTATTCATCGACGGCGGCTCTTACATAACCGAGTATTTTTCTCATTTTTTACCGCCTTTCAATGTATTTTATAAAGGAATTATACATCATAGTTTTTATTTTTTAAAGATATTTTTCAAAAATAAAAAGTAGAAGTCGAGTGGATATTATGTGGAATATTTGTTCAGATTATACAATAAGTGTGGATGTTAAGGGTTATATATAATCCTCAAACATAAAATGAAACAGGTTCATCCGTTCAGTTCGGATGAACCTGTTTTTCAGTTTTTCTTATTACCAGCCGAAAGGATTGAATCCTTCGGAGCCGTCACCGTATCCGAAATTGTAGAAACTCTGCTCTGTTGTGGGTTCTTCTTCGACGATGTTATCGCCTTTATCTTCAACAAGTTTGATTTTTACGTTAAATGTCGAATTTATCGAGCCGTTGTTGTTGAGTCTGCATATTGTAAGCGTAAGAGTATCGCCTACATTGGCTTTTTCAATCGCTTCAAGAAGTATGTCGGTTGAGTCAAGTTTTTTACCGTTTACCGCTGTAATAATATCGCCGACGTTTACATCTTTACCTGCAAGGTCGCTTGACTGCGAAATAGTGGCAATTACTATTGAACCGTACGGAAGATTGTTTTTCCATGCTATTGCGGAGTATGTGTAATCGGTTGAAACGGCGTAATAACTTATGCCGAGCATAGGTCTGTTTGTAACGTAGCCGTGTTTTACAATGTCTTTGTAAATCTGAAGAACTGTGTTAATCGGAACAGAGAAGCCCATGCCTTCATATTCTGTGTCGGCAATTTTTGAAGAGTTAAGACCTATTACCTGACCGTATTTGTTTACAAGTGCGCCACCGGAGTTACCGGGATTTATTGCCGCATTGTGCTGAATACAGGGGAGGTCATAAGCGCTTGAAGAAGTTGTTGTAACAGGTCTGTCAATAGCAGTAATGCTTCCGTCTGTAAGTGTTCCGAAAAATTCGGTTCCGCCGGGGTTGCCTATTGCATATACAGGCTGACCTACTGCAAGTGTTGATGAATCGCCGAACGTTGCGGCTTTAAGTCCTGTTTTCTTAACTCTTAAAACGCCGACATCGGTTTTTGTGTCATAGCCGACTATTTCGGCATCTATTTCAGTGTCATCGTTAAGTTGAATCTGTGCTTTGTAATTTCCCGAAATAACATGAGCGCATGTTAATACATAAGTGTATGTTTTGTTTTCGTCTTCCCCGACGATAATACCCGAGCCTTCGCCGGCTTTCTGGTTGTTTGAATATACTATTACGCCAACGTTAATATCTTTAACGGCGACATAAATCTGTTCCATATTCATTTCGCCTTTGCCGGAGTATTCGGAAGCATCGGCGGGTGTTTTTTCAACAGAGGGCAGAGCACCGGAACTGTTTTTTTCAGAGGAACTGCTGTTTGATTCTGTCGATTTTGAAGGATTATTTGTATTTGAACCGGATGTAAATGACGAGCCGATTGCGACAGAAGCAATAATAATGCAGATGCAGATAAGAACCGCAAAAACAACTTTGCCTGTGGAATTACCCTTTTTCTTCTTAGGCGCACTGTTCGGCTGATTATTGTAATTCTGATTAACCGGTCCGCTATTTCCGTAGTAACTGCGGTTATCGTAACCCTGATTTGCGAAAGTTGAATAAGGATTTTTATTTCCGTTATTATTTCCCTGATAGTTTTGACCGTTAAAATTCTGATACCCTTGATTCTGATAACCGTTATTCTGATAATTCGGGTTGTAATTGCCGTACGGCTGATTCGGAGTTGTTCCGAAACGGTTTTGAGCGCTGTAATTGCCGTATTGCGGACTGTTCCCGGAATTATTCTGCGGGTTAATAAAAGAAGTGTTATTTATATCGGAATTTTCCGGTTGCTGATGAGAATATGTGTTGTTATTATCTTGTTTTTCTACATTATCCGAACTGTTTTGAGAAGGTTTAATGTCATCCGAAAAATCGGGAGATACTCCGTTTTGTTCGTTGTTATTGTTGTTAAAAAAGTCGTCCATACAGAACCCTCCGTGTTTGTTGTCTTATCAATGATAACAGTAAATTGTGAACAAATTGTTTATTTTATTTAACAAAAATTAAAATAGTTATTTCGGCAGTTTTACGGTAAATCTTGTAAAATTACCGACTTCACTTTCCGCTGTTATTGTTCCGCCGTGAAGTTCAACTATGCTTTTTACAAGGTAAAGACCGAGACCCGTGCTTTTTACATCGGTACTTCTTGATGTGTCAACTTTGTAAAATCTGTCGAATACCTTTGTCAGGTCGTCATAAGGAATTCCTTTACCGCTGTTTGTTAATGAAAAATAAACGTTTTTACTGTCTGCTGTTGCATTTACCGATATTTTTCCGCCGGGCTCGGTGAATTTTACCGCATTGTCAACAAGATTGTAAATTACCTGCTCAATCATTGCGCTGTCGCCGTGAACGGTAATATCGGGCAAGTCTTCAAAACCCGAAATACGAATATTCTTTTTTGATATGAGTTGTTCAAATCCCAGAAATACGGAAACAAGTTTTTGTGAAATGTCGAACTGTTCAATGTTCATATCTATGTTTCCTGTTTCAATTTTTGAGATGTTGAGCATCATATTTACCATTCTCGAAAGACGGTTTACTTCAGATGATACTATTTCAAGGTAATAATTCTGTTTTTCTTTCGGAATTGTGCCGTCAAGTATTCCGTTTATAAAGCCGCCTATTGTAGTCATCGGCGTTTTAAATTCGTGCGAAACGTTTGCAACAAAACTTCTTCTTGAGTTTTCAAGTTTTGAAAGCGATTCAGCCATTGCGTTGAACTCCGTTATGAGTTCCGAAAGTTCATCGTGCGTGTTGCTTTCCGGCACTTTGTACGAAAAATCACCTGAGGCATAAGAACGTGTCGCTTTAGCAAGTTGACGTATCGGCTTCGTAAACCTGTCGGTAAGAAAGTAAAGAACAATCATAACGAGTAAAAGCGTTATTGATGCCGAAAGAAGAAACATTGTAAGTATTCTTACAAGCGACCTTACAAGTTCGCCGGATACCGGTGCCGAAATTACCGCAAATCCGAAAAATTCATTGTTTACGGTTATGCGTGAAACTGCTACGGCATGCGTTTTTGAATATATGTTGCCCATTTTTGTGAATTCCGCATAATCACCGTGCTTTGCTCTGTCAATATATTCTTTCGGAACTGTTATCATACTGTGGTATGAACAAGTTGTGTCTTCCGACAGTTCAAAGGCGTTTTTTATTGTGTCTTTGCAGGCGACAACAACACCCGAACCGTTACATATAAAAACATCGCTTTCCGTACAGTCTGCTATCGTTTCAAGCGTTTTGTAATACATAATCGCAGCGCCTTCGGGGTTGTTGTTTGCTACGGGTGATGTTATCAGCCCCGATGTAAGACTTGAAACGTCAGATGCGTTTTTTGAGAGTTCATCAAGTGTGTTTGAACGCAGAAATCCCGTAACAAAAAGCATCAGTGCAATTCCCGTAATAAGAAAACTTGCGAATATTATTGATGAAAAAATAAAGAAGTATTTTAGAAAAAAAGTTCCTTTTTTATTGTGAAGTTTCGGCATATTATCACTTGGTTTCAAATTTATATCCGACGCCCCATACTGTTTTCAGTTCCCATTTGTCTGAAACGCCTTCAAGTTTTTCACGAAGTCTTTTAACGTGAACGTCTACCGTTCTCGAGTCGCCGTAGTATTCAAATCCCCATACTTCATCAAGAAGTTGGTCACGGGTGTAAACTCTGTTGGGGTTGCTTGCAAGATGGTAAATCAGTTCAAGTTCTTTCGGCGGAGTGTCAATATATTTACCGTCAACCTTTAATTCATAATTCGTAAGATTTACCGTCAGTTTGTCAAAAGATACCTCTTTTGTTGTAAATGATGCAGAGGCGGGGGATGCCGAACGCCTCAATACCGCTTTTATTCTTGCGACTACTTCTTTCGGCTCAAACGGCTTTGTAATGTAGTCATCTGCACCGAGTTCAAGCCCGAGAACTTTGTCAAACGTTTCGCCCTTTGCCGTAATCATTATTATAGGTGTCTGAGAAGTTTTTCTTATTTCACGGCAAATCTGCCACCCGTCAAGACCGGGAAGCATTATATCAAGAAGTACAAGGTCCGGCGATGAATTGTTAAACGCTTCAATCGCTTCAAGACCGTTTGTGATTATCTCTGTTTCGTAACCCTCTTTTTCAAGATAAAGACGCAACAGTTCACAAATATTTACATCGTCGTCAACAATAAGTATTTTTTCTGCCATAAATAAACCTCCTTCGGATTTATTATTACCTCTATTTTACAATAAAACCGTCATAAATGTATGAACAATTTATAAATTAGTTGCTAGTTGTCAGTTGCCGGTTGTCAGTTGTCAGTTGCCGGTTGCCAGTTGTCAGTTGTCGGTTGCCAGTTGTCAGTTGTCGGTTGTCGGTTGTCAGTTGTCAGTTGTCGGTTGTCAGTTGTCGGTTGCCAGTTGTCAGTTGTCGGTTGTCAGTTGTCAGTTGTCGGTTGTCAGTTGTCGGTTGTCAGTTGCCGGTTGCCAGTTGCCAGTTGCCAGTTGTCGGTTGTCGGTTTGCCAGTTGCCGGTTGCCAGTTGTCAGTTGTCAGTTGTAAGAGAGGGGATGGGTGAATCTCGAAAAGCGCGGGAGCGTTTGCTCCCGCGCCATATCATTTTTTATTTATTGCGTTTTTGAGCACGTTTTTCTCTGCGTTCTTTTTTTGCTTTTTCTTTTGCTTTTTTGCTCTTTGATTTTGATTTTTTCTTTTTGGAGGTAAGTCTTACAATCAGTATTATTATGAAAACAAGAAGCAAAAAGAAAAATACGGAGCCTGCAATAAGAATATATCTTAATTTTTCATTGTCTTGCGTATCGGTTGTGTTTTCGGTTGAGGCAACAGTTGTAGGCTCGTCTGTAACCGGAACAACAATGATGTTTCCCGCTGAATCAAGCGAATATTTATATCCGTCAGGAAGTTGTTCGTAATTTGCGGCACTTATTATATTTCCGTCAGCGTCTACAAGTTGACCGTACTCATTTATTTTCAACGCCTTGTCGGCGAGTTGATACAATGACGGGATTACTTCATTTAATTTGCTTACGCCATCGGGGATTCCCGTCGGTACTGCAAGGGATACCGAAACATTCGGTTCGCCTATACTGATGTTGCCGAAACTTTCAATAATGCCGGTAATATTACTTTCGGTAGCGGCTTCGGTGCCGTTGTATATTTTTAAACGGTAATATGTATTTTTTGTCGTTTTCCCGGATTTGTGAGTAACGGCAATACCTATTGACTGCGGCGACTCACCGGTAAGAAATACCTTGGTGTATTTATTACCTTCAACGGGTGTGCCGTTTATCATAAGTTCAACTCCGGACAAACTGAGAGGAACGGGGTTGATATATACGGAATCTCTCGTGTTTTTGAGGTGAACGCTGTAATCTTTAATGTCGCAGTAAAATTCGTTTTCAAGGTCAAAACGGTGAGTTTGTTTTAAGACCATACCGAATGCTTCTTCATAACTGTAACGTTTGTCGGAAATTGACAAGGAAGCGTCCTCATAAGCCATTCTTCTGATTATGTAATAAGCGACTGTTCCTTTTTTAACTTCTTTTTCAAGTGCATCCGGGTCAACGGATATGTCATAAGTGTCGCTTAACATTGAAGCAAGATATTTTATCTGTATTTCTTCCGTTGTTGCAGTGTCGGCGTCAACGGAAATGCCTGCATTTCTTATTGTCATAATAGCAACACGGCGGTAAACTTCTTCGTGAGATATTGTCGGAAGTTCGGTAACGCTGACGTAACCGCCCGTGAAAAGTGCCATAAGGGAAGTATAATAAATGTAGTCTTCAAGCGAGAGAATCTGAGTACCGGAAAAATATTTCTGCAAAAAGGCGGTAAGCGTCGAACTTTTACTTGTCATTGCCATAAGGTACATCATAAGTGCGGGCTCAAGGCGTGTGCCTGCCGGAATTTCAAGATGATTTCCGGTGTAAACATAATAAAAATCATTCTTCATAAGAGAATAGAGGGCGTTTATCATAATGACTGAATCGGGATCAGCCTCTTCCTCTTTTGTGATAATTATTCCGTGTTCTCTGAGCCAGTCCGCTTTTGAAAGATTGTCACCCGGTGCTTCGGAAATTATGCTTATTGCGCCGATTTGCTTGAGAAGATAGATATATGCCGCTTTTCGACCTTCTTCATCAAGAGTGAAGGTTTCGACGTACCCTGCCACTTCTTCTTTGAAACAGGGGGCATCTGTTCTGTACGGATAACTCGGGTTGGGATAAAGCGTGTTTTCGGTTGCTATTCCGTCAACAGACATAAGATCTTCTTTGACAACGAGTTTACGAAGCCAAGACGGGTCGTTTTCACTGTAAGCATATTGAGTTTGTACACCTAAATTCTGTGTGTCAATTACAGGTGCGAATTTTTTTGCCGCAAAAGCAGACGGTGTAAGGCACGCCGCAACCGTTATTATTGATATAGCCGTTGCGGTCAAGCGTAAGGAAATACGCTTCATCATTCTCCTCCTTTTTAAGGATTGTATCATTTACTGAATCAGTATCAGGTTTTATTTTAAAGAAAAAGCAAATACTGTTTTTGAAAAATATTCTTCACCTGCGTCAAAAACGCATTTTTGCTTCCATTCAGGATGATTGGGTGAGTCGGGGAATACCTGTGTTTCAAGACAGAAAGCGGAACGTTTTGTAAGCGGAACCCCGTTTTTGCCTTTTACGGAGCCGTCAAGGAAGTTTCCCGTATAGAACTGAATACCGGGAAGGGTTGTTTTTACTTCCGTTTTTATTCCCGTTTTGTCACCGATTGCGATTGCGGCTGTTTTTAATGAGCCGTCAAAACCTGCAATACAGAAATTGTGGTCGTAACCGTTGCCGTTTTTGAGTTGAACATCATCTTTTTCAATATCTTTACCGATTTTTTTGAACTCGTTAAATGCAAAGGGGGTGCCCTTTACAGGCGATAATTCACCGGTCGGAATACTGTTTTCGTCAATCGGTGTAAAACAGTCGGCATTTATCATTATTTCGTGGTCAAGAATGTTTCCGCTTCCTGTACCGTTAAGGTTGAAATATGCGTGGTTAGTAAGGTTTATAACTGTTTTTTTATCGGAAACGGCAGAATAGGATATTGAAAGTTCATTGTTGTCGGAAAGTTCGTAAACAACTTTTACGTCAACATTTCCGGGGAATCCTTCACAGCTGTCCGGACTTGTATATGTAAAGGTAACAACCTTGTCACCCGTGATTTTGCCGTTCCAATGTGCTGATGAGTATTCACCGCCGCCGTGAAGGCAGGTAATGTTTTTTTCGTTGCGTGTTACGTTGTATTCCGTACCGTCAACAGTGAATTTCCCGCCTGCAATTCGGTTTGCGTACTGACCGACAACAACGCCCTGGTAATCGGAACGGTTTATGTGACCGTCAAGGTCGTCGTGCCCTTCAAGAACATCAACAAATGAACCGTTTGAAGTTTTTGCGAATAATTTGTCGAGAGTGGCGCCTTTTTCTATAATGACGGCTTTATAACCGTTTTTGTTTGTAATTGTGAATGAATGAACGTTTTTTCCGTTCATAACACCGTATATGTTTTTTTCAACAGACATTAGCATACCTCCGCATTTTCTTACTTTATACTATACATTTCAACCATTCCAAAGTCAAGAAAAACAATCGATGAAATTGCTTCCCTTTAAGAAAATTTTAAATTTATTTAAAAATAATTAACAAAACATTTAAATGCGCAACATTGATTATTTTGTCGTATTATGATATTATAATACAAAAATATATGTCAGAAAGGAGGACGGCGTATGAATGTTGACTTTATTATACCTGCTTCGAGGTATATTTATTTGTTTATTGCTCTTTTCGTTTCGGTTCGTGTTATTATTGCAATGTTTTCAAAGAAAGTCAGCGACCCTGTAAGAGGGCATCTTGTCAACGCAATTAACGGTGAAAAAATATCGCTTTATGACCGTGAAATGTCAATCGGCAGAAA
Organism: Acutalibacteraceae bacterium; assembly: GCA_045598225.1. Lineage (GTDB taxonomy): Bacteria > Bacillota > Clostridia > Oscillospirales > Acutalibacteraceae > DTU089. The sequence continues at coordinate 48,727 of JAZLLP010000026.1, read as the reverse complement.
TAAAAAATGCGATATGGTTATAAACTTTGACACCATATCAAGACTTCACGCCGTTCTTGCTTTCCGCAGAAAAGGTTTTGTGATTTTTGACACAAACTCAAAATCGGGCGTTACCGTAAACGGTCAGAAGATAAAACATAAAGCATCCGTTTATGACGGCGACACAATTGGTTTGGGCGGCGTTGAATATGTGCTGTATGTTGACAAATACAAATATATAAAAGACAGAAGCGGCAGGGCGGGCAGACCGTCTTACGCTCTTCTTATGAGTCTGATTACGGTGTTTAATATTCTTTCGCTTGTTATAGATTCAACGCAAAACGGTGAATTGAATGCATCCGTTATTCTTACTTTTGCCGCTTTTATTGCATTACAGTGGCTATATCTTGCTTTTGCATCATTCTTCCTGCGTATTCACAATTTTGAACTTGAAATGCTTGCTTTTCTGTTTACATCGCTCGGAATGGCAATAACGGGAAGTATTTATCCCGAAACTGTAATAAAACAACTTGCAGCCGCATCCATAGGAATTGTCGGATTTTGTGTTCTTATGATTCTTTTGAGATTTATTGAAGTTGTAAAAGTTTTCAGGTGGATAGGGGTTATAGGCTCAATAGGTCTTCTGGGCGTTACGCTTGTTCTTGCCGAGCCTAACAACGGCGCTTTGAACTGGATTTCTCTCGGCGGCATCTCTTTACAGCCTTCGGAACTTGTAAAAGTTGTTTTCGTATTCGCGGGTGCTGTTACCCTTGAAAGACTTCAGTCCGTCAGAAACCTCACTTTTTATATCGCTTTTGCCGGTGCGTGTGTCGGTGAATTGTTTTTGATGAGGGATTTCGGCGCAGCGCTTATATTTTTCTTTACTTTTGTTGTAATTGCTTTTATGCGTTCGGGCGATGTAAGAACAATAATGCTTGTGTGCATAGCGGCAGCACTCGGTGCAGTGCTGATTGTATTTTTTAAACCGTACGTTGCGGACAGGTTCTCAACATACACGAAGGTTTGGGAATATATGGATGAGGGTGGCTATCAGCAGACAAGAACGCTGATTTATTCCGCAAGCGGCGGACTTTTGGGTCTTGGGCTTGGAAACGGTGAACTCCGCCATATTTTTGCGGCGGCGGAAGACCTTGTTTTCGGCGTTGTTTGCGAAGAATTCGGATGTATTATGGGCTTTTTGCCTGTTATTGTGTATGCTGTTGTTACTGTATATGCGATTACCTGCTCACGAAAATCGAAATCATCTTTCTATGCTATTGCGGCGGTTGCCGCATCAAGTATGATGCTTTTTCAGACTATGCTCAGCGTTTTCGGAATAACCGATTTGCTTCCTTTGACAGGTGTGACACTGCCGTTTATAAGTAAAGGCGGTTCATCTGTAATAAGCAGTTTTTGTCTTTATGCATTTATAAAAGTTGCCGATTCAAGAACGTATGCAAGTTTTAAACCGGAACTTCAAAGGAGGAATAAAGATGAAAACAACGACTAAACGCGGTCTTGCCGTTCTTATTCTCGTTTTTGCCGTGCTCGGCGGAATGGTTTTTCTCGGTGTGAAACTTGCTTTAAACGGTGGCGAGTGGACAATGCTGCGTGCAAATAAACACTTAATAAAAGACGGCAGTTTTATTGCGGCGGGGAATATTCTTGACAGAAACGGTGAAATTCTTGCCGAAACCGTTGACGGCGAAAGAGTTTACAACAATTCCGAAAGAATTAGAAAAGCCACGCTTCACATTGTCGGTGACAGTGAGGGTTACATTTCTTCGGGAGTACAGACTGCATATAAGCGTGAACTTACCGGATACAGTTACGTTACGGGCATTTTTTCACTTAAAAAATACGGCAGGGGAAATGACGTCACGCTCACTCTTGACAGCACGGTATGTGCTACTGCTTTTGACAAACTTTCAAACCGGAAAGGTACTGTCGCCGTATATAATTACAAAACGGGGGAACTTATCTGTTCTGTTTCAACGCCTTCTTTTGACATAAGAAACAAGCCTGATACCGCAACGATTGAAAAAAATGAAAACGGGACTTATTCGGGGTTATATATGAACCGTCTTCTTGACGGACTTTATACTCCGGGCTCAACGTTCAAAATAATCACAACCGCAAGTGCTGTTGAGAATAAAACCGATATTTCTTCGTGGGAATATACCTGCACGGGTGAGACTGTTATAAACGGTGTTAAGGTAACGTGTCCGCATTCCCACGGTAATCTCGATTTTAAAAGTGCTTTTGCCGAATCGTGCAACTGCGCTTATGCTCATCTTGCAGTTGAAATAGGGAAAGAGTCGCTGACTTCTACCGCAAAAGAATTCGGATTCGGGAAAAGTTTTTCATTCGGCAATATGATGACGAAACCGAGCCGCATTGATTTGTCGAAAGCCGAAAAATCAGACCTTGCGTGGGCGGGTGTCGGGCAGTACACAACTCTTGTTAATCCGTATCACATGCTGACTGTTGTCGGTGCAATAGCAAATAAGGGTACTGCTGTTTTGCCGTATGTTGTTTCGGAAGTAAGGTCTCCGTCGGGGAAAATTACTTTGAAAACTACTGCCGAAACTCAGGAGTATATTGATGAAAATACCGCAAATCTGCTTTGCGAAATGATGAGAAATAACGTAAAAAGCAATTACGGTGATTGGAATTTCAATGGTCTTGAAATGTGCGGTAAAACGGGAACTGCGGAAGTGTCCGAAAATAATGATCCGCACGCTTGGTTTGTCGGCTTTTCAAAAAAGAAAGACTGCCCTTTGGCAGTAGTTGTTATTGTCGAAAACGGCGGTTGGGGTTCTTCTGCCGCTATTCCGATAGCATCTGCCGTAATGAGCGAAGCGTATAAAGTTATTAGTTGCTAGTTGTCAGTTGTCAGTTGTCAGTTGTCAGTTGTCAGTTGTCGGTTGTCAGTTGTCAGTTGTCGGTTGTCGGTTGTCGGTTGTCGGTTGTCAGTTGTCAGTTGTCGGTTGTCAGTTGTCAGTTGTCAGTTGTCAGTCAGTTTATCAATGTAAGCCGATAACTTTAATAAATTTTCATTGACTATAACAAAAGATTATTGTATTATAATTATTCAGTGAATAAACAAGTTACTATATATAAATTTAACCGAAAGGCTGAAATATATGAGTTTTATTGAATTTGATTCCGTTTACAAAAGATATAAAATGGGCGAGGTTGTTATTAACGCCGCAGACGGTGTTACTTTTAACATCGAGCAGGGTGAATTTTGTGTTATTGTCGGCGCCAGCGGTGCAGGTAAGACAACAGTTCTCAACATTCTCGGCGGTATGGATGACTGCGATGACGGAAAAGTGCGTGTTGCAGGTGACCTCGTCAACGAATATGATAACAAGCGTCTTATTGAATACAGACGTTTTGACGTGGGTTTCGTTTTTCAGTTTTATAACCTTGTTCCGAATCTTACCGCACTTGAAAACGTTGAACTTGCAACGCAGATAGGCAGTAAAGCGCTTAATCCCGCAAAGGTGCTTGAACGTGTCGGTTTGGGCGAAAGGCTTAATAACTTCCCCGCACAACTTTCGGGCGGTGAACAGCAGCGTGTTTCAATAGCGAGAGCACTTGCGAAAAACCCGAAAATTCTTCTTTGCGACGAGCCTACCGGTGCACTTGACTATAACACAGGCAAACAGATTCTTAAACTTTTGCAGGATACAAGCCGTGAAACGGGTATGACGGTTATAGTAATTACTCATAACAGCGCAATTACACCTATGGCTGACCGTGTGATTTCTATGAAAAGCGGCAGAGTTGTAAGTATGGAAACAAATGAAAATCCCGTTCCGGTTGAACAGATAGAATGGTAAAGCGCATAAAAAACGCGCTTTGTAAAATCGGCACATTTTATTTGAAAGGAACCACGAAATGAGTAAGGCATATCTCACCGATACATTCCGCTCCGTGAAAAAAACATTGAGCAGATTTTTCTCAATAGTTGCAATTGTTGCGCTCGGAAGCAGTATGTTTGTAGGTATTAGTGCGGTTTATCCCGATATGAAAGATACCGCAATTGAATATTATAACAAATATAACCTTATGGACATAAGATTGCAGTCATATATAGGCATATATGACGGAGACCTTGATTACATAAAAACAGTTGACGGTGTAAAAGCCGTTCAGGGTGCAAAATTTGTTGACGGATTCGTTCAGACACCTTCCGAAGACGGTGAATATTCCGGTATAGTAGATATTGACGGTTCCGAACTTACCCTGAAAGTGCTCGGTTTTGACGTTGAACAGGCAAAAGCGTTCGATAACGGACAGATTGACGACAATTACATAAACAGACTTAAACTTATTGAGGGCAGGTATCCGGAAAATACTCATGAATGTGTTGTGACATGCAGTTCGCTTACAACTCCCGAAGAGTTTAAAATAGGTAATAAAATAAAGGTCGTAGGCGACGGCGAAGAGATTTCTTATTATTTAAAAGAAAATGAATTTGAAATTGTCGGTGTTGTACTTACACCGTACTGGGTTTCATACGAGCGAGGCGTTACAACGGCAGGCAGCGGTAAACTCGGTGACTTTATTTATGTTTCAAACGATTGCTTTAAAGCAAACATAAATTATTACAGCGAAGTATACGTTACGCTTACAAATCCGAAAAACTATGAAGCGTACAGCGATGAATATGAAGCATACGTTGATTCCGTTCAGGAAACTATTCTCGGTATGTCGGAAGATATTTCACACCGTAGAGGTTCGTTGTTAAAAGTCGGTCTAAAAGAAAAACTTGTTGCGGCGCAGGCTGAACTTTCATCTGCGGAAGCATCAATAAATTTGAAACTTGATGAAGCCCGCACCAAATTACAGGAACTTTATGAAACCGAAAAAACAGGTGCTCAGCAACTTGCCGACGCTCAGGCTGAAATGGAAAAACAGTATGAAGCGGCAAAAGCGCAGATTGAGTCGGGCAGTAATGAGTATCTTTCGGCAATAAGCGAATACAATGCAAAGGCGCAGTTTGTATCCGACAGCAGAGTAGCACTTACGCAAAAGCAATACGAATATGAGCAGAACAAAGCACTTGCCGATGACGCAAAAGGAAAACTTGATTCGGCAAATCTTGAACTTACGCTTGCCACCGTTGAAATAAATGCGGCAAAAAAACTTGTCGAAACAACAAAGGCAACACTCGACACAATCAGTTCAAATCAGGCGGTTTCGCAGGATGACCTTGACCTTGAAGCGATGGCTGAAAGGCTTGAAGAAACAAATCCCGAACTTGCACAGACGCTTCGTTCGGCATCAAACCTTACCGCACAAGGTATGGCGGCTGACGCAATTGTTGAAATAGAAACTCTTCTTGACCAGTATAATACAGAACTTGCCGTAGCACAGGAAAATTACGATTCCGGCAAGTCGGAATATGACACAAAATATGCAGAATGGGAATCGGCTGACAAAAAACTTGCCGCGGCAAAAGAACAACTCGATGCCGCCGACGCTCAACTTTCGGCAGCAGAGAAACAACTTGAACAATTCCAGACACAACTTGAAGAAAGCGGACTGACATTAAAACTCGGCTCACTTGAAGCACAGACAAAATACAACAATGCACAGATTGAACTTTCAAATAAAACGCAACAGTACCAGAATATTAAATCAATTATTGCAAGTGTTGAAAAACAGATTTCCGACGGAGAAAAGGAAGCCGATGAAAAACTCGGCGTAGCAAGAACCGAGTTCAAAAAGGGCGTAGGTCTTTACGAAAATATTGAAAACGGTCCTTTCTGGTTTGTTTACGACCGAAACGATTCACCCGGATATACCGGATACGGTCAGGTTGCGGAAAATATGAAAAAACTTTCTTATATTTTCCCGACATTTTTCTTCCTTGTTTCAACGCTTATCTGTCTTACAACCATGACGAGAATGGTAGAAGAGGAAAGAACACAACTCGGGACTCTGAAGGCTCTCGGTTATTCAAACAAAATGATTATCTTTAAGTACATCATTTATGCCGGAATAGCCAGTTTTTTCGGTATTATTATAGGAATTTCCGCAGGCTTTTACATTTTCCCGACGGCTATATTCTCTGCGTGGTCAATAATGTATGAAATTCCCGACTTTATTGTTCACTATATTCCGCTTTTCATTGTGCTCGGAAGTTTGCTTTCGGTAGGAACAACTGTCCTTGCGGCACTTCTTGCATGTCGAAACGAACTCGCATCAGTACCTGCTGTTCTTATGCGCCCGAAGCCGCCCAAAGCGGGAAAACGTGTTTTTCTTGAAAACATTAAATCAATATGGAAAAAACTCAGTTTTACTTCAAAGGTTACTGTCAGAAATCTTTTCAGAAATAAAAAACGTTTTATTGTTACTATAACGGGTATTGCCGGGTGTACTGCGCTTCTTCTTGCTGCATTCGGCTTCCAGAACGCAGTTTCATCCGTAATTGAAAAACAGTACGGTGAAACAGGTGTTGCACAGTATGACCTTCAGGTAGTTCTTGCCGACGAACAGATTGAATACGAAACAAGCGATAAAGTTGCGGAAATAAACTCTCTTGATGAAATTGAATCATCTATGCTCGGCTACCTTAAAGTCTGCACGGGATTTTCAGAAAGAACGGATAATGAACTTGAAGTTGATATTCTTGTTTCCGAATCGCCTGAAGACTTGCCACAGTTTGTAAACCTTACAAATAAAGGCAAAAAAGTCGTAATCACAGACGAAGGCGCGATAATCACAAGCAAATTTGCGAAAAAGACAGATACGAAAATAGGTGACACCGTAAAAGTAACATGGCTTGACGGTTCAAAAACCGTGGAGTATTCGGTTAAGGTAACGGGAATAGTTGAAAACTATACGTTCCACTACATTTACCTTACTCCTGCCTGCTATTACAATATGACAGGCGAAGCGCCCACATATAACTACCTTTTCTGTAACATTAAAGAGGGTATGAGTTCAGATGACAAGAGTGCGCTCGAAACGAAAATCAACGATTTTGACAGAATAAGCGGAACAGTTTACACAACGGTTGTTATTGAAAATTTCAAAAACATAATAAACGCTTTGAATCTTATTACGGTGATACTTATTCTTGCCGCTATGGCACTCGCTTTAATAGTTCTTTATAACCTCAATAATATCAACGTTAATGAGCGAATAAGGGAACTTGCAACACTGAAAGTTCTGGGCTTCTATGACGGTGAGGTGTCTGCATACATTTACCGTGAAAACGTTTTCCTGACGCTAATAGGAATAGCGATCGGTCTTGTTGTCGGAATTTTCCTGAACATAGCAATAATCGGTGTTATTGACATTGATACAGTTACGTTCAGTACTGACCTTAAACCGATAAGTTTCATAATTGCGGGAACATTAACGCTTTTGTTTGCAGTAATTGTAAACCTTGCGATGCACTTTAAACTTAAAAAGATTAGTATGGTTGAATCGCTCAAATCGGTTGAATAAAAATAAATACTCTTTCGGTTGAAAAAAACCGAAAGAGTATTTTTAGTACGAATTTTTTTGCTTTTCGTTCTGCGCTGAACGAAACAATCCGAGTTATTATTTTTTTGCCTGCTCTGCACCGGAAAAGTAAAGTGTTGACATTGTTTTTGCCAATTCCGAAGGCGGAACTTTCATCCCTTCATTAAGCCAGTCGAAAACAACACCGGAAAGAGCCGACATAATAAACTGCGTAATGTAACGGCGGGAATCATTTTCCGGAAAATAATCTTTTGAATTCGGGATTCTGCTTGCAATAAGCGTTTTTACTCTGTCAAAAAACTGATTGTTTATATCGTTATTTATGACAAAACGGCACATTTCTGTGTTATTGCTGCAAAAAACAAGTACTTTTTCAATATATATTGAAAGTGTTTCAGCGGAAGCGAAAACCGGAATATCTTCGTCACCTATGATTTTTTCCAATACGTTGTATGTTTCATTTTGAATTTGCTCAAGCATATCGAAAATATCATCGTAATAGAAGTAAAATGTTGCTCTGTTGACATCTGCAAGTTTTGTGAGTTCCGTAACAGAAATATGATTAACGGGTTTTTGCTGAAGCAATTTGAATAATGCTTCACGAAGCGAATGTTTAGTTCTTTTTACACGTCTGTCATTTTCATTTATATTTTTCATTTTTTCGCTCATAAAAACATCTCCGTTGGTTACGTTTTATTCACTATTTGATGTCATTCTATCATAATATTTAATAAATAACAAGATGAAAAATATTTCCTAAATGAAAATTAAGAATTTAAGAAAATATTCAATTTTTTAATACGGAGTGAAAAAGATATGTGTTCCGTAAAATTTATAAGTCGAAGAACCGTTATATGCAAAACCTGCGCCGAAATATTTGAAATTCGGATTAAGCATATTTTCTCTGTGTCCTTTTGAGGAGTTGTACCATCCGTCATTTGCGTTAAACGGATTAAGTGAAGCGGCGCATATGTTTTCACCGTAAATTCCGTATTCGGATAATCCCGCTTCAACAATACGTTCATATACTCTTTTTCCTTCGGGGTCCTCGTGTGAGTAATAATTTCTGTCAGCCATATCGGTGCTGTGTGAAAGTGCTGCTGCGGCAACATCATCGTTATATTCAAGCAACGGAATGCCGTTCATTGCTCTGCATTGATTAACAAGATAAAAAGATATTTTTTCAAATGATTTGTTTTGGTTTGATTTGTTGAATGAAGATGCGTTTGTGCCGTATATAAATGCACGTACACCGTATACTGTGTTACGGTTTGATGACTGTGTATCCTCTGAAAAGTAATATGTTACACCTTTTTCGGTAAACGGCTCATGTTCTTTTAATACAATATTTTTTTCCCCGTCTGAAAAGAATGAAAGTTTATCTGTCGAGTAAATTTCGCATAAACCGTTTTTGTCAAAGAAAAATACTTGAAGTTTCGCTTTTTCATATTTTTCATATATAAGTATGGTATCACTGCCGTTTTTTAGTGTTTCCGTCGGCTCACCGAAGATTTCGGTAACCGTATCAGCACAGTCACGGAAAACGATTTCTTTGTTTTCACTTGTATATGAAATAAATTCTTCTCCGCAAAACGGACAAATTCCTGCCGAGTGGTGTTTTTTAGGTGTTATTTTTGTTTTTACGGAATTACAATGAGTGCAAACGCTTGTTTCCATTCCGTTTGTTTTGCAGGTTGCTTCAATTTCGATTTTCCATGGTGAATATGTGTGTTCTGATGAAGCGTCTATTCCGGCGGCTATGCGAAGAATTGCTCTTGCATCCTTTAAGGTAATATATCCGTCACGGTCAACATCTGCGTTGTCAATGTCGGTGCGGGTGGGTTCTTCGATTTCAAGTGAGAAAATGAGTGCTTTTTTAGCGTCAAACGAAGTGATAATGCCGTCACCGTCAATATCACCTGCCGGTGACGTTATTTGAGGTTCAGAAGTTTCCGGTTCGGTGGTTTCGGATTTCGAATAATCGGTTTGAGCGTATGCTGAAAATGAAAAAAATACAGACAGTAAGAAAATTACTGTAAATAATCCGGTAAAAACTTTTGTGTATTTCATTTTTTCACATCCGTTCCGCAAAATGTATTTAATGTTTTCAGTTTGAAAAAGCGTTTGTATTTATTCGGAATATAAAGTTTTCAGTAATTCGATTTCCCTTTGGTAACCGTCAATATCGTTAGGCGTTTCGAGGAAAAAGGGGAGTTCTCTTAATGCGGGATGATTGATTATTGTTTTAATTGCTTCAAGTCCTATTCCGCCTTCACCGATTTTAGCGTGTCTGTCTTTATGACAGCCGAGGTAATTCATGCTGTCATTAAGATGTATTGCCTTGAGTTTTGAAAGACCTATTACTTTGTCAAATTCATTTAAAACTCCGTCAAGGTCATTTACAATGTCGTAACCCCCGTCAAAAACGTGACAGGTATCAAGGCATACGTCAAGTTTTTCGTTTAATTCAACTTTGTCGATAATTGTTTTGATTTCTTCAAAGTTTCTTCCGACTTCACTGCCCTTACCCGCCATGGTTTCAAGCAGAATAAGCGTTTTTTGTTCGGGTTTAATTATGGAATTAAGCATTTGGGCTATGAAGTTTATTCCGACTTCTTCACCCTGACCGACATGACTGCCCGGATGAAAATTGTACATAGCCCCTTCAATATTTTCAAGTCTTGAAATATCATCCGCCATCATTTCGGCAGCAAATTCTCTTAAATGCGGGTCTTTTGCGCAGGCGTTCATTGTGTACGGAGCGTGGGCGAGAACGGAAACGATTTCGTTCTCTTTTCTGTATTTTTCAAATGCTTTAACATCTTCAAGGTCAAGCGGTTTTGCCGAGCCGCCACGGGGATTGCGTGTGAAAAACTGAAATGTATTTGCGCCTATTCTTACGGCTTCTTTACCCATTGCGAGATATCCGCCCGAACTTGAAAGATGACATCCGATTTTTAACATATAATCACTCCTGCCTGCATTTTTGTCTAATCCTTGTTTATTTAACACAATGTAATTCAAATGCGAATATTGATTTATTTTAATTTGTGAATGAAAAGTCCGCTCATAAGTTTCGGCTCAAACCAGGTGGATTTCGGCGGCATTATTCTGCCTGCATCGGCAATATCCATAAGGTCTTCAAGCGTTGTCGGATACATTGAAAAAGCTGCTGTCATATCTTCACCGACACGTTTTTCGAGTTCTTTAAGACCTCTTATTCCGCCTATAAAGTCAATGCGTTTGTCTGTTCTCGGGTCGCCTATTCCGAGAACGGGTTCAAGAAGATTTTTCTGAAGTATTGAAACGTCAATTCTTTCAACGGGGTCGGCTTCATCAAACGTATTGTCTTTTGACGTGAGTTTGTACCATCTGCCGCCGAGATACATTCCGAATGTGTGCTTTTGTTCGGGTTTGAACTGACCTTCGCCTTTGTATTCCTCAACCTCGAATTTTTCTTTTACCGCAGTAATAAACTCATTTTCCGAAAGTCCGTTAAGGTCTTTGACAACACGGTTGTAATCCATAATGGAAAGGCAGGAAACGGGGAAAAGTACCGCAAGGAAAAAGTTGAATTCTTCGCTTCCGTCATAATCGGGATGCTGTTCACGGCGTTTTTGAGCAACCTTTACGGCAGAAGCACAGCGGTGATGACCGTCGGCAATGTAAAAATCACCCGAATCTTTAAGAAGTGCCGAGAGTTTACATATAACGTCTTTTTCGCTGATTACCCATACGGTGTGAACTATTCCGTCGTCGCTTACAAAATCGTAAACGGGTTTCTGCGTGCTTTTTATGTTGTTAATTATTGAATTTACGTCATCATTATCTTTATAGCAAAGGAAAATAGGACCTGTGTTTGCATCGCAGGTGTCAACGTGACGGATTCTGTCCGCCTCTTTGTCTGCACGGGTAAGTTCGTGCTTCTTTATGCGGTTGCCGATATAATCGTCAACAGAAGCACAGCCTACAAGACCCGTCTGCTCTCTGCCGTTCATTATCTGACGGTAAATGTAAAAACAAGGCTCGCTGTCGGTAATGCAGATTTTTTCTGTTTCGAGTTTCTTTAAATTTTCAGCCGCTTTTTCATAAACTTCATCGGAGTAAATGAATGTTTCTTCCGGCAAATCTATTTCCGCTTTATCGACATGAAGAAATGAGTACGGATTTCCTTTTGCGGCTTCTCTCGCTTCTTCGCTGTTCATAACATCATAAGGAAGAGCGGCAACATCTTTTGCGTATTCGGACACAGGGCGCAGAGCGCTGAACGGTTTGAAAACTGACAAAGTAATTTCTCCTTTTTGTTATATTTAAAAAACAAACTGTGAGTTTAATTTTTGTTTAAAACTGAAAATATAATATTCAGAAATAATCCTTATATTGATTTTACTTTTTTGCATCGGTTTTGTCAATATATACATTTTATTATATATATATTCTTTGGTACTTGTAAAACAAAACCGAATATGTTATATTTCAAATGGTATAACCGATATATTTTAGGGAGGGCTTATTTTGGGTAAAAAAACAAATAATGATGCTCAGGCAAAAATACTTTCGACAAAATCGGCGTTTATTTACGGTCTGGGTATTCTGGGAGTACAGTTGTTTATAGGGTATATGAATTCTTTTCAGATGGAATTCTATAACAAAATGTATTCTGCATTTGACGGCAAAATTTTCTATGCGGCTGCAATAATTATTCTTGCGGCAAAACTCATAAGTTGTTTCGCCGACCCGCTTATAGGTTCGCTTATTGACAGAAGTCACCTTAAAGGCGGTAAAATGCGCCCGTGGATTCTTTACAGTTCCGTTCCCATTGCCGTTATGACTACTGTTATATTTATTTACATACCGTTTAAAAGCAGATTGTTTATGTATGTTTACATAACGCTTACCACCGTTCTTTGGAATATTGCAATGAGTTTTGCGGATATTCCGTCGCAGGGTATGCTTTCGCTTCTTTCACCCGTTGCAGAGGAAAGAAACGCCGCCGCAGGTATTGCAAACGTTTTCAAAAGTGTCGGTCTTGCAGGGGCGGGCGTTGTAGTTACTGTTGTTATGATGGTTCTTGCGGCAGTTTATCCCGAGGGTTATCCCGATAAACTTTATTATTTTGTTACTGCTCTTGTTTTTCTTGTTGTCGGCTCCGCGCTTTATCTTCTGATTTATTTCTGCAACAGAGAAACAGTTAAAAGCACGTCAAGCGATACTGTTTCATTTAAAGAAATGTTTACGGAACTTAAAACAAATAAGATGATGCGTATTGTGTTCCTCACTTTCATTCTCGGCTTTGCCCGTACAATGCCTCTCGGTATATGTGTTCAGGTAGGCGGTGCGGTAGTAGGTAAAGTTTACTTTCCCGGCCTTTCCGAACTTCTGGCGGGCGGTGAGCCGCTTGACCCGACATCAAATGCAACGTGGCTCATAGGTCTTACGGGTGCGGTTGTGTCAATTATTGCCGTACTTATTGTTCCTGCAATGAACAAAAAATTCGGCGAAAAGAAAACTTATATTTTCTTCGGAATTTACGGCGGAATAGTCAGTACAATAACTTATATTATTTATGTTCTTGCACCCGCAGGTTCATCACTTCGTTCCGGACTCGGTGCACTTTGGTTTGTCTGGATTACTCAGGCGATTATTTCCGTAATGTTTGCGCCCAACAACCTTATTCCCGTTATTATGACTTCCGATATTGTTGATTACGGCGAATGGAAAACAGGAAAGCGCAAAGAGGGGATATGCTTTGCAATTCTCAGCATGTCAATTAAAATCAGCAACGCTCTTGCAGTTGCCGTAGGTATTTTCCTTATCGGTGTTTCAGGCTACATCGACGGAATTGATGTTACCGTTAAAATGCAGAATATTGTAATGCTTGCTTATGTTCTTGTACCCGGAATTTCAACTTTCCTCGGAATTGTACCTATGTTCTTCTATAAAATAGATGAGAAAGTGAAAGCGGAAATGCGTCCGGCACTTGAAAAAATAAGAACAAAGTAAATAATTTTCAAAAAATTACCGAATAAAATTAAATTTTTGTTGAAATTTACGGTAAAATATGTTTTAATATTGTAAATCATATAATCTTTAAGGTGGTGTATTGATGGCAAACTGCCCTAAATGTAATGCACATTTAAGACTTATTGACTGGAAACAGCATTGTCCTCATTGCGGCGCAAACATATTTGTTTACGATTTGCAGGAGCGTCTTATGCAACAGGCTGATGTCGCTGAAGTGCAGAATTACCATTTTCAAAAGAAAATTGACAGATTAAAAGCGTCATTTATCGGTTCAAAACTTGCTATTGCGAGAATAATTACTTCTCTTATTCCCGTTGCGGCTTTGTTTTTGCCGCTTGTAAAAGCAAAAGCAACAGGTATGCTTGAGGCTTTTAACGGTAATTTATCATTACTTACAATTTATAACAACATTGACAAAATCGATTTAGGTGAATTTGATTCTCTTTTAGCATCTGACGGTGGCGTAGCGCTCGTTGCCTCGGTTGCATTGCTTGTATTGTCGGTACTTTTCACTCTGTTACATTTTATTTTCCTTACACTTGCCTGTTCACCTAAAGGCAAACCGAGAAACCTTCTTTTTGATGCACTTATTCTCATTACCGTAATTCTTTCGCCCGTTATGTTCCTTACAATTCCCGAAACCGGTATGATTTCCGGTTCAATCGGTTTGGGTACAATTCTTTACATTGTTCTTCAGATAGTGAACGTTGTAATTGATTTTCTTACTTTAAAACAGGGGATTGAAGTTAAACACAAACAGGCTTATGTCGGAGGTATTCCGATAGAAGAATATTTTGAGATGATTGAAAAAGATATGCCTCACGAAGAAATAAGGGCTGAACAGTACAGAAGACTTCAGGCTATGCAGGATGAAAAGGAAAGAGAACTGAAAGAAAAAGAGGCTCAGCAGCACCACAAAGAGCATAAAGAGGAGGTTCAGACCAATGGCTGATGAAATTAAAGGAACTGACGTTATTGACACTGAAACTCAGCGTGAAGAAGTTCCGCAACTCAACCAGGCATATATGAACCGTCTTTTCTGCTCAACAAAGGAAAGAGTAGGTTACATACTTTATGAGGTGTTCGGCGCTATCGGTATCGGCAAGTACGATATCGGCTCTGACATCTGGCTTTACAAAATTTTCGGACTTGAGCCGAAACCGTTTGCAAAAGCAAATGCAACACTCGGTATTTACGATATGATTAATGACCCGCTTTCGGCGGCAATCATTGACAATATGCGTACCCGTTGGGGTAAATTCAAAGTTTTCCAATACCTTTCGATGCTTCCGAGCATTGCAGTCGGTTTGTTTATGTGCTTTATGCCGATAATAGCAAACAACCTTGCGCTTAATTCGGCTCAAAGACTTATAATGTATATGGTTTGCGCATACACAAATGAAACAATCAGTGCTTTTTTCGGCGGCGGCGGTTACATTAAAAACGTTTTTACGCCAAACCCGAATGAGCGTACATCATTGCTTGTAAGTGCAAACTTTGTAGGCGACCTTTTCAAAAAACTTCCGTCACAGATAGTCGGTATTCTTTTTGACCTCGTTCTCAACGGCAAAATCAATACCACACTTTCAAAGATGTTTGTTTCAAGTAAAACGGTTGTCTGGACTATGGCTATGATTCCGACTATTTACTGGTACATAGTAAGTAAGGAACGTGTTCCTCAGTCCGAAAAACCGCCGCATCCCGTTAAAGGTATTCTTTCTGTATTCAGAAACAGACCGCTTCTTATACAGACACTTACCGGACTTATCGGCGGCATTGACGTAGGTACAGGCGAAGACCTTTACTATTCCGACGTTCTTAACTTCACAATGCTTCCGACAATAGGCGGTATTCCCGGCTCACCGGTTTCCTACGTGAGTTACGCTCTTGTTCCGAAGTTCAGAAAGAGGTTTTCAACCAAAGCCCTCTGGATGCTTCAAAGCGGTTCAATAGTATTCTCTGAAGCATTCTTCTTCCTCGTAGGTACTATAGGCGGCAAGGAAAAAGGTCTTTACCTTAAAAAAGTTCCTATGACAATCGCTTTTGCAATAGGCAATATGGTTGAAATGGTATTCTACGCAACTAAGGGAATAATCGGTAACGAAATCAACTACGAAGTTCTTGACTACTGTGAGTGGAAAAACGGTTACCGTGTTGAAGCGACAATAAACCTTCTTACAGGTTATTTCACAAAGATTAAAAACATTATTCTTAACCTTGTAAACGCAAAACTTCTTGAAGACTGGGCAGGTTATCAGGTCGGTGAAACAGCAGTTCAGACGCTTGATACAAAATGGCGTTTGTTCCTTACTGCTTGCGGTCCTCACCTTATTTTCGATGTGCTTGCGCTTATTCCGATGCTCTTCTACAACATTGACAAGAATACACGTGAAAGAATGTATCTTGACCTTGAAAAAATGAGAGCCGAGCGTGCCGCTGAAGAAAAAAGAAAAATGGACGCCGAAGCACAATAATTAAATTAAAACTCTAAGGCTGTCGGCTGTTGCCGGCAGCCTTATGTAACAAGGAGAAAAATATGTCAAAAGTTACCGAAAACATAAATGTCCGGGAAACACCTGTGAAAGTAAAAAAGAAAAAAGGCAAGATATTATTAAAAGTTCTTCTTTCAGTTCTTATTGTAATTGTCGCCGTTATTGCCGTTTCGGCTGTGGCAAATGTGATTCTGACAAACAATCTCATAAAATACGCTGAAAGTTTTGACACGGTTGTTTATGAAAACCAACTTGCTCCCGAGAAAGACGCAAGCGGTGACCGGTATTTTACAACCGATGACGATTTTAACGTAATGCAACTTACCGACGTTCATCTCGGCTCGGGTTGGATGTCATACAAGAAAGATAAACAGGCAATAAACGCCGTTGCTGCTATGATTACCGCAGAAAAACCCGACCTTGTTGTAGTTACGGGCGACATTGCTTACCCCGTATTTTTCCAGGCGGGTACTGCAAACAATAAAAACGCCGCAAAGGTATTTACTACGCTTATGGAAAAACTCGGTGTTTACTGGACTGTAATGTTCGGCAATCACGATACAGAAGCATATGCATACTATTCAAGGGAAGATATTGCCGATTTTTATGAAAACTCCGGCTTTGTACACAGCGTGTTTACGGCAGGTCCCGAAGACGTTGACGGCAGTTGCAATAACGTAATTAAAATTAAAAATTCAAAAGGCATTATAACAAGTGCCGTTATTTCATTTGATTCACATTCCTATGTGGATGATGACCCGTTCGGAATACTTGCTCATTATGATAATATTCACGAAAACCAGGTTGCGTGGTATGAACAGCAGATAAATCGCCTTAACGGTGAAAACGCTGATGTTATTTCCGGTTTAAATGGTAAATACAAATCATTTAAAAACGTTCAGTCTTTTGCATTTTTCCACATTCCGCTTGTTGAGTACAGCGATGCATGGGATGAATTTCAGGCAAACGGATATAAAGATACCGAAAACGTTAAATTCATTGAAGGCTTCAAGGGTGAAAATGAATGTTGCGGTTCGGGTGAAGACGGATTGTTTGAAAAAATGCTTGAACTCGGCTCTACAAAAGCCGTTTTATGCGGTCACGACCACGTTAACAACACTTCACTCAATTACAAAGGAATAGACCTTATTTACGGCAACAGCGTTGACTGCCTTGCTTATATGGGCATAAACAAACTCGGCTCACAGAGGGGATGCACAATTCTCACCTGTAAACCCGATGCGACTTATGAAGTAAATAAATATAATTATTATTCCGACAGATATGTTCTTGACGGATTTGAACGTGAAGACGTAACAATGCAGTACGAGGGTATGGAATTTGAAGATTTGAGCGAAAGCGGAAAAGGAAGGCCTGTATTTGCAGAAGAGAAATAATGGACTGTCGCATTCGGCACAGTCTTGCAAGGATACTTTTGTTTTTGACGGATAATTTTCCCGAATACTGCATCAAATCCGCATCCGAATACGGCAGTATGCGTGATGCGGATTTTCTTTGTCTTCAGAAAAATTCTCTCCTCAAAAACTGCTTTGCACCTTAAAATGATGAGTTTTGCCCGATTTGTGCTCTTTCGTGACGAAAGCATACTTGACGTATGGTAAGGAACGAAAGGGTGCAAGGCGGGTAAAAGGCGCATTTTAAGGAAAAGCAGCCTTGCAAGCCTGTGCCGTTTAGCGCAGAACGAAAAGCAAAAGTATATAAATAAAAATAAATAACAAAAAACGGTTTTCTTACAATCATAATTTGTAATGAAAACCGCTTTTTATATAACAGAATGTTTATTAAATTTTGCTTTTCTAAGCGTTTTTTCGCCCTCGGCATACCTTAGTATTGCCCACGGGACGAAGAAAACGCTTTCTGCATCTGAATGCGACAGCCCCGTTTTATGATCTTGTAAATTATTAAATCAATAGTCAACAGTTTCAAAAGTGAAGCCGAATTTAAACTCTTTGTCATCAAGCAGACGCTTGTTTTCGGGTGTGTTGCGTGCGGTATCTTCGCTTATTGCGTTGAAACGCCAGTCAAGGTTAAGATAAGTTCTGTGCTCGTTTTCAAGTTCAAAATCGTGTTTAACTTCGGCGAGTTGTTCTGCACTTATGTGTGAAGCGTTGAAGCAGAAATCATTCATTCCGTAAGGCGTTACACGAATAGCCGCACCGTTCTTTTTACCTATTTCAACGAAGCGTGTTTTATAGTGCAGTCCGTTTTCCTGCGGTCTTATATAATGAATGAAATTTTCGGTTACGGTTGTTTCATATTCGCCGTAGCGGGCGGCTTTGTAACGGTCGGGATAAGTTTCGCCCGTTCCGCCGAGACCGAAATAGCGGATGTTTTCGTTTTCTTCTTTCAAAACGAATCTCAAACCGAGACGGGGAAGACGGGGAACGTTTTCACGAACATTGCCCTGCGCTTCAAAAGTAAATGTTCCGTCATTATTAAACGTATATTTTACATCCGCTTTTATTACGGGCGGGTTTGCAGGACCGCCTACGGCTGTTTTGAGAATTACTTCAACATAGTTTTCGTTCTGCTTAACTTCTGTCGAATATGTCTTTTGTTTTGCGTGGTGGAAATGGTTGTCAAGCCACGCATCCTTTGAGCCGCCGTTATATGTCGGTGCGTGCCATATTGCAAATTCAACGGGAGAGTAAAGCAATTCTTCGCCGTCTTTTTTCAAGGAACAAAGTCTTCCGTACGGTTTGTCGAAAACATATTCATTGGAAAGACAGTTGATTTTTAAGAATCTTTCGCCGTCATCAACGGTGATTTGTGAAGTCTTCTTTGATACTTCTTCTTTTTTACCGTCAAGTTCAAACTGTAAAAAGCCTGTTTCAAATCCCGCTTCTGCCCAGGGCATATCGTACTTCTGAACGAAAGATACCGTGAGGAACGTGTTTTCACCGAAAGTAAAATCGCTCTCGTTAAAGAGTTTTATTTCTTTTTCTTCCTGCGGTTTAAGGTCAATATCGGTTATTTCTCCGTGTGCTATTTCATTATTTCCGCATTTAATTACCCATTTAAGAACAAGGTCGGAAAAATCTTTGAAATAACGAACGCTTTTGAGTTTAAGTATGCCGTTTTCGTAAGTGCCTCGGAACTGCTCGTAAACTTTTTTCATATCGTAATATCCGGGGCGGGGAGTACGGTCGGGGAAAACAAGACCGTCAATACAGCAGATTGTATTATTCGGGAAGTCACCGAAATCGCCGCCGTAATAGTAACGGGGATTACCGTTTTCATCGGGAATGTTTACGGCGTGGTCGCAGAATTCCCATATACATCCGCCGCAAAATTCTTCGTATTTGTCAACAAGTTCCCAATATCCGTATACGTCGCCCGTGCTCATTGAGCAGACGTATTCGCACATATAGAAAGGTTTTGTGTACTTTTTGTTGTTAAGATAGTTTTCAATATACTGTTCGCTTGCGTACATTCTGCTTTCAACGTCGGAAATGTCGGCAAAGTTTTCGCCCTCGGGTACTGCTTTAAATTCAAGATGTGCATTTTCATAGTGAACTATTGCATTCTCATCACGTGATTTTATGTACTCTCTCATCGCACGGTGATTTTTGCCGCAGCCGCTTTCGTTTCCGAGAGACCACATAATTACACTTCCGTGGTTTTTGTCACGTTCATAAAGTCGTTCTGCTCTGTCAACGTAACTTTCACGCCATTCGGGAATTGTTGAAAGGAGTGACCAGCGCATCCAGTCCCAATCCGCTTCGGTGTTGTAACCCATACCGTGCGTTTCAATATCCGCTTCGTCAATGAAATAGAAGCCGAGCGCTTCGGCAAGGTCGTAAAAACGGGGATCATTCGGGTAATGTGACGTTCTTATTGCGTTTACGTTCGCTTTTTTAAGAAGTAACAGGTCACGCTTCATTTCGTCGAGAGTTACCGCATACCCGTTTTCAGCGGAGGAATCGTGACGGTTTATGCCGCGGAGTTTAACGGTTTTTCCGTTAATATAAAGTTTTTTGTCTTTTATTTCAATTTTTCTTAAAGCAATCTGGAAAGGAATAAGTTCATCTTCAACCGTAATGAAAAGCGTGTAAACGTACGGTGTTTCGTCATTCCACATAACGGGGTTTTCTATTTTAATTTCAAAAGACGGCTCTTTGCTTTCGTCTGTAAGAATAACGTCACCGTTCGGTGCGGTAAGTCCGTAAAGTATTTCCGCTTTTTGCGTGAGCGTGCAGTTTATTCTAAGCGTCGCTTCGGAAAAATCAGCGTTAATTTCCTGTTTTATTTCAATATCGTTTGCTCTGACTTTATTTCTTGAAAGTATATACACTTCTCTGAAAATGCCGGAAAGACGGAAAAAGTCCTGGTCTTCAAGATATGAGCCGTCACACCATTTAACGTTTAGTACGGTAATGCGGTTTACACCTTTTTTCAGATATTCGGATATGTTAAATTCGCTTGTGCAGTGGCTGACCTGACTGTATCCCGCAAAAGTGCCGTTTACATAAAGGTAAAAGCACGAAGCAACTCCCTCAAAAGTAATAATGCTGTCACGTTCAAGCATATCCTCCGTCACAAGAAAGTCCTTGAAGTAAACGCCGCAGGGGTTGTCTTCGGGAACGTGCGGCGGATCTGTCGGGAAAGGATACATAAGATTTGAGTAAAGCGGTTTATCGTATTCACCGATTTTGTAAAGTTGAAAATTGCCGGGAACTTTTACTTCATCGAGTGCTTTAGTGTCATATTTTTCTTCAAAAACATCATCCGTAACATCTTCAAATGTATCGTAATACTTAAAACTCCATTCGCCGCACAGATTTGTCATATAAAACGACCTGTTTCTGTCACCCGAAAGAGCGTCATCAATATTATCGTACGGAATAAAATATGCTCTCGGTTTTTCTGTGTTTACATGAAGTGTTTCAAGATTTTTATGATATGCAGGTATTTTCATTTTTTTCCTCCGCAGTATTTATTTTTGTTCTTTTGTCATTTATTAAAATAATAAGCCTTGCAATTATAATGAAAAATCCTATTCCGACAACAAGAAGCGGAAGCATCATTAAATATGCAAGCGGCAGATTGACGGGTTTGTCACCGCACACAAGCGACCATATAAAATCGGGCTTGTAAAACGGGTAGGGGTAGTATTCGGGATTTGAAAATGCCCCGCGTATAATAGAGAAAATTGAGTAAACAAGCGGGTATATTCCGAAACTTAAAAGTCTTTTGTGTGATATTCTTTTATTCGTAAACGGGAAAAACCAGATTATAAGCATAAACGGCGGTACAATCATGTGGTGAAAAACCTGAATGAAACTTGACATTGAATGAGTGGGGTTATCCCATTTGAAAGGCGGTGTGAAACCGAGCGGTATTCCGCAGCAGTAAACTATGCCGGTAACGATTATGTATGTTGTTACAAGTGCGCCGACCGTTGGCGAAAATGCAATTTTTTGTGCTTTTTCAACACCGAATATGCCGAGTGATGCCAAAATAAGATATATACTTACAAAAATGTTTGACTGTACGGTAAAATATGAGAGTATATTGAATTTGCCGTAATCTATCGGGCTGAATTCGGGGTCATATTCATAAACGTAATATGAAAGGCGGTGAATTATAACGAGAACACCGAATATTCCGATTATGAGAAGCAGAATACCGAAAAGTTTACTTTTTCCGCTTTTATTCAAACTGTTGTTCATTGGCAATACCGCCTTTCTGTTTTTTTGAAACAATGGTTTTTATTATTTTTATAAGAAGACAAAACGCTAAAACGCCTAACGATATTCCCGCAAGGTCAACCGCAAGGTCAATTAACTGAAATGTTCTGCCTTCAACAAAAATCTGGTGTATTTCGTCACTCCACGCATAACACCATGCGGCGATTATTGAAATAACCGGTTTTGTTTTAAATGTTTTTGAAAATATTGCATTATTTGTTAAAAAACCGAGCAGGGCAAATTCGCAGAAATGTGCAAGTGTGCGAATTTGGCCCTGTGATAAAAATATACCGAGGTAATCGTAAATAATTGCTATGAATGAGCCGCTTGTTTTTGAGGATTCTTCCGCCGTCTGTGACGAAAGGTGAAAAATCAGCCACATAAGCGAAATAAGCAAGACAAGCGATATGACAAAGTATGTATTTTTAAGTAATGTTTTTTTCTTCATTGTTATTTCCTTTATTTACAAGATTTGCAGAATTCTTTCATACAGCAGTTTTCACATTTCGGTCTGCGTGCAATACAGACTGCTCTGCCGTGAAGAACTACTCTGTGGCAAAAGTCACTGCTTTCTTCGGGCGGAAGCAGTTTTTTCAGTTCAAGTTCAACTTTTTTCGGGTCTTTTGCGTCAACAAGCCCGAGAAGATTAGTTATTCTTATTAAATGAGTATCGGCGACAACGGCAGGCTTTTTGTAAACGTCGCCGCAGATTAAATTTGCCGTTTTTCTGCCTACGCCGGGGAGTGTTGTGAGTTCTTCTATTGTGTCGGGAACAACGCCGCCGTATTTTTCGTTCAGCATTGTCGCCATTCCGACAAGGTCTTTTGCTTTTGCTCTGAAAAAACCGCAGGAATGTATCAGTTTTTCAACGTCTTCGATTTTTGCCTGCGACATTTCATTTTCGGTAGGATATTTTTTAAACAGCGCAGGTGTGACGAGATTTACTCTTGCATCCGTACACTGTGCGGAAAGTCTTGTTGCGACGAGAAGTTGAAACGGCGTGTCTGCAATAAGAGCGCACGGCGCTTCCGGATATTCGGTTTTTAATGCGTTTACGGCAAGTAATGCCCGTTCTTTTTTTGTCATATATTTGACTGTTCGGAAAAACTTATGCATTTTCCGTTTTGCCCTTTCAAAAATGTAAAATATATTGATAATACAATTTATATTAAATTATTGTAATATTAGCATTTTTCACAAAAATTTTCAATACCTGTAAGCAAAAGTCATAAATTCCATTTTTCTATTGAAAAATTTGTAAACAGGTAGTATAATACAGAGTGACAAATTACTTCGTATTTTTATGAAGAGTTTTTTGGAGGTACTTATGAAACATACATTCAAAAAATCGCTGGCGGCTTTTCTTGCCGTACTTATGCTTGTTTCCTGCATTGGCATCAGCGTAAGTGCAGAAGAAAGAAACGAGTACAGCGTAATCAGACAGAACTGCACCGTTTACGGTGACACAAAAACACAGCGCGGCTTCACATGGTACACAACAGGTGACTGTGAGTCCATTGTTCAGATTGTTAAAGAGTCCGATTACGATGAAAACTTTTCAAAAGCACAGACAATAGTCGGTGAAACAACTGTTTTCCAGGGTCAGTATTGCCACAAAGCAGTTGCAACAGGTCTTAAAGCCGGCACAAAGTACATCTACCGTGTAGGCAGTGAAAGACAGGACACATGGGGCAACATCAGCAGATTTATTACCGATGACGGCAACGGTAAATTCTCGTTTATTGCAATCGGCGACGTTCAGGCAAGCAGTGTTGAAAATTTCTACAAAGCATCACTCGTTATGGACAAAGCGGTAAAAAACAATCCCGATGCTTCATTTATAGTTAACCTCGGTGACTTCGTAAATGACTGTACAAACGAAGAGTGGACATGGTACGGTGACGCTTTTGAAGAATATAACACAAACTATACTCTTGTTCCCGTTGCAGGTAACCATGAAGGCAACCCCACAAACAAACTTAATCCCGGCTGGTTTGCAAATCAGTTCAATCTTAAACCCGCAAAAGATTCTCTTTCCGTAAACGGCGTTTATTATTCATTCGATTACGGCAACGCTCACTTTACGGTTCTTAACTCAAATGATATGTATCCCATGACACAGGCACAGCGTAACTGGTGCATTAACGACATCAATTCCTCCGATGCCCGCTGGAAAGTTCTTCTTCTTCACCGTGCGGCATATTCGGCAGGTAAGAACATTGACAAACCCGACACAGTTGCAATGCGTGACACCATTATTGAAATAGTTGATGAAACAGGTGTTGACCTTGTTCTTTCCGGTCATGACCATATGTATATGAGAACTTATCAGGTTGCAGGCGACAAGGTTTGTGAAAACGTTAAATATGTAACCGAAAAGTACAACGGCGTTGAAACAACATTTGCAGTAAATCCCGACGGAGCGATTTATGCTCTTCCCGGAACTGCAGGTACAAAGAGATATGCCGTAAACGACAATGCTATCGACCCCATTAAAGAGTGTGCTGAAGTTTCTCTTTCCCAGAAAGATCGCGGCGGATGTTTCGCTAACATCAAAGTTGACGGCGGCAAACTCATTTATGAAGCATACATTGTAAATGACGATACTCTTAAACTTGAAAAAATAGATGAGTACGCAATCAAGAAAACATCCAAAGGCTCTGCAAATGAAGACGCTAAAGAACTTCCCACCGATTTCGTAGGAACTGTTGACAGTACAATCTTCAATTTCTTCTCGGAAATATTCGGTCTTCTTGTAACTTATGTTACAGTTCTTCTTCCGCAGGTAATAAAAGGTCTGTTTTAATTAACCGCAACAGTATCAATATCAGACTTCCTCGCTTTTGCGGGGGAGTTTTTTGTATCTTCAACCTCTAACCAACCACCAACCAACTAACAACTAACAACTGACAACTGACAACTGGCAACTAACAACCGGCAACTGACAACTGACAACCGGCAACTAACAACCGGCAACTGACAACTGACAACCGGCAACTAACAACCGACACCAGACACCTGTCAACCAAACTTAAGGACCTTATGTGCTTATAATATGTCTGCACTATTCAAGACAAAATTGATATGAGCGGTTATTCCCTGTGAATAACCGCCATATTTTCGTAATGCACTTGATTTTAAGAAAAAATGAAAAAATATTAATTTGGGTTGAAAACCAAAAAAACATATGTTATTATACAAACAAATGTTCGACAGATAACGGGAGGCATAAATACCATAACAGCCGGTACAGCAACAACAGACGGAATAAACGGAGCGGATTGGTATATTAAAAAACACGGTGCTTTACCCAATAATTACATAACTGCTGATGATGCAAAATTGCAAGGTTGGAAATCCGGAAAATGGCCATCAAATTTTATTCCGGGTAAAATGATTACTGTCGGTATTTTCAAAAACAGAAACGGTCATTTGCCGGAATCAAACAATCGAATATGGTATGAAGCAGATATAAATTACAAGTCAGGCAAAAGAAACAGTCAAAGAATAATATGGTCAAATGACGGATTAATATTTGTAACATACGACCATTATGAAACATTTTATGAAATTGTATAAGGAGACAGATTTATGAAAATAATCGAATTGGATTTAACCGGATGTAAATATTATTATGAGATTCACGAGCGAATCCGTCTGGCATTTGGTTTCCCCGATTGGTATGGTAAAAACTGGGATGCATTTTGGGATTTATTGTGGAGTGAATGTGACGCAGATAAGGTAATAATCAAAGGCGAAGCGAGCTTACCGAAGGAATTTGATTCTGAAATTGCCGTTATGCATGAGGTATTGGAAGATAAAATAAGATTTAATAAAGAAATGGAATTCAACGATTTCAGTTACGAGATAATTAACTGAAAATCCAACCTAAATCTTATTATATAAACTCATATTATTAAAACTCTCCGCACCATTGCTTCGTCAATGATACGGAGAGCAATTTTTCAGTCCTTAAGTCCGGCTGCCCCCCTGCAACTGACAACTGACAACTAAACTGTCAAATTGCCTAAAAAATGCGGCGTAAATTTGTCACCGAAAAATCGGGTAAAATCAACATATTGCCTTGAATTTAATTATAAATACAATATAATGTACTTGTATAATATTCTCATATAAAAATATGAGAGGATGGAGGTTGTCTATATGGAAAGAACAGTTAGAGTCGGTATTATAGGTTGCGGCGGTATCGCAAACGGAAAACATATGCCCGCACTTTCAAAAGTTGAAGGTGTGGAAATGGTTGCTTTTTGCGATATAGTAAAAGAACGTGCAGAAAAGGCTGCCAAAGAATACGGCACGCCCGATGCAAAAGTTTATGAGGATTATAAAGAACTCCTCAAAGATGAAAGCATTGAAGTTGTTCACGTTTGCACACCTAACCGTTCACACAGTTTTATTACAGTTGATTCACTCGAAGCAGGCAAACACGTAATGTGCGAAAAACCCATGGCAAAAACTTATGCCGAAGCAAAGAAAATGTGTGAAGCAGCCGAAAGAACAGGTAAAAAACTTACAATAGGTTACCAGAACCGTCAGACACCTCAGAACCTTTACGTTAAGGCGTGTGCGGACAAAGGCGAATTCGGTGAAATCTATTACGCAAAAGCACTTGCAATCCGTCGCCGTGCAGTTCCGACATGGGGCGTTTTCCTTAATGAATATGAGCAGGGCGGAGGTCCGCTTATTGACATCGGTACACATGCTCTTGATATGACTCTTTGGGTTATGAACAACTATGAGCCCGAAATGGTAGTCGGTCAGACATTCAGAAAACTTGCCGACAAAGAAGAACAGGGTAACGACTGGGGAAATTGGGATCCCGAAAAGTTTACTGTTGAAGATTCGGCATTCGGCTTTATTAAAATGAAAAACGGCGCAATAATTAACCTTGAATCGAGTTGGGCTTTGAATCTGGCAGATCCGCACGAAGCATGCTATATGATTTGCGGTACGGAAGGTGGCGCAGATACTCTTGACGGTGCAAGACTTAATTACATAAAAAATCAGCGTCAGTGCATTGAAAAACCCAACCTTAAAGCAGGTGGTGCGGCATTCTTTGACGGAAAATCAGACGGCTCACCCGCAGAAATTGAAGCACGCAAGTGGATAAATGCCGTAAGAACAGGTGTTGACACCGATGTTCTTCCTTATCAGGCACTTTGTGTAACACGTATTCTCGAAGCGATATATGAATCCGCTAAAACAGGCAAACCCGTTTATTTTGACTGATAGCGCACGTCCTCCGGTTTTTCACCCGAACTCGAGTACCTTTCAGTACGCTTCGGGGTGTAAAAAAAGTGGATTACGCACACTCTCAGCAAAATAAACAACAGTGATGACATCACACGTCCTCATAGAAAATAACATTAAAGGAGAAAAAATATGAAACTCGGTATAATATGCCCTTATGATGAAGACGGTTTTAAATACGCAAAATCTTTAGGTCTTGAATTTATTGAAATTTGCTACAATATAGGTAATGACTGTGTTGATTTTAAAAACAAACTTCCCGAACTTATTGAGCGCACACAAAAATACGGTGTTGCAATCGGCTCAATGGGCAGGTGGGGTACAGACAAATTTGACGAAAACGGCAACCTTATTGAAGAAGAACTCAACAACAATTTTATTCTTATTGACTGCTGCGAAAAACTCGGCTGTCACGTTTTCAACACCGGCGTAAACTATGTTGAAAGCCTTTCATTCTATGAAAACGTTACAAACGCAATTACTTTCCTTAAAAAACTTATTGATTACGGTAAAGACAAAGGCGTTAAAATTGCAACATATAACTGCGACTGGAACAACTTTGTAAGAACTCCCGAAGTATGGAAACTTACTCACGGTTATCTTAAAGACCTCGGCATTAAGTATGATACATCACATTGCATAAATTCCGGCAGCGGTGATTACCTCGGTGAAACTCTTGCATGGGGTGACAGATTCTATCACGTTCACATCAAGGGCACAATCAACATAAAAGGCGACCACGTTGACGACCCGCCGGCAGGTCTTGACATGACTGACTGGGCTCAGTTTATGGGTATTCTTTATAAAATCGGTTACAACGAAGGACTTTCAATAGAGCCGCATTCAGGTACATGGAAAGGCGACCTCGGTGACTGGGGCGTTAAATATACCGTTGATTATATGAAAAAACTTGTATTCTGATTTTACATTTTAAAATTTATGAAAGGAGCGATACGGGTAAAACATTTTTTGACTGTTTTACCTGTATCGCATAACGATATATGAAATTTGCAGTTCAACTTTATTCGGTTCGTGACCACATAAAATCGGGCGATGATATGCTTGAAGTACTCGGCAAAGTTAAAGAGATAGGTTTTGACGGCGTGGAATTTGCAGGCTATTTCGGACTTTCCGCCGAAACACTCAAAGCACGCTGTGACGAACTCGGTCTCACCGTAGTCGGCACGCATCTCGGTGTTGACAACTACCGCCCCGAAAATCTTGAGGAAACACTTAAATACAGCAAAACGCTCGGCTGTAAATACATCGGCGTAGGCGGCGGACCTCACTCAACTTATGAGGAAGCACTTGAAACAGGTGAAGTTCTCGGTGCGGCAGGCGTTAAGGCTCGTGAAATGGGTATGGATACTTACTATCACAACCATACAGAAGAGTTTTCACCTTTAAAAGACGGCAAAACCGCAATGGATATTATAGGTGAACGCTGTAAACTTGAAATAGATACATACTGGAGTTTTTGTGCCGGTGTAGATAACAGTACATATCTTCCCGAACATAAGGACAGAATAGTTCTTGTTCACATTAAAGACGGAAAAGACAGACATCCGCTTGCACTCGGCGAGGGCGAATGTGACCTTGAAAAAGTCAAAGCCGGTGTAAATGCAATAGGTCTTGAATGGGTTGTTCTTGAAAATGACGACCCCGTTCCTACCGGTCTTGAAGATATTTCAAGAAGTTATAAATGGCTTAAAGAAAACTTTTAATTTGTGAGGTAATAAAATGAAACTCGGTGTTCTTACAAATCTTTTAGGCGAAAAATCGCTTGAAGAAGCACTTGAATATTTTAAATCGCTCGGTCTTGAAATGGTGGAAATAGGTTGCGGCGGCTTCCCCGGAAAAGCACACGCCGACCCCGACGTTCTTCTTAATGACGAAAAGGCTCTTGAAGATTTCAAAGCACTTATAAAAAAATATGATTTTGAAATAAGTGCGTTAAGTTGCCACGGCAACCCCGTTCATCCGAACAAGGAAACCGCAAAAGCGTACGATGATGATATGAGAAAAACAGTTCTCCTTGCCGAAAAACTCGGTATTCATCAAATCAACTGCTTCTCCGGTTGTCCCGGTGACTGCCCCGACTCAAAATATCCGAACTGGGTTACCTGCCCGTGGCCCAACGATTTCGGCGAAATTCTCGACTACCAGTGGAACGAAGTTCTTATTCCGTATTGGAAAGAGTTTGTTAAATTCAGCACCGCACACGGCGTTGACAAAATTGCTCTTGAACTTCATCCCGGCTTCTGCGTATATAATACCGACAGTCTTCTTAAACTCAGAAAAGCAGTCGGCAAGGAAATAGGCGCAAACCTTGACCTTTCACACCTTATATGGCAGGGTATGGACCCCGTTGCCGTTATTCGTGAAATCGGTAAAGAGGGCGCAATATTCCACTTCCACGCAAAAGACGTAAGGGTTGACGAACTTAACACTGCGGTAAACGGTGTTCTCGACACAAAATCTTATGCCGACGAAATTAACCGTTCGTGGATATTCCGTTCCGTAGGTTACGGCCATGACGAAATTTTCTGGCGCAACATAATGTCAAATCTTCGTATGGTAGGGTACGATTATGCTATTTCCATTGAGCACGAAGATTCCCTTATGGGGCAGAATGAAGGTCTTGAAAAAGCCGTTGCTCTCCTTAAAAAATCAATAATAAAGGAAAAACTCGAAAACGCCTGGTGGATATAAGCGGCATATTCACATATCTTCCGTGTTTTACTCGCCTAACTCGCGTACCTTAGTACGCTTCGGGCTCGTAATTCCACGGAATATACGCAAATCTGCACGCTTCTATCCTTGAAATTAACCGATTATTACAAAAAAGTGTCCGAAAATTACAATTCGGGCACTTTTTATTTTATTGAAGATATAATGAAATCACAGAATGAACAAGGAGAGGTTTTTATGAATAATGAAAAATTCGGTTTAAAAAAAGATACTTATTGTTTGTGTATTTCAAGTCTTTGCTTTTGGGGATTTGCGGCGGAAACCATTCTGTTCAGTTGGTTGAACGAATCTGTTGACTGTGCTTTGAGCACGGTTATTGAAATTGTTTCAACATGTATGTTCGGTATTCTTCTTTTTGTGTCACCGATTTTTGTTTTTGCAGTTCCCGTTGCCGTTCTGCTGTCGCTTTTTGTACATGCGTTTAAGGAAAATGACAGAAGCGAATTTTTCAAACCTTTTCCGCTTATTATTACAGCAGCGGGAATTATTGTATCTTTTGATTTGTACCGTTTTTTTGAGAATTCTTTTTGAATAAAGAGGGGGCTTGTTTATGGATACAAACTTTGAAAACGTTGACCGGAATGAAAACGAATTGCCGGCTCCTCCGCCTTACAACAAAGAAAAGGGGGAGCCACCAAAAAAGACCGGTGGCTCCGAGGTATTCAACCCCGCATATTTTATGACGGTTCTCGGCGTAGGCAAAATACTTTTACTTTTGATTCTTGATTACGGTTATTACCATAGTATTGTAATTCTGAATGATTTATCGGTTATATCAATTTTTATTTCTTTATTTACACTTTTCAGCGGCATATCCGTTGCTATGATTGCGGTACCGATTGTACTTATTGTTCGCTACTATAACCAAAGAAAACAACAGGGCGAAAAAATAAAAGCATGGTCGCGTGTTATCGATATTTTTTTTACGTTGATTGCTTCATTACTGTTTGCCATATCGTTAATACCTCAGTACGAGTTAATTTTAAACGGATTTTAAGGAGAGTGCTTATTTATGGAAACAGACTTTGAAAACGTTGACCGTAATGAAAATGAATCTCCGTCTGTTCTGCCTTACAACAAGGAAATAAAAGAGAAACAAAAGAAGAAATTAAACTTTGATTCACTTAATCCCGCATTCATTATGACGCTTCTCGGAGCAAGTAAAATTATTTTACTTAATATTTTTGTTTACGTTTTTGATTACGGTTATAACTGTGATTATATTGTTCTGGGTTTTGTGTCGTTTCTTGCATATGTTCTATATTCATTAGCACTTTTCGGCGGTGCATCATTTTTTATGATTGTGGTTCCGATTATAGTTCTTATAAAATACTGTATCAACAGAAAAGAACAGGGCGAAACAATAAAAGCGTTGTCGATTATTCGTGATATTGTTTTAACGCTGATTGCTTCGTTACTGTTCACATTATCGTTAAAATTTCAGTACGAACTTTTTTTAAACTGCTTTTAATTTGAATAAAAAGAGGTGGACTTGTTTATGGAAACAAACTTTGAAAACATTGACCGGAATGAAAATGAATCTCCGTCTGTTCTGCCTTACAACAAGGAAATAAAAGAGAAACAAAAGAAGAAATTAAACTTTGATTCACTTAACCCCGCATTCATTATGACGCTTCTCGGAGCAGGTAAATTTATTTTACTTAATATTTTTGATTACGGTTGTAACTGTGATTTTATTGTTCTGAAATTTATTTCAGGTATTGCGACTATCGTTTATCTATTTGCATTTTTCAGTTGTACCTCCGTTGCTATGATTGCGGTGCCGATTGTACTTATTGTTCGCTACTATAACCAAAGAAAACAACAATGTGAAACAATAAAAGCGTGGTCGCGTGTTATCGATATTTTTTTAACGGTAATCGCTTCATTACTGTTCGCTTTATCAATAAAATTTCAGTATGACCTTATTTTAAATTGTTTTTAATGAGGTGTTTTTGTGGATAACAATATAACAAAATCAACAGATGAAAACAACACGAATTTAAAGTATATTCTTATTTTGTCAGCAGGTTTATTGAAACTTATTCTTTGCACGGTTAGTTATTTTTTCCTGTTCGGTACGCTTATATGGTCAGCGGCTTCATTTGCTCAAATTCAGTTTTTAAGTCTCGGTTTTTAGTCTTTTCAAATTTGATATTATATGATAGAATATATTCGGTTGCAGGGAGGTATTTTATGCTCGGTATTGCAGTTTGTGATGATGAAAGAAACGTATGCGATTATCTTGAAAAAAAGTGCAGGGATTTTCTTGCTTCAGCCGATATGGATGCGGAAATTTCCTCTTTTTATGACGGAAATGACCTTGTAAAAAGATGTGCTGACGGAAAACGGACTTTCGACATAATTTTTCTTGATATAAAAATGAAAAATTCAAACGGTGTTGACTGTGCAAAAGAACTTCGTGATGCCGGAGTAGAATCACTTATTGTTTTTGTAACGTCTTCTGCCGAATATGTTTTTTCGGGATATGAAGTAAAAGCATTCCGTTACATTCTCAAAAATGAACTTGTGAACGCATTTGACAGAATTTTCGGTGAATGTCTTAAAGAACTTTCAGCCGAAGAAGACGGAGTTTTTACCGTGAAAACAGCATCAAGCGTTAAAATGTTGAATCTTTCCGATATAGTATATTTTGAAAGTAACAAGCGTAAGTTAATTATTCACACAAAAAATGAAAATACAGAATATTACGGTAAACTTGATGAAGTTGAAAAAGAACTTTCCGAAAAAGAGTTTATAAGAACGCATCAAAGTTTTCTTGTAAATGCCAAAAAAATATCGGAAGTCAGAAAAAATGAAGTTATGCTTGTTACGGGTGAAGCGCTTCCCGTAAGTAAAAGCAAAAGTGACAAAGTAAAGGAAGCGTATCTGTGGGCACGGAGGTGAGCGGATGACACAAATTATTGAAACAACGTTGTTTTACATAATAAGACTGTTTTCTTCAACACTTGAAATGCTTTTTGCCTACCTGCTTTTAAATGCTTTTTTTGATGACAGGTATAAATCAAAACTTCCGAAATATATTAGTTTTGTCGTAAGCGGAGGTATTCTTCTTGCTTTGCAGGAAACAGGGCACACCGGCAACATTAAAACAGCCGTTGAGATGTTGCTTATTTTCCTTATTGCACTTTTCATTTACGAAGGGCAGAAGCGAATAAAGGTAATTTTCGGTTTTGTATTTTCACTTTGTCTTGCACTTTCAAAAATACTTTCCGATTTTATGTTTTTGCTGTTTATTGATAAAATAATTGAAAAAATACCGCTTATAGATACAGACGGATTCTTTTACAGGCTTATTTCAATAGAAATGCCCAACCTGTTTATGCTTGCCATTATTATTTTAATCGGTTTATTTACAAAGAAAAAAAGCA
This sequence comes from Acutalibacteraceae bacterium, assembly GCA_045598225.1. Lineage (GTDB taxonomy): Bacteria > Bacillota > Clostridia > Oscillospirales > Acutalibacteraceae > DTU089. The sequence goes on along the minus strand of JAZLLP010000026.1, from coordinate 15,619 downwards.
GAAACATTTCACTTAAATACTGGCTTCTTTTGCTTACCGTTCCGGCAACAACTCTTTTCACGCTGACTGTTTACCAGTATTACACCGACCTTATTCAACCCGGTGAAAGCATAAATGTTTATATAGTTATTTCGTCTGTCGGACTTGTTTTTATAAATATTCTTGTTTTTGCTCTTTTCGCAAGGTTGCAAAGTCAGTTTGAAATTAAACGTGAAGCAGACCTTTTGAACACCCAAATGCGTCTTGAAAAAGAGTCATTCCGAAAACTTGAAGACAGTTATAATTATACGAGGGAAATACGTCACGACCTTAAAAACCACATTTTAGGTTTACGGGGCATTGTGGAAACAGGTACAAAAGAAGAATTGCTCGCTTACCTTGACACACTTACCGACACTGTTGAGGAAGCAACGTATATTTCCATAAGCGGTAACAGTGCGGTTGATGCGGTACTTAATGAAAAATTACTTAAAGCACAAAAAAACAGTATTTCAACACAATTTGACATTGACAGACTTGAAAACTGTAAAATATCCGCTATGGATATTTGTACAATAATAAGTAATGCACTTGACAATTCCGTTGAGGCGTGTCTGAAAATAAACGATAATACAAAAAGATATATTTCTCTTAAAATAAAAAATGAACAAAATCTGCTTATTATAGCGGTGAAAAACCCCGTGTCTGAAACACCGAAAAAGAAATCGGGCATTTTTGAAACTTTGAAGGAAGACAAATTAAACCACGGTCTCGGTCTTAAAAGCATAAAACGTACAACCGAAAAATACGGCGGTGATATGCTCACGAAAGTTTCGGAAGGTGAATTTAACTTAATTATTTCGCTTAATTACGTATGATGATATTAAAAAGGGGATAGGAAAAAAGATGCAGATGTGTCGTTCTTCGCCCGATAGGCGTACATGGGTACGTTGAGGGCGAAAACGGCGCAAGAAAAAACGAAAAATTATAAAAAAGCGGAAATATGAGAGTTTTCTTTATTAAACCGGTAAGTTTATGTTAAGAAAAAACCATATTTCCGCATATTTATTTCGCTTTTTCGTTCTGCGCTTTTTTTACATCCCATTTTTTAATTTTGATGTTTTACTACTTCATATTCATCGCCGTTTCTGAAGTACGGACAGTTTGTGTTTGATGAAGTCAGAAAACGCATATACTCATCTTCGTCAAGGTTTATATCGCAGTAGTATTCATCAAATTCTTCATCGTAACAGTAGTTGGCGCACATATCGCATATTGACATTGTTTTACCTCATTTATGATATTTACCGTTGTTGTTTATCTGGAATGCTCTGTAAATCTGTTCAAGAAGCATTACACGCATAAGTTGGTGGGGGAAAGTCATATCGGAAAACGAAAGCCGTAAATCACTTGAAGATTTGACTGTTTCGCTCAATCCGTATGAACTGCCTATAATAAAGGTGATACTGCTTTTACCCGAAAGGGCGCATTTATTAAACTCTTCCGCAAGTGCTTCGCTTGATTTCTTTTTCCCCTCTACGCAAAGAGAAATGACGTATGAGCCGTTCGGTATTTTTTTAGTAATTTCCGTCGCTTCTTTTGAAAGTGCCTGCGCTATTTCGTTTTGTGACGGTTCATCGGAAAGTTTAACGGGTGTAAGTTCAAATATATCAAGTTTTCCGTAAGCGGATATTCGCTTTGAATATTCGCTTACGGCGTTTTTTAAATAATCTTCTTTAAGTTTTCCCAAACAAATTACCGTAATGTTCATTATTCAAGTCCCAGATACGGAGCGGGGTTAACCCGGTTGCCGTTTATTCTTACTTCAAAATGAAGGTGTGCGCCGAAGGAGTATCCTGTGTTTCCGACTCTGCCGACAGCCTGACCTTTTGTTACGGTATCGCCTTTTGAAACCATAAGTGAATTGTCAAGCATGTGACCGTAAAGCGTTTCAACGCCGTTGCCGTGGTCTATAATAACGTAGTTTCCGTATCCGCCGGTACTCCAGCCTGCTTCTTCAACCGTTCCGGAAGCACCCGCAACAACGAGTGAGCCGGATGCGCTTGCACCGGAAATATCTATACCGTGATGGTAGCCGAGACTTCTGTATCCGTAATTTGAAGTGACATTATAAAGTCCGACAACGGGCCAGCAGAAGCATCCGCTTGTCTGTGTGACGGTGTAAGCACCTATTGAAAGGCTTTGTGCTCTCATTCCGCGTTCAACGATTTTAGAAACGGGGGGAGTTACAACAAGGCTTGTCAGATGTTGTGAAAGAACTTTTTTGCCGCCGTTATATGTAACAAGGCTTATAACGTATTCGCTTCCGTCTTTGCCTTCACGGCGAACACGTGAGTCACCTATGAAAAGTTTGTTTGTTTCAATTTCAACCGTGTCATAGTCAACGGAAGAAAACTCTTTTTCACATTCAACGTGCTGTACCGATATGGGCTCAAGCGTTTTAAGTGAAAGGCTGAACGTGTCCGCAGACCATATATCTTCACTGCTGATTTTTTTGTAAGCGTATTTGAAAGTAATTTCTTTTGAAAATGAAACGGAAGCGTTAGGATAATCTTTTTTCGCATTTTCAAGATATTCGTCAAGTGCCGCTTTTGCCGCCGACATATCGTTTACCGCACAAAGCATTTTAGTACCGACGTATATTTCACATACTTTTTTATATTCGGGAAAAGCACGTTTCATCAATTCCGAAAAAACCGTATCGGTATCTGTTATGTTGTACGGTTCTGTTTTTGTTTCCGCTATATTGAGATTGAGCTCAACGGTGCTTCCCGTTTCGTTCATAACGAGTGCTTGGGCATATTCTGCTTCTGCCGCTGTTTCGGTATAGCCGATTTCTTTTCCGTCAAGTGTTATGAGATACGCAACAGTTTCTTTTGAATTGTTAAAAAACGAAATTACAGACGCAAAAATTATTGCTGCCGCCGCAAGCAGAGAAACCGATTTAATAACAATTCCTTTAACGTTATGCTTTTTTGTGCCTGAAGATGATGTTTTTTCACTTTTGCTTTTTTCCCCGAGCAGTTTACCGAAAAGCGACAAGACCGTTTTGAAAACCGATTTAATAAGGTTTATCGCAAACAGTCCGAGGTTTGATATGTATATGTACAATGTCTTAAATAATATTCTCATAATTTCTCCGTTTGAATGAAGATGTGTAACTGCCAACCGACAACCGACAACTGACAACCGCCAACCGCCAACCTAACAACCGTTAACCAACAACCGCCAACTAACAACCGGCAACTAACAACTGACAACCGGCAACCGGCAACCGGCAACCGGCAACCGGCAACTAACATAATTCTATCACAAAATACAGTATTATACAAGTTAAGAAGTCTTAAATTTATTGTAAAATATTATAGGTATTGTTTATTTCGGAAATATGTGGTATTATTAAATTGTATTTTTGTGTATTAGAGTGATAACAGTATGGAAACCGAAAAACTTCAAAAATATTACCGCACCTATGCTGCGATTGACCTTGACGCTATTGAGCATAACATTTCGGTATTAAAGAATAAACTTAATAAAAATGTACTTACACTTGCTGTTGTAAAGGCTGACGCATACGGTCACGGTGCGGTCGGTGTTGCTTCGGATATACAGGATAAAGTAGACTATTTCGGTATAGCGGAACTCGGTGAAGCGCTTGAACTTCGCCGTGCAGGTGTCAGTAAACCGATTCTTATTTTGTCATATACTTCACCTTATCAGTATGAAACGCTTATTTTAAACGAACTTACGCAAACGGTTTTTAACTATGAAGATGCTGTTGCAATTTCAAAAGCGGCTGTAAAACTCAACAAAATTGCCCGAATCCACATTGCAGTTGATACGGGTATGTCGAGAATAGGTTTTTTCTGTAACCGTGAGAGTGTTGAGACGGTAAAGCGAATTAACGATTTGCCGAACATTTATATTGAAGGAATATTCAGTCATTTTGCGTGTGCAGACTGTCCCGATAAATCATCAACCGAAAAACAACTTGCGGTATATAAAGAGTTTATAAAAATGCTTGAAGAAAGAGGAATGTATATTCCGATTAAACATATTTGCAACAGCGCCGGAATTCTTACTCTTTCGGAGCAGTTCGATATGGTAAGGCTCGGCATTATTATGTACGGACTTTATCCCGATGAATGTGTTAATGACGGAAGTGTTGACCTTAAACCCGCCATGCGTATAGTCAGTCATGTAATACATGTAAAAGACGTTCCCGAGGGGAGCGGCGTAGGTTACGGACACACATATTTCACAAAACGCAAAACAAGGATTGCAACTGTTTGCATAGGCTATGCCGACGGATATTCAAGGGCGCTTTCAAACAAAGGAAGAGTTCTTATAAACGGTGAGTTTGCACCTGTAATCGGCAGAGTGTGTATGGACCAATTAATGGTTGATGTAACGGAACTTTCAAACGTCAGTGTCGGTGACGAGGTTACGCTTATGGGTAAAGACGGCGAAAACGTAATTACACCTGAAGAAATAGCGGAACTTACCGGTACTGTGAATTATGAAACAGTTTGCCAGTTCCAGAAGAGAGTTACAATTATTCATTACAAGAACAAAAAACCGATAGATGTAGATTAGGATTTGTTTTATGAAAGAATTTTTTATTGATGCGGGAAAAGTGCTGCTTCGTTTCATTTACTTTTTTATGAAACTTTTGCCGCAGAAAAACCGGATAGTGATGCTTTCAAGAGAATCTGACAGCATACCGCTTGACTTTGAACTTCTTGAAAAAGAGTTGAACGACAGACTGCCGCAATATAAGGTAGTTATGCTTTGCGAACTTCTGTCAAGTAAAGAGGGTTCACCTGTAAGAGTCGTTTTAAATACGCTTAAAAGTATGTTCCTTATTTCACAGTCCCGTGTTTGCATAATAGATACATACTGTCTTGCCGTTTCTGTTTTGAAGCACAGAAAAAATTTGAAAGTCATTCAGATATGGCACGCACCCGGCGGACTGAAAAAATCGGGATACGTTTCGCTTGACAAAAGCGGCGGTCATTCATCAAAAACAGCAAAAGCGCTTTGTATGCACAAAAACTACGATTGTGTTATTTCGTGCTCCGATTACTGTTCATCGGTTTATAAAGAGGCGTTTAACTGCGATGAATCAATTATTTTTAAACTCGGAATGCCTCGTATTGATTACATACTTTCAAACAGTGAAAAAAAACAGGAAAAGTTAAACGAAATCATTAAAAAATATCCCGAAATTTCAAACGGTAAAATCAACATTTTGTACGCTCCGACTTTTCGTGAGGGCAAAGTTGCAGATACAAAAGAAATTCTCCGTACTGTTGATTTTTCAAAATATAATCTGCTGATGAAAATTCACGATGTTGAAAAGAAACACAATCTTCCGTCAAACGTAATTGCGGTTACGGAAAGGCTTGTTGACCTTTTCGGCGTTTGTGAATACGTTATCACCGATTATTCCGCAACTTCCATTGAAGCGGCGGTTGCAGGTAAAAAACTGTTTTTCTATGTGTACGATATTGATAACTATATGAACGAAAGAGGCTTGTTTATAAATCCTCTTGAAGAATATCCGTCGATTTCTTCCGTTACTTTTAATGACATTTACAAAAAAATCGAAAAATGCGAGTATGACGAAAGTGCGCTCGAATCGTTCAGACGAAGAACTGTTGAAACTGCTGATACCGAAAACTCTGCAAGAATTGCAGAAAAAATCTGTGAAGAATTGGAAAAATAAAGAAAGGAAAACGCACTCGTTTTTTACATTGAAATGCGTTTTGTGTGACAATAAAAAGTGAAAGTGATTTTAGATTATTTCAGAATAATCGGTTTGAATTTTAAAGAACATAAAGAAAATCTGCCGCAGATTATGAGACTTTCTGTTGCGGATTTGAAAAAAACATATCACGGTGCGGCACTCGGCTGGGCGTGGGCTGTTATTAAACCGGTTGTTACTGTTTTCGTATATTGGTTTGCTATTGAAATAGGCCTTAAAAAAGGCGGAGATGTCGGAAAATACCCGTATGTTTTATGGCTTATTGCCGGTATGATTCCGTGGTTTTATATGAGTGAAATGCTTACGGGCGGTACGGAATGTATAAGAAAATACAGTTACCTTGTTACTAAAATGAAATATCCCGTAATGACTATACCGACTTTTACTAACCTTTCAAAACTTTTTGTGAACATTATGCTGACTGTAGCCGCAATCATTATTTTTTGGCTTTGCGGTTACAAGCCTACAATTTACCTTGTTCAACTTCCCGTATATATTATTTTGATGTTCCTGTTTTATAATGCGTGGTCGCTGTTTGCAGGTCTTGTAAGCGCAATAGGAAAAGATTTTTCAAATCTTATAAAATCGCTTATTACAGCGGTTTTCTGGCTTTCGGGTGTTCTGTGGGATATTGAGAATGTTGCAGACAACAAAATTCTTACGAGATTTCTCATGATTAACCCGGTTACGTTTATAAGTTACGGCTTCAGAAACTGTTTCGTAAATGAAACGTGGTTTTTCGACCAGCCGAAAAGACTTGTGTATTTTTGCTGCTGGTATTTACTTCTTGCTTTTCTTTCTTTATGGGCATACAGAAAACTTCGTAAAGAAATACCGGATGTTTTGTAATTATTGAAAGGAATCATCAAATGAACGACGTTGTAATCAGTTTTAAAAACGTTACTAAAGTCTATAAACTTTACTCAAGTAACAGAGCAAGGCTTTTAGGTGTTTTCATAAAAAAAACACCCCATAAAAAAATGAAGGCGGTTGACGATATTTCATTTGAAATAAAACGCGGCGAATCGGTTGCGCTTTTCGGCAAAAACGGAGCGGGTAAGTCAACTGTTTTGAAAATGGTAACCGAAGTTGCTTTCCCCACCAAGGGCGAAATTAAAGTAAACGGCAGGGTAAGTGCGCTTCTTGAACTTACAAGCGGTTTCGATATGGAATTTACCGGCAGAGAGAATATCTTTCTTAAAGGTCATATACTCGGTCTTAAAGATGACGAAATAAAGGCTCTTGAAGATACTATAATCGAGTTTTCCGAATTGCAGGATTACATTGACCAGCCTGTACGTACATATTCAAGCGGTATGAGAGCAAGACTCGGTTTTGCCATAAACGTAAACATTAAACCCGAAATACTGATTGTTGACGAGGCTTTGAGCGTAGGTGACGCCGCTTTTAAAAATAAGTGTATCAATAAAGTCAACAGCATTATGGAAAGCGATAACGTCACGCTTCTTTTTGTTACTCACCAGGCGGCGGTTGCCGAAGAGTTCTGCAAACGCGGCATTGTAATGAAAAAAGGTAAGATAGTCTTTGACGGTTCTGTTCGAGAAGCATCGGAGTTTTATAAGAATATGGATAAGAAAAAATAATTTTCTGTTACCGGATTCTAAATAAATATAAAATATGTGAATTTTAATTCACATTTTATTGACAAAACGGTTGCATATATTTTATAATTCTATTATCAAAAAATGATGGGGGAAAAGTCATGCAGAAAAAAACAGTTTTTTTAACAGGTTCATCAGGCAATATGGGCTTTGCCGGCTTCAAAGAACTCTATGCGAGAAAAAACGAGTTTAACCTTGTTCTTCTCAACAGAGGCAGCGAAAAAAACAAAGCAAAATTCAAAGATTATGAAAATGATCCGTCGGTAAAACTTGTTTGGGGCGACCTTACAAATTACGAAGACGTCCTTGAATGTGTTACAGGCGCAGACTATGTTCTTCACGTTGGCGGTATGGTTTCTCCCGCTGCCGACTATTATCCGAAAAAAACAATAAAAACAAATACAACTGCAATGCGTAACATTGTAAATGCAGTCAAAGCACAGGAAAATGCTGATGACATTAAAGTTGTTTACATAGGTACGGTTGCCGAAACAGGTGACCGCAATCCTCCCATTCACTGGGCGAGAACAGGCGACCCGATTAAAATAAGCATTTACGACCATTATGCAATAAGCAAGGCTTATGCCGAAATGCTTCTTGCCGAATCAGGTCTTAAACATTGGGTATCACTCCGTCAGTCGGGTATTCTTTACCCTGCAATTCTTAAAAATATGGACCCGATTATGTTCCATGTTCCGATTAACGGCGTTCTTGAATGGGCGACTATAGAAGACAGCGGCAGACTTCTTGCCAACGTTTGCGGTGATGACGTTCCCGAGGATTTCTGGAGAAAATTCTACAATATAGGCTCCGGTAAAGAATACAGAATTACAAACTATGAATTTGAAGAACTTCTCCTCGGTGCTCTCGGTCTTCCTTCACCGAAAAAACTTTTCAATGCAGACTGGTTTATTCTTCGCAACTTCCACGGTCAGTGGTATGCCGACTCCGATAAACTTGAAGAAATTCTTCATTTCAGAGCAAACATACCCGTTAAGAAGTATTTCAAGATGATGCGTGACCAGGTCGAGTTTTATTACAAACTTGCATTCCTTGCAAAACCGTTCGGTTTCGCTGTTAAACCGTTTATGAAAAAAATTGCCGAAACAGAGGTTTTCGGTACTCTCAACTGGAGAAAAAATCAGCATCCCGACAGAATTTCGGCTTATTACGGCAATATGAAAAACTGGGATTCAATAGGCTCGTGGAAAGATTTTAAAGTTGAAAGACCTACCGAGGAAGTTTCTCTTCTTGACCACGGTTATGACGAGGAAAAAGGCGTAGAAAATCTTGACAAGGCTGATATGCAGAAAGCGGCTGAATTCCGCGGCGGCAAATTCCTTGAAGAAAAATACGAAGCAGGCGATATTTATACAAAGAAACATTGGGAATGTGCATTGGGTCACAAGTTTGAAATGACTCCCAACCTTGCTCTTCGCGGCGGTCACTGGTGCCCCGAATGTTCACCGCTTCCGTGGGATCCGGAAGATATGAACAGCGATAAAGAAGTTAAATGGAATTACGATGAAGTCGCAAAGAAGAACCCGTTCTTTAATCAGGTTTGGGCTCCGCTTCACGATCCGGACGAACACAACGTTTACGGCAGAAGCATTTTCGACGAATTCGGTGAGAAATAACAGGAGGGACTATATATGAAGGTATTTATGATTGGCGGTACAGGTCTTTTAGGCTGTGAAGCCGCACGTATTTTCATTGAAAGAGGTCACGAAGTTACGAGCGTTGCTCTTCCGCCTCTTCCGCAGGGCGCACCTATTCCCGAAGAAATGAAACTTGAATTCTGCAATATCAACGACAAGACCGATGATGAACTTCGTGAAATGCTCAGAGGTTTTGACTGCTTCGTTTATGCCGCAGGCGTTGACGAAAGAGCAGAATTCCCCGCACCGGTTTATAATGCTTATTACAAATTCAACATTGCTCCCATAAAAAGAATTCTTCCCATTGCTAAGGAAGTAGGAGTTAAAAAAGCGGTTGTTCTCGGCTCATATTTCTCATACCTTGCAAAAGAACGCCCCGACCTTAAACTCTATGAAAAACACCAGTATATAAGAAGTCGTATCGACCAGGAAAACGTTGCATTCTCATTTGCTGACGAGAATTTTGATGTTGCCGTTCTTGAACTTCCCTACATTTTCGGTACACAGCCCGGCAGAAAACCCGTTTGGGTAATTCTTATTGAACAGATTAAGAGAATGGACAAACTTCCCTGCACGCTTTATCCCGGCGGAGGTACTGCAATGCTCACTGTTCGCCAGGTCGGTGAAACAATTGTAGGCGCTGCCGAAAAGAGCACAGGTGCAAAAGCATGGCCTATCGGTATGTATAATATGACATGGAAAGAATTCCTTAAAATAGTTTATGATGCACGCGGTATGGGCGCTGACAGAAAAATCGTCAGCATTCCTCCGTGGATGATGAAATTAGGTCTCGGCGGCGTTGTTAAAGACTACAAAGCAAGAAACGTTGACAGCGGTATTGACCCGATGGGACTTCCCGATATTATGGATATTAACCTTTTCATACCCGACCGTTACTGCAAAGAACTCGGTGTTACGGATGATGACATTAAAGCCGCTATATTTGATTCTATCAAAGTCAGCGTTGCTTCATACGAAGGTAAGGTTGAACTTCTCGGTATGAAAGGCGAATAATATGTCTTTTGCGATATTACGCATACACCGCTGTGTTTACTCAACCAACTCGTGTGTCTTTTGCGATATTACGCATACACCGCTGTGTTTACTCGACCAACTCGTGTGTCTTTTGCCATATTACGCATCCTGCTGTGTTTACTCGACGAACTCACATACCTTCAGTATGCTTCGGTCTCGTAAACTTCGCATTATGCGCAATCTTGCAAAAGAGGTAGGATTGTTTGCGTAATGCTTCGCAATCTTGAAAAAGAGGAAAGTATATAAATATTTGTAATATTGCAAAATGTGTGAGAATGTTTAAAGATTTTCACTGCAAAAAAGTTTATGCTTAAAAAGGGGGCTGTGTAAACAGTCCCCGTGATTAAATTAAGAGGTAAAGATATGAGTGATAAAATAAGTCTTGTAACAGGTGCAACAGGGCACATAGGTTATGCTTTGTTAAAAGAACTTGTTGACGCAGGCGAAAAGGTCCGCATACTTATAAGAAAAGACAGTAAACAGTTTGACGGAATTGAATGTGAAAAAGTTTACGGTGACGTTACAGATCTTGATGCGCTTATTAAAGCGTTTGAGGGCGTAGATGTCGTTTACCACCTTGCAGGTATTATTGACATCAATGCCGATCAGGAAGATATAATCTGGAATGTTAACGTAGGCGGAACTAAAAACGTTGTTGAAGCGTGTGAAAAATGCGGCGTAAGGCGTCTTGTATATGCTTCATCCGTTGATGCATTCAAACCGCTTCCCGACAATCAGGTAATGCGTGAACTTGACCACTTTGAGCCTGACGAACTTGACGGAACATACGCTAAAACAAAGGCGACTGCAACACAGTTTGTTCTTGATGAAGTTAAGGCGGGTAAAATTGATGCGGTTATTACACATCCCGGTGCATGCATCGGTCCTTATGATTTCAAAGTATCAAACGTCGGTGAAATGGTTCGTATGGTTTTAAACGGATTTTTCCCCGTTACAATGAATTTCGGTGCATACAATTTTGTTGACATTCGTGACGTTGCACACGGTATGCACATGGCTGCCGAAAAAGGTGGAAAAGGCGAATGCTATATTCTTTGTGCGGCAGAGCCTATTTCTGTTGGTGATTTCATTAAAGTTACTTCGGAGGCGTGTGGCAAAAAAGCACCCAAAATACCGCTTACATACGGTTTTGCAAAATTAGTTGCTCCGCTTGCGGAAGTTTACTACAAAGCGGCGAAAAAAACTCCGCTTTTCACACGTTACTCCATAAGAAAACTTGTTTCAAACTGCAATTTCTCAATTGATAAAGCGAGAAACGAACTCGGCTACAATCCCATGAGCGTTAAACAGTCCGTTACCGATATGGTACAATGGATTCGTGAAAACGAGAAATAAGTAAATAAAAACAAAAAATTCAGACTCTCTTGTTCAATTACAAGAGAGCCTGTTTTTAGTTATAATAGATCTTCCCAACGGTAATTATGTAACTGCCCTTTGTTCTGCAAAGCAGGGTAGCCCTGCTGGCGCAGCGCTTCATAAACGCCTATTGCAACAGAGTTTGAAAGATTTAAACTCCGTGCGTCATCAATCATAGGTATTCTTACACAGTCGTCGGGATGTTTTAAAAGAAGTTCTTCGGGAAGTCCTTTTGTTTCTTTTCCGAAAACGAGATACGCTTTGTCGGGGTAATTTACATCGGAATGTGTCTTGCGTGCTTTTGTTGTGAAGAAAAAGAATTTTCCGTCTTTGTTCTTTTTAAAAAAATCGTCAAGATTTTCATAATATGTGAGGTCTAAAAGATACCAGTAATCAAGACCGGCACGTTTTAATTTTTTGTCATCAATGGTAAAACCCATAGGTTTAACAATGTGAAGCCGTGCACCTGTTGCGGCGCAGGTTCTTGCGATGTTTCCCGTATTCTGCGGTATTTCGGGCTCAACGAGAACGATGTTCAGTTCACTCATACTTTTCCCAACTCCCTGAGATAAAACGGGATTCCCCGTTCAAAGTCAACGCCGTAAGTTATGGGATTGTCCATTGACTGTGTGCGTTTTATGCAGTCGCATACGTATTCAACGGCAATACGCATTGAGTTGTATATGTCAAATCCGTTCATAACAGCGCCGCAGAAAGAACTTGCGAAAACATCGCCCGTGCCGTGATATGCACCGGGAAGACGTTCGCTGAAATAATATTTTGCAACTCCGTCATTTCCCATACAGGCGGCACCGAGTTTGTTTTCTTCAAATGAAACGCCAGTAAGAACTGCATTTTTTGCACCCATATCAATAAGTGCTTTGAGAAGTTCGGTAATTTCCGCTTCTGTCTGCATATTGTCGGGGTCAACCGTTCCCGTTCTGTTTGTCATAAAACACGCCTCGGTTATATTAGGCAGAACTATGTCAGCCTGAAAACAAAGTGAAGCCATTGCAGAGGCAAATTTTTCATCAAACAATGTGTACATTTTGCCGTGGTCTGCCATGCAGGGGTCGGCAATAAACAGATTTTTTTCGGTTTTGAATTTTTTAACAAAATCTTTTACCATATCAATCTGGTCAAATGAGCCGAGAAAACCGCTGTAAATTGCATCCGGCTCAAGTGAAATTGATTTCCAATGCTCCGTTATTTTCGGCATATCTTCCGTGAGGTCACGGTAAGTGAATCCCGTAAATCCGCCTGTATGCGTTGACAGAACGGCTGTCGGCATACAAACGGTTTCTATGCCTGCGGCGGAAATAATCGGCAACGCAACGGTAAGTGAACATTTGCCGAAACCGGAAATATCGTTAATTGCAACAAGTCTTTTTTGATTTTTCATTATTATCAGGTCCATTTAAAAATTTTTTAATATATTATCACTTTTTTTTATTATTTTCAATCTTTAAGCGACTATTTATAAAAAAAGAGTAGATTTATAAAAAAAGGTTAAAATAATAAAAAATTTATAGGAGTGAAAAATATGCTTAATAAAATGATGAACTCAAATGCAAAATATGTAGGCTATGCCGCAATAGGTGTCGGTATGACTGCCGCAGTTGCAATGGGTATTTCAAAAATGAAAAGTCCGAAAAGAAAAATGAAAAAAATTGTTAAAAAGTCCGCAAAAGCACTTGATAACATTATGGATAACATTAAACTGTAAGAAGTTGAAAAAATGAAGAAAATACTGTTTATTATTACGGTTGTTTCCTGTGTTATGCTTTGCTCTTGCGGTGCGAATAACAAAACGGGGAATACAACGGTAAGTGCAAATGAAAACACCGCCGCAGTTTCGCAAACCGCACCGAAAACAAAAGAAAATGACGTTACAAAAAATGAAAAGTCGAAAACAGGCGGTAAAGTCAATAAGGTTGAATTAAACCAAAAAGCAATATACGGCAAAAGAACCGGTACGTACAAAACCTACACGGGACTTGAGCCTTTGCCGGAAATCACTTTTAAAGCGACTGACCCGGACAACAAAAGGGGACTTTCAACAGCAACGTTTGAACACAGTTACGGCGTTTCAAAAGACGGCGTACCGCATACAATATCTGTTGAAAATCAGAAAAAATATGAAAAGTTCGGAGGAATGTGTCTTGATACATCCGGCGAAAAAGTGATTTACCTGACGTTTGATTGCGGTTACGAAAACGGCGTAACAACACAGATTCTTGATACGCTTGAAGAAAAGAAAGTGCCTGCCGCATTTTTCGTTACGCTTGACTACCTTGAAACAGCGTCCGAAATTGCCGCAAGAATGATAAATGACGGTCACACGGTCGGCAACCATTCTCACACTCATGCGAATTTTTCAAAAATAACAAGAACGCAAATGGCAAAGGAAATTGAAGACGTTGACAATTTTTTGAGAACAAAATTCGGGTATTCGTCACCGTTCTTCCGTTTCCCCGAGGGTGCGTGCTCGGACTGTTCACTTGAACTTGTTCAGTCGGTAGGTTACGAAAGTGTGTTCTGGTCAAGTTCTTATGCAGATTGGGACACAAGCGTCAGACGGGGAAAAACTTACTCCTTTGAAACGGTAACATCAAGACTTCATCCGGGGTGTATTCTTCTTTTGCACGCCGTTTCGCAGGATAACGCAGATGCACTTGCGGATATTATTGACTGGGCTCGTGAACAGGGGTATGAGTTCAGGCAGTTAGCGTGAAACTATGAAAATAAATATATAAAAAAGAAAATGCAGGATTTCGTGTTTTGAAATCCTGCTGTTTATATATTATTATTTGAAAAGGTATGTATAAATTATTCCAATCCCAGAAGCCGGTTTACTGAAACGTCAAGAACTTCGGAAAGGGCAATGAGTTCTGTGTCGCAAACGGAACGGAGTTGTCCTTCAAGTTTTGAAAGACCTGAAGCATTGAGGTCAACGCCGCGTATCTGGAGTTGTGTGAGGAGGTCTTTCTGCTTCATTCCTATTTCTTTTCTTCTTGCTTCGACACGTTCGCCGCAAATGTTTTTATCTCCGAGTGGCTGTTTTCTCATTCTCATTATGTTTGCTCCTTTAATAGTACTGAAAAAAGCATTAAAACACTTTTTTATCAATCAAATGTATTATAATGTACACATATATACATATCAGCATACAAATATTATCATATTATTTTGTTTTTTTCAATAATTTGCGAAATCTTTAACAGTTTTTTTACGATTGTCGGATATTAGTTTTCAGTTGTCAGTTGCCGGGTGTCAGTTGTCGGGCTTAAGGTTACAAAAAACAAATTTATCCGTATCGTTTCCAAAGTAACGGTGCGGATAGGTTTAATAATAGTGTGCTTCTCTTTGCTTTTAAAATATATATATGACTTTAGTCAATTATTTCATAAGAAAAATCATTTAAACAGTTCTCTTTTCTAAACAAAATATTTCTGTCTAATATTATATGCATTGCTTTTATTGAATCGTCAAATTCTTTCGGTAATGACTTTTCTCCTTTTATTACAACTTTATCTGCATCACATTCACTCCATAATAAATCCCA
Source organism: Acutalibacteraceae bacterium (assembly GCA_045598225.1). Taxonomy (GTDB): domain Bacteria; phylum Bacillota; class Clostridia; order Oscillospirales; family Acutalibacteraceae; genus DTU089. The sequence goes on along the minus strand of JAZLLP010000026.1, from coordinate 595 downwards.
AAACGCATCCCAATTTTTACCATACCAATCGGGGAAATCAAACGCCCGACGGATTCGCTCGTGAATTTCATAATAGTATTTGCAACCGGTAAAATCCAATTCGATTATTTTCATAAATATTCTCCTTTTGCCGATGCTTCCAATGTTGCTTTTACTAATCAGAACATTTATATCTCCTGTTAATATGTCTACTGAACATTTGTTCGCGTTTATAATAACATATATTTATTCGCTTTTCAACCTAAATTAGTTTTTTTATTATATTTTTTTCATTTTCGTTTGCGCAAATCGCAGGTTCATTACAAAAACGCATTTACGATAAAATACAAACCGTAAACAACTTAAGACCTTTAAGTTTGATTGTCAGTTGCCGGTTGCCGGGTGTCAGTTGTTGGTTTTCAGTTGAAAAAAATAACGCTTCCTTTTTCGGTTGTACCGTCAGGGAAGCGTTTTATTTTGTGTGCTCGGCACGCATATTTACTTGGCGGTGAAAGTCCGCTACAGGCTTGGCAGTAGGAACTGTTAGACGAAGACAAGGGCGTCCTTCGTGAGGAGGAGTCTGAAAGAAGTCGGATGTAAGGGCTGAAAAGTGCCG